>NZ_JBXYIF010000003.1:0-468701 GCF_057369535.1 Planococcus sp. RAB007_Raresut
AGCCCGAGAGAGCCGCAGTGAATAGGCCCAGGCGACTGTTTAGCAAAAACACAGGTCTCTGCAAAACCGTAAGGTGACGTATAGGGGCTGACGCCTGCCCGGTGCTGGAAGGTTAAGGGGAGTGCTTAGCGCAAGCGAAGGTGCGAACCGAAGCCCCAGTAAACGGCGGCCGTAACTATAACGGTCCTAAGGTAGCGAAATTCCTTGTCGGGTAAGTTCCGACCCGCACGAAAGGCGTAACGATCTGGGCACTGTCTCAACGAGAGACTCGGTGAAATTATAGTACCTGTGAAGATGCAGGTTACCCGCGACAGGACGGAAAGACCCCGTGGAGCTTTACTGTAGCCTGATATTGAATTTTGGTGCAACTTGTACAGGATAGGTAGGAGCCAATGAACCCGGAGCGCCAGCTTCGGGGGAGGCGTCGGTGGGATACTACCCTGGTTGTATTGAACTTCTAACCCGCACCCCTGATCGGGGTGGGAGACAGTGTCAGGCGGGCAGTTTGACTGGGGCGGTCGCCTCCTAAAGAGTAACGGAGGCGCCCAAAGGTTCCCTCAGAATGGTTGGAAATCATTCGCAGAGTGTAAAGGCAGAAGGGAGCTTGACTGCGAGACGTACAGGTCGAGCAGGGTCGAAAGACGGGCTTAGTGATCCGGTGGTTCCGCATGGAAGGGCCATCGCTCAACGGATAAAAGCTACCCCGGGGATAACAGGCTTATCTCCCCCAAGAGTCCACATCGACGGGGAGGTTTGGCACCTCGATGTCGGCTCATCGCATCCTGGGGCTGTAGTCGGTCCCAAGGGTTGGGCTGTTCGCCCATTAAAGCGGTACGCGAGCTGGGTTCAGAACGTCGTGAGACAGTTCGGTCCCTATCCGTCGCGGGCGCAGGAAATTTGAGAGGAGCTGTCCTTAGTACGAGAGGACCGGGATGGACACACCGCTGGTGTACCAGTTGTTCCGCCAGGGGCATCGCTGGGTAGCTATGTGTGGCCGGGATAAGTGCTGAAAGCATCTAAGCACGAAGCC
Organism: Planococcus sp. RAB007_Raresut; assembly: GCF_057369535.1. Lineage (NCBI taxonomy): Bacteria > Bacillati > Bacillota > Bacilli > Caryophanales > Caryophanaceae > Planococcus > Planococcus sp. RAB007_Raresut. The sequence continues at coordinate 1,031 of NZ_JBXYIF010000003.1, forward strand.
CCCCTCAAGATGAGATTTCCCATTGCGCAAGCAAGTAAGATCCCTCAAAGACGATGAGGTAGATAGGTTCGAGGTGGAAGCGTGGCGACACGTGCAGCTGACGAATACTAATCGATCGAGGACTTAACCAATTACTTTTATGAATTGCTTTGTTTGACCCGTTTCCATGTCGTTTATCCAGTTTTGAAAGAATAAAAAGGCGAAAAGCTGCTAAAAAAGGGCTTGTAAAACTCGCCAGAGTTGATATAATAAAACTTGTCTTTCAGAAATAACCACATAGTCCAGTGATGATGGCAAAGAGGCCACACCCGTTCCCATCCCGAACACGGCAGTTAAGCTCTTTTGCGCCGATGGTAGTTGGGGGATCTCCCCCTGTGAGAGTAGGACGTCGCTGGGCATACATATTGGAGGATTAGCTCAGCTGGGAGAGCATCTGCCTTACAAGCAGAGGGTCGGCGGTTCGATCCCGTCATCCTCCACCATTTATTTCTCTTTCGCCGGAGTAGCTCAACTGGTAGAGCAACTGACTTGTAATCAGTAGGTTGAGGGTTCAAGTCCTTTCTCCGGCACCACTCATTGCATGAGCCATTAGCTCAGTTGGTAGAGCATCTGACTTTTAATCAGAGGGTCGAAGGTTCGAATCCTTCATGGCTCACCATTTTTAATTTCATATTTGCCACGCGGGTGTGGCGGAACTGGCAGACGCACTAGACTTAGGATCTAGCGCCTTCGGGCGTGGGGGTTCGACTCCCTTCACCCGCACCATTTTTTGCGGAAGTAGTTCAGTGGTAGAACGCCACCTTGCCAAGGTGGAGGTCGCGGGTTCGACCCCCGTCTTCCGCTCCATTTTTTTGCAGACAAGCCGACCCTAAGCCGGGGTGGCGGAACTGGCAGACGCACAGGACTTAAAATCCTGCGGTAGGTGACTACCGTACCGGTTCGATTCCGGTCCTCGGCACCATTTGTTTGACAAAAACAGCAGCATTCATAGCAAGCGCCCGTAGCTCAATTGGATAGAGTACTTGACTACGAATCAAGCGGTTAGAGGTTCGAGTCCTCTCGGGCGCGCCATATTTTTTCATCCAGCATTGATAGTCCGGGAAGTAGCTCAGCTTGGTAGAGCACTTGGTTTGGGACCAAGGGGTCGCAGGTTCGAATCCTGTCTTCCCGACCATTTTCACGGGGCCTTAGCTCAGCTGGGAGAGCGCCTGCCTTGCACGCAGGAGGTCAGCGGTTCGATCCCGCTAGGCTCCACCATTTTTATATAAAGATCCAGGCGGCGTAGCTCAGCTGGCTAGAGCGTACGGTTCATACCCGTGAGGTCGGGGGTTCGATCCCCTCTGCCGCCACTTTTTTAGGACCTTTAGCTCAGTTGGTTAGAGCAGACGGCTCATAACCGTCCGGTCGCAGGTTCGAGTCCTGCAAGGTCCACCATCATATATTATCTCGGAGGAATACCCAAGTTTGGCTGAAGGGATCGGTCTTGAAAACCGACAGGGGAGTCAAATCCCGCGGGGGTTCGAATCCCTCTTCCTCCTCCATATTTTTAAAATGTGTGGACATCTTATTTTTGATGAAAATTAGTTCTTACTATTATCGCGGGGTAGAGCAGTTCGGTAGCTCGTCGGGCTCATAACCCGGAGGTCGCAGGTTCAAATCCTGCCCCCGCAACCAAATGGTCCCGTGGTGTAGCGGTTAACATGCCTGCCTGTCACGCAGGAGATCGCCGGTTCGATCCCGGTCGGGACCGCCATTTTTTCAAAAAATATGGGTCAGTAGCTCAGTTGGTAGAGCATTAGATTGAAGCTCTAAGTGTCGGCGGTTCGATTCCGTCCTGACCCACCATTTTTTGCGGGTGTAGTTTAGTGGTAAAACCTCAGCCTTCCAAGCTGATGATGAGGGTTCGATTCCCTTCACCCGCTCCATTATTTTAACGTTATGTTATGGGCCTATAGCTCAGCTGGTTAGAGCGCACGCCTGATAAGCGTGAGGTCGATGGTTCGAGTCCATTTAGGCCCACCATTCCGAAGTAGCTCAGTGGTAGAGCACCGCACTGTTAATGCGATGGTCGTAGGTTCGAGTCCTACCTTCGGAGCCATACTGGGGAAGTACTCAAGTGGCTGAAGAGGCGCCCCTGCTAAGGGTGTAGGTCGGGCAACCGGCGCGAGGGTTCAAATCCCTCCTTCTCCGCCAGTAATTGGCCCCTTGGTCAAGCGGTTAAGACACCGCCCTTTCACGGCGGTAACACGGGTTCGAATCCCGTAGGGGTCATATTTTGAAGAAAGCGTCCTGCATGAATTTGCAGGACGCTTTTCTTACGATTAGTCAATAGATTTTTCTCAACTTTAAAGAAGTTTTTTGAAATTCCCCCTCTTCTTGAAGGCGGAAAGTGGATCGGGTTAAAAATGAGCATGCCAAAAAAACCTCCGGCTTTTTCATTTTTTCGCAGGGGAAGAATGTGTTAAACTTTAGGTGCCACGGTGCAGGGGCTCAGCCTGTAATCGTAGCGTAATTGGTGTGTGACCAAGTGGTGGATCGTTTTGAGCAGCTTGTTCATACACGCCACCACGGCAACCTTATGACATTTGTTATAAGGTTTTTTTTTTAATTTCTGGTAATAATCCACCAGGTGGTTCTGCGACAGGCGCTTTTGTTTAAGCATGTTCATGATGATGATATAGAGCAATTTGCGGAGGTGTTTGTTTCCACGCTTATTGATGCGGTCCTTCGCGAGAAACTTGCCCGATTGGTACCGGCGGATGTCAATGCCGGCAAAAGCATTCAACTGTTTGTGATTCTCAAACCGGTGGATATCGCCGATCTCGGCAAGCAGGCGAACGGCGGTATTCTCCCCGATGCCCGGAATGCTTAACAGAATAGCATACTCATCCAATGGAGAAGCCAGCGCCGCCATTTTCTCGATACACGCCTCTTTCAGCAAGACAAGCTCCTGGAACCGTTTCGCGTACAGCCGGACCAGCTCACAAGACAGGTCATCGACCTTTACTGCGGGATTGGAACTGCCTGCGGCATCCAGCAGCTGGATGGCTTTTTCTTCTGCTTTTTTCGCGGACATCCGCTTCTCGGTGTTGGCTAGAATCCGGTTTTTGAGCACTGTCTTGGAGTACCCCAATACGAGGTCTGGATGCGGAAACAACTGCACCAACCGGAGAAAGAGGTCCGCTTTTGTCGTAAACAAGCCAGTCAGTTCAGGGAACGTGAGCTGCAGTTCCGCGTGCAGGCGTCCCCGGACGACGGTCAATTCATCGTCCAGATCGGCGTAATGCCGGGACAGCTTCTTGAATTGCCGGTAACAATCGGTTGAAGGCGTCTCCAAGCGGCGTTCATTTTGGAAATGACTGCTTGCGAGCTGATGGGCGTCTGCCCGGTCGGTCTTATGCTTTCGCAAACGGTCGCTCTGCAGTTTGGCTTCTAAGGGATTCATCAGGTAATACGGATAATCGTTTTCCTGCATGAAGCGTTCGAGTGGCCGTGAATAGACCCCGGTAGCTTCGAATACCAGATGTGGCACTTCATCATAACCTGCGGTTAGGTCGTCAATTAGCAACTTCAACTCAGCAAAATCTGCGCGCGTGTGCTGGATTTCCTTTTCAGCGATACAGGTTTTCAACGAGTTATAAACTACAACATAGCTTTTCCCCATACTGACATCAAAAGCGATGACATGTTTCATCTCCCACACTCCTTTAATTAGTTTGGAAGCTTCACCGATCCTTACCGATTCCCATTTCTTCTACACGATCTCAACGGATCCCACATACTCAAACCTGATTCAGATAAGGGGGTGAAGGAGGTCCGTTTTAATTCCGGATTCTAGACCCCAAACCGCTCTCGACCTCCGCTCCACCTCTACTATAAGAAAAATAGCAGGACAAACCAATGCCTTGGTTCGTCCTACTAATCTTAGTATGTTTTTGTTGTCTAAATTATAGTCCTGAAGTTAAGGAAGTATTAAGTGATCAAATTAATAAAGAGATGAAACAAAGAAAATGACTTTAAAATAAAAAATTAAAAGCACTCTCATTGTGAGAATGCTCTTGAAATATCTTATATGATGTGACCAAGTAATAAACCTATAGCTAACAGAAATGCAAAAAGTGTATTAGTGATTCCTGTATCTTTCATTGCAGGCATTACTTTTAAGGGTTCTGTATAGCGTTTAAAGATCTGAATGATTTTAATAGGTTTCAAAATGCTAAGGAAAACTAATAATGCCCATGGGGTAATCATTCCAAATAGAACCATGACTGCTATCCAAACGTATGACAGTACGAAGAACCCTAGGAGTATGTTGACTGCAGCTGCACGGCCGGCAAGAATAGCTAAAGTTTTACGGCCGCTTGCAGCATCACCGACTATATCTCTGATGTTGTTGGACATCATAATTGCTGCTACAAGAAGTGTGCTTGGAACAGATAGCAAGATTGCATCCGTTGTAACCGTACCAGTCTGAATGTAAAAAGCGATAATGACGATAAGAAAACCCATAAATAATCCCGAAAACAACTCTCCGAATGGTGTGTAAGCAATCGGATATGGGCCGCCTGTATAGAGATAACCCACAAGCATTGCTATACCGCCAACAACCAGAAGCCACCAGCTTGTTTGCATACAGATATAGATGCCAAGAATACCGGCTATAGCATAAAGGATAAAAGCAAGGGTCAGCACCGTTTTCGGTTTAACACCATTTCGAACAATTGCTCCGCCGATTCCTACTGATTTTTCGTTATCCAGTCCTCGTGCAAAATCATAATATTCATTGAACATATTGGTTGCAGCTTGAATTAAAAGGCTGGCAACCAGCATGGCAGCGAATAATAGCCAATCAATCTGTGTATTTCTTATAGCGATCATCGTTCCTAAAAAAACGGGAGCAAATGATGCAGTCAAGGTGTGTGGGCGGGTTAACTGCCACCAGACACGCCAGCCGCTATCCGCTTGTAAAGTTGTCGTCATGTTGTATCTCTCCTCTATATATTCCATATTATATTGTACTGCAAATTTGATCGGATTACAGCAAATGTTGTGCTGATTTTAGCAGAAAAGAGTATGATAGAGGGTAGAGGTTAAAAAGTTTGAGAGCTTTTCCAGTAATTCTGGGAGCTACCATATAAACGGAGGTAATTTGATGAATCGACCACAGTATTCATCGGCCGAAAAACGAAATAATTCTAGGTATGTCGCATACCGCTTTTATACAGAAACCATTGAAGTGAACAGAATGTCTGCATTAGCTTTTTTTGAAGCAGGAGAAGGCTTTTATAAAGGCAAACGATTTTTCTGGCAGAATCCTGAGAAGACTTTTACACTTGTCGGACTGGGTCATGCACATGTGCTGACTGGTGCCAATCACCAAGGGCGATTTGAAGATGTAAAAAACAATTGGCAAAACCTGTGCAAGCAGATTGTTAATGAAGAACATTTCGTGGAGCCAATCCTGTTTGGCGGTTTTTCGTTTGATCCGCTGAACAAATCGCAGAGTATTTGGCGCGAATTTCCGGAAGCTTATTTTGCAGTTCCGACATTCCAGTTGGTAATAAAAAATGATCGTGCTTATATCAGTATTCATCTAATCACTAAAAAAGAAGATACTTTTCCTGAGTTTGAAGCTTTGCGAAAAGAGCGGGATAAGTTGATTCATGCAGCACAGGTATCCGAACCGGTTACCTATAAAAAGCCTGAGGTTAAGGGGAGGGAAGAATTGAAAAAAGCTTCCTATCTATCTTCCATTGATAAAGTTACAGGTGTAATTAAGGCAAAACAGGCGGATAAAGTCGTTATTGCAAGAGTTCTAAGATTAGACTTCGATAAAACTTTATCAGCTTCTTCTGCCCTTTATCAGGTCTCAAAGGAACAGCCTGAAAGCTTCCTTTTTGGATTAGAAGCGGAGGAGCAATTCTTCTTTGGCGCAACTCCTGAACGGCTGGTGAAAGTTGAAGATCGTCAGGCTTTATCAACTTGTCTGGCTGGTTCAACTCCAAGAGGAAAAACCGTTGAAAAAGATAATGAACTCGGAAATGATTTATTGAATGACAGAAAAAACCGTTCGGAACATCAATACGTAGTGGACATGATCAGTAAAGTTTTTGCAGCTCATTGCAGCGAACAGTTTGTACCGAAAAAGCCGAAATTGATGAAGGTAAGAGATATTCAACATTTATACACGCCGGTTGAAGGAGAATTAAAACAGGGGTCGAATTTGATCGACCTTGTAAGAGATCTTCATCCGACGCCTGCACTTGGCGGAGAACCGCGGCAATCGGCGCTTAGCCTGATCAGACAATATGAAACGATGAATAGGGGCTTCTACGCAGCACCAATCGGCTGGATAGATGCAAAGGGCGATGGGGAGTTTGCTGTAGCGATCCGTTCAGCTTTATTGGATGGAAAAGAAGCTTATTTATATGCAGGGGGCGGAATTGTCGAAGATTCCACTCCAGAGTCGGAGTATGCTGAGACTTGGGTGAAATTCCGTCCGATGCTTCGTGCCTTGGGAGGTCAATTGAGTGACGAATCGTAAATATTTAACTGAATACGTATCTGCGTTCACCCACAGTTTGGTGAACCAGGGGGTAAAAAACGTGGTGATCAGTCCCGGTTCGAGGTCGACACCATTGGCTTATGCCTGTATGAAAGAAGAAGGACTGGCCGTTTACCGACAAATTGATGAACGGTCGGCGGCTTATTTTGCACTGGGAATGGCGAAGGCATCTGGAGAGCCGGTGATGCTTCTTTGCACATCGGGAACTGCAGCGGCGAATTATTTCCCTGCGATAGTCGAAGCTTTCTATGCGAGAATTCCATTGATCGTAGTGACGGCTGATCGTCCGCATGAACTTCGGGAAGTCGGAGCGCCGCAGGCAATCAATCAAATCGATCTTTTCGGCTCACATGTTAAATGGTCTGTAGATTTACCGATGCCGGAACCTGAAAACCGGTTGGATTTTTTGGTGCGCCATTTGCATCGTTCAGTTAAGAATGCTGTATCCGAGCCGAGAGGTCCGGTTCATCTGAATGTGCCTTTCCGTGAACCTTTGATCCTGGATTTTGAACAGCAGTATGACAGCCCAGGTGAAATAACGCATTTAAAAGATGAGTCACGGTTATCTTCATCAGTGGAACAATTTTTAATGGAAACCGTTAAGGACGAAAAAGGGCTTCTGATTATAGGAGAAATGACTGAAAAGATGCCTGCTGAATTTTGGGCGTTTATCCGGAAATTGAATTGGCCGGTTCTTGCTGATCCGTTATCCAATGTTCGCAGCAATGTAGATGAAAACTGCAAGGATTTGATAATCGACAGCTATGATGCCATTTTGAAAAGCGAAGTTTTTAAAAACATAATGGAACCGGCTATGGTTATACGCATTGGACCGCAGCCAGTCTCAAAACCTCTAACGCTTTATTTAGCTTCAGTAAAACCTAAAACGTATGTTGTTTTTGATGAATCACCTATGATGCGGGATGCGCAATCTGTTGTTACTCATCATATACAAGCATCAACTGACGGTTTATGGCGATTGGCGATTGAAACGAAGGCGACCAATTCCTATACGGAAAAATGGACAGCTGCGTCTGAGTTATTTTGGGAGCTTGCAGAAGTCCATTGCAATGAAAAAGTGGATGAAGGTGTGCTGGCGAAGGTACTGTTTGATGAACTTGATCATTGTGACCTTATTGTCAGCAGCAGCATGCCTATAAGAGATACGGATACTTATTTTAAATCCACATCTCGTGACGTCATGATTTATGCCAACCGCGGTGCCAATGGCATTGACGGAGTTGTATCGACGGCATTTGGCGTGCAGGCAGCGAAGAAGCGTCCGGCTTATCTGTTTATCGGAGACTTATCATTCCTGCATGATATGAACGGCTTGATTGCTTCGAAAATGCAGGAAACGGATTTAACGATTATTGTAATGAACAACGACGGTGGCGGAATTTTTTCGTATCTGCCGCAGTCACAGGAAGAACGTTATTTCGAAGAGCTATTCGGTACGCCTACAGGATTGAAATTCGAGGATGCAGCTAGAATGTATGACGCTGATTACGCTGCTGTCGAAACGAAAGAGCAATTTGTTGAGGCTCTTCGTACGAAAAAACAAAAAGCCGTTAAAATCATTGAAGTGTTTACGGACCGGAAAACGAATGTGCGGGTCCACAGAGAGTTGTGGAATCAGTTGATCGAGGAGCTGGACGGGCAATGAAATTGGAGATTGAAGGCGTCAATTATCACATTGAACTATTGAATGAAGATAAAGATCAGGCGCTGGTATTTCTCCATGGTTTCACCGGCAGCACTGAAACCTGGCACAAGATTGTCCCTCATTTTGAAGAATATAAAATTGTGCTTATTGATCTGCTTGGCCACGGTGGCACCGACAGTCCAAAAGATCCGGAGCGGTATTCAATGGAGCAGCAGCTGCGGGATTTGGAAAAAATATTTGACCATTTGGGGCTGACGAACTTTGCCTTGGCAGGATATTCGATGGGCGGACGAACAGCTCTTGCCTATGCCTGCGAATTTCCCGGGCGGCTTTCGGCTTTATTGCTGGAAAGTTCTTCGCCTGGTTTAAAGACTGAAGAGCACCGCAGCGAGCGAAGTAAAAATGATGGCAGATTGGCCGAACGGATTATATCAGGGGGAGTCATTTCTTTCGTCGATAGCTGGGAGAAGATTCCGCTCTTTAAAACACAAGAAGCCTTGCCTGAACCAGTGAAAAGGGATGTCAGGGAAGAACGGCTGGCGCAAGATCCGATAGGTCTTGCAAACAGCCTGATCGGCATGGGCACAGGTGCGCAGAAATCTTATTGGGAAACAATCAGCCAACTGCAGCTTCCGGTATTATTAGTTACGGGACGGTTGGATGAGAAGTTTACGGCGATAGCGGAAGAGATGGTTTCTCTGATGCCGAATGCCGAACACAGGGAGATTATGGCTGGACATGCTTTACATGTGGAAAAACCTGCTGAATTTGCTACAATAGTAGGGGAGTATTTAAAATGAATTTTTAGGAGGAAAATCATGACACGTGAATGGGTAAGTGAGCGTACATATGAAGATATCAAATATGAAATTTATAATGGGATTGCAAAGATTACAATCAACCGTCCGGAAGTGCGCAATGCCTTCCGTCCAAAAACGGTACATGAATTGATCGATGCATTTTCACGCGCCCGCGATAATTCAGACGTAGGCGTAATCGTATTGACTGGCGAAGGGGAGAAAGCCTTCTGTTCAGGCGGCGACCAAAGTGTCCGCGGACATGGCGGTTATGTTGGAGAAGATGAGATTCCACGTTTGAATGTCCTTGACCTTCAGCGTTTGATCCGTGTAATTCCTAAACCGGTTGTAGCAATGGTTGCTGGATACGCAATCGGCGGTGGACATGTATTGCATGTCGTTTGTGATTTGACGATTGCTGCTGACAACGCACGTTTCGGACAGACTGGCCCTCGCGTTGGTTCGTTTGACGCTGGCTATGGTTCAGGTTACTTGGCTCGCATCATCGGACACAAGAAAGCCCGCGAAATTTGGTACCTGTGCCGTCAGTACGATGCTCAGGAAGCGCTTGATATGGGTTTAGTAAATACTGTTGTTCCTTTAGAGCAGCTTGAAGATGAAACAGTGAAATGGTGCGAAGAGATGCTTGAAATGAGCCCGACTGCACTTCGTTTCGTAAAAGCGGCGATGAACGCTGACACAGACGGCCTTGCTGGTCTTCAGCAAATGGCTGGTGATGCTACATTGCTTTACTATACAACAGACGAAGCGAAAGAAGGCCGCGATGCTTTCAAAGAAAAACGCAAGCCTGATTTCGGTCAATTTCCTCGTTTCCCTTGATTATTAATAATTGAAAGCTGTCCTCTAGGGGGCAGCTTTTTTTAGAATGAACGGAGAGTGGTGAAAGTGTCGATTCGATATAGGAGTTTTACCAAGCTGGAGCCAGGCGAGTTATTGGATGGACTGGTTTTATTGCATACGAAAGTTTTTAGCAGTTCAGATGATTTGGCTGGCAGAATGGCTGAAAAACCGAAATTGCGAATAGACGTGGCGATGGATGGTGACAGCATCATAGGCTATAAAATCGGCTATGCCTTAAACCGGGAGCAATTTTACAGCTGGCTTGGTGGTATTGATGAAAGGTATCGGCATCAGGGAATAGCGCGCGAATTAATGGAGCGGCAGCATGAATACGCGCGGGATGAGTCATATAACGCCGTAAGGACCCATACAAAGAATAAATGGCGAAGTATGCTGCTGTTGAACATTCAAAGCGGCTTTGACATCATCGGCACTTATACAGACGATACCGGAGAATCGAAAATTATTTTAGAAAAGAAGCTGTGAGTAAGAATTCAGCTTCACAGAAAGGAATTTTGAATAATGAGCTATCCGAACTGGCTTAGCCAAAGGGCACATTTAAGCGGCAGCCGAATGGCGCTGTCATATGGCGGGCAGCAATGGACATTCGCGGAAATCAATGATGTGGCGAAAAATTATGCAGGCAGGTTGACTTCTCTTGGCATCACTTCCGAAACAAGAGTTGCAATTCTCGCCAAATCGCATCCTGAGTCTGTATTTGTTATGTATGCATGTCTTCATATCGGCTGTGAAATGGTCATGCTGAATGAACGGCTTTCAGCGACGGAATTGGATTATCAATTGCAAGATTCGGAAGCTGCTTATTTATTGGTGGATGAAGAACTGCAAGGGAAACTCTATTCTGGCAATAAAATCAGTTTTTCTGATATTCAAAATGCAACGCCTTCCAAATTCACAACCGAAAAAGATTGGGCAGAGGATCGGACGATTTCAATCATGTATACATCCGGCACCACAGGATATCCAAAAGGTGTAAGGCAAACAGCGGAGAACCATTTCTCAAGTGCCGTTTCCTCGGCATTGAATATTGGCATTGCACCCGGGGACGTCTGGCTCTGTGTCATGCCGTTATTCCATATCAGCGGCTTTTCGATACTGATGCGGTCACTCATCTATGGCATGGGTGTACAGCTTCATCCGAAATTCGATGCAAAAGTCTGTGCTCATGAATTAAGCAACGGAACCGTGACTCATATGTCTGTGGTGGCAGTGACACTGGAGCGTGTTTTGAGTGAGCTGGAAACAGCAAACCTAAATGTCTCGTCAAATTTTAAAGCGATGCTCGCCGGCGGCGGTCCGGTTCCGATTTCCTATATGGAACGGGCTGAGAAGTTCGGCATCTCTGTTCTGCAGACATACGGCATGACGGAAACATCGTCTCAAACGACCACATTGCAGCCGGCAGATGCCAAAAGGAAAATCGGTTCGTCCGGCAAGCCTTTATTTTTATATCAAATAAAGATTGGTGAAAATGCAGCACCTGGTGAAAAAGCGGAAATTATGATTCGGGGTCCGCAGGTGACACCAGGGTATATCGGCAAATTTGCGGAGCGGGATGTGCAGGAGGATGGTTGGTTCCATACGGGTGACATCGGATACTTGGATGAAGATGGTTTCCTGTTTGTCGTTGACCGGCGTTCGGATCTGATAGTATCCGGCGGTGAAAATGTATATCCGGCGGAGATTGAAAAGGCCCTGCTTGGGCATCAGGCTGTCCGCGAAGCGGGAGTTTGCGGCATGCCCGATGAGCAATGGGGAGAAGTGCCGGCGGCTTTTGTGGTTCTTCATGAAGAAGTAGTGATGGAAGATTTAAAAGATTATTTGAAATCGCATATTGCCGGTTATAAAATCCCGAAAGTGATCCGTGCAGTCCATTCATTGCCGCGCAATGCTTCGAATAAAGTGCTTAGAAGAGAGTTGAAATCATGGGTGTGACGATCCGGGAAATTAAATTCCAGCGAATTCATAAAAAGCTGAAAAAACCGTTTGTCACTTCCCTGCAGACTGTGAACGACCGTGAATCAATCATAGTAACAGTCGTATCTGACAGCGGGTTGGAAGGTTTCGGAGAATGTGTAGCATTCTCAACTCCCTGGTATACGGAAGAAACGGTGGAAAGCTGTGCTTTAGTGATGGAGCGGGTTTTAAAGCCGTTATTGCTGGATAAAAACCTGTCGTCACCTCACGAAGCAGCCACTGCCTTTGCACCGGTCAAAGGCAATCATATGGCGAAAGCGGCCATCGAAATGGCTGTTTGGGACTTATTTGCAAAATATGAAGGGGTCCCGTTATGGCAGTATATTGGCGGAATCCATAAGGATATTCCGGCAGGTGTAGTGGTGGCAGCCAGTGCTGAAGGCCTTTTGCGTGACATCGAGCAGGCAGCCTTAAACGGCTATAGCCGCATCAAAATTAAAATTACGCCAGAATCTGATACAGTTTTATTGAAAGAGGCTATCAGCCGTTATCCTGATATAATGTTTTTTGCGGATTCGAATGGCGGATTCAGTGAAGAGAGTTTTACTCAGCTTACGCTTTTTGATGAAATTGGATTTTCTTTGATAGAGCAGCCTTTCGGGGAACAGGAATGGGATCTCCACGCACAGGCAAAAAAAACTATGCAGACGCCTATTTGTTTGGATGAAAGCATTACAAGCGTCCATGATGTTTTGCGGATGATTGAGATGCAGGCAGCCGATATCATTGTATTGAAAATGGGACGGCTGGGCGGCTGGCATGAAACATTGGAAGTTGTCGATTTATGCAGGAGCAATGGCATCGGGATGTGGGTAGGCGGCATGATTGAGTTTGGCGTTTCCAAAGCCCATAATCTGGCGTTGGCTTCTCTGCCGGATATTGTGCTACCTGGTGATTTTTCAGATTCCCGGCATTTTTGGGATGAAGACTTGATTGCACCTGAGATTGAAGTTATGGATGGGAAAATCGAATTGCAGCAGCTTGCCGGCATCGGCTATAGTGTCGACTTAAATAAAGCAGGGCTCTAAGAGTCTTGCTTTATTTTTTTTGCCTTTATAGAACGAAAATATGATACGATTAATTGGAACTTTCTGTATAGTTCGTAATTTAAATAGATATAAAGAATAGGAGTCATGAAAAGATGTTGAAAAGATTTTTTGCGTCAATGGCTTTCCTCATAATTGCTTCCATCTGTTTTACAGGGAATGTTATTGCCGTAGCTATCAGTGCTGAAAGAGGCGGCCAAAGTGAAGTTGGCTACGTTTTGTTGATTATTAGCGGGATTGCCATAGCTGCTGCAGTATTCCTCGGTTTTTGGATGGAAAGGGATTATCAATATTGTAAAAAAGAAGTGAAAAACATATAACCATTTGAGATTTATAAAAATCAAAGAAGAGAACCGACGTATATAAAATACTATTAAGGTGATTGAGAAGACTTGAGGTAAGGGGTGTTTCATGAGTCCACGTATATTTTTTATTGTCTTATCCGTAATTATCTTAGGTTGGATTGCTGCAGCCACTTATGCTTATTCGCAGCAGCTGGAACAGCCTGTTTTCCTGGATCATTATTTTGAAGACTATGCACATGAAAACTTGCAGATGCAATTCTACTACATAACAAATAAGAGTGATGATAATACGATTAATATGATTACACTGGGCGATATCCCGGCTTTTGTCGATGATTTTCAGGTAATGTTTACGGAAGGAACATCTTACGTGCAGTAATTCGGCTCGCATGAATTGAGGACGCTCAGCGTCAAAATGGATCCACATGAATTAAGTAAATTAAAAGAAGAAGTTATCATTAACGAAATTACTGTCTATTTGGCTGGCGGTGATTCGTTCACAGCCGATATCGGAGAAATCATTATTCATCCTGAGGACGAGTCGTCAAAACCTTATCTATCACAGATGTCTTCAGGAGATGGTGAATTGACAGTTTCCTATCTTGAGGTGGAAGAAGAAATATCGATAAATGGATTTGAACCACATTTGCCTCCATATGGTATGGCCAATTTAAAAGTTCATGTGCCGAATACTGAAGATCATTTTAATAATGTTAATTATGTCCAAAAGATTGAGAACCGGTTAAAAGCAGGAAAAGGCGATGAATTACCCAATTTGGAATTCCCCCTGAATTTTAAGAAAAATGAGGGTTTCGCAATCTCGATTCAGAATAGAGGAGATTTAAAATACGTATTAAATTCATGGGTAATGATTGATGGCGAAGATAAAAACGGTACTGCTATAAGATTTCCAGCATCTCTATATCACATTCCAATCTTGACTCGAGAGGACAGTCGTACAATTATAGAACAAAAAGGGGCGGGTAAATAAATGAAAGGATCATTGGGACAGATTTTATATGGATACGTCTTCATTTTTCTCGCCATTCGTATAGGGGTCGACATCTTGGCGGATCCGATAGGATATTTCCTGATTGCAGCCGGTTGCTATAAAATCGGAGAAGTTATTGATGAAGGCAGGCAGGCTGCTTATATCTCAATTGGTCTGATCTTCATCTCGATCCCTTCTGTGTTCATTGATTTTAATCTTGTTGACAGGGGCCCCTGGTATTATTATTCTAATTTTTTGTTCGCTGGAGAAATTGTTTTGACATTTTATCTGTTCAGGATGTTAATAAAGCTGGCGGCCAAAAATGGGGAAATGGAATTGTTTAATAGAACACAGCGTTTATTCAATGTTTATATTCCCACAAATTTGCTGATGCTTGGACTAAGCGCTGTCATGATAGCTTTTGTATATGAAAGCCTGCAGGTACTCGCGTTTCTGTTGATAATCGTCTTATTAATATTAAATATCGCCTTTATTCTATTGCTGAATGCCTTTCGAAAAGCTGCAAAAGAGGAAGAACCGCTTGTTTTGGATCTGGGGGAAGGAAGTAAGGAGGGCTGATGAAGTTTTATATCGCTTCGAGTTTTGCAAATAAGAATAAGGTCAGGGAAGCTGCCAGCCTTTTAAGAGAGGCGGGACACGTCCAAACCTTTGACTGGACAGCAAATCTGCGCGCCTCTTCGGTTGAAGAACTGGCGTTGTATGGAACGCTGGAGAAGAAAGCTGTGCTTGAGGCGGATTTTATAATCGTTTTATTGCCGGCAGGAAAAGGCAGCCATATTGAATTGGGAATGGCGCTTGGACAAGGTAAACCCGTATATCTGCTTTCGGAAACTGAAGAGGTATTCGACTTTGAAGTGACCAGCACTTTCTATTATTTACCGGACGTTCAGATTTTGGTCGGAGCATTGAGTGGGAGTATTGAAAGCATTCTAAAATCCATGGAACAGCAAAAAAGCGTCCAATGATTGCCATTGGACGCTTTTTGCATGTTATTTATAGACTGGATTACGTGGAGATTTCAGTGCTTTGAAAAGAGTTTGTATCAGGATGAATACTGCTGCTGCCGCCATACAGGAGATAGCTAACAGAAAGAAGCTGTCAGCGAATTCTTCATATTTGAAGGGCAGTGACAGGTAGGCGCCGTCTTCAAAGCCGGTTTGCTGATAATAGAACAGATGGTCAAGCAGGAGATCGAGTGTGGAGAAAAGCCAGCCGATTACGAATGCCGCAAAAATACGCATGCCATGTGCCAGCATTTTTTCTTTTCGATCTTCAGGAAACTTTAGCATTAAAGCAAGCAGAGCCGTACCAATGATAATAATCGGTATTTCCAATTGTTCTACATACATGGAACGGGTCAATATCAGACTTGTCAGGATCGCTGCGACTGTTAAAGCGGCAAGCAATTTTTTCATCTGGACCATCCTTTTCAAAAAGAAGTTATAATCAGTATACAATAAAAATGAAAATTCCGAAAACAGGTCTGGGATTTTGTTATTATAATCGTTTACAAAAAAAACACACCCGCAATGGGTGCGTTTTTATTTAAGAATAGTTTCAAGGACTTCCAGATTTCTTTTCATCAAAGTGAAGTAGGTTTCTCCATTATCGATATCTTCTTGTGTTAATACGCCAAGATTATGCATTTGCACTGCTTCCGCACCGACTTCTTTCTGGACAACTTCTGTCAGATTGGAAGAAACATTCTGTTCGAAGACGATGTATTCGATGTTTTTCTCACGCGCCATGTCGACGATTTCCGTCAATTCCTTCTGTGACGGTTCGTCCTGGCTATTTAGGCCAGCTACAGCAACCTGTTCAAAACCATATGGTTCCGCTAAATAAGTGAAAGCTGCATGGGATACGAAAAAAGTATCCTTTGATACGCGTTCCTGCAATTGGCTGAATGATTCTTCCAATTGTTCGAGCTCTTCGATCAGCTTGGCGTGATTCGTTTCATAAACTTCTGTGTTATCCGGATCTTCAGCAATCAGCGAGTCTTTGATGGATGTTGCAAGTTGCTGGCTGAGCTTTGGCGACATCCAGATATGAGGGTCTGTCGAGCCGTGGTCATGGCCATCGTGGTCAGCTTCTTCTGTATGTTCTTCATGTTCGTCCTCATGGGCTTCTTCGCCGTCATGTTCAAGTGCAGCCTCCAATTGCTCATCAGTGATTGAATCCGCAAGTGCCGCAAATTCGACATCTTCGCCATCAAGCGTTTTTTTCGCACTATCAATAAAACCTTCAAGGCCAAGGCCGATATAAAACATAAGGTCAGCTTCTGCGATAGCGATCATGTCCTGCTGGGTGGGTTCGAATGTGTGTTCATTCGCGCCAGCCGGGTAGACGGATTGTACTTCGACTTGATCCCCGCCGATTCTTTCCGTGAAATAAGTGATCGGATAGACAGTTGTATAAACTTGAATCTTCGAACTGTCTGCTGTGGAATCAGTATTCTCTGTTCCGGAATCGCCGCAGGCGGCCAATATAAGTATTGATATTAATAGAATAAATAGAGCTGATTTTTTCATGTTGATCCTCCAAAATGTAACGATTACGTTTTATTTACAAAGAGTATCTTACCGCAAACCCTATTTAAACACAAGAAAAACCTCCAACTTATTTCTTTGGAGGCCATTCTTCAGGTACGAAATCAACGCCGCCTTTATTGAATGGATGGCAGCTGAGTATTCGTTTTATTGCCAGGTAACCGCCTTTTAATGCACCGTGCTTTTCAACGGCTTCGATGCCGTAGTGGGAACAGGTCGGATAAAACCGGCAGCTTGGCGGTGACAGGGGAGATATGAACCGCTGATAGAAACGGAAAATTTTAATGAGTATTGTTTTCATATAGTTCGCCTTCTTCTTTCCATAAGATTGGAAACTCTTCATGTTTATTGTAGGCATTTTAAAGGTATTAATAAAGTAGAAGAACTTATTAATTTGAATGGAGAGTGGATTTAGATGTCAAAAGAATTAAATCAGGAATTAAACGTGCAAGTCGCAACTTGGTCGGTGGTTTATACTAAATTACATAATTTCCACTGGTACGTGAAAGGCCATCAATTCTTTACACTTCATGTAAAGTTCGAGGAATTGTACAATGAAGCTACGTTGCATATGGATGAAATTGCAGAACGTTTACTGGCGCTTGGAGGTAAACCTGTTGCGACAATGAAAGAGCAGCTGGAATTGTCTGTTGTCGATGAAGCAACAAGCAAAGAGACTTCTGATCAGATGGTCGAGACGGTTGTCAGTGATTACGATAAAATTATGGCGTCGCTGAAAAAAGGCATGGAATATGCAGCTGAAGACGGCGACGATATGACAGAAGATATGTTGAATGCCATTCACCAGAACCTTGAGAAGCATTCATGGATGCTTTCAGCATTCCTTGGCGAAAAGAAGTAAAATAAAATTACACAAGCGCACACGTTACGAATTGTGTGCGCTTTTTTTATTTGTTCAGGAGTGAGACAGGATGGAATATACGGATTTGAATGGCTTCACTTGCCGGTTATCGTTTGAAAAGGATGCTTTTCAAGTGGAAAGCCGACACGTACTGGTTATTGCGAAATTCAAAGGAAAGTGGCTGCTGACCGAACACAGGGAGCGGGGGCTGGAGTTTCCCGGTGGCAAAGCGGAAGCAGGAGAAAGTTTGGCCGAAGCCGCCAAAAGGGAAGTATACGAGGAAACAGGCGGCGTAATCGAAGAGCTTGAATGGTTTGCGGAATACTTGGTCCATAGCGAGCCGCCATTTTCTAAGACGGTATTTACAGGAACTGTTGCAGCGGTAGATGAAATTGATCTGATGGAAACAAATGGAGCTGTTATGGTTGATAGTTTGGACTTGGACAGCGACTTCAGCTTTCTGATGAAAGATGAAGGAATGAAACAAATTATGGAGCGGGTGAAACTGGATGGAAAATGGGAAGATTAAATCAAAAAGAATTTACCCTTCGCCGAATCCCCATGTGAAGCTGACGGAAATCGTTTATTGGTCAGAAGGTTTGAAGGTCAAAGGTCTACTGGCGGAGCCGAAAAAGCCGGGAAATTACAGCGGAATGCTTTACTTGCGCGGCGGTATCCAGTCAATTGGCATGGTGAGGCCGGCACGGGCTGCCCAATATGCCGCTCAAGGCTTTGTAGTGTTTGCGCCTTATTACCGGGGCAACAGAGGTGGAGAAGGGCGCGATGAATTTGCAGGTGCCGATCGCTGGGACGCGGTGCATGCAGTGGATGTGCTGAAACAATTCTGCAATGGCCACGTGCATCTGCTGGCATTTTCGAGAGGCGGCATCATGGCGCTGTGGACAGCGGTGCTGCGGGACGACATCACTTCGCTTGTGACATGGGCAGGTGTAACGGATACCGTTTTAACCTATAAAGAGAGGCCGGATATGCGCCGCATGATGAAACGTATTTACGGTGGAACACCGAATACAGCTTTGACAGCTTATGAAGAACGGAATCCACTGATGCGTCTCGAGGAAGCGACAGCCCCTATGCTGATCATTCACGGACTGCAAGATGACAACGTACTGCCGGCGCAGGCTTATCTTTTGGAAGAAGCCTTAAAACTGAATGATCATCCTCATGAAACTTGGTATTTCCCGGAGTACACGCATTTCTTTCCACCGACAGCAAACCGTAAGACAGTTGCCGCGTTAGCGCATTGGATGAAAGAAAAAGAACAGGATACTGCAAATTAAAAAGCACATCCGGCAACTTGCCGGATGTGCTTTTGCTTATTAATTATTCAATGGTCCGCCTTGAGCGCTGATGTCAGCTGATACGGAACCGAATTTCTTGAAGTTGTCCTGGAATTTCTGAGCAAGCTCCTGTGCTTTCGCATCGTAAGCTTCTTTGTCAGACCAAGCGTCACGAGGATTAAGAACCTCAGTTGGCACGCCAGGAATTTCCTGAGGAATGCTTAGTCCGAAGACAGCTTCCTGTTCAGTCTTAACATTGTTCAATTCGCCTTTGATTGCTGCGCGAACCATAGTACGTGTATAAGAAAGTTTCATGCGGTTGCCGACGCCGTATTCGCCGCCAGTCCAGCCAGTGTTTACAAGGAAAACTTCCACTTCGTGTTCATCGATTTTATTGCCGAGCATTTCTGCGTAGACAGTTGCTTGCAATGGAAGGAAAGGTGAACCGAAGCAAGTTGAGAATGTCGCTTCCGGAGAAGTGATGCCACGCTCAGTGCCTGCCAGTTTCGATGTATAGCCGCTTAGGAAATGGTACATTGCCTGTTCCTTCGACAAACGGCTGATAGGAGGCAATACGCCGAATGCATCAGCAGTCAAAAAGACGATCGTTTTCGGATGTCCAGCCATTGAAGGATGGATGCTGTTGTCGATTGCATCAATCGGATAAGCAGCACGTGTGTTTTCAGTCAATGAACCATCATCGTAATCGGGAATACGTGTTTCTAAATCAACGACAACATTTTCAAGAACAGATCCGAAACGGATTGCATCAAAAATCTGTGGCTCATTTTCACGCGAAAGGTTGATGGTTTTCGCATAGCAGCCGCCTTCGATATTGAAAACGCCGTTATCAGACCAGCCGTGCTCGTCATCACCGATCAGTTTGCGGTCCTGGTCAGCGGAAAGCGTCGTTTTCCCTGTTCCGGACAAGCCGAAGAACAAAGCAACATCGCCATCCTGGCCTACGTTAGCAGAGCAGTGCATCGGCAAAATGCCTTTTTCGGGAAGGATATAGTTCATGATTGAGAAAATGGATTTTTTCATTTCGCCGGCATATTCAGTTCCGCCGATCAGAATTACTTTCTTTTCCATGGAAACAATGATGAACGTTTCGGAATCAGTGCCGTCCACAGATGGGTCAGCCTTGAAAGTTGGCGCATAGACGACAGTGAATTCTGCGTCATGGATTTTCATTTCCTCTTCAGTTGGACGGATGAATAATTGGTGGGCAAAAAGATTATGCCACGCGTATTCATTGATCGTCTGGATGTGAAGGCGTGACTCTGGGTCTGCACCGGCAAATCCTTTAAAGACGAAAAGTTCTTCTCTTTCTTTCAGGTGTTTCAGTACTTTTGCATATAGGTTCTCAAAAACTTCAGAAGAAATCGGACGGTTTACTGTACCCCAGTCAATTTTATCTTTCGAAATATCTTCTTCTACCATATACTTATCTTTAGGCGACCGGCCTGTGTATTTACCCGTTTCGGCTCTGACTGCGCCTTCGCGCGTCAGAATCGCTTCTCCACGTGAAGTGGCTGCCTCCACCAATTGTGGGACCGACCATTGGACATTGACGTTAGGGCCGTTTAAAAGATCTTTCAAATCGCTTGCGAAGTTAACTGAGTTCATATATGTACCTTCCTTTTCGGTTATTCCCAAGGCATTGGGGAAGAGTTATATTCGAACAATAGTATAACACATTAACTCGATTAGTCTATACTAATAACCCGCTGGAATTGAAAATTCATCATTTGTGCATAATTAATACCCGAAATAGGATGTTTTCATGCATCATAGGCGAATAAAACATAAAAAACGTTGACATCATATATCCAATTCCGTATGATGAAAAATTGAACGGATACTCTTATTCCGAGCTGGTGGAGGGGGCAGGCCCTATGAAACCCGGCAACCTGCTGCATTGATGCAGCGCTGGTGCCCAACCTGAAGCAAGGCTCACAGGCCTTGGATGATAAGAGTGAAAGGTGCTTATGATGATTTCTCCTTTCCTCATTGAATGATGAGTGAAGGGATTTTTTTATGAATCGCCCTTAATCCTCGTGTACAAAGGCCACAACGGCTTGAAGTTCAATCCATAATGTTTGGAACGGACTTGACATGGGAAAACGAGTACCGTATCAATTTCGAGAGCAATCTCGCAGGATATAAGGAGGAACATTTTTTGACAAACCGTCGATTATTCACATCAGAATCAGTAACAGAAGGACATCCGGATAAGATCTGTGACCAAATCTCAGATGCCATCCTGGACGCGATCCTCGCAGAAGACCCTAATGCACGAGTAGCGTGCGAAACTACCGTTACTACAGGACTTGTTCTTGTAGCAGGGGAAATTACAACAACAACATATGTCGACATCCCGAAAGTGGTGCGCCAGACTGTTAAAGATATTGGTTATACACGGGCGAAATACGGCTTTGACTCTGAAACAAGTGCGGTGTTGACTGCAATTGATGAGCAATCGCCTGATATCGCTGCAGGAGTGAACGTTGCTCTTGAATCACGCGAAGGCCAGATGACAGATAAAGAACTGGATGATATCGGAGCAGGCGACCAAGGTTTGATGTTCGGTTATGCGAACAATGAAACCGAGGAATTGATGCCATTGCCGATTTCATTGGCACATAAATTGGCTCGCCGTTTAGCAGAAGTGCGCAAGGAAGAGATTCTTCCATATTTGCGTCCTGACGGCAAAACACAAGTGACTGTTGAATATGATGAAAACGATAAGCCGCTTCGCGTGGATACTATTGTTATCTCAACACAGCATCATCCTGAAGTAACGCTTGAGCAAATCCAGCGCAATATTAAAGAATATGTCATTGATGAAGTCGTTCCGGCTAATTTGCTGGATGATGAAACAAAATATTTCATCAACCCGACTGGCCGTTTTGTAATCGGTGGACCTCAAGGAGACGCGGGTCTTACTGGCCGTAAAATCATCGTTGATACTTACGGTGGTTATGCACGCCACGGCGGCGGTGCATTCTCCGGTAAGGACGCGACGAAAGTTGACCGTTCCGGTGCATATGCAGCGCGCTATGTAGCGAAAAACATTGTCGCTTCAGGATTGGCTGATAAATGTGAAGTGCAGCTTGCTTATGCAATCGGTGTTGCACATCCGGTTTCAATTTCAGTTGATACATTCGGCACAGGCAAAATCAGTGAAGACCAATTCATCGATCTTGTCCGCAATAATTTCGACTTGCGTCCGGCTGGCTTGATCAAGATGCTTGATCTTCGCCGTCCGATCTACAAGCAGACTGCAGCTTACGGCCATTTCGGCCGCACAGATGTGGATCTTCCTTGGGAGCGCACTGACAAAGCAGATGCTTTGAAAGAACAATCAGGAATTTAATGAAAACAAAAACCCGCACAAGCCTCATGGCTCGTGCGGGTTTTATTATTTCTGCAGGGATTTATAATAAGCGGCTTTCTCGGCATATTCACGGACAATGCGTTCCATGTCGGCGATGTCGTCTTCGTTGAGATCCCGGATGACTTTAGCGGGGCGCCCAAATGCCAGTTTGCCTGGTGGAATGACTTTTCCTTGCGGTACGAGGCTTCCGGCTCCGATAAATGCACCTTCACCGATTTCAGCGCCGTCGAGGATAACAGATCCCATGCCGATCAATGCATTCTTACGGATGATGCAGCTATGGAGCGTCACCTGGTGTCCCACTGTGACATTGTCTTCGAGAATCAATGGATTATTGGGGCTCTGGTGCAGCATGCAGAGATCCTGGATATTTGTTTTATTGCCGATAACGGTTGGGGCTACATCACCGCGGACGACTGTATTGAACCAGATGGAAGATTCTGCGCCGATTTTCACATCACCAGTGATGGTTGTGTAATCAGCGATGAAAGCGGATGGGTCTATTTGCGGGTGTTTGTCATTGTATGGGTAAATCATGGTAAAACTCCTTTAATCAAGATAAGATATCTTTAATGGTAGCAAAACCTTTTGAAAGGTCAACTTTAAGATCTGATATTAATAGAAGATAGATTAAAGGGGGCGTTGGCAAATGTGGAAATGGCAGGCTGAAGGCCAGGCGAAAGCAGTGATCGTAATTATTCACAGTGCATACGAACATCATCTGCGCTACGCTTGGCAGATCAAGGAATGGAGAAGTTCCGGTTTTGAAGTGGTGATGGGAGATCTGCCGGGCCACGGTAAAAACGGGACGATTCAAAAAGCACACACTGAATCATTCGAAGCCTATGAAAAGGCGGTCAGTGAAATGCTGGATGTGGCAATTGAGCTTGAGATACCGGTGTTCATTGTGGC
Source organism: Planococcus sp. RAB007_Raresut (assembly GCF_057369535.1). Classification (NCBI taxonomy): domain Bacteria; kingdom Bacillati; phylum Bacillota; class Bacilli; order Caryophanales; family Caryophanaceae; genus Planococcus; species Planococcus sp. RAB007_Raresut. Next base: position 24,305 of record NZ_JBXYIF010000003.1, read on the forward strand.
ACATGGATTGGGAGCTACGTTGGCCATCAATTATTTGAGCAAACATTCCATTGAAGTGGCAGGTGCCGTATTTACTTCTCCGTGGCTTCATCTGCTGCGGACACCTTCCAAATTATCCAGCGCTTTGTCAGGCGTGCCGAAAATCACCTCACAGATTAAAGTAAAACACGAAATTACAATTGAAGATCTGACCCGGAATCCTGAAGTGATCGAACTTGAAAAGGACGATGAATTATATAAACCGCAGATATCAATCGGCTGGTACCGTGAGCTGCAGGCATATATGAAACAGGCTGCAAGCGGTAAACAGGTTTATCCGGATATTCCGACATTTGTTCAGACGGCAGAGAAGGATTTGATTGCTGATAAAGAAGCGTCGAAAAACTGGCTGAAGCAGCAGAATCTTAAAGAATTCAGTTATAAGGAATGGAAAGATGCCTATCATGATCTTTTTCAGGAACCAGAGCGCGAAGATGTATTTACGACCTCGCATTTATTCATAAAAAATGTTTTACGGTCTATCGGCTATTTAGTGAAATAAGAATTGAAATAAAGTTTGAAAGGAGTGGATGAATGTGGTTTTGCGTTATAGTATTCTCGATCAGTCTCCTGTGTCGGAAGGAAGCAACCCCGGCGAAGCCTTAAAGCAGACAGCCCAATTGGCGCAAGCTGCAGAAAAATGGGGCTACACCCGGTTCTGGGTATCAGAGCATCACGATGCAGCGACATTGGCAGGTTCATCTCCTGAAATCCTGATATCCCATTTGGGGGCAGTGACGGAAAAAATCCGGCTGGGGTCCGGAGGCGTGATGCTTCCGCATTATTCTTCTTTCAAGATTGCGGAAAATTTTAAATTGCTGGAAGCGCTATACCCGGGCCGTATCGATGCAGGCGTCGGCCGGGCACCGGGTGGAATGCCCAGAGCTTCATTGGCGTTGAATGAAGGAAGATCCCGGAATGTCGACCGTTTTCCGGACCAGATAGACGAATTGTCCATGTATCTGAACGATGCAATACCGGAAGACCATATGTACCACGGTATGAAAGCGACACCGCTGACTGAATCAGCGCCACCGATATGGATTCTTGGTTCAAGTATGACGTCGGCTTTATTGGCGGCTGAAAAAGGGCTGCCTTATATGTTCGCACAGTTCATCAACGGTGAAGGCGGACAGGATTTTACCCGTACTTATAAGGAACGTTTTGAATCAGCCGGAGACGCTCGCCCCTATGTCGGATTTGCGATTTTCGTCATTTGCCAGGAAACAGAAGAGGAAGCCGAAAGAATCGCGTCTTCTTTGGATCTTGCCTTATCAATGGGTGCACAAGGCATGCCTTCGAAGGGCACGCCGCCGCCTGAAAGGGCGCTTGCTTATGAATATACAAAGTTTGAGAAGCTGCTTGTTGAAGAGAATCGGCGCCGCATGATCGTCGGCACGCCCCGAATGGTAGGAGATCGATTGGAAGAGCTTGTGGAGGAATATCAGGCAGATGAAGTGATGCTGGTTTCCATGGCTTATGATTTCAATGATAAACTGAAGACGTTTGAGCTGGTGGCTGATGAAATGAAGAAAAGAAATTCACGCAGCAAAATAGAACAATAAAAAATACCGCTGGGATGCTTGTGCATCGGGCGGTATTTTTAATGCATCGGTTTATGGCTGTGCGCTGAAACCTAGAAGCCAATTCCCAGAAAGTATTCCCGGTAAGCAAAAAATGAAACGACCAGCATAACAGCTACATACATGATGGATCCAATCAGGATATAAGAGCGCTCAGAAACGGCAGCTTTGTGTTCCATCCGAATTCCGGTCTGCCCTTGTATCGACATATCCATCTGCCTTGAAGCCATGCCGCCTTTGCTGGTGATAAAATAGATTAGAATGAGGGCAAGACCGCCGACGGGGATCGAAATATCAAGAAATGACATATTCAAAAGTACAGAAGCGATCCAGTTCAAGGCACCGATAATAACGACAGTCAATAAAATTGTGATCATATTTTTCATTATATTTTCCTCCTTTCGGCAATAAGTCGGTGGAAATTTTATCCTTTACTATTAGATTATACGGTTTCAGTAGCGCGAAGTTTCATTTGTTTATAGAATTTTCTGTATTCTAAAAGCGGGAAATCTCTAGGAGAATAGAAAAAGCGATTGCATCGTTTGATACAATCGCTTTTTGATATTGATTATTTCTTTGTTTTTTTCTCAATTGCAACCAGAAAAGGAGGGGAATGCTGCTGATTGATGAATTGGTATTTCATTACATCGAATTTGGTTTGCGGCAGCTGTGACACAAAACCCATTACGGCATCCCGTTCTTCGCTGCCGCCTTCATGTCCCGAATAGATGACGATGGCGACGATTCCTGTCTCCTTCAAAAGCTCCAAGCATTGGGTGATGGCTGCCAGCGTTGTTTCTGATTTCGTGATTATGCTGTGGTCGCCTTTTGGCAAATAGCCAAGGTTGAAGACGGCTGCGGCAATTTCTTCTGTGACATACTGAGCGATATTGGCGTGGCTGTCGAGAATCACGTCGACATTGCGATAGTCTTTGACCCGTTCTTTAGTTGCTCGGACAGCATCTTCCTGAATATCGAAGGCGTAAACTTTTCCGGCATCACCAGTTAGTTGGGCCAGAAACAATGTGTCATGGCCATTGCCGGCAGTCGCGTCAACCACTTTATCGCCTTCAACAACCGCCTCTTGCAATAAAGATTTAGTGAATGGCAGAACACGCATCAATGTCATGCTTCCACCATCCCCTGATAGTATTTCCCTTGCCAGCTTCCGCGCCTTTCAAGTTCAGCGTCAATGCCGTTCAGGACATCCCATTTATTGACGCTCCACATCGGACCGATCATCAATTCGATAGGGCCGTCACCGGTTATGCGCTGGACAATCATTTCGGGGGGGATCACTTCCAGCTGATCGGCTACGAGTTTGATGTATTCATCTTTTTCAAGGAATTCCACCATGCCTTTTTCATATTGTTTGACCATGGGTGTGCCTTTTAAAAGATGCAACAGGTGGATTTTGATGCCCTGGACATCCAATTTAGCGACTTCTCGTGCTGTTTCCATCATCATATCCCGGTCTTCAAGCGGTAATCCGTTGATGATATGGGTACAGACGCGGATGCCGCGGCTGCGCAATTTTTCGACTCCTTCTATATATAAAGAAAAATCATGTGCCCGGTTTACTAATCGGGCGGTTTTATTATGGACAGTCTGTAAACCCAGTTCAATCCATAAATAAGTACGTTCATTTAATTCAGCAAGATACTCGACCACGTCATCCGGCAGGCAATCCGGACGGGTGGCGATGCTGAGTCCGATGACATTCTCCTGTGCGAGTGCAGCTTCGAATTTCTCTTTGATGACCGGAAGCGGAGCATGGGTATTTGTATAAGCCTGAAAATAAGCGATGTATTTGCCGTCTTTCCATTTTTTATGCATTTTTGCTTTGATCTGTTCGAATTGGACCGGGATCGGATCGACCCGGTCTCCAGCAAAATCACCGGACCCTGCTACCGAACAGAAAGTGCATCCGCCGAATGCGACAGTGCCGTCCCGGTTAGGGCAGTCAAAGCCAGCATCAAGTGCAATTTTCATTACTTTATGGCCAAAATGGTCGCGTAAGTGGCGATTCCATGTGTAATAGCGTTTGCCGTCTGAAGAAAAAGGCAGGTTCATTTCCATAAAAACAACTCCTCTTTTTTGTATTGTAGCATGGCCGGATTTAGGCTCACAACGGCAGAAAAATCTGTTATTTCCGGTTCGCTGAAAATCTTCTTGTAGAGTGCGGGTAAAAGGAATACAATGACTCTTGGAAATGAGCTAAGAGGAGACAGAACGATGCCGAAACAAGTATGGCTATTAATCATCGGAATGCTCGTCAATGTTACCGGGAATTCATTCCTGTGGCCGTTGACGACTATCTATATGCACGACCATTTAGGAAAATCATTATCACTTGCCGGCCTTGTGCTGATGGCTAATGCGGGAGCCGCTGTCATCGGGAATCTGCTCGGGGGCATGCTGTTTGACCGCATCGGCGGCTATAAATCGATAATGGGCGGAATCATTGTCACGATTTTCGCTTTGACAGGATTGACCATTTGGCATGATTTTGTGCCATTCGTGGCGTTTTATACCATCATCGGATTCAGCGGCGGAATAGTGTTTCCGAGCATGTATGCGATGGTCGGAACAGTATGGCCGGAAGGCGGCCGCAAAGCGTTCAACTCTATTTATCTGGCACAGAACGTGGGCGTGGCAGTCGGTCCGGCAATGGCAGGTGTACTGGCTGCGTTGAGTTTTGATTATATATTCATGGCAAATCTCGGAATGTATATCGTGTTTTTCTTTATCGCGTTATTCGGCTTTAAATCGATGTCGATTTCCGCGTCTTCACATACCAGTGTATTCAATGAAGGCAAAAAAATCCGCAACCGGGCGCCGTTCTATGCGCTGCTCATTGTCTCGGCTGGCTATCTGCTGTGCTGGGTCGGCTATGTCCAATGGCAATCGACGATATCCGCCTACACACAGGAAATCGGCATCACCTTGCCGCAATACAGTTTTCTATGGACATTGAACGGTGCTTTGATCGTACTTGGACAGCCCCTGATTCGCCCGATCATCAAACGCATCGAAGATAATATCAAGCAGCAATTGCTGATTGGAATCGTTATTATGATGGTGTCGTATCTGGTCGTCGCTTTTGCAGAGGAATTCAGCATGTTTGTAATTGCCATGGCGATTTTGACCATCGGAGAAATGTTCGTCTGGCCGGCTGTTCCGGCACTCGCCAATCAACTGGCGCCAAAAGGGCGGGAAGGGTTCTATCAGGGAATCGTCAACAGCGTAGCCACCGGCGGCCGCATGATCGGCCCTTTGATGGGCGGATTGATGGTTGACCTTTACGGAATGTCGGCTCTCTTTATACTGATAACTATTTTGCTTGTGGCGGCAATCGGAACTTCATTGGTCTACGATATTCCGTTGAAAAAGAAACAGGCTGCTATGGATCAGGAAAAGGCGATAATTTGAATCACTTTTAGGAACTGCGCAGATGCGGAGTTCTTTTTTTTATTGTCATATTCCAAAGTCAATTGAGCTGACGGCTGTTTTAGCTCTATGTTGCGTTTCATAGGGGACTTTGTTTAAATTAAGAATGAAAGCGTTTAAATAGTATGAATACTATGTACATAAAGCTGAGGGGGAATAAAAATGAAACCTATTTACAGTTCCGCTAAAGAAGCGGTCGAACAAATTCAGGACGGGGCCACGATTATGGTGGGGGGCTTCGGTCTTGTCGGTATTCCCGAGCAATTGATATTGGCTTTGGTGGATAAAGGCGTAACCGATCTTACCGTCATTTCCAATAATTGCGGCGTCGATGAATGGGGTCTTGGACTGCTGCTGAAAAATAAACAGATTAAAAAAATGATCGGCTCCTATGTCGGAGAAAATAAAGAGTTTGAACGCCAGGTGCTGTCTGGTGAAATCGAAGTCGAGCTGACGCCGCAAGGTACACTCGCGGAAAAAATGCGCGCAGGCGGAGCGGGGATTCCTGCTTTCTTCACTCCTGCAGGCGTCGGGACTACGGTTGCTGAAGGAAAAGAAATACGTGAATTCGATGGTAAGGAGTATGTGCTTGAGCATGCTCTGAAAGCTGATTTTGCGTTGGTGCGTGCCGCTAAAGCAGATAAGATGGGCAATCTGGTATACAACAAGACTGCGCAAAACTTCAATCCGCTTGCAGCTGCAGCCGGGAAAATCACCATAGCAGAGGTTGAGGAAATCGTCGAAACAGGTACGATTGACCCGAATCATGTTCAAACCCCAAGCATCTATGTACAGGGCTTACTGGAAGCAAAACAGGAAAAACGCATCGAGCGTTTAACGACAAGACAGGCTTAAGGGAGGAAATCGATCATATGGACAAGCAATTAGTGAGAGAACGCATAGCGAAACGCGCAGAAAAAGAAATCAAAGACGGCGACTACGTCAACTTAGGCATCGGCATGCCGACTTTAGTGGCGAATTTCATTTCAGACAATAAACAAGTTGTTCTGCAATCAGAAAACGGCCTTCTTGGCATCGGACCATATCCGACTGAAGAACAAGTCGATCCTGACTTGATCAATGCCGGCAAAGAAACGGTTACGACCATTCCGGGATCTGCATTCTTCACAAGCGCCGAATCGTTTGCGATGATCCGCGGCGGCCATATCGATGTGGCAATCTTAGGCGGCATGGAAGTTGCCGAGAATGGCGACCTTGCCAACTGGATGATTCCGGGCAAAATGATCAAAGGCATGGGCGGCGCGATGGATCTGGTCCACGGCGCCAAGAAAGTCATCGTGATCATGGATCATGTGTCGAAAGACGGCTCCGCGAAAATCAAAAAGCAATGCGACCTTCCGTTGACAGGCAAAGGTGTCGTCAATAAAATCATCACAGAGCGCGCGGTTATAGAAGTGACTGAGCAGGGACTTGTGCTGACTGAAGTATTTGAAGGCTTCAGTGTGCAGGATGTCGTCGATTCGACAGACGCGCCGCTCGATACGGAAAACGTCAAAGTATCCTGAGCTATTGCCAAAAATCGGCTGCTCAGCTAGAATAGGATGTAATAGCAAAAGACTTTGATGAGGATCAGTAGATCGTGTTTATTCCCCCAGAGAGCCGGCGTTTGGTGCAAGCCGGTGGATAAAGCGGTTGAACTCGCCTTTGAGTCTGTGTATGTGAATCCAGTAATATGCACCGTTCTCCGCGTTAAGGAATCAAGTTGGGCGAGCAATCGCTAATTTGGGTGGTACCGCGGGTGATTCCCGTCCCTTATTTTTATAAGGGGCGGGGATTTTTTATTTTGAGGAGGAAAAAGACAATGACATTCAAGCACAAAGTTATCGAAAAGAAGTGGCAGAAACATTGGGATCAGAACAAGACATTCAAACTGGAGACGGATTTTGACAAGCCGAAATTCTACGCGCTTGATATGTTCCCGTATCCATCAGGAGCCGGTCTTCACGTAGGGCATCCGGAAGGCTATACGGCGACAGATATTTTGAGCCGTATGAAACGCATGCAGGGCTATAATGTTTTGCATCCGATGGGCTGGGACGCATTTGGGCTTCCTGCCGAGCAGTACGCGCTTGATACAGGCAATGACCCGGCTGAATTTACGGCGAAAAACATCGCGACGTTCAAACGCCAAATCCAGGAACTTGGTTTTTCGTATGACTGGGACCGTGAAGTCAACACAACGGATCCGAAATATTATAAATGGACGCAGTGGATTTTCATCCAGCTGTACAATAAAGGCTTGGCTTATGTCGACGAAGTAGCGGTCAACTGGTGTCCGGCGCTTGGCACAGTGCTTGCCAACGAAGAAGTGGTTGACGGAGTATCAGAACGCGGAGGCCATCCGGTCGAACGCCGTCCGATGCGCCAGTGGGTATTGCGCATTACAGAATACGCGGACCGTTTACTGGAAGATTTGGATGATCTTGACTGGCCGGAAAGCCTGAAAGATATGCAGCGCAATTGGATCGGTAAATCCGAAGGGGCTGAACTTGAGTTCCAGATCGATGGCAATGGCCATTCTTTCCGCGCATTTACAACTCGCCCTGATACGATTTTCGGCGCGACTTATGCGGTATTGGCGCCGGAACATAAATTGGTGGCGTCAATTACCACACCGGAACAAAAAGAAGCTGTTGAGAAATACATTGATGACGTGAAGACCAAGAGCGATCTTGAGCGTACGGATTTGGCGAAATCCAAAACCGGCGTGTTCACAGGAGCTTATGCCATCAATCCGGCAAGCGGCGACAAGATGCCGATCTGGATTGCGGATTACGTTTTGGCAACTTACGGAACTGGCGCAATCATGGCGGTGCCTGCGCACGATGAGCGCGATTACGAATTTGCGAAGCAATTCGATTTGCCGATTGTGGAAGTCGTGTCCGGCGGAAACATCGAAGAAGAAGCTTATGCCGGCGACGGTGAATTAATCAATTCGGATTTCCTTAATGGATTGAATAAAACCGAAGCGATTGCAAAAGCGATCGACTGGCTTGTTGAAAAAGGAGTCGGCGAGAAGAAAATCACGTATCGTCTTCGCGACTGGCTGTTCAGCCGCCAGCGTTATTGGGGCGAGCCGATTCCAATCATCCACTGGGAAGATGGCACAATGACGCCGGTTGATGAAAAAGATCTTCCATTGATGCTGCCGGTGACGACAGACATCAAACCGAGCGGCACAGGTGAATCACCGCTTGCGAATATCGATGAATGGGTCAACGTAGTGCACCCGGAAACCGGAATGAAAGGCCGCCGTGAAACAAATACAATGCCTCAATGGGCGGGCAGCTGCTGGTATTACTTGCGTTATATCGATCCGGACAACGACAATGCGATTGCTGACCCGGAATTATTGAAACACTGGCTGCCGGTTGATGTTTATATCGGCGGTGCCGAGCACGCGGTGCTTCATTTATTGTATGCACGCTTCTGGCATAAAGTACTTTACGATATCGGTGTCGTACCGACGAAAGAACCTTTCCAGAAATTGTATAACCAAGGAATGATTTTGGGTGAAGGCAATGAAAAAATGTCGAAATCCAAAGGCAATGTCGTCAACCCGGACCAAATCATCGAAAGCCACGGAGCGGATACGCTGCGCCTTTACGAAATGTTCATGGGGCCGCTTGACGCATCGATCGCCTGGTCGACCAACGGACTTGAAGGGGCACGCCGCTTCCTTGACCGTGTATGGCGCCTATTTATTGAAGACGAAGGGTTAAGCGCGAAAATTGTTGATGCGAACGACGGCAAATTGGAAAAAGTCTATCACCAGACAGTCAAAAAGGTGACAGAGGATTTCGAGGGGCTTCGATTCAATACAGCCATTTCGCAAATGATGGTCTTCATCAATGAAGGCTATAAAGCGGATGCGATTCCGAAGGAATATGTCGAAGGATTTGTGAAGATGCTGTCTCCGATAGCGCCACATGTAGCGGAAGAGCTGTGGGAGAAATTGGGCCACACAGAAACTGTCACTTATGCGGAATGGCCAGTATTCGATGAGTCGAAAATGGTTGACGATGAAGTGGAAGTCGTTGTCCAGGTGAACGGCAAAGTGAAAACGAAAATTGTGGTGGCGAAAGACAGCACGAAAGAGGAATTGGAAGCGGCAGCGCTTGCGGATGAAAGTATCCAAAAAGCGGCTGAAGGCAAACAGATCCGTAAAGTGATCGCGATTCCAGGAAAATTGGTGAATGTGGTTATCGCGTAAATCTTTGGACCGGAGTTTCAGCTTGAGGGCTGAAGCTCTGGTTTTTTATTGGGTGAATTTGGAAGATTAGGAGCTGGATTGTTACAGGACAGTAATGTGTCGCTTCCGGACAGTATTTTTGATATGCGGACAGTATTTGATCCGTTCCGGACAGTATTTTAATTCTGCGGACAGTAAATCCTTAATTTGGAAAATTACTTTGATGATTGCTGATAAATTAGCCAAAAAATAACCCTTCGCAAGCTCATGCGAAGGGTTTTCTCTGTTTATATTTGTTTTGCAAATTCTGCTGCGCTTCGTCCTGCCACGTTTCCTGTCACTAGCGCGGAAGTGATGTTATAGCCGCCGGTGTATCCGTGGATGTCGAGAATTTCACCGCAGAAGTAAAGGCCGGGCTTTTTGCGTGAAGCCATCGTTTTCGGTTCGATTTCCTTGATGGAAACGCCGCCGCCTGTCACAAATGCTTTTTCAATTGGCTGTGTACCGGTAACTTCCATAGTGAATGCGGTAAGTTGCGCTGCCATTGACCTCACTTTGTCACTGGCAAGTTCAGCGCCTGTAATTGCCGGATCAATTCCCGCCCGTTGCAGGAGGAAAAGGAGCCAACGCTCTTGCGCTAAGCTTTTCCATACGTTTTTCACGGATTTCTTCGGCTCATTCTTCATCATTTTGAACAGAAGCTGGAATGCGGATTCCGCATTTTCATCCGGCATTGAGTTGATGCGCATTTCAACTGGAGCACCATTGGTTTTCTTCATTTCTTTCACGACGTACTGGCTGCATCTGAGAACAGCAGGGCCGCTCAAACCGAAATGGGTAAACAGCATGTCCATCTGGTGCGTCACCAGGACTTTCCCTTTTTTATTCAAAACGGAAACAGCGACGTCCCGAAGAGCAAGCCCTTGCAAATCGCGGCTGACGATGAACGGCTCTTTTGACAAGAGCGGCACTTCAGTCGGATACAAATCGGTGACGGTATGGCCAGCTTTTTCAGCCCACGGATAGCCGTCTCCGGTCGAGCCGGTCTGCGGAACAGCTTTGCCGCCGACTGCGACGACGATTGATTTGGCTGTATATTCGTCGCCGGAATGCAGCCGGACGCCAGTCACTTTGTCATCGGTAATCAATAATTTTTTCACAGGCGAATCCAGCAGTACAGTTACGCCGAGGCGGTCCATTTCACGGAACATGGCATCGGCGACATCCTGCGCCCGGTTCGAAACAGGGAACATTCGGCCGTGGTCTTCTTCTTTCAAAGCCACACCGAGCCCTTCAAAAAAGGAGATGATGTCTTCATTATTAAATACGGAAAAAGGACTGTGGAGAAATCTTCCGTTCCCGGGGATATTTTTCACAATTTCGTCAAGAGGCAGCCGGTTGGTGACATTGCAGCGGCCTCCGCCTGATATGATCAGCTTTTTCCCAAGCTTTTTGCCTTTTTCAATTAATAAAACTTTTTGGTTGCGTGAAGCTGCGGCGATGGAAGCCATCAATCCTGAGGGACCCCCGCCGATGATTATAACGTCATACATATAAGAAGAACTCGCTTTCGTTTTTAGTGTGCAGTTTTCAGCGCCCAGCATATCTTTTCAGAGCTAAACGGCCATTTCCACTTTAATATTAGTATACACGATGCTTCAAAATCCGTTGAGTATTTCCATTTATAAGTGTAAACTATCGTGTAGATTGTTTTTTTATCAAGAATTAGTCAGGAAGTGCAAAATGTCAACGTTAATTAAAGGAACCGCCATTTTGACTTTGGGCTTGTTTTTATCCAAAGTGCTTGGCGTCATCTATATTATTCCATTTTATGGCTTGGTCGGAAAAGAAAATATCGGACTCTACCAATATGCCTACATACCATATAACCTGATGCTGGCAGTTGCCATATCCGGTGCGCCGCTTGCTTTCTCGAAGTTCGTGGCAAAATACAACAGTCTCGGAGATTATGAAACCGGCAGGAGATTGCTTCGTTCAGGTATTATGACGATGATGGTCACGGGATTCCTGGGATTCCTGTTAATGTATGCTCTGGCTGAACCACTAGCCCGGATCACAATTTCTGAAAAAGAGGAAATCTACTCTTTGGATGATGTTGCCTCTGCCATCAAATGGGTCAGTTTTGCTTTGATCGTCGTACCATTTATGAGTTTATGGCGAGGTTTTTTCCAAGGCTATAATTACATGATGCCTACTGCAGTTTCACAATTGATCGAACAGATTGTGCGCATCATTTTCCTCCTGGGAAGCGCCTATATTGTGATCGAAGTAGTTGGCGGATCACCTAAAACGGCTATTCAATTTGCCGTTTTATCTGCGGCAGTAGGAGCACTTGGCGGTGTTTTGGTCCTCTTCTACTATTGGAAAAAGAAAAAGCCCGAATACAATGAGCTGCGCCAGAATTCAATTGAATCGTATGATGTAGGTCTCCGGGATATGTACCGTGAGATTCTCACCTACGCTATTCCGATCGTGTTTTTAGGAGTTGCGAATCCGCTGTTCCAGTTCGTCGATTTGCTGACATTTAACCGGGCGATGGATGCGGCGGGCAATTTACCTGAAACCGATCTGCTTGGAATATTAAATCTGACGGCGCATAAACTGGTTCTGATTCCGGTTATGCTTGCGACAGGTTTCTCAATGGCTCTAATACCGTTGATCACCAAATACTTTACGCTCAATGAACATAAATCATTAACGAGAACACTTGATCAATCATTCCAGATGATTATTTTCCTTACATTGCCGGCAGTTGTTGGTATGACGTTATTGTCGGATGAGCTTTATCATATCTTCTATGAACAAAGCGAAATTGGTTCGGAAATCCTGGCTCATTATTTACCGGCAGCAATTTTGTTTTCTTTATTCCCGGTGACGGCTTCAATCTTGCAGGGAATTAATCAGCAGAAATGGATTGTCTTGAATCTAATGACTGGTTTATTGCTTAAATTATCCCTGAATATCCCGCTGATTAAACTGTTTGAAACGGACGGGGCGATTGGCGCTACAGTCATCGGTTATTCTGCAGCCATTGCCATGAACATCGGCGTCATTATGGTAACGATGAATTACCGGTCTTCAATGGTTGTGCGCCGTATCATGCTGATCGTATTAATGAATGTTGTAATGGCAGCCGTTGTTTTATTGGCGTTAGCAGGCCTTGATCTCTTCATTGATATGGATACTAAGATTCAGTCGATTATCCGAATCCTGATTGTCGGAGGAATTGGCGGAGCTGTTTACGGGTTTATCGCGCTGCGCACCGGCATTGCACAGAAAATATTCGGCGAACGGCTGACAAAATATACACGTAAATTCGGTTTTTAGGAGGCCCAAATGCGAATAGATAAATTTTTATCAAATATGGGCTTCGGTTCCCGAAAGGATGTAAAAGTTCTTTTGAAGTCGAAGGCGGTGGAAGTGAACGGCGAAGTGGTGCGGGATGCAAAACAGCATGTCGACGAAGTGGCTGACCTTATCACTGTTGCTGGTGAAACAGTGGAATATGCGGAATTCATCTATCTGATGATGAATAAACCGCCTGGTGTCATATCTGCGACAGAAGATAAGTACGATGGGACCGTGATCGATCTGCTCGGTGATGAAGAACGCCATTTTGAGCCGTTCCCGGTAGGGCGGCTTGATAAAGATACAGAAGGTTTACTGCTGCTCACCAATGATGGCAAATTGGCGCATGAATTGCTGTCGCCAAAAAAACATGTGGCGAAGACTTATTATGCGCGGATTGATGGCGTCGTTACGGAAGAAGACGGTGAGGCTTTCCGGAATGGCGTAATTCTTGATGATGGCTATCAGACGAAAGAGGCTTTTTTGAAAATCCTGAAGAGCGGCGTTGAGTCGGAGATTGAACTGACGATTACAGAAGGGAAGTTCCATCAGGTGAAGCGCATGTTTGAAAGTGTCGGAAAAACTGTGGTTTACCTGAAGCGGCTGTCGATGGGCTCGCTGGAACTGGACCCGGATCTTGAACTCGGTGAATACCGTTATTTGACGGAAGAAGAGCTTATCGGATTGAAAGAGAAAAAATGACCGCCAAAGTTGGCGGTCATTTTTTATTGAAAGATTATTTTTAATAGTGGACAGACGAAAGCGCCCTAACTTTTTGGGCGCTTTTAGTTGTCTAGACTCCGGCGGCCCAGCTCTTCGGGTCATAAGCCACTTTGGCTGTGCGGCTGAAAAGACGCCGCTTCGCCAAATCGTCTTATGTCTTTCAGAGCTTAACGGGCACCGTCGCTTTTCGTTGTCTAGACTCCGGCGGCCCAGCTCTTCGGGTCATAAGCCAGCTCAGCTGCATGGCAAAGGACGCCATTTCGATGATCTGTCTTATGCCTTTCAGAGCTTAACGGGCACCGTCGCTTTTCTTTTCTAAGATGTCATCTTCACTTTTTTTTGCGTCGTTGTCCATTTGCCCCGACTTGGACTTGTCACCAAATCGTTAAAGGCTAACACATTCAAATCTCTTTGAATGGTGCGAGGAGTGATGCCGAATTCATCGACTAAATCTTGCGTAGTTACAGTCCCGTTTTCGAGGATGTACTTATACATATCTTTAATTCGAATTAGCATGCGATCCGTAGTAGGTTTCATAAAAGAGAACCACTCCTTCATCTTTATTCCCGTTGGCAAAGACTAGCGGACGAGTTGCCGGGGTATACCCGGCTGGTTTAGGGCAAGTGTTTGAGACATCCTCCTAAAAATATTATCTGCCAGTCTAATTTATCTGACAATTTGATTATATCGAAAAAGTGTTTTAATATCCATGTTTTTATTTTAATTTACTTTAATTAACAAATAATTTACATATTATCATTCATCAGAATTCATAAAAAATATAACCGGATTTTCTTTTAATAAATCTAAAAAGGTGTACAATGGTGGTAATAAAAGTGGGGTGTTTAGATGGATTGGCAGTTGGAAGCAGAGAAAAGACAGGAAAGCATGCTGAGGGAATTGCAGGAATTGATTGCAATACCCAGCATATTGAGCGATGATGCAGCACCGGATGCCCCTTTTGGCAAAGAAGTGAAGAGGGCATTGGACTGGTTTTTGGATAAAGGCCGTGAAAATGGCTATCAGGTTAAGAATGTCGATAATATCGCAGGTCACTTGGAGATTGGGACAGGTGAAGAATTGCTGGGAATCCTCGGACACGTCGATGTGGTTCCGACCGGTGAAGGGTGGACAAAAGACCCGTTTGGCGGAGTGATTGAAGACGGCAAATTATTCGGCCGAGGAGCAATCGATGATAAAGGGCCGACAATTGCAGCGTGGACTGCTTTGAATATGGTCAAAGACGCAGGTTATGAGTTCAATAAACGCGTGCGGCTTATTATCGGAACAGATGAGGAAAGCGGCTTCCGCTGTGTTGAAAACTATTTTCAAAAGGAAGAAATGCCCACCATGGCATTTGCACCTGATGCTGATTTCCCGATTATCAATGCAGAAAAAGGAATTGCGGCTTTAATTTTCTCTCAGGTTTATTCCGGCAAGGAAGATCAATTGATCACATTCAAATCCGGCGACCGGACGAATATGGTGCCTGACATCGCGGAAGCGGAAGTGGAAGGAACACTGTCTGATTGGCGATCTGAATTTGAAAAGTTTACGGCTAAACACGATCTTGCTTTTTCAGCAGTCGAAGAAGACGGCATTGTGAAGCTTACCGTTCGCGGGAAAGCGGCACATGCAATGGAGCCGGACGATGGCATCAATGCCGGCGTCATGCTCGCCTTGTTCCTTAAAGAGCACCTAACGGGTGACGGTCAGGTATATACTGAATTTATTGCTGATAAGTTTTATGGCGATACACGCGGCAAGGCTTTCGGACTTGCTTTTACGGATGAAGCATCAGGAGATACGACATTCAATGCAGGGATTATGCGTTTTGAAAAAGCCAAAGGGGGAAAAATTGAAGTAAGCATGCGCTATTCGATTTCCTACCCGTTTGATGAAAAAATGGCTGATTATCAGGTGGAAGGTTTTTCGATGAACATCCATTCCAATTCACAACCTCATCATGTCGATGAAAATGATCCGTTTGTCAAGACACTCCAGTCTGCCTATGAAAAGCAGACCGGCGACAAGGCGGAGCTGCTGGCTATTGGAGGCGGCACGTATGCAAGAGTGATGGATAAAGGCGTCGCATTCGGTATGCTGTTCCCGGGCGAGAAAGATGTAGCCCACCAGCTGGATGAATTCGTGGATATCAGTAACCTGACAAAAGCGGTTGCGATTTACGCGGAGGCGATTTATCAGCTGGCATGCAATAAAAAAGAGTGAAAATGTCATAATCATACAACATTAATTGATTCATCATGGAAAAACACTATCAGAAGCGAAAGAGGGATTGGCTATGGAATGGATCTTACACAACGATGAGTTTATTCAGGAAGATGAGCTGAAGATATCAAAAGAGGACCGCGGGTATCAATTCGGCGATGGGATCTACGAGGTGATCCGTGTATATAATGGAAATCTCTATACGGCAAAAGAACATATCGACCGCTTTTACGCGAGTGCTGAAAAAGTGAAGATTGTCGTGCCTTACACGAAGGACGTTTTCCACAAATTGATGTACGATCTTGTCGAGAAAAATGAAATCAATAACGGGCAGGTCTATGTTCAGATCACACGAGGATCATATATACGCCAGCACCAGTTTCCTGCAGACAGCTCGCCGGTTGTGGTCGGCTATACGAAGACTGTTGAACGTCCCGTGGAGTTGATGAGAAACGGTGCCCGTGCGAAATTCATCGAAGATATGCGCTGGCTCAGATGCGATATTAAGAGCCTGAACCTGCTTGGGAATGTGCTCGCGAAACAGGAAGCGTATGAAGACGGTTGCTATGAAGCAGTTCTGCACCGTGGTGAAATCATCACGGAAGGCTCATCATCCAATATGTACGGGATCAAAGACGGCGTTCTGTATACCCATCCTGCCACAAACCTGATATTGGACGGCATTACGAGAAGAACAATTCTTGGTCTATGCGAAAAGGTTGGAATTACGGTACAGGAAACGCCGATGACAAAAGTGCAGGCGCTTAAAATGGATGAGTTCTTCATGTCATCCACGACAGCTGAAATCATTCCGCTTACAGAGCTCGATGGCTTCAAAATTGGGAATGGTGAGCGGGGCCCGTTGACTGAGAAACTGCAGCAGGCTTTTGAAGCGAAATTAAACCTGGGTGTTGAAGTGCAATAAACTCCTATCCGAAACAGCAGCCGAAATTACAGGCTGCTGTTTTTGATTTGAATCGATTTTTTGATCATCCCGATAAAATCAAGCTGACCGTTAACACCGGAGAAATGGTAAACTGATAAAAGGTGATGCAGATGGAAAAACATTATTTTATTGGAATTAAAATACCGTTTCCTGTTGCGCAAATTCTCGCCGAACAGCGTGATTCATGGCATTTGTCCAGCCATAAACGATTACCTGTGGCAGAAGATCTTCACATCACATTGCTGTTTCTGGGCGGCGACCCGCATGGTGAATTCCAGGAAGTGGCGGAAGCATTGGAGAAAGTGGGTCATAACCCTTTTACTGTGGAAATTAAAGGTACAGGATATTTCGGTAAAAAGGACCGTCCACGGGTGGTATATGCTTCCACCGAAGAAAATGAATCGTTGAATAATTTGCAGCAGAAGATTAAAGATATCCTAAAAAATTTTCAATTGAGTCCGGACAATAAACCGTTTGTTCCGCATATCACACTCGCGAACAAATGGATGGGCCAAGAGCTGTGGGAAGGGATTCCCGAGCTTAAGACCGGCCGCTTCGAAGTCGGGGAGTTCAGCTTGTTCCGGATTGAACCGACCCAAACACCACGCTATATTGCTGTACAAAATTATAAATTGAAGGATGGCGTATGATTGCGCCAGTGGGCGAGGTCTAATGAGGACAATATTCATAATAAATCCGGTTGCCGGCAATGGAAAGGCTATGAAGAAATGGATGAAATTCAAAGAAACCATCGAATTTCCATTTGAATTGGCCGTCAGCCAATACAGCGGGCATGCCACTGAGCTCGTGCGGGAATTGCAACATTCACCGGAACCGGTTCTGGTGATCGGTTTCGGGGGAGACGGCACTTTACGGGAGGTGATTGCCGGGGCGGCAGGTTCACAACAAGTACTTGTAGGCTCCATCGCAGCCGGATCCGGCAATGATTTTGGCCGCGGTTTTCATTCTTTTAAAGATGCCGTGGAAATTGCTGATTTTGTGAAGAATCCTGCTGCCAGCAGGAAAGATCTTGGAGAATTCTTTGACGGCAGGGCCTATCAGTTTGTCAGCAGCACAGGCATCGGCTTTGACGCGGAAATTTCAGTGAAGGTCAATCGATCAAGGATCAAGCATTGGCTCAATAAAATCGGGATGGGCAAACTGGTTTATTTGGTGTATGTCATTATTACACTGCTGAGATTTCGACTTTTCCGGCTTACTGTAGAACAGGAGGGTGAAATGCTCCATTTTGATAAAGTCTGGTTTGCGACAGTCAGTAACCAGCCCTATTTTGGCGGCGGCATGAAAATTTCGCCACATTCTGTGCCGGACGATGGCGTTTTGGAGCTGACCGTTGTCAACCGCCTTTCCCGATTGAAACTGCTGCTCGTTTTTGGTACGGTATTCAGCGGGAAGCATCTGCGATTTAAAGAAGTTCATCAATTGAAGGGCACCCGATTTTCATTGTCAGCCGACCAGCCGGTTTATCGCCATCTTGACGGCGACAGTGCCGGACGTACACCTGAAGATCGCAGCATCAGCTATTCGGTCAGTGCGAGTGACTGGCATTCTGTAAATAAATGATAGAAAGAGGAAGAAAAAATGAGAGCAAGATATAAACCATGGGCAGCGGAATTGATCGAAGCCCATCCGGAAATCGTAATTCCGGAACCAGCAAAATTGAAAGGCAAATGGAAAGAGGAGTTTGGCAACACGAATCCTCTGCATATTGAAGCCGGAAGCGGCAAAGGCCGTTTCATCACAGGAATGGCTATGGCGAATCCTGATATCAATTACATCGGCATCGAATTGTTCGACAGCGTGATCGTTACGGCGCTTCAAACAACGCTGGAGCAGGAAAATGGCATTCCGAATTTGCGTCTATTGCGTGTAAACGCGCAGGAAATGGAAAGCTTTTTTGAAAAGAATGAAGTGGACCGCCTGTATTTGAATTTCTCCGATCCATGGCCAAAAACGCGCCACGCTAAACGTCGCCTGACGCATGAATCATTCTTGAAATTATATGAAACAGTATTGCCAAAGAATGGGGAAATTCATTTCAAGACGGACAATCGTGGACTTTTCGAATATTCGCTGACAAGCATCTCGGAATACGGCATGCTGCTGAAGAGTGTTTCGCTGGACCTGCATGCAAATGAACCTGAATGGAACATCATGACGGAATACGAAGAAAAGTTCATGAAAAAAGGCCAGCCGATTTACCGGATGGAAGCACAATATAATTCGTAAACTGAAGGGGATGGGATGATGGATAAATTTGATTTTCACGATATGAAGTTGACTTGGCTCGATGGGGGCACAACGAATCTCGATGGCGGCACCATGTTCGGCGTAGTGCCGAAAGTGGTGTGGTCAAAACGGTATCCGGTCGATGAAAAGAATAATATCGAGCTGCCGACACATCCGATCCTGGTTCAATATGACGGCCATAATATTTTGATTGACAGCGGCCTTGGCGACGGGAAATTGACTGATCGCCAGAAGCGGAATCTTGGGGTGTCTTCTGAGTCTTCATTGAATAAGAATTTGGAGGAACTCGGCTTGTCTGCCGCTGATATCGATACGGTGCTGATGACGCATCTGCACGGGGACCATGCGGCCGGTTTGACTGGCAGGCAGGGGGAAGAGTACGTATCATCATTCCCGAATGCGAAAATTTATGTTTCAGCAGTCGAATGGAATGAAATGCAAAATCCGAATATCCGCTCCCGCAACACGTACTGGAAAGAGAATTGGGAGCCGATTCAGGATCAGGTGGAAACTTTTGAAGCTGAGTTGACGCTATTCGGCGCAATCACGATGATCCACACAGGCGGCCATTCAAATGGCCACGCTGTCATCAAACTGGAAAGCGGCGGGGAAACGATTCTTCACATGGGCGACATTATGCCGACTCATGCCCACCAGAATCCGCTTTGGGTATTGGCTTATGACGACTATCCGATGGATTCGATTTATGCGAAAGAACGTTTGATGAAAGAGGCTTTGGAGAACGGGTACTATTTCTCGTTCTATCACGATGCCTATTATCGCCTGCTGAAATGGAGCAATGACGGCAAAGAGATCGTGGAGTCGGTGCAATATAAAGAGAAGAATATCTGATTTTGAGGGAGGCACCGCTTTGGCGGTGCTTTTTATTTTGAAGGGAAGGTGACCGCAACTAAATTGGGGATTTCCGCAACTAATGTGGTGAATTCCGCAACTAAAAGCTCAAATCGCGCAACTATAAATAAAATATTGGAAAATATTTCGTTTATTTGAGCTGATTTATAGCTAACCGCACCTCAGATGGTTTTACCCGCACCCCAAAGTGCTCAAGCCGCACCCCGAACGTTTTAACCCGCACCCCAAATCCACAGCCGCCCATTAACTTATATTCCCAATTGAAAAAGACTCCCAAAAAGGGAGCCCACACTATATTTTCACACACACTTCTCAAATCCCGCCAATAGCATCCTCACAACCCAAAATGCTCCTTAATCAGACCAGCGATTCTCTCTGGACTGACACCAGAATTATTCAAACGCAAATAATGGTCAGCCTGAATTTCATTTTCATAGGAATTCAGCCGGTAGATTTTATTGGAATGGACCATTTCCTTCTCGGAGGCAGCGGTGTCCCTTTTTGTCGGCTTATGTTCGAGGCGGTTGGAGCTTTTATTTCTTATGAGCCTTTCATCCAGCTCTGCTTCGAGTTCGACAAAATAGATTTCTGCACCTTGTGCCTGGAAAATCGCACAGGTCCTGTTGACGAAATCCCAGTCTTCCTGCTGGTCGAATGCCCAGACGTATGTAAAAATCATGCCGTACCGATCGCTCTTGGCGAAGGCGCTGAAGATTTCTTCGCGGAACATGGTGGACAGCTTCCACATTTCTTTTTCAAAGCCGAAAAACGGTTCCAGCAAATCGATGGTCATGTGGTTGTGCAATAAATTCAAATCAGTTATTTTCGCCAATTCCTGGCCGACAGTCATTTTGCCGACTGCCTGTGGACCGAACAGCAGAACAAATTTCATCTTCATCCACCTGGACTTTCGCTGAATTTTTCACGAAATAAAAACTGCAGGCACGCGGAATTTCTTTCGCATGCCTGCAGATGGAAACATTCGAGTGAGTTTTAAACTTTTGAAACTTCTACGACTGCGCCGGTGAAAGCGTCCGCCATGAATTCGAATTGCTCAAGTTCATCGTCGCGGTGTCGAGTGATGCCGCCTTTGTAGACATCCGTCGTAATCGCGTGCTGTGTATAAGGTTCTGTTTTCATGTAGATCCATGAACCGTCAATCGGACCTTCTTCTTTAAACGAATTCTTCACTTGCTTCAATACTTCATCTGCCGGGTAAAGCTTCTGGTTGCGGTCAACCAATTCTTTGACGACAAATGTTGCAGCTACTCCGGTAGCGAAGCCGATCAATAAATCACGATTTTTCAATTAGATCCCTCCTATACTTACTGGCTAAATTGTACCATAACTAATAATTAAACGAGAAATGATAGCAACGTCTTTATTTGCTTCCTTTCGATATTCGAAATAAAAAAGTGGAAATAAACTGAAAAAAGCTCTAAACTGGTTAAAGGCATTTCATTTAGGAGGAAGTTGTATCATGAATAATGAAACGAGAGAATTATTTAAAACACTAACTGAGTTACCCGGTGCGCCCGGCAACGAACATGCTGTCCGCAAATTCATGAAAAAAGAATTGGGTGCGTTTTCCGATGAATTGATACAGGATAATCTAGGCAGCATCTTTGGCGTTAAGCACGGCGAACAGAATGGACCGCGCATTATGGTGGCGGGCCATATGGATGAAGTCGGCTTTATGGTTACACAGATTACTGATAATGGGATGATCCGCTTTCAACCGCTTGGTGGCTGGTGGAACCAGGTAATGCTGGCGACACGAGTGGAAATCATCGCAGGCGATAAAGTGATACCTGGTGTAATCGGATCGATTCCGCCGCATTTATTGAGCGAAGAATTGCGCAGCAAACCTATGGATATCAAGAACATGCTGATTGATATCGGTGCTGACGATCGGGAAGATGCGTTGTCGTTCGGCGTTCGTCCGGGACAGCAGATCATTCCATACAGCCCATTCACTCCAATGGCAAATGATAAAAAAATCATGGCAAAAGCTTGGGACAACCGTTACGGCTGTGGTTTGGCAATTGAGTTATTGCGTGAATTGAAAGACGAAAAATTGCCGAACGAATTGTTTTCCGGCGCGACGGTTATGGAAGAGGTCGGCCTGCGCGGTTCACAGACGGCTGCAAACATGATCAATCCGGATATTTTCTTTGCGCTTGATGCCAGCCCGGCGAATGACGCTGACGGCAATAAAAACGAGTTTGGCCAATTGGGCAAGGGGACGCTCCTGCGCATTTTGGATAAGAGCATGGTCACGCACCGCGGCATGCGGGAATTTGTTCTCGATACAGCAGAATCGAATAACATCCCGTACCAGTATTTCATTTCACAAGGCGGTACGGATGCAGGTCGTGTGCATACTGCAAATGAAGGAGTGCCAAGTTCCGTAATCGGAATTTGCTCCCGTTATATCCATACCTCATCGTCAATCATCCATACAGATGATTACGCTGCCGCGAAGGAATTATTGGTGAAGCTGGTGAAATCAGCTGACCGGACAACAGTGGAAACGATTAAAAATAACGTCTAAAAAGTGCCCTCGGGCGCTTTTTTTTTATAGAAAGGATCAATGCAGATGAATAACTTCAAAATTGCTGTTGCATCTAAAAATCCGGCGAAAATCAGGGCAGTGGAAGATTGTCTTGCTGAACTTGCGATTCAATATGAAATTACAGCCGTCGAAACGGATTCAGGAGTATCGGCACAGCCATTCTCTGTGGAGGAAACGAGGCAGGGAGCGGTCAACCGTGCAGTCTCTGCGATTGAGGGGGGATATGATTTCGCTGTGGGTCTTGAAGGAGGCGTCTATGACCTTGATGGCACGCTTTATCTTTGCAATTGGGGAGCGTTTTCGACTGCGGATGGGAAAGTCTATACTGCCGGAGGTGCGCAAATTCCATTGCCTGACATGATTGCACGAAAACTAAAAGAAGGATTGGAACTTGGACCGGTGATGGATGACTATGCTGATGAAACAGGCATCCGCCACGACAAAGGGGCAATTGGAATTCTTACAGCGGGGATGCTTAACAGGGGAGAGATGTTCGGGCATATTGTGAAATTGCTTATCGGACAATACCGCCTGGGCATCGGTTAAGTTGCATGTGATTGGAAACATCTTTAAAATAGAAGACAGCAAAGCAGGGGAGGAAGACGCGTGAAACGGTCAGTTTTAGTCACAGGAACTGTGTTATCCCTTTTTTTATTGGCAGGATGCATGGCGACTCCTGAAGAAAGATTGGCAGAAGGGCTTTCAGAAACCCGCACGGCTTTTGAAGAAGAGCCGCCGGAAACAAACGAAACCGCAGGACAAACGGAATTATATTTGCCTGGCGGCTACGATATCGAAGAGCCTTCTGATGAAAACAATATCATTATAACTAAAGGCAGCGATTCCTATGTCTTGTTCATCAATCCGAACGAAGCCGCTGACAGCAAGTTTTTCTACGATTTGCAGAAAGCGAATGATGAAGTGGAATGGATCGCTGATGAAACATTTGAACAGAATGGCCGTTTCGGTTTTACAACATTAAGAGCGATTGCTGAAGATCGGATCGAAATAGTGGTCAGTGCAGGCGGCGTGAAAATGACTGCCATCTCAGAAGAATCGGACGTTCCAGACAATATGGAATGGATGATGAAGACCGTGCGCTCTATTGATGAAGGAAATTGAGGTGAAGATAAATGAAAAAACTCCAATCGATTGAAGAGTTTAATGAACACAAAAACGGCAAGGGCGTAATTTTTATGTTCACAGCCGGATGGTGTCCGGATTGCCGTGTCATCGACCCGATCATGCCTGAAGTGGAAGAGTCTTTTGGACAATTGGATTTTGTATCAGTTGACCGGGATGAATTCATCGACTTATGCGCTGAACATGATATCTACGGAATTCCAAGTTTCCTCGCTTTCAGCGAAGGGAAAGAACTGGGCCGTTTTGTCAGCCGCGACCGTAAAACACAAGAGGAAATTGAGTCCTTTATTGCAGGATTGTCCTTATAATATCAAGACGGTTCGCCTGTGAGGGTCGAACCGTTTATTTTTGACAGAGAGGAAGATCGATATGAACTCCACACAATTATTCAATCTATTAAGAGAACGGTTGCCAAGCCATGATTTGGAATGGCGCTATGACCGTGAAAATAATACAGCGAACATCCGACACATTAAAGTTGGTAAAGGACTGACGCTCGACCTTCCGAAAATCACCAGCCGCTATGAAGTAAAAGGGGAAGAGGCATTGACTGAAATCATTTATACGATCAACGAAACATTTAATGCGATGGAACGGGAGTCAGAGGGCAATCTTCCTGGCGGGGAACATATCTATCCTGTAATCCGTTCAACTTCATTTCCGACGGAGTCCAACGAAGGAAACCGCTTCATCACAACGGACCATACTGCTGAAACCCGAATATTTTATGCGCTCGACACTGGGGCGGCCTATCGCTTAATTGACGAAAATGTGTTAAATTCATTAAGTCTGACAGAAGAACAGCTCAAAGAACTTGCGAGATTCCAGGTCAAGAAGCTGAAAACTGCGGTCAAGGAAGATCACGTTGCTGGAAACGTATTCTACTTCCTCAATGAAAACGATGGCTATGACGCCTCCCGAATTTTAAATGAGACTTTCCTGAAAGAAATGAAAAGCAAGATTACCGGGGATATGACTGTGTCTGTCCCGCATCAGGATGTATTGATCATCGGTGATATCCGCAACGAATCCGGCTACGACGTGCTTGCGCAAATGGCGATGCATTTCTTCACAACCGGTAAAGTGCCGATCACTTCTCTGTCATTCATATACGAAGACGGTGAATTGGAACCGATTTTCATCCTGGCTAAAAATAGACCCGAAGAGGAGAACGATAAAAAATGAACGCATTTTATAATAAGCAAGGAATAGGCGATGTACTGCTTGTCCAGCTGCAAACTGAAAAACCTGAGAAAATCCTAACAGAAATGAACGGCGATGTAACGCTTATTAAAAATGAAAGTGATGAAATTACGGGCTTTAATCTTTTCAATGCATCTCAGTACATCAGTTTCCCGGAAAGTGGAACGATCGATGTTTCCGAGCAGCTGGTTACTGAATTGCAGAACGCACTTGGAAAAAACAGCATTGACTATGTGCTGGAAGTCGATTTGTCGCCAAAATTCGTGGTCGGATATGTGGAGTCGAAGGAAAAGCATCCGAACGCTGATAAATTGAATGTCTGCCAGGTGGATGTAGGCGGCGAAAAACTGCAGATTGTCTGTGGTGCTCCCAATGTTGATGCCGGCCAGAAAGTGGTTGTCGCAAAAGTAGGAGCCGTAATGCCATCAGGAATGATCATAAAAGACGCGGAACTCCGAGGAGTGGCTTCGAGCGGTATGATTTGTTCGGCCAAGGAATTGGCTTTGCCGGATGCTCCAGCGGAAAAAGGGATATTAGTATTGGATAATGAAAATGAAGTCGGATCCGCATTTGAAGTAAAGGCGTGACTTGTTATGAGCTGGGTTAAAAAAGTATGGAATCGTATGTTTGCCGATGAAGTCGAGGAAGAAGCCGAACAGGAATATACAGCGCCTGTCGAGCAGAAAAGTGCGCATGTGCCTTTTCGCTTTCCGCTGATCACGGATGAAGAAAGAGAAATTTTTTTGAAGAAGGAACAGGGTGGCCAAAAAGTAACGATGGCTGAAGTGAGGGAAGAGCTTATTCGGCGTCCTTCACAATTGGCGCAGGAACCCGTTCGGAGAGAGGTCCGGCCGGAACCGAAACCGAAACCGATTCAGAGACAATCACCCCGACAGCCGATGCAGCGCCAGTCACCGGTTTCAAAACCTGTTAAAGAGACACCAAAACCGGAGCCCATCAAGCGCCGCTTTGAACCAACCAAGGTTCCGTCGCCTATTCATGGCTTCAATGAACCTAAACCAGCGCCAATAGAAATATTGCTTGAGCAAAAAGAGCGTAAAGAAGAATTCCATAGAGCGATTTCTCCGGTACAGGAAAATCCGGTCAGCGAAACCACTGATCAAGATGCAGCCCAAATATCAGCAGAACAAACAGAGCTGGAGCGCCAACTGCCTGTGATAGAAAATAGTTCTGAGCCTGATTCTGCGGAAATAGAAGAATCTTCATTACAGTCAGTTCAGGATGAAGAACTTGCCAATGTGCCTGATTCTGAAATTCCTGGTGAGGAAGAGGCACCTGAAATTACGGAAACTGTTGAACCGGAGCCAGTGAAAGAATCAGCATTGCCGGAAACAAATTCCGAGAATAAAGAAAAGCTACATACAGATATCCACGAGGATAAGAAGGAAGAACAAATTATCCTTTCAGAAAAGAAGAAAGAAAAAACAGTTCCATTTAATGTGCTGATGTTGAAATCTGATAAAGAGAAAACTAAAAAGCTGAATACAGCAACATTAAAACCACAAACTGCACCGGAAGAAAAACCTGTGCAGCCAGCTGAAAAACATCCGGAGGCAATTGCTTCAGAAGTAGCTCCAGTTGCTGAATCGGTTCCGGCACCAGCCATTTCTGTATATGAACATCCACATAAAGATTATCTTTCCGCGCCGGAAAATGACCGCAAAGATGATGAGTGGATGGAAGAACAGGGAGAGCGTCTGGTTGAAGCACTGTCGCATTTCCAAGTACAGGCGACAATTTTAAGTATTGTCCAGGGGCCTGCAGTCACTCAATTTGAATTGACTGTAGCACAAGGTGTAAAAGTCAGCAAAATCCGTAATTTGGCAGATGACTTGAAATTAGCGCTTGCCGCAAAAGATATCCGTATACAGGCACCTATTCCGGGTAAAAGTTCAATCGGGATCGAGATTCCCAATAGAACATCACGGCCGGTCAGAATTTCCGAAGTGATCGAGAGTCCGCAATTCCAGGATTCCGATTCGCCACTCGAAGCGGCGTTGGGCCTCGATTTGACCGGCCGACCTGTCACGCTGGATCTGCGGAAAATGCCGCATGGTCTGATTGCAGGTGCGACAGGATCCGGTAAATCCGTCTGCATCAACTCTTTACTGGTCAGTCTGCTTTATAAGTCTTCTCCACGTGACCTGAAATTATTATTGATAGATCCGAAAATGGTTGAGCTCGCGCCTTACAACCATATTCCGCATCTGGTAAGCCCCGTCATTACGGATGTTAAAGCGGCTACTGCTTCATTGAAGTGGGCCGTATCTGAAATGGAACGCCGCTACCAGCTCTTTGCTCATACGGGTGTCAGAGATATCAGCCGTTATAATAAAATGGTCAAAGATAAAGGCAATGATGCACAACATCTGCCTTATATATTAATCGTGATCGACGAGCTTGCAGACTTGATGATGATGTCCCCATCTGACGTCGAAGACGCGATTTGCCGCATCGCGCAAAAAGCGCGGGCATGCGGCATCCATCTGGTAATTGCCACTCAGCGGCCATCTGTGGATGTTATAACGGGATTGATCAAATCAAATATTCCGACACGCATCGCGTTTTCTGTTTCTTCTCAAGTAGACAGCCGCACTATCCTTGATTCACAAGGAGCAGAGCGACTGCTCGGAAGAGGGGATATGCTGTATCTCGGCAATGGCATGTCCGCGCCGAGCCGTATTCAAGGAACTTTTGTGACAGATGAAGAAATCGAAAAGATTATTGAACATGTCCGCGGCCAGGGCGAGCCGGAATATTTCTTCAAAGAAGAAGAATTGATCAAGCAGAACGCATCCGGCGCTGAACAGGATGATTTGTTTGAAGAGGCCTGCCGCTTTATCATGCAGCAGGGCAGCGCATCGACGTCCTTATTGCAGCGGAAATTCCATATCGGTTATAACCGTGCGGCTAGATTGATGGATTTGATTGAAGAACATGGTTTCATTTCAGAGCAGAAGGGCAGCAAAGCCCGTTCGGTACTGATTACTGAAGAGGATATTACGGAAGTATTTCAATAATTTTTTTCATTATTTCAAAATATCGATTATATCCCCTTTGGATAAAAATATGATATAATCGGATGATTGTTTGATCCATTCGGCTATCCACTAAATACAGATGGAATAGACTACTTTAAACTTCCACAGGAGGTTCACTTATGACAGTTTTACATTTTACCGGCATTAAAGGCTCAGGGATGAGTCCGCTGGCTCAGATTATGCATGATATGGGGAATGAAGTGCAGGGTTCCGATATCGCAAAATATTTCTTTACAGAAGAACGTTTGCGGGACAGAGGAATTTCAATCCTTCCATTCGATCCGGAAAATATTACAGCGGATATGACGATCGTCGCTGGGAATGCTTTTAATGATGAGCATCCTGAACTTGTGAGAGCCCGTGAACTTGGCGCTACAATCATCCGTTACCATGAATTCCTTGGGGATTTGATGAAGCAATATGTTTCCATAGCAATTACTGGCGCCCACGGAAAAACGTCGACTACTGGATTGATGGCACATGTGCTGAACGGCTACAAGCCTGTTTCTTATCTTATAGGGGACGGCACTGGATATGGTATGCAGGATTCCCATTTCTTTGTAGTTGAGGCTTGTGAATATCGCCGTCATTTTTTAGCTTATCACCCGGATTACGCGATTATGACGAATATTGATTTTGATCATCCGGATTATTTTGCCGGCATTGATGATGTTTTCAAAGCATTTGAAGAAATGGCCCAGCAAGTGAAGAAGTGCATCATCGCTTGTGGGGATGATGAATATCTCCAAAAGCTGCAGGCTCCGGTTCCGATGGTTTACTATGGTTTTGGTGAAGAGAATGATTTCCAGGCAAGAAACATCGTGAAAACAACAGAAGGCACAACTTTTGATGTAGTGATCCGCAATGAGTTCTTCCATACTTTCACTATCCCAATGTTCGGCGACCATACTATTTTGAATGCATTGGCTGTTATTTCACTGTGCCATTATGAAAATATCCCGGCGGATATTATCCAGCAGCAATTCAGTGGTTACCAGGGCGTTAAGCGCAGATTTTCTCAAACAGAGATCGGGGACCGCATTCTTATAGATGATTACGCACATCATCCGACAGAAATCCGTGCGACTTTGCAATCTGCACGGCAGAAATTCCCGGACCGCGAAGTGATTGCAATATTCCAACCGCATACTTTCACACGGACGCAGACGTTCCTCCAGGAATTTGCGGACTGCCTGAATGAAGCGGATCAAGTATATCTATGTGATATTTTTGGATCTGCCCGCGAAGAAGCGGGTACGTTAACGATTGGCGACCTTGAAGAGAAAATTAAAGATAGCCAATTATTACAGGTGGAAGAAGTGGCGAAGCTCAGCGAACACAAGAATGGTGTTTTCCTATTCATGGGTGCTGGGGACGTTACGAAATTCAAAGAAGCTTTTGAAAACCAGCTGAAGACAGAAGAAACAGTTTAACTTCCAAAGTTAAACTGTTTTTTTCTTTTTTAGCAGGTTTTTTTAATGAGTTTAGAGAAGTATTGTAAGAGGACTGTGTTTACCCGCAGTTCGTCTAGGGTAGAAATAATATATAACAGAATGTAAAAGGAGGAATTATTATGGATTGGCAAATACTGCTTTACATAGCCGCAATCGTGGCTGCAGTCGGATTCTTAATTCTATGCGTAGCTTTGGCAATGACATTGAATTCGTTGAAGAACACATTAAAAGAAGTTTCCGGCACAGTTGCCGGGCTTGAAAATCAGCTGCAAGGGGTGACGCTTGAAACCACGAACCTTCTGCATAAGACAAACGAACTTGCAGAAGATATCCAGGTGAAGACCGAGAAGCTAAATGGAGTGGTGGATGCTGTTAAAGGTGTCGGCAACTCAGTGACTGACCTTAATGCATCAGTAAGACGCATTACGATGTCTGTCGCTTCTCAAGCAGAACAGAACGAAGAGAAAATTGCCCAGGTAGTTCAATGGAGCAATGTCGCTATGGGTATCCGTGATAAATGGAAAACCCGTAAAGCTTACAGCACCCGCCAGACAGAATCTTATCAGCCGGTGCCAGGACAGAAACAGCTTCCACATAACGATCAATACTAATAAAAAATCAACTTATATAACTGGAGGAATGCAAAATGAATGGTAACAATAATGAGTACAACAACCAAAAACCTAATTATAATGACTCACAGTACAATAAAAATTATTATTCAAATTCCGGACAGAATTATCAGCAAAGCGATTATGTGCCTCAATCTTATGGCATGTCGAGCCGTTATGATGATCTCTACGATTACGAAGAAGAGTCAGGTTCAGGCAGCTTCATCGCCGGTGCTCTTGTCGGCGCGGTGATTGGTGCGGCAGCAGCGTTATTCCTGGCACCTAAGTCAGGCAAGGAATTCCGTGGAGACTTGAATAACCAGGTTACTACGCTGAAAGAAAAATCCCAAAGCTCTAAATCGGGTTCAGATAACGAAGGCGGCGGCTTGAAACAGCAGCTGAAAGACCAGTCTTCAAAAGTGGTCGATAAAGTAAAAGGCATGAAAGGCGGCTCTTCGCCAATGGATGATGGAACAGCATCATCTGAAGGAGAAGAATCGATTGATATGCATGCAACTATCGAAAATACAGTCCATGAATCCAATAAAGAGACTGAAGCAGCAGGCAATGAAGCATTCACATCAACAGCAAATGCATTAAAAGAAGCTGTAGAAGAAGTGAATGAGGACAAAAAATCAGGATCAGGCTATGCTACTGGCTCAACGGCAAAAGATGCCGGCAATACTAAAAACGGTTCGAACAAAAATCAGAACACTGGATCGGGTTCGAATTCAAAACAAAATAATGTCGGAAGCTATAATGCAAACAAAAATAACTCCGGCAATAATAACTCAAACAAAAACAATTCCAATTCCAACAGCAACAAAAACAATTCAACAAAATGATTTGGGAGCGGATAAAATGAAAAACCTTATACGCGTACAGGATTTAGACGGCCTTAAAAAGGCGGTCGAAGGAACTCAAAGCTATTGGCTTTTCAAGCACAGCAGCACGTGTCCGGTTTCTGCAGCGGCATGGAATGAATACAATGAGTATTGCTCATTGCATCCACACCAGACTTTCCTGTTCCTTGTAGTGCAGGAAGATAAGGAATTATCGCAGGAAATTGCGGAAATCACGCAAATTAAGCACGAATCGCCTCAGCTGATGCATTTTTCAAATATGCAGGTTGACTGGCATGCCTCACATAATAAGATCAAAAGTAAGGCAATGCAAGAATTTATTGCTTGATAAGACAGGCCGGAGCCCAGTGCTCCGGCTTTTTTTACATTAAAACACTTTAGTGCGTTGAAGCGCTAAAACATTTTTCGTGACTTTCCCGAATACTTTGCATATAATAGTCCTATCATGTTAAGATAAGTCACCGATTAAAGGTGATTTATGAAAGGGGAAATTAGGATGAGCCAGATGGATTTAGAACAGCTGAGAGAACAGGTCGATGCAGTAAACCTGCAAATTCTGTCCCTGATCAATGAGAGGGCTTCAGTTATACAGGAAATCGGCAAGATCAAGGAAAAACAAGGAATGAAAAGGTATGACCCGCTTCGTGAGCGTCATATGCTGGATTTATTGAAAGAAAATAATAATGGTCCTTTGGATCAAAAAACGGTTGATCATATATTCAAGGAAATTTTCAAATCTGCGCTTGATATGCAAGAAGAAGATACACGTAAAGCTTTGCTTGTATCGCGGAAGAAAAAAGCTGAAGATACAGTAATTGATATCAATGGTGAAAAAATTGGGCAAGGAGAGCCATCATTCATTTTTGGCCCATGTGCAGTTGAATCACAGGAACAGGTGTCGATTGTAGCTGAAGCGATTGGTAAAAAAGGACTTAAGATGATTCGCGGCGGTGCTTACAAACCCCGCACATCTCCATACGATTTCCAAGGCTTGGGCTTGGATGGTCTGAAGATGCTGAAAAAAGCTGCAGACCAGCATAAGCTTGCTGTGGTATCAGAGATCGTTACGCCTCATCACTTAGAGGAAGCTCTTGACTATGTCGATGTAGTACAAGTCGGCGCACGCAATATGCAGAACTTCGAATTGCTGAAAGCTGTCGGCAGCATCAACAAACCTGTCTTGCTTAAACGGGGGATGGCGGCAACGATTGATGAATTCATCAATGCGGCTGAATACATTATTGCTTCCGGCAACAGTCAAATCATTCTTTGCGAGCGCGGAATCCGCACTTACGAGAAAGCGACCCGCAATACACTCGATATCTCAGCAGTGCCGATTCTTAAACAGGAAACGCACTTGCCGGTGTTTGTGGATGTAACGCATTCTACTGGCCGTCGCGATCTGCTCTTGCCAGCAGCTAAAGCAGCAATCGCTATTGGTGCAGACGGCGTGATGGCGGAAGTACATCCGGACCCGGCTGTCGCTCTATCAGACGCACAGCAGCAAATGAACCTTCAGCAATTCGACGAATACTATGATTCGCTGATGAAATTCATGAAGCAATATGAAATGAAAATGTAATGCCAAAAAGCCGGGCGTAACCCCGGCTTTTATTTTTGTGAAGAAAAGGAAGTATAGAATTTTTTAGATTTATATTGGTTATAAAAAAGTGAATCGTTGTCCAGACTCCAGCGGCCCAGCTCTTCGGGTCATAAGCCAGCCTAGCTTCGTGGCGGAGCGCCACTGCGCTATTCTGTCATATGCCTTTCAGAGCTTAACGGGCGCGGTCGCTTTTCTTTATAGTTGATATACACAAACTTTTTGGCGTATGATTGAAGAAAAGGGAAAGAGGGCGCTTACATGACCGTAACGATTTATGATGTGGCAAGGGAAGCGAACGTTTCCATGGCAACCGTTTCACGAGTAGTTAATGGAAACCAAAACGTTAAACCAGCTACAAGAAAAAAAGTATTGAAAGTAATTGAAGAGCTTGGCTATCGCCCGAATGCAGTAGCACGGGGACTTGCCAGCAAAAAGACCACTACGGTTGGTGTCATCATCCCGGATATTTCCAACAGCACTTATGCAGAACTGGCGAGAGGCATCGAAGATATTGCAACAATGTACCGTTACAATATTATTCTTTCAAACTCAGATCAAAATGAAAATAAGGAATTGCAGCTTCTTGAAACGATGCTCGGCAAACAAGTTGATGGAATTGTTTTCATGAGTGATGTCATAACACCGGAATTGCTCCATGAGCTGGAACGTTCCCCAACGCCGATTGTCCTTGCTGGAACGATCGAAGAGACCGGCAAAATCGCTTCTGTGAACATCGATTATTATGAGGCGGCTTACGAAGCTGTGAAAAAATTAATTGATAATGGCCATAAGAGCATCGCCTTGGTGTCTGGGCCTTTAACATCGAAGATAAACAGAGATTATAAGATGAAGGCGTACCGTCAAGCATTGGAAGATGCGGGAATTGAATTTAAGTCCGAACTGGTGGTTGAATGCAATAATTCCTACGATGAAGGAATTGAAGCGGTGAAAGAACTGAAACCTTTTAAACCGACTGCTTATTTTGTCAGCAACGATGAGATGTCGATCGGTGTAATCCACCAAGTGGAAGAAGAGGGGCAAAAGATTCCGCAAGAGGTCGAAATCATCAGCTATGAAAACTCCAAATTGGCGCGGATGGCGCGTCCGATGCTGAGTTCAGTGGCATTGCCTTTATATGATATTGGGGCAGTGTCTATGCGTTTATTGACGAAGTATATGAATAAAGAAGAAATTGATGAAAACCAGGTTATTCTTCCTTATCGTATTGAAGAACGCCAATCAACTAAAAATGACGTGTGATTTGGTTTAAAGAACTAAAAAAGCTGCAGCGGAAGATTTTTCCGCTGCAGCTTTTACATTATCACAGTTTTTTCTGTGTATGCCGGATGATGTAAAGAGCTTTTTCCAGCATTTGATGATTCTTTTCAGTGATTTCCTCTTTCCGGGGAATTGGATCGTACATCTTCTCGGGATCTTCCCATGTTTTAATGAGCGCTACAGGAGACTCCGGCTGCCATTTTTCCAGCCACTTATTCGGCAAATTTCCGGTAGGGAGAGGAATATCATTCATTTCCATCCATAGATTTGCCCAGGCGCGAGGAACGACACGCCAAATATCGTATCCGCCTCCGCCGACAGCAATCCATTTGCCATCACAATATTCATGGGCAAGTTCATGAGCGATTTTAGGGATTTCACGATAAATTTCCATTGTCCCATACAAATGAGTCAACGGGTCCAGGTAATGGGCATCTGCGCCATTTTGAGAAAGAATCACGTCCGGTTTAAAATGTTCGACGATTTCCCTCATAGCTGTACGGTAGACTTCCAAAAAGGATTCGTCTTCCGTGAATGCATCGATTGGAAAGTTGAATGAAGTCCCATATCCTTGGCCGTTGCCGCGTTCATTGATATTTCCGGTGCCTGGGAACAGATAGCGGCCAGTTTCATGTATCGATACTGTGCAGACATCAGGGTCGTCGTAGAAGCACCACTGAACCCCGTCGCCATGGTGGGCATCTGTATCGATATAGAGCACACGGGCCCCATATTTCTTCTTCAAATAATTGATGGCGACCGAACTGTCATTATAAATACAGAAACCGGAGGCTTTGCCGCGGAAACCGTGATGAAGGCCGCCGCCAAGGTTAAGGGCGTGCTGGGCTCTGCCTTCCATGACGTAATCGGCTGCGGTCAATGTTCCTCCTACAAGGCGTGCGCTGGCTTCATGCATATTTTTAAAAATTGGTGTATCCTCTGTACCGATGCCATAGCTTTCGCCCTCTTCAGAAGAGATCTCGCCCTTGCTTGCCTTTTTGACAATCTCAATATACCGCTGGTCATGTGCCAGCAGCAACTCCTCATCCGTAGCGATCCGTGCTGGTACGATAAGATCTTCTGGAAGCGCATTCATTTCACGGAGCAGGTCGATTGTCAAAACGAGCCGTTTCTGGTTGAATGGATGTGTTTCAGAAAACTTATAACCCAATTGATCTTCAGAGTAGATGAAAACAGCATGTTTTATTCGTTTATTTGCGGCATGTTTGGCCATAAGACATCAAAACCTTCTTTGCGTAAGTCGTTAATGAGTGCCAGAGGATTCATCGTTTGAACCCGGAAGACGAGAATTTTGTTTTCTTTCTTGTCTCGATCAGGATAAACAAGCACGCTGAGCACATTGATATTATGCTGGTAGAACATTTTTGAAACTTCAAGCAGCACTCCGGAACGATCTTTGACGCGGATTTCTATTTGAGATCCCGGCTGATGTGTGCCGGTCAATTCGATGAAAGTATACAGCAGATCGGTTTCAGTGATGAATCCAGCCAGTTTACCGCCGCTAACCACGGGCAAGCAGCCAATTTGCTGTTCATAAAAGACCATTGCAATTTCTTCCACCGAATCCATCGGATGGGCTATTACAGGATCTGGCGTCATGATTTCCCTGACAGTCTTCTCGTAGGGTTCTCCTTTTGGTGATATGGTAAAGCGGGAAGGAAGGGCGTCTTTCAAATCGCGATCGGATACGACGCCGACAACTTTTCCATCCTCAACGACCGGCGCATGGCGAATTCTTTCTTTTTCAAATAAATCGATGACATTCTGTACAGTCTGACCTGGATTTAGCGAATGGACTTCCGTCTTCATTATTTCTTCCAATAGCATTATCAACACCCCTTAATGTTTAATACATATATCTGTGTTTGAAACGTAATTGATCGAACTTTTGAACAGATTCACGGTCTACCCGTTTGCCGATTTTCGCCATCAGGCAATTAGCGGGGTGGGAGCTGATTTCAGGTTCATCCGTCGCATAGTATTCAAGACCGCCAGCCTGCATCATTTTTTCCATGATTTTGCGGTATTCCCAGACATTAAGGCCTGTTCCTTTCAAATCCCAATGCCAATAATATTCTGTAGTGATAACAATGAAATCTTCAAAAGCATCATCCATCATTGAAGTCTTCAGTAAAGCTTTGCCGACGCCGCTGCCTCTGAATTTAGGAATCACTTCTATAGCGCCGAGTTCAATCAGATTTTCCATATTTCCCTCTGACCAACGTTCGAGCGGATCGGGGTATAGGAAAGTGACATAGCCGACAATGGTGTTATTGTCACGGGCAATGAGTATGCGGCCTTCCGGCAAATCAGCAATCCCTATTACTGCCTCGTGCTGTTGTTTGGCCGGTCGGAAAGCGATCAAATCTTCGTGGAAATCCAAAGATTTCAGTTCGTTCGAAGGAACCGGTCCTTCCACAATGATTCTTCCGTGTTTCGTTTTCAATTCCATCGCGTTATAGGTTTTCTTATGTTCCATCATTTCACCGCCTGTAAGTTTGCAATTAGCTTCATTATACATGAAAGGAAGAGGGCTTGGCTAATCACTTTGAAAGCGCTCTCTATTTTTTAAATAGTTAAAAAAGTTGGCAATATTCACTTGGGCTGATGTAGAATGAAAAAGAGATAAGAATAGAAAGGATGATTTGGATGAAAGTGGAAGCTTTGCCTGCAACATCTGGAAATTTTAACCTACATAATTATGAAGAAATCGCTTCTGGTTTTGACTGGAAAGAAGCCGAGAAAGAATTCAGCTGGTATGAAACCGGGAAAGTAAATATGGCGCATGAAGCTATTGACCGTCATGCTGCTTCCGACAGAAAGAATAAGGTTGCACTTTATTATAAAGACCAGCACAGAAATGAATCTTATACGTTTTACGAAATGAAACGAATGACCAACCGTGCAGCGAATATGTTGAAATCTCATTCGGATCTGGAAAAAGGGGATCGTTTGTTCATCTTCATGCCGCGTTCGCCTGAACTATACTTTACAATGTTTGGCGCTCTGAAAATGGGCTTGATTGTTGGGCCGCTTTTTGAAGCGTTTATGGAAGGCGCGATCTACGACAGACTGGATGATAGTGATGCGAAATCGATCATTACGACGCCAGAACTTGTTTCGCGCGTGCCGTTCGACAAATTGCCAAACTTAAAAACAATTTTCCTTGTTGGAGAAGATATTGAAGAAAACAATCATACAGTGGATGTCATGAAACATTTGCCAAAGTGCTCAGATCAATTCGAGGTAGAGTGGCTGGATAAGGAAGACGGGCTTGTTCTGCATTACACTTCAGGCTCCACTGGCAAGCCTAAAGGGGTTTTGCATGCACAGTATGCAATGGTGCAGCATCTCCAGACTGCTAAATGGGTTCTGGATTTTAACGAACAGGATATTTATTGGTGCACAGCCGACCCGGGTTGGGTTACAGGAACTTCCTATGGCGTATTCGCACCGTGGTTGAACGGAACGACAACAGTAATAATCGGCGGACGTTTTTCTCCGGAAGGCTGGTACCAGGCCATTGAAGATTACGGGGTGACTGTCTGGTACAGTGCACCTACGGCTTTCCGCATGCTGATGGGAGCAGGAGATGCGCTGGTTAAAGAATACAATCTATCGACATTGCGCCATGTATTGTCCGTGGGTGAACCTTTAAACCCTGAAGTAATAAGGTGGGGCGCACAAGTATTCGAACGCCGCATCCATGACACATGGTGGATGACGGAAACCGGTGCTCAGGTGATCTGCAATTATCCCGCGCTAGCGATCAAACCAGGCTCCATGGGTAAACCGGTTCCTGGCATCAAAGTTGCCATCGTTGATGACCAAGGGAACGAATTGCCGGCGAATCAGATGGGCAATCTGGCGATTGAAAAAGGCTGGCCGTCCATGATGCGCCAAATTTGGAACAATCCTGAGAAATATGATTCCTACTTCCTTAAAGATAAGTGGTATGTTTCAGGAGATTCCGCTTATAAAGATGAAGAAGGTTATTACTGGTTCCAGGGGCGTGTTGATGATGTCATCATGACTTCAGGCGAACGTGTTGGCCCATTTGAAGTTGAAAGTAAACTTTTGGAACATCCAGCTGTAGCGGAAGCAGGCGTTATCGGAAAACCGGATCCTGTCCGAGGTGAAATCATCAAAGCGTTTGTTGCTCTAGTTGAAGGTTATGAACCCTCAGAAGAACTCATCCAGGACATCCAGCAGTTTGTGAAAAAAGGGCTGGCTGCCCATGCAGCGCCACGAGAAATCGAATTCAAGGACAAGCTTCCTAAAACGAGAAGCGGTAAGATCATGCGCCGGGTCCTCAAAGCTTGGGAGCTTGATTTGCCGACAGGCGATTTATCGACAATGGAAGATTAAGAATGGATTTGAAATAGAAAAAACGCAGCGGAGTCATGTCCGCTGCGTTTTTTATTTGGTTAAAAAGAGCAGTGCCATTTTATAAGTGGCACTGCTCTAAGTTTATTATGCTGCATCTTCTGTATCTTCGGGCTCCTCTGGTTCAACAGGAGGATCAACCGGTTCGTCCGGTGGATCTGTCGGCTCCAGGGGTTCTTCCGGTTCCTCAGGTTCCTCGGGTTCTGCTGGTGGATCGGCTGGCTCATCCGGTTCTTCAGGCTCATCCGGCTCAGTGGCAGGAGGAGCCGAAGGCGGTGGAGCTGGTGTATCGCTTGGTTCCTCCTCAGCAGGTTCAGGCGCATCAATCGATACGGCGTTGGAGTTGGAAGACTCTCTGCCGGTGATATCAACGGCGACTACATAATAGCTGCCAGGACCTGGAACTGTGAATGAATTGCTAACGGCTTCAGAAATTGTAGCGACTTTCGAATTTGCACCGCCAGTATTTCTGTAGACCCGATAGCCGATGACATCATTTGAAGAAGAATCACTCCAGCTGAGCGATCGGCCATCAAGAGTTGCTTGAACTCCTGCCGGTGCTGCGTCATCTGCATCAAAGCTTGTTGATGAAACAACATTTGAGAATCGTGAATCAGCAGGGAACAGCTTGCTTGCATCTCCGCCGAAAGGAGCAAGAATCCGGTCGATAAAGTCTTCGGAGACTCCAACACCGCCACCTGAAGTGAATTCTGCAGGGGTTGATGAAAGAGCAGCGTAGCGTTTGCCGTCAATCGTTGTATATTTACCGGTTGTCAGGCTGTCATCCGCTTTGCTTGGTACCATTACATTTGCGTTGAACAGATCAGAACGGACAAGTGCGCCAGAACAGCCATCACTTGGGGCAAGTCCTGAAATGCCGCAGAATGAACGGCTTACAACGCCTTCAGGTGCTTTAAACGTTTCCTGTGTTCCAAAGAATTCAGGATTAACATCATAGGAAGCATTCATTAAGGACGCCCATACCTGGTTTACGCGTGTCGAAGGCTGCAAATTGCTGTTGCGCATGATATCCAGGGAGTTTCTCTCCTGGTCATAGCCAAGCCATACGCTCATTGTGACATTCGGATTATAGCCTACGAGCCAGACATCACGTGTTTCCTGTGAAGTACCGGTCTTGCCGGCGAAATCAGAACTGAATTTCAATAGATTATTTGCACGGTTAGCTGTACCTCGAGCACCGTCAAATACGTCTCGCATCATATCCGTGATGATATATGAAGTTTGTGGTGTATAAACTTCTTTCGTTTCCACTTTATGTTCGTAGACAATATTTCCTTCTGCATCTTCAATACGGTCAATCATGGATGCTTTGGCAAAAGTTCCGCCATTTGCAAATGTTGCATAAGCATTGGCAAGTTCTTCAGTTGTTGCTTCAACTCCCGCTCCGAGAGCGGCAGTGACATTTCCGTTATCCGATTCATCAACAGCGCTTAAGCCGTTATTCATCAAATAATCGATCGGCATCTGGTTTTGGATCTGTGCAAAAAGTCGAACTGCCGGTAAGTTTTGGGACTGCGCTAACGCATCACGCGCCGGCATGATGCCTTGTTCGCTTGTTGCGATAAAGTTGCTTGGTCCCCAAGGTGTGCCATCATTATCGATTATTTCAAATTTCACATCGACCACTGGGCTGCCGGCACCTATTTTACCGTACTCAATGGCTGGAGCATAGACCAGCAACGGTTTAGCTGTAGAACCTATTGAACGGTTTGCCTGAGAAGCATAGTTGAAATTAGAGATTTCATGGTCACGGCCTCCGACAAAACTTAAAATTCGGCCTGTGTCATTTTCAATAGTCGTCGAGCCGACCTGGACCGGCATCGGGACTTCTTCTTCCTGGCCTTCAGCATTGACGATTGTCTTCGTCAAAGTGGGGCCGTAAGCTTCGTATGAATCTTTGGCTATTTGTTGAGCTTCATAAAGATCTTTGCTGATACTTGAATGGATCCGGTATCCCCTTGAGCGGACGGCCCGGTCAGCCAATATCTCATATTCTTCGAATAACTTATCGTTTTCTTCCAGTGTTGCTGGATCAATTCCAGCCTCTTCAGCCAGAATATCCATGACTATACGGGTAGCCCGCTTTTCAACTTCAGTCGTAATGTGTGGATATCTTTCGTATGAACGGGTTTCATCCGTTCTGAAATCTTGTGTAATATCGTAGGCAAGTGCTTCATTGTATTCTTCTTCAGTAATATATTCGGTTTCAAGCATACGGAAAAGAACAGTTTTCATTCGGTCGATGCCAAATTCCAAATACTCGGGTTCTTTGACCCCTCCGCCTGAAGAGTATGGTGTATAGCGGAATGGAGCTTTCGGGATTCCGGCGATGAAAGCTGCCTGTGGCAGATTCAATTCGCTTGCTTCCACATTAAAAATTCCGTTGGCAGCAGTTTCAATTCCTGCAATATTGGTTCCCGCTGAGTTTCTTCCATAAGGAATGATGTTCAGGTAAGCTTCTAAAATCTCTTCTTTGGTCATGAATTTCTCGAGACGCATTGCCAAAAGAATCTCTTTGGCTTTACGTTCATAGGAAACCTCGTTTGTCAAAATCTGGTTTTTGATCAGTTGCTGAGTCAGCGTTGAACCACCAGTCTGGCTGTCGGCATTCGAAACATCCTGGAACAGCCCACGGAAAATCGCTTTGGGCACAATACCCTCGTGCTCTTCGAAATATTCATCTTCCGTAGCCAAAACAGCATTGATGGCATACTCAGAAACTTCATCGAGTTTTGTCTCTTCACGTTCAAGATCGGTTCTCAGTTTGCCTAAGTACTGATCGTCTGCAAAGAATATTTCCGAAGTTTCCTCATAAGCGTAAACTTCTCCGCGCATTTCGCTTTCAGTGCGAAGCTGTTCTTCGTCGACCAGAGAAGCGAAATATCCCGCTCCAACAGATGCGGCAAAAACACCGCCGACAACAAGGATGATGGCCATCAGGATTGCGAGATTCCATAAAACCCCTGACGTGATATTCAAGCCTTTCGCCCATTTTGTCGAACTCCATTTATGGTATGTGTCTTCGGATTTCTGCTGCCAGTATTTTAATCGTTCGCGCACATTATCTACCCCCTAAAATCTTTTTATATTATAGCATATTCTTATATTGTCGACTAAGTTATTGACAATCTATCATAATAACGTAGACTGTTAGTATATTTTAATATTAAAACGATGAAGAATCCGAAGTAGGATCTGTTATTTTTTCAAGAGAGCCGGTGGTTGCTGCAAACCGGTAAAAATGCAGAATCTGAATTACAGGTTTGGAGTTTTCGGCTGTGTCCCGGTTGGCACAAAAGAGGTGGAAGGATTCATTTCCTTCAAGCTGGGTGGTACCGCGCAATTGCGTCCCTGCATGTCTGACATGCAGGGGCTTTTTTATATGGTGCAAAAAATCCATCATATCCAAATTTGTTTTTGGGGAATTCATCCTGCTATCCATAGTAATAAAGTAATTGTACCTGAGGAGGAATCGGAATGTCGAATGAATTATTAGAAGATCTTAAATGGAGAGGTTTATTGTACCAGCAGACAGACGAAGAAGGGCTGGCTGATGTGCTGGAAAATGAAAAGATTTCACTATATTGTGGGGTGGATCCGACAGCAGACAGTATGCACATCGGCCACATTGTACCTCTTTTAACTTTGCGCCGTTTCCAGTTGCACGGCCACAAACCGATATTATTGGTCGGCGGAGCAACAGGTATGATCGGTGACCCATCGGGCCGCAATGAAGAACGCCAATTGCAGACTACGGACCAAATCGACCGGAACGTTGAGGGCATCAAAGTCCAAATGCAGCAAATCTTTGATTTCCAGACTGAAAATGGTGCTAAAATGGTCAACAACCGTGACTGGATTGGTGAAATGAGCGTCATCGAATTCCTGCGTGATTTCGGAAAATTGATTTCAGTCAATTACATGCTTGCCAAGGATTCAGTGGCGTCACGCCTGGAGACAGGTATTTCGTTTACGGAGTTTTCCTACACATTAATCCAGGCTATCGATTTTAATCATTTATATGATAATTACAATTGCCGAGTTCAAATCGGCGGGTCAGACCAATGGGGGAATATCACTTCTGGATTGGAAGTTATCCGCAAGACCCATGAGGAGGAAACTAAAGCTTTCGGCATAACAATTCCGCTGGTAACAAAAGCGGATGGCACGAAATTCGGAAAATCTGCGGGTGGATCTGTCTGGCTGGATGCGAAGAAAACATCTCCTTATGAGTTTTACCAGTTCTGGATCAACACCTCCGATGCGGACGTAATTAAATACCTTAAAATCTTTACGTTCATCAGCCGTGAAGACATCGAAGCGCTGGAGTCTTCGGTTGAAACAGAAGCACATCTGCGTAAAGCTCAGAAAGTGCTGGCTGAGGAAATGACGAAATTAATACACGGAGAAGCTGCTTTGGAAGATGCCCAGCGCATAACGAAAGCATTATTCAGCGGAGATTTGAAAGCATTATCCGCAAGTGAGATGAAAGCTGCCTTTAAAGATGTTCCTTCTATTGAAATGGAACGGGAACCGAAGTCCATAGTCGATCTTATTGTGGAAGCAGGTATTTCTCCTTCGAAGCGGCAGGCAAGGGAAGATATTACAAACGGAGCCATTTCGGTCAACGGTGAAAAAGTGACGGAACTTGAGTATGTCATAGACGAAAAAGACCGTCTTGAGGATGCGTTTGCCATTATTCGCCGAGGCAAAAAGAAATATCACATGGTGCAATTCAAAGCTTAATCAGTTTTTCACAACGAATTCTTCTTCTCCTGAAACATTGTGCTGCAGGGGTTTAAAGTCAGTGATGTTTAACACTTAGTTCAAAGGGTAACTTTGAAATGTGAGAGATTTTCTATTGACTTACAAATCTAAGTAGGCGTAATAATGTCAAGAGTAGTCGGATCTTATAGTTCAGAAAAACAAGCAATTGAAGCAATCGAGGATTTAAAAAGAAGAGGGCATCGATCTGAAGATATATCTGTCCTTGGTAAAAATGAAGAAGAAACCCGAAATGTAACAGAAGAAACAGGCACACATGCCGGTGAAGGCGCCGCAACGGGGGCAGTAACCGGTGGAGCACTTGGTGGTCTTGGCGGTGTACTTGCCGGACTGGGCGCACTTGCGATTCCAGGGATCGGGCCAATTGTAGCCGCAGGTCCTATTGTGGCTGGTTTAACCGGTGCCGCAGCAGGTGCGGGTATTGGTGGACTTGCAGGTGCATTGATCGGTATGGGTATTCCTGAAGATGAAGCGAAAGATTATGAAAACCGCTTTAACGAAGGGGAAATTCTTGTGCTGGTGGAAGATGACACCGTAGACATTCCGGATCATAATGATCGTGACCGTTTTACGGACAACGACCCGGTAATCGGTGATGAACGTCGAACTGGCGGAATAAGAGGTTCACGAGATCTTTAAAATACGGATTCCAATTATAAAGCAACGCCACCGATTTGGTGGCGTTGCTTTTTTGTATTATATAGAAGGAATATCAAAAATACAGGGGCCGTTGAGTTATCCGCGCTGCAAGAATGGCGGAACTTCCATCGATTCAAATGATTCCGGATGAATCAGCTTGCCTAGCTTGATTGCACCTTGCAGCAAGCGGGGGGAAGGACGGCAATAAAGTTCCTCTTCCATGACATGGATATTTCCGGATGCCTTCATGTCTTGATAGCCTGGTCTTTTGCGGACCAGCTCCGGCTTAACTTTATCTGTCATAATCCCAACCCAAGCGAGCAGGATATAATCGGGGTCGCGGGTATGGACATCCTCCCAGTGAGTTTGGACATTCGCTAGGTCTTTGTCGTCGAATAGATTGCGGCCTCCTGTAATTTCACTGATTTCTGTCAGCCAGTTCACCTTTCCGGGAGTAAATATTGGTTTTGGCCACCATTCC
The DNA here is from genome assembly GCF_057369535.1 of Planococcus sp. RAB007_Raresut. NCBI lineage: Bacteria > Bacillati > Bacillota > Bacilli > Caryophanales > Caryophanaceae > Planococcus > Planococcus sp. RAB007_Raresut. The sequence goes on from NZ_JBXYIF010000003.1 coordinate 68,126, forward strand.
CAGTATAGTGACGGGCGGGTTTCGACAGCAGCAGAACGTGATTTTATTTCTTCAATGGTTGAAGTATACGCCGCATAAGCGGAAAGGGCGTCAATTCCGCAGGCTTCTCCCACTGTCAGTAAATCCTGTCCGATGTCCTCAAGGCTTTGAGGATCCAAAATGATATGAGGAATTTTCCTCTTTTTCAATTCTTCTACGTTTTTCTCCATGCCAGGAACGCTTAATGATGCCAGCACCAAATCAGGTTCGAGTTTTTCAAGTTCATCCATGTGGATGGACAGGTCCGGCCCAAGTCTCGGCAAGTGGGTGACAGATTCTGGCCAATCCGAGTAATCATCGATGCCGACCAGCATTTTTTCTGCGCCCAAAAAAGCCAGCAATTCTGTATTGCTTGGACATATTGATATCAGTCTCATTGCTGCACCTCCGTTTTCTCCAGTTTATCATAAAGTCAGAATGGCTGAATGGAACAGAAAAACCCCAAACCGGAGGTCCGGTTCGGGGTTTGAAATCGAAAGATTAACGTGAGTAGTACTCAACGATCAATTGCTCGTTGATTTCAGCAGACAATTCGCTGCGTTCTGGGTAGCGTACAAATGTACCTTCTTTTTTGTCAGCGTCGATTGAAACGTACTCAGGAACAAAGCTGTTCACTTCGATTGCTTCGTTGACGATGTCAAGGTTGTTTGATTTTTCACGGAAAGCGATTGTTTGTCCTGGTTTCACGCTGTATGACGGGATGTCAAGGCGTTTGCCATCAACAAGAATGTGTCCGTGGTTTACTAATTGGCGAGCTTGGCGGCGAGTGCGCGCAAGACCTAAACGGTAAACAACGTTATCAAGGCGAGCTTCAAGCAAGATCATGAAGTTTTCACCGTGTTTACCTGGCATTTTGCCAGATTTGTTGAATAGCGTTTTAAATTGGCGTTCAGTTACACCGAACATGAAGCGCAATTTTTGTTTTTCTTGCAATTGCAAACCATACTCAGAAACTTTTCTGCGTTGGTTAGCACCGTGTTGACCTGGTGCGTAAGGGCGTTTTTCTAATTCTTTACCTGTGCCTGAAAGGGAAATACCCAAACGGCGGGACAGTTTCCATGCTGGACCTGTATAACGAGACATATAAGTCTCCTCCTCTGTTGTTGGTTTTTAGAGTAAAATAAAAACCAGATGCATTCATGCTGCAAGCCATTTTATAGTCCTGTACCTTCGCTCAGCAGCCAAGAGTTACGCGATACACCTCTATAGTCTGGACACAGGCCTCGTTAGAAACCTTTGTTTTCCTATAAGGAATAAAATGGACAAGCAGGCACATACAACTGCTGCGATTATTTTACACAAAGCATAGTATAACCGATTTCCATAATCAAAGTCAATTGTTAAATAAACATATAAGAATGCCGGCTTTCCTTTTCTTGGATTTCACGTTAGAATATAATTGAATAATGTAAGCGCTTTCTATTTATGCATAAGGGGTGTAAAAAATGGAGAAATCAAAAATGAGTATGGAAACTGCTGTAATTCACAAGGGGTATGACAGCTCGAAACATCACGATAGTTTAGCAACACCGCTTTATCAGACTTCAACATTTTCATTTGCCACAGCGGAAGAAGGGGAAAATCGTTTCGCTGGCAATACCGAAGGCAATATTTATTCGCGGCTGGGAAATCCAACAGTTCGGGTGCTGGAAGAACGTATGGCTGAAATCGAACACGGCGAAGGGGCGCTGGCGTTTGGTTCCGGCATGGCATCGGTAAGTGCGATTCTTATTTATCTGACGAAAGCCAATGACCATGTCCTTTGCTCACGGGGGATCTATGGCTGCACATTTGGGCTGCTTGAAATAATGGAAGAAAAATACGGTATCACACACGACCTGGTTTCAATGACTACAGAAGAAGAAATTGAAGCAGCTGTCAAACCTGAGACGGTTTGCATCTATGTGGAAACGCCGATCAATCCCACTATGGAACTTGTGAATCTGGAAGCGGCTATAAAAGTCGCGAAGAAACACGGTCTGCGTGTGGTAGTGGATAATACTTTCTGTTCACCTTATTTGCAAAATCCGCTTGAAATGGGCGCTGACTTTGTGCTACATAGCGCAACCAAATACCTCAATGGCCATGGGGATGTCATCGGAGGTATTCTCGTGGGCAAAGACGGAGAAGAAATGCAGCATCTTCGTATGACTGTCCAAAAAGATGTCGGTGGAATCATGTCGCCGTTTGACGCGTGGCTTCTATTGAGAGGGCTTAAGACACTGCATGTCCGAATGGACCGCCATATTTCCAATGCAGAAAAAGTTCTTGCATTCTTACAGCAGCAGCCTGGGGTAAGTAAAATCTATTACCCAACCGACGCGAGCCATCCTCAATATGAATTGGCACGGAAGCAGATGAAAAAAGGTGGAGGCTTGATTTCGTTTGAGTTGGACGGAGGTAAAAAGGAAGCGAAAAAATTCATGAACGCTCTGGAACTTATTAAAATTGCTGTCAGCCTTGGTGATGCAGAAACGTTGATTCAGCATCCGGCTTCGATGACACATGCCGTAGTACCGGAAGCTGCGAGGGAAGCAATGGGCATATCGGATTCCTTGCTGCGGCTGTCAATCGGCTTGGAAGCCAGCGATGATATCATCGCTGATTTAAGCGGAGCATTTGAAAAAGTCGCTCCAGAAGCGAAGCTGCAAGAGATTTAAGAAAGCGGACCGTATGAGGCAAGACCATAATGAAGATGAAATAAAGCCAAGGGAGCTTCCTATTTGCTCCTTTGGCTTTTTGCTGTTTATTTGATAGAAAGCAGTTTGATCTACCCTTGAAAGACTGATGAAATTTGTAAAGGAGATGTTGATTAAGAAGAAGAATGTGCTATATTAACTATACTAAATTAATCGGTTTGAACCTGAAAAATGGAAATACTTAAGAAATGGTAAAGAAATGTGATGTTTTGCCGATAACACAATGAATGCATCTGCAAAAAAATAGAAATCCACTGGATGAGGTTAAATACATGACATTACATAGGATTAATGAGAATTACATAAGTGAAACAGAGAGTTTGAAGTCTAAATTCACGAGCCGTATCGGAGACGCGATTGGATGGGGGAATTTAGCGGGTGGATTGATTTTTGGTTTATACATGCTGCTGGATCCGCAGGAAACCACTTTTCTGGAATATCCCGTTCCACTAGGAATGATTATTCTGGGGATTTTATCGCTATGGGTTAATAAGCAGCAGGGAAGCGAAAAAGTGCGGCCCCATGTTTATTTGCTGAATTATATGCTGTTCCCGCTGATCCTTTTGTATTTTATAGAAGATGCCGCGACCACCATATGGTCTCTGACCTTTCTCTATTTATTGATGGCGATGGCACTGCAAAGTCGCAGGATGTTGCTTTATTCATTTGTTTCTTCAATGGTGGGATTAGGTATTTTAATGATGACAGCGCCCAAGCAATTAACCGTCTTACTGGGGATCGAAGATCATATTATCCGGATGATTTTGTTTTCGATTGCTGGAATCATTGGCCTGATTGCTCTTTATTCTATAAAAGATAAAGAAAAACTGTTGTATCACTACATCCACAAAGCAGAAGAAACTGCTTATCTCGATCCGTTCTTGAAAATCCCGAATCGTTTTGACTTTAATTTATATGTTGACCATGAACTTAAAGAATCACAGCTTTTACTTTGGAAATTGGAACTGAATCAATTCCAGTCCGTTTATGATGTTCTAGGCCATCAACGGACGGATGAATTGCTGCTGATGGTCAAACAGCGTCTTGAAGCAAAAATGACTGACGGAACGTATTTGGCGAAAGGAGAAGGGAGCACTTTTCTTGGCGCAACTTCAAATTTCGAAACTGCCGAATTGGATTCGAATCTGAAAGAAATTCTGCGATATTTAACTGCTCCGTATGATTTGTTTGGCCACGATTATCAATTGAATTTCAATATAGGTGCTGCATTGTCAGGCCCTGATGGGGATTCAAGCGACGAATTGATGCGCCATGCTCAATTTGCGCTTGACCAGGCAAAACTGGATGGCATAAACCAAATCGTGTTTTCATCAGACAAGTTAAAAAGGAGCACGATGAATCAGGTGCAGATCTCAGAAGCTCTGTATCAGGCGAATCTGGATTCAGAATTTCATGTAGTGTATCAGCCTCAAATTGAATTGAAAACCAATCAGATTGTTGGAGTGGAAGCGCTCATCCGTTGGGATCATCCTCAAATGGGCATGATTTCTCCAGGAGTATTCATCGAAATTGCAGAAAAGAATGGTTTCATCGTGCCGCTGGGCAAATGGATTCTTGAAAAAGCATGCTGGGAAGTTCAAATGCTATCTGATTCCATCGGCCGTCCATTGAAGTTGGCAGTAAACGTATCATTTATACAAATTCGCCAGGAAGGATTTGTCGAAGAAGTGCTGCAAATCCTGAAAAAGATCGGCTTTCAGCCGGACCGGCTGGAGATTGAACTGACGGAGCGGTCCTTATTCGAGAACCGGCCGGAAGATCTGGCTAAAATTGATGCGCTCCGAGCGAAGGGCATCCGCATTGCGATTGACGACTTTGGCACAGGTTACTCGTCATTCGGCATTCTGGCCAAAGTTCAAGTTGATAAAATCAAAGTTCCACGCGATTTTATTGAAAATGTCGACAGCAATCAAAACAGCCAGCGAATCGTGACGACGATCGCTTCGATGGCCGACCGCTTCCAATTGACATGTTTAGCGGAAGGAATCGAACGGCTGGAAGAAAGCAATTTCCTTCATCAGCTGATTTGCCAGGAGGTGCAGGGGTATTATTATGCCAAACCGGCAGTAATCAATCAGGTGGAGAAATGGCTGGCGGTGCCGCGTGAAAAGATTATCAGCACAATTTCTGCGAGTCACATCGAATCAGTCACTAAATAGAAAAAGCCGGAAATTCCAATTGGAATTTCCGGCTTTTATTTTATAAATGACTAATCAGAATCTCGGTGAAAGCTTCAAGGCCTTCCTGGTCTTCTTCTGTAAAGCGGCTGAGTTCTGGACTGTCGATATCAAGTACACCGAATACTTCACCGTCTTTAATCAGCGGAATGACAATTTCAGAACGTGATGCAGCATCGCAGGCGATGTGGCCTGGGAATTGGTGGACATCTTCGACCAGCATCGTTTTCTTCTCAGATACCGCTGTGCCACAGACACCGCGTCCAACTTGAATGCGGACACATGCTGGAAGACCCTGGAATGGTCCAAGAACCAGTTCGCCTTCTTCCATAAGATAGAAGCCTGCCCAATTGATGCGTTCGAGGAATTGGTTGAGAAGAGCGGCAGCGTTGCTTAGATTGGCGATTCTGTTTGTTTCGCCAGTAAGCAGTGCATCCAATTGTTTGCCGAGCATTGAATATTGTTCAGTGCGTGTTCCGCTGTAATCTGTTTGAGTGAACATGGAAACCCTCATTTCATTTTATGGTGGATTTATTATAGAGTTTTTCGTGATGCTTATGCAAGCCTGCAACACTATGTGCATCAGAACCGTAGACCAATGGAATTCCCAATGATTCCGCATAAGGAAGATAAATCTGAGGCGGATAGGATTCCTGGCAGCCTGGTTTTGAGAAGCCGGCGCTGTTCAAATCGATTTCGTATCCCGCTGACGCGATAAACCGGAACAATTGTTTTATGCGATTGCTGTCGTCTATTTTTTCACCATGATCAAGCTGGAATTTGTGTATCAATGTCGGGTGTCCGATTCGAGTCGGCTTGTATAGCCCTAAATCGGCTGAAATCGATAATTCCACTGCATCGTAGTACAAATCATATAAATCTGAAGTTGTGCCCGCAATTTGAGCGGCTTCCATAAATACACCTTTACTGAAATCAATGCAAATGTATTTCTTGTCCACTTTCAGGAAATGGACCGACAGAATCGAATCGTCCAGCATCGGACCGAATTCATCGAGGAAAAGGCGGGTTTCATTTTCGTAGCCTTGGATGAAATCGACTTCAAGTCCAGTGCGTATTTTGATATCTTTTTTATAAAGGTCTTTCACTTTGTGTACAGCTTCCAGATAAGAGGATAATGTTTTCAAATCCATCCCGCTGTCCTTGTCGGGAGTCGTGTCTTCAAAAGAAGAGGGGAGGGGAGCGTGTTCCGTAAAACTGATATCCGTAAATCCTGAAGCAAGCGCCTTCTCGACATAGGCTTCCAAAGCGTCTTTGGTGCCGTGAGGGCAATAAGGGGAATGGATGTGCGCATCTCTTTTCATGGATCGACCTGCTTTCGATTAAAATGAAAAATTTTATCTGTTTTATTTAATTTTCGCGAACACAAGCGTAAATAACATGTTAAAATAGAAGAATCTAGATATTTTAATTACATAGAGCTGGAAATGTGATTTTGAACAGGGGGCTATATGACTTATGGTGAAGTATATCATCATTGCGGTCATCATTCTATTAGCGGTAATTATCGTCGGCTTTATGTTTCGAAAGAAGCATCACGCGGAAATTGAACGCTTGGAACAATTAAAACTGCAAATACAAAATAAACCGATATTGGAAGAACTGACAAAAGTGAAACAACTCAACATGAACGGCCAGACAGAGGAAATGTTCGAACGCTGGCGCGCTACATGGACAGAAGTGATGGATGTACATATTCCGCAGATTGACGGTATGCTTTTTGACGCGGAGGATGCTGTCGACCGTTTTAAATTCGGGAAGGCGACTGCTTCCGAGAACAAAGCGGAAGAGAAAATCGATCAGGTCGACCGCCAGATGAATGAAATTCTCATTGAACTGGAAGAACTGATCGGCAGTGATGAAAAGAACCGCAGTGAAATGGATCTTCTCAGAGACCAGTACAGACAAGCGAGAAAAAGCTTGCTGGCTCACCAGCATTCATATGGCGCCGCTGCCGTACCACTTGAGAAGAAGCTGGAAACCTTCACTCCATTATTCGAAGAATATGATCAATTGACTGCTGAAGGGAACTATTTAAAAGCGCGTGAGATTGTCATCAGCTTATCGGGCGAAGGCAAGAATATTTTCCGGTTGATTGAAGTCATTCCGCCATTGCTTGCGGATATCCAGTCCAAAATCCCTTCTTATATTAATGAGCTTCGCAGCGGAATCCGCGAGATGGAATCTCAAAGCTATTATCTGGAGCATCTTGAAATTGCCAAACAGCTGGATGCGATGGAAATTGAACTCGAAACTGCTAAAGAACAGGTGATCAATTTAAATATTGAAGAACCGAAGAACGCAGTAGAGGAAATGAAAGAAAAAGTGGATTCCTATTACGAACTTCTTGAAAAAGAAGTTGAATCCAAACACTATGTTGATCAGCATAAAAATGACACAGCTGAAAAACTTGAAAAAGTCACTTTGGAAACACGTGAAATGTCCGATGAATGTGCTGTTGTGCAGCAAAGTTATAAAATCTCGGAAAACGATGCTAAAATTCCAAAAACCTGTCTGGAAGCATTAGAAGAATTACAGAAATGTTTTGATTTGCTCGAATCCCGGACAAATGAAGACCAATCGGCCTATTCAAGCCTTCAGCAGGAATTGAGTGAAATCCGTACGGAACTTGAAAACCTGGATTCAACACAGGGAACTTTCTCTGAATCGCTGAAAAGTCTTCGTACAGATGAGCATAAAGCCCGTGCAAGACTCGAAGTGCTGAAACGAAAATTGCAGGAAACAGACAGAATGCTACATAAAGCCAACACCCCGGGTATCCCCGAAGAAATGGATGTCAGACTTGAAGAAGCGGAAGAAAATCTGTTTGTAGCAATGCAAGGCCTGCAGGAAGTTCCTCTGAACATGAAGTTAGTGGACAATTATTTGGTGAAAGCTGAACGGTCCATTGAAGAAGTCGAGGAAAAAGCGGTTGAAATGGTTGAAAATGTTCAATTGATCGAACGGATCATCCAGTATGGAAACCGTTACCGTAAAACAAATCCTCAGATGAACCAGAAGTTAATGGAAGCCGAGGAGTCATTCCGTCAGCTCCGCTATACCAAGGCGCTGGAAGAAGCTGCGACTGCCGTTGAAAACTTTGAGCCGGGATCCATGAAACGGATTGAAGTGCTTGGCAAGGAAAGTGCTTGGAGAGTATAGATAGAAAAGCGGAAACGGCCGCTCAGCTCCGACAAGCGTAAGACGATTTGGCGAAGCGGCGTGTTTTCAGCCGCACAGTCTCGAAAAGCGGAAGTGCCTGTTCAGCTCTGAAAGGTATAAGACGAAGCAGTGAAGTGGCGTCCTTTGCCACGCAGCTGGTTTGACTTATATCCCGAAGAGCTAGGCACTAAAGTCTAGACACAAAGTGGCTTATGACCCGAAGAGCTGGGCCGCGGGAGTCTGGACAAAGAAAAGCGACCGCGCCCGTTATTTAATTCTGTACTACAGTACCAACAAAAAAAAGAAAACCACCAGCTCCCATGCTGGTGGTTTTCTTTTCGGAGGTAATCTTATGATTTATTTGGATAATAGTGCAACAACTAAACCTAAACAAGAAGTTTTGGAAACCTTCATGAAAGCCAGCGAGCATTATTTTGGAAATCCTGCATCTCTTCATAAAATCGGGAACGACGCTGAAAATCTGCTCGAATCAGCGCGCAAACAAATCGCGCAGATTTTAAATATGGATCAGGTGGTTTTCACTTCAGGCGGCACGGAATCGAATAACCTGGCAATTCTCGGGACAGCCGCAGCTTATGAGCAGCGCGGACGCCATATCATTTCATCGGCCATCGAACATGCCTCAGTATTGAAATCATTGGAAGAACTTGAATACAGAGGCTTTGAAATCACTAGACTTTCCGTCAATAAATCTGGACATATCGACTTGCAAGAACTGAAGGATGCCCTCAGAAACGATACGATTCTCGTAACGCTGATGCATGTCAACAACGAAACAGGAGCTGTAAATCCGATTGCTGAGATTAAAAAATTGTTGGAAGGCACACGGACTTTTCTCCACACAGATGCGGTTCAAAGCATTGGGAAAATTCCTTTAGACAAAGATAATATGCCAGACCTGCTGACCCTGTCAGCCCATAAATTGCATGGACTCAAAGGCAGCGGAATCCTGGCGTTCAACGATGTTCAGCCAGAAGCGGTCATCTTGGGCGGCGGTCAGGAATCCGGCTATAGAAGCGGAACTGTGCCAGTGCCCCTTGCCGCGGCAACGGCAAAAGCATTGCGAATTGCTCAGCCGAACCCACTATTTAAAGAATGGAATAAAAGCTTGAGAGAGTTTTTCAGTACATTTGATGATATTATGGTCATCAGTCCGGAAAATGCTGCTTCGCACATTTTGTCGGTTGCCATGAAGGGCGTTAAAGGGGAAATTTTGGTTTCAGGACTGCAGGATGAATCGGTTATCGTTTCTACATCCAGTGCCTGTTCATCGAAAAACAAAAAAACGAGCCATGTGATTGAAGCGTTGGAAATTCCAGCTGCTTATCGGGATGGTGTCATACGCATCAGTTTTGGCGCGTTTACAAATCAGCAGGATATCAGTATTTTTCAACAAGCATTCAAAAAGGTCCATCGGATTATTAAAGGAGTTTAATATAAATGAAGACAAATCAAATTCTCGTCAGATACGGCGAACTCTCCACAAAAGGCAAAAACAGAAGTTCGTTCATTGGACGGCTACGGGATAATATTCATCATACTTTCAGCGATCTTGGGAAATTGCAGATCAAAGCGGAACGCGACCGCATGTTCATCAATTCAGACAGCGAAGAAGATATGGAAAAAGTGATTGCAAGATTGCCTAAAGTATTCGGCATCCAATCATTCAGTCCAGTCACTGAAACAGAATTGTCGCTTGAAGCAATGCAAACAGCTGCGGTTGCTCTGGTAGGTAAAATGGAGCTGCAAGACAAAAGTTTTAAAGTTGCGGTCAGGCGTGCCAATAAAGACTTCGAACTTCAAAAACCGGAAATTCTCCATGGAATCGGCTCTGCCGTTCTTCGCGCTTATCCTGAACTGTCAGTTCAAATGAAGAATCCAGATATTGAATTGAAAGTGGAAATCCGTGACAAAGCGGCTTATATGACGGCGGAAGTGATCAAAGGTGCAGGAGGTTTGCCGATTGGAGCAGGCGGTAAAGCGCTGCTTATGCTGTCGGGAGGCCTCGACAGTCCGGTTGCAGGTTATCATATGCTGAAAAGAGGAGTCCGATTGGAATTGATCCATTTCTTCAGCCCGCCATTCACGAATGACCGGGCGAAAGAAAAAGTGTTTGATTTGGCTGAAAAGCTAAGTGAATTCGGCTCTTCCGTTAATCTGCATATCATTCCGTTTACAAAGCTTCAGCAGGAAGTCCATAAACAAGTGCCTGACAATATCACCATGACTTCTACCCGCCGCATGATGATGCGCGTTGCAGACAAAGTACTTGAAGCTACAGATTCAAAAGCGATCATAACCGGTGAAAGTCTGGGTCAGGTGGCGAGCCAAACTCTCGAGAGCCTGTACGCAATCAATGCTGTTACGAATACACCCGTATTACGCCCATTGATCTCGACAGATAAGCTGGAAATTATCGACACAGCCATGCAAATCGGTACACATGATATTTCAATCAGACCATACGAAGACTGCTGTACGATTTTCACGCCGGCAAATCCCAAGACAAAACCAAAACTCGACAAAGTGGAATATTATGAAGGGTTTGTCGCTTTCGAAGAACTGATACAGGAAGCGGTCGATGAACGTGAAATCATTAAATTTCCTAGACCGAAAAAAGATGAATTTGAAGATATTCTTTAAAGGCTGCCCCGTGCATCCTTTTATTTTTGGTGAATTATTTTGAATAATAAAATTATTGCGGTACAATAATAAACGTATAAGTAAATCGTTCAAGGGGGTCTCAACATGGATCGTGAAACATTGATGGCACCAAGAGATTATAATCTGGTGGATGAAATTCAAAAGTTTGCGGACGGAAGCGGGAAGATGGCACTTGTCTGGAAAAACGACAAAGGCGACTCCAAAAAAGTCACCTATGATGAATTGATGGCAGCGGCCAACAAAGCTGCTAATAGTTTTGAGAAGGCAGGACTCAAAAAAGGTGATGTGGTACTAGTAATGGTGCCAAGATTAATAGAAGCCTATATTACATATATCGGAGCTTTAAAAGCTGGACTGATTGTTATTCCGAGTTCAGAAATGCTCCGTGCGAAGGATATTTCCTACAGATTAAATCATAGCGGAGCAAAAGCCGTTGTGGCTTATGAACCATTCATGGACCAATTCAGTGAAGTGCCTGAAATGGGGCGTATCGTGAAATTTGTCATCGGCAATTCCGTCAGTTCCTGGACATCTTTAACGGAAGAAATGGAAAACGCTTCTGACCAATATGAAAAAGCGGCAACCCAAAACGATGATATGGCATTTTTATCTTACACCTCCGGTACAACCGGTAATCCAAAAGGGGCGGTTCACAGCCATGGCTGGGCTTATGCGCATCTGCGGACTTCTGCTGAGCACTGGCTCGGCGCAAAAGAAGGCGACCTTGTGTGGGCGACTGCCAGCCCAGGTTGGCAAAAATGGATCTGGAGCCCGTTCCTTGCTACATTGGGCAGCGGAGCTACAGGATACGTCTATAATGGTAAATTTGATCCTGAAACATATTTGCAGATTCTTGAAAGACAGAAAATCAATGTCCTTTGCTGCACACCTACAGAGTACCGCTTAATGGCGAAGCAGAAAAATCTTGCCGATTTCGATTTGTCATCACTTCACAGCGCTGTGTCTGCAGGAGAGCCGTTGAATGCGGAAGTCATCAATGTCTTTAAAGAGCATTTCGGACTGGAAGTAAGAGACGGCTATGGACAGACTGAAAATACATTGCTTGTCGGCGTAATGAAGGGGATGGAAATCCGTATCGGTTCCATGGGCAAGCCGACACCAGGCAACAAAGTTGAGATCATCGACGAGTTCGGGAATCCCTGCCGGACAGGAGAAGTTGGCGATATTGCGGTCCACGCTGAAACTCCTGCCTTATTCAAAGGATATTTTAATGATGATGAGCGGACAAAAATGCAATTCCGCGGCGACTATTATGTAACAGGAGATAAAGCTTCCAAAGATGATGACGGGTATTTCTGGTTTGAAGGACGGGGAGATGACATCATCATTTCTTCTGGCTATACAATCGGGCCGTTTGAAGTTGAAGACGCATTGGTGAAACATCCTAAAGTACAGGAATGTGCTGTAGTCGGTTCACCGGATGAAATCCGCGGCACTGTAGTAAAAGCTTTCGTAGTTCTGGTTGAAGGGTCTGAGCCTTCAGAAGAGCTGGTGAAAGAATTGCAGGACCATGTCAAGGAATTGACAGCTCCTTACAAATACCCAAGATCGGTCGAGTTTTTGGAACAATTGCCGAAAACCGCGTCCGGGAAGATTCGCCGTGTCGAACTGCGCCAAAAGGAAATGAATAAATAAACTGTAAAGCAGCCAAGAGTTGGCCGAAGGTAGTTCGGTCGACTCTTGGCTGCTTTTATTATTGCCTTAGCTTAGCTTGAAGCCTATAATTGAATAATATTTCGATATTGAAAATAAATAAAGATGGTGATTAACCTACATGGCTGATGAGAAAAAAGGGATTATTTATACAATACTGACGTACGCGATGTGGGGAGTCCTTCCAATCTACTGGAAGCAGCTTGGACATGTTCCAAGTGACGAAATCCTGGCAGCGCGAATTTTTTGGGCTTTCTGGGTTACTGTGGCTTTTATTTTTGCAATTGGCGGCCATAAAAAGCTGTTCGCCGACCTTAAATCTTTATGGAAATCAAAGAAAGCATTTTTCACATTGATGCTGGCATCGTATTTAATAACCCTGAACTGGTTCCTTTACATATTCGCTGTGACCAATGACCGGATTGTTGAAACGAGCATGGCATATTACATCAATCCATTGGTATCAATGCTGTTGGGCGTTTTTTTCCTGAAAGAAAAATTGACGCCAGCCATTAAAGTCGCCTTTGTGCTGGCGGCGATCGGAGTCGGAATACTTACAGTTTCCTATGGCGCATTTCCTTGGATGGCATTAGGAATGGCTTTTAGTTTCGCTTTTTATGGATTGATTAAAAAGACGATCAAATTAAATGCTTTACGGGGGCTGGCGCTGGAAACCCTATTTGTTCTGCCTGTGGCGACTGCCTTTTATATTTACTTATTTGCTATCGACAGAGTGGCCTTTACCACTGTGAACATCGAAACTGATGGATTGCTGATTTTGAGCGGAGCTGTCACAGCATTGCCACTAGTGCTTTTTGCCACAGGAGCACCTTTGATTCCGATGTATATGATTGGCTTCCTGCAGTATATCGCTCCTACGATGATGCTTATAATCGGTGTATTGATGTACGGTGAGGAATTCAACCGGACAAGTTTGATTTCCTTTTCATTCATCTGGGTGGCGCTGATTTTATTCACAGCATCCAAAATGGCTGAAGCCAGAAAAATCCGGCGTGAAAAAGTGGCGCAACCTATCGCCTACAGTAAAAAACAATGAAACATTTCCTTAGTTGAAACGTATATTGTACAAGAGAAATAAAGGAGGAATTTTTTTATGAATACGAAAAGGTGGATCGCACTGGTTATTGCTGCAGCAGTGCTTGTGATATCGCTATTGGTCAATTCGGTGTTCGCCATGTTCCAGAGTGATTTTGCCGGCAGTTTCGATGAGTTGATGGCGATGGAGTCAAATCAATTAGAAGAAACGGTCGTCGAACAGGGCAGTGCCAATTCACGAATTGCTGTTCTTGAAGTTGACGGGGCCATTCAGGATACAGGAGAAGCTTCACCTTTATTTGGCGCAGCCGGCTACAATCATGAATTTTTCATGGGACAGCTGGAACAGATCAAAGAAGATGACAGTGTCAAGGCAGTTATGCTGAAGATCAATTCACCAGGAGGCGGTGTTGTGGAGTCAGCAGAAATCCATGACAAAATCACAGAAATCCAGGAAGAAACAGGCAAGCCGTTCTATGTTTCAATGGAAGCAATGGCAGCTTCAGGTGGATATTACATCGCTGCACCAGCTGATAAGATTTTTGTGAATAAAGAAACGTTGACCGGTTCAATCGGTGTCATTATGCAAAGTGTCAATTATGGTGAACTTGCTGAACGGTATGGCGTTGATTTTGTAACGATCAAGTCAGGTCCATATAAAGACATCATGAGTCCTACTCGTGACATGACAGAAGAAGAACGTGAATTACTGCAGGAAATGCTGGACGATTCCTATCAAAGCTTCGTGGATATCATCGTTGAAGGCCGTGACATGCCGGAAGAGGAAGTACGCGCTGTAGCTGACGGACGCATCATGAATGGGCGCCAGGCGGTGGAAGCGAATCTTGCTGATGACTTTGGCTATGAAGAAGATGTAATTGCCGGATTGCGAAATGATTTTGATTTAGCGAATGCACAAGTTTTCAAATATGGAGTATCCCAAAGCTGGGGATCATTACTTAGCGTGAAAGTTCAATCGCTGTTCGGAAACGATATCGAAACGCAGATGCTGACGAAGCTGATGACCGAATACAGTTCACCACGTATGATGTATCTTTATGGTGATAAATAAGGAGGGACAATTATGGCAGACAATATTAATCCTGAAAAACCGGCACATGTTGATGGCGGGAATCTTCAATCGGCAGAAAAACAATATGAAGAAGTGTTGTTCTATGAACGCAAGCCTGCCGGTTTCTGGATCCGTTTCTGGGCTTACCTGATTGACCTCCTTGTTATTTCGGGTGTCACTTCCATTCTATTGAAACCGATATTTGCCCTGATTGGGCTCTCAGTTGATTCATCCAATTGGTACGCCCCTTTCGCGATTTTGTCGGCTCTTCTGTTCTACACATATTTCGTATTAATGACGAAGTTCTTCAGCCAGACAGTCGGTAAAATGATATTCGCCATCAAAGTGGTGTCTTTGAAGAAAGATTCACTCGATTGGGGAACTTTGCTGTTCCGGGAATGGATTGGCCGATTCATATCGGTGACCATTCTTCCGCTTTATTTCATCGTTGGATTTACCTCGCTGAAACAAGGAGTCCATGATTTCTTCGCTGATACGACAGTGGTGCATGAACAATCCTACCGAAAACGGAAAATGATGCAAAAAGTCCCGGATAATGGGTCTGGGTTGCAAGAAGAGAGCGCCTTTTAGTATGATGAAAGTAATCTGAAAGGGAGGCGTTTGAATGGTACAAGTTACATTTAAGGAAAACCCTGTTACCTTACCAAACAAAGAAGTCAAAGTTGGAGATGAAATCCCGGATTTCACAGTACTAGCAAATGACTTGAGTCCCGTAACTGCACAAGATACAGCTGGTAAGATAAGGTTGTTCAGCGTATCACCATCCTTGGATACAAGCGTTTGTTCAGATCAGGCGAAACGCTTCAGCGAGGAAGCCACATCATTGGGAGACGATGTAACAGTTTATTTTATAACTGCTGATTTACCTTTCGCTCAAAAACGCTGGGCTGAAGTCAACGAAATCAAAAACTTAACAATTCTTTCCGATCACCGTGATCTTTCATTTGGAGAAGCATTCGGTGTGACAATGCAGGAACTGCGGTTGCTGGCCCGTTCAATATTTGTAGTGGACAAGAATGATAAAGTGACGTATGTAGAATATGTTCCTGAGGGAACGAATCACCCGGATTATGATAAAGCGATCGAAGCCGTAAAAGAACTGACAAAATAATACTTGGAACCCACTCATTTGAGTGGGTTTCCTTATTGAGGACGGAGAACTAATGAATTCAGCAATGGAAAATGTATTTAATTTTATCGATAAGCATACTTCTGAAATTCAAAAGGAGCAGGAGAATTCCTATCTGGAAAGCTTGCTGACTACTACGGAGAAATGGCTGGACGGTCTGATTGCACCCGAGGAAGAAGCTGGCAAGGAAGATATTCGCAAAGCGATTCAGCTGGCGGTTCTAAAAGGCATGAAAGAACATATCCAGCCCCATCATCAGATGACGCCTGATGCACTTGGTTTGCTGATAGGTTACCTTGTAGAGTTATTTGTGAAGAAGGACCAGGCGACTATTTTAGATCCCGCTGTCGGGACTGGCAACCTGATTTTCACTGTCATGAATTATTTGGATGGCAAACTGGTGGGGGCCGGAGTGGAAATCGATGATCTCCTTATCAAGCTTGCATCCAATACTGGGAATCTAGTTCAGCAGCCGGTCACCCTTTACTTGCAGGATGCATTGCAGCCATTGATGATAGATCCGGTAGATGCAGTGGTGTCTGATTTGCCGGTTGGATATTATCCAAATGATGAAAATGCGGCAACATATGAACTGAAAGCTGAAGAAGGAATGTCGTATGCACATCATCTTTTCATCGAGCAATCACTGAAACACACGGCAGACGGCGGTTATTTGTTCTTTATCGTACCCAAAGCATTATTTGAATCACCGATGGCAGGCCAGCTGCATAATTATTTGAAGAAGACAGCAGACATACAGGCAGTAATGGAATTGCCTGAGACACTCTTTAAAAATTCTTCGCATGCCAAAGGGATTCTCGTGCTGCAGAAGAAAAAAGAAGGCGTTAAAGCGCCGAAAGAAGTGTTGTTGGCGAGAGTTCCGAATATGTCGAAGCAGGGTTCAATGGCAAAATTTTTTACACAAGTAAATAATTGGTTTAAAGAAAATAAAGAATGAAATGGTGGAAATATGCTATACTGTAAATAGCAGAAATATTGCATCAGTCCAATTGAAAAGAGGGATGACACGTGAGTGAATCCAATGAAACACCAAAAAAAGTTAGCTTGCAGGAAGCTGTAAAGCGCCAGCTTGAAGCTAAGAAAAATCAGGCTTCCGGTAAAAAAGGAAGCGGCAACGCATCTTTGGAAACAAAAAAGATGAAGAGCCAGCAAACAAAGAAAGTCAATAACACAAGACGTAAAATGGGTGTCTAAAGATCTTCAAACAACATAATAGATGAAAAAAGCGGACCTCACCAGGTCCGCTTTTTTTATTTTTTTGCAGTTTTCCATTCCTATAATAAAGGGATAAGCGCAGCTTTATAGAATTATTTATTAAGAGATAAAACATATAATCACCATTCGAAGGAGTGGAAACTATGTACCGATCGATTTTAATAGCAGCAGATGGCTCCGAAAATTCATTGCGTGCTGCCAAAGAAGCGGTAAAGTTAGCTTCTTTGGTGAAAGGGACAGAAGTAACGATAATATATGTCATTGATCACAATGAGGCTGGCAACGAGGAAATCCATCGCCATGCTTCAGCTGAAATTGAACTGGCCCGGCAGAAGAAAATCCAGCCTATTATAGAACTGCTTGAAAAAGAAATGGTATTTCACAAAGTGGAAATGATCTACGGTGTCCCTACCCACGTTATAGCAGAGTATGCGAATGACCGGAATTTCGACATTCTGATAATGGGGAAAAGAGGATTGAATCCAATGCAGGAAATGGTGCTTGGCAGTGTCAGCCGTGCAGTAGTAAACAAGGTCGATATGCCGGTGCTAATTGTAAAATAAATCTGTTGAACCTATAAGATAAAGGAGTGTGTCTGCATGATATGGATGATCATAGTGGTAATTGCGTATATCCCGATTTTTTATAAGATTCATCATAGGATTGGCCAGCTCGAAGATGAAATTGCTCAATTAAAGGAAGAAATGGACTGAACAGAAAACTGTAATAAGTGAAGAGAATGTGAACGTCTCATTACTTAAGTTTCCAATCAAGCTATAAAGGATATAGAAAAAGGACGGAGTTTATCCGTCCTTTTTCCTGTTTAATAAAGCTTTATACCAGGATTTTTTCCTTATTCATAGTTAGCGTTTCTATTAAACCGTTTGAAAATGCTATAATTACTGATTGTGATGGATATTTAAGTGACAGAGGGAATGCCTCTAAACAATGAAGGTGTCCTGGAATATGATAGACTAGGACTATAATAAATTAAAAGAGAGCTGATAAACTTGACTGCAAATAAGAAAGAAACCGAATTTTTACCGGTGCTTCTAGGTTCTGATATGAACGCCTATGGAATGGCCCGTTCTTTTTACGAAGCATATGGCATTAAGCCGCTTGTTTTGGGAAGGTCCAATCTTTCTGCAACCCAGTATAGTGACATCCTGCATTTACGGGTAATTGAAAACTTGAACGAAGAAAAAACGTTTCTTCCTTCAGTACTGAATATCGCACAGGAGTTCAAAGGGAAAAAGCTTTTGCTGCTGGCTTGCGGAGATGATTACGCGAAACTAATCATTCGCAACAGAGATAAGCTGACGCCTTATTTTGCGGTTCCATATATTGATGAAAAACTGATGGATCGTCTGGTCCTAAAAGAGAACTTCTATGATATATGCGAGCAATATGGATTTAGCTATCCACGTACGGACCTTTGCACGTATGAGAATTACAAGGAATTCACACCGAATTTCTCGTATCCGATTATCATAAAGGCGTCAAATTCTGTCGCATATTGGAATTGTTCGTTCCCAGGCAAAAAGAAAGTCTTCGTTGCACATGATAAAGCAGAAAAAGACGCAATTCTCAATGCTATCTACAGTTCTTCCTATAAAGACAATCTGACAATCCAGGAATTCGTACCCGGCGATGATTCCTTCATGCGGGTTTTGAATGCTTATGTCGGAAAAGACGGGAAAGTAAAACTGATGGCGCTTGGCAACCCGATTCTTGAAGAGCATTCACCGGAGGGAATCGGCAGTTACGCTGCGATCATTAATACTTTCGATCAAAAACTGATGGACAAAGTACGCTTTTTCTTGGAAGACATAGGCTATACCGGCTTTGCCAACTTCGATATGAAATATGATGCACGTGACGATACTTACAAATTATTTGAGATCAATCTGCGGAATGGACGCAGCAGCTATTATGTGACTGCAAGCGGACACAATCTCATGAAATATGTAGCGGATGATCATATCTTCAATAAACCGCAGAATTTGGTTTATGCCAAAGACAAGCACCTGTGGCTGATCATACCTAAAAAAGTCCTTTTCAAATACGCACAGAATGAAGTATTGAAAAATGAAGCCAAACGGCTGATCAAAGAAGGAAAAGTCACAAATTCCTTGTTTTATAAAAAAGATTTCAATACTAAACGCTGGATCAAATTGTCATTGAATAATTTAAATTACCATCGTAAATACAAAAAATACTTTAATAATAAGGGTCTGTCATAAGTTATGGAAAAAAAAACACTGGGCATCGTTGGCGGGGTAGGACCGCTTGCGACTATGTTTATAGGTGAAATGATCGTACGCCGAACTAAGGCTGCAAAAGATCAGGATCATGTAAACTCCATTATTACGAATAATACGCGCATTCCTGATCGGACTGCCTATATCATGGGGCACTCCAACAATAATCCTGTACCTGTCATGATTGAGGATATGAAAAAATTATCTTCAATCGGTGCGGAAATCATTATTATTCCCTGCAATACAGCTCACACTTTTTATGATGAGCTTCAACAAGGCTCGCCTGTTCCCGTTATCCATATGATTCGGGAGACCATGAATCGGGCATTTCAACAAGGTGCGGGAAAAGTGGGTATTCTTGCCACTACCGGGACCGTAACATCCAAGGTCTATCAGCATGCAGCAACTGAATATGGGCTGGAACCTGTTTTGCCAAGCGATGAAATCCAAGGAAAAGTCATGTCCATTATCTACGATAATATTAAAGCGGGAAAAAATGCGGATAAAGAAACATGGCATGAAATAGTCAACTATATGGAGAGGCAGGGATGCGACCGGATAGTATTGGGCTGCACCGAACTGTCCATTGTAAAAAAGGAAATGGAACTTCCTGATTTTTATCTTGATTCTTTAATAGTACTGGCCGAGACAGCCATCATTTCCTGCGGTTATGAGCTTGCTGAATAATCGGCGTAAAAAAAACCTTTTCCATGACTGGAAAAGGTTTTTTTTCGTGGTCGTTAATTAAGCTGTTGGATTTTGTGGCTGATCTGCTCTGCCTTGTAAATCAGACGGGGCATCGTCAGTGCGCACTACGAGTACGTCGCAACTCGCTGATCGTACAATATGTTCGGATACGCTACCGATCAGGAAACGTTCAACTGCATTTAAACCAGTAGCTCCGCAGATAATTAGGTCCGCGTGCACTTTTTTAGCAAGGTCCCGTGAAATCATTGTTTTAGGCGAACCGTAATCCACTACAATGTTTACGTTCTCCACGCCTGCGGCCATTGCTTCTTTCTTATAATCGGCCAAGAGGTCTTCAGCGAATTTCTGCGCTCTGTCAGCGATGGAACGATCATAGGCTTCGATAGCTGCAAATGATCTAGTATCAATAATATTGATCAGGTTCAAAGTTGCGTTATTACGTGTTGCGATGCCCACTGATTTTTTGAAAGCCCATTCAGCTTCTTTCGAGCCATCAACTGCCACAAGAATTTGTTCGTATTTTAATGTCATGATTACATTCCTCCTGTTCTATTTATGAAATTCGATACAAGTAGTTCCAGCTCCTTCTTTTTCTTGAAAAAAACGCTTATAACCTGTGTCAATAATATGTATGAAACAATGAAGCAAACATTAAAGTTATTTTAGTATAAGAAGAATTTGTTAAATAATTGGAATATTACATATTAATCCATAATAATATACGCGGGAATAGGGGATAAAATAAAAGATTTTCAAATTGCTAAATAAAATTGGGCAAAGTCTAATAATATCTGATAGAATGGATTTGCTTTGAAGTATAAAATTTCTAATCTATATTTCCTATTAAATATCATTGGAGGGTTTCACTATGCGTATTGGAGTTCCAACAGAAGTGAAAAATAACGAAAACAGAGTAGCGATGACGCCGTCAGGTGTTGTCAATTTATCATTATATGGCCATGAAGTATTTATTCAGGCTGGAGCGGGCCTTGGTTCCGGTTTTACGGATGAAGACTATAGTTCTGCTGGAGCAAGCATTGTTGCAACAGCAGAAGAAGCATGGAACCAGGAAATGATCATGAAGGTGAAAGAGCCGACAGCATCTGAATATGGCTATTTCCGTGAAGGAATGATCCTGTTCACCTACTTGCACCTTGCTCCTGAACCGGAATTGACAAAAGCTATGCTGGATTCGAAAGTTATCGGAATCGCTTATGAGACTGTACAGCTTCCGAATAACTCATTGCCGTTGTTAACGCCAATGAGTGAAGTTGCCGGTAAAATGTCAACTCAAATCGGTGCTCAGTTCCTGGAAAAAATCCATGGCGGCGGGGGAATCCTTCTAGGCGGAATTCCTGGAGTATCACGCGGGAAAGTAACAGTCATCGGCGGTGGTGTAGCAGGAACGAATGCTGCCAAAGTAGCCGTTGGCATGGGGGCTAACGTAACGATTCTTGACTTGAATCCGGATCGCCTGCGCCAATTGGATGATCTTTTCGGCCAGGATGTTCAGACAATGATTTCAAACCCGTTGAATATTGCAGATGCTGTTGAAAAATCGGATCTTGTTATCGGCGCTGTTTTGATTCCGGGTGCGAAAGCTCCTAAATTAGTGACAGAAGACATGATCAAGTCGATGAAACCAGGATCTGTTGTGGTGGACATCGCAATTGACCAAGGCGGTATTTTCGAAACGAGCGACCGCATCACGACTCACGATCAACCGACATACATCAAGCATGATGTTGTGCATTACGCTGTTGCGAACATGCCTGGAGCGGTTCCGCGTACATCCACAATCGGCTTGACGAACGTGACTGTTCCTTATGCAGTGCAAATAGCCAACAAAGGCTACAAACAGGCAATCCTTGAAAACGAAGCATTGAAAAAAGGTGTGAACACGCTTAATGGCTATGTGACATACAAAGCGGTTGCCGATGATCAAGGCGTCGAATACAAATCAGTCGACGACCTGTTGGCTTAAAAGAATAAATACTTGCAACTGTTGTACAGTCTGCATGAATATGAAAAGCTGCGCCGGATAAAATTCCAGCGCAGCTTTTTTTAATTATTGATGATCTGCAGTTCTTTTGGATATTTCGTCAACACTTCTACGCCATCTTCGGTAACGGCAAGATCGTCTTCAATTCTAACGCCGACTTTTCCAGGTACATAGATTCCAGGTTCGATGGTGAAGACCATGCCTGCTTCCATTTTCATATCATTCGATCCGTGGAGAGAAGGGAATTCATGGACAGAAATGCCGAGTCCATGTCCCAGGCGGTGGGTGAAGTATTCACCGTATCCCGCTTCCTCGATTACGCCGCGGGAAATACCGTCTAGCTCCGCGGCTGTTACGCCAGGTTTAACGGCGTTCAATGCGGCAAGCTCAGCTTTAAGCACAATATCATAAACTTTTTTCTGTTCCTCACCTGGTTCACCCAGAGCCAGGGTGCGTGTGATATCCGAACAATAACCCTTGTGGACGACTCCGAGGTCGAACAGGACAAGATCGCCTTTTTGTAATTTGCGGTCTCCTGTCTTGCCATGTGGAGAAGCTGCATGGTCTCCGGTCAATACTGTGGTATCAAATGACATATGCGTCACTCCAAGCTTTTTCAAAGCAAGTTCAATTTCAGTCATGACTTCGATTTCAGTGATGCCTTCTTTAATTGTTTTCGCTGCAACTTCAATTGCGTAATCGGCAAGCTCCGCCGCCTCGCGAAGGATGTCCAATTCTGCAGTGTCCTTGATGACACGCATGGCACTTGTTTTTTCATCGATTCCCACGATTTTTGGAGATCCGAAAAATTCGTTGATGGCATCATAGCGTTCCATGATCATATGTGATTTTTCGACCGCCAAGGTTTTGATGGAGAAAACGGTTTCACTAGCCGTCCGGTACAGAATCTCCATCGCATTGTCAGTGTCCGTATGGCCGACGATACTGCCATTCCATCCGGCATTTTTTGCATCCGGAATTTCCATCTGGGGACAGATCAGAAAAGGTTCGGACTCTCTGAAAATCATAACGCCGAGAAGACGTTCGTGCGGATTGCTTTTGAATCCCGTAAAATAAAATACGTTATCCGGGTTGGTGATAAATGCTGCATCGATATTATTTTCTTTTAGATAGCCCTGTAAATTACTGATTTTGTTCATAAGTGAATTCCTCCTCTATATGTGTAGCATAACAAAGATAAGGGTATAAGACAGCTAGAAACTGAACGCATACTTAAATGGAGGGATAACATGAAAATTTCTTATCATGGACATTCAGTCGTCAAAATTATAACCGGAGGCAAAACGATATTAATCGATCCATTCATTGACGGCAACAAGCTTTGCGATTTGAATTCCAGCAAAGAGAAACCCGATATGATTCTTCTTACACATGCGCATAACGACCATGTCGGCGACACGGTGGACATCGCTAAAGAAAATGATTCTACGGTTGTGGCGCCTGTCGAACTGGCCAATTATCTCGGTACTTTCGGGATTGAAACCGTCGGCATGAACCTGGGCGGTGCAAAGGAATTCGATTTTGGAACAGTCAAATACACGAAAGCATTCCACAGTTCCTCCTATACGACGGAAGACGGCGATGTGATCTATGGCGGTATGCCGGCTGGGATTCTCTTTAAGGCAGAAGGAAAGACGGTCTATCATGCAGGAGATACAGAGTTGTTCGGAGATATGGAACTTATCGGCAAACGCAATGACATTGACGTCGCATTTCTGCCAATCGGCGATTTCTTCACTATGGGACCTGAAGATGCTGCATATGCGGCAGAGCTTCTTAAAGCGAAAACTGTGGTGCCCATCCATTACAATACGTTTCCGCCGATTAAACAGGATCCCGAAGAATTCAAGAAGATGGTCAAAGGTTCCGATGTAAAGGTAATGAAAGCTGGAGACCAGTTCGAAATTTAAACCCAAACCCCCGAAGAGCTATCATTCTTCGGGGGTTTCTGTATTAGGAAATATGGTACACTAAAAGCATCAGGAACGCAGAAAGAATGGGTGAAATCATGGCGACAAAACATGAACAGATACTGGATTATATTGAAACGCTGGAAGTCGGGGAAAAAATATCCGTCCGACGCATTGCAAAGGAATTGCAGGTCAGTGAAGGAACAGCTTACCGTGCTATCAAAGAAGCTGAAAACAAACGCCTTGTTTCCACAATTGAGCGGGTCGGCACCATCCGCATCGAACGAAAAAAGAAAGAGAATATTGAGCGTCTGACTTACGCCGAAATCGTCAATATTGTGGACGGCCAGGTACTTGGCGGCCGGACCGGATTGCATAAGTCATTGACTAAATTTGTCATAGGGGCGATGCAGCTGGAAGACATGATGCGCTATACGGAAGCGGGCAACCTGCTGATCGTAGGCAATCGCTTCAAAGCCCATGAATATGCGCTTCAAGCTGGAGCAGCTGTATTAGTGACTGGAGGCTTTGATGCTTCGGACACAGTCAAAAAACTGGCGGATGAATACGAATTGCCGGTTATCTCTACCAGCTATGACACGTTTACTGTAGCTACAATGATCAACCGTGCCATCTATGACCAATTGATCAAGAAAGAGATTCTTTTGATAGAGGATATATTAATTCCGCTTGAAAACACCCACTATCTTCATCATCTTGATCCAATCAGCCGTTATCGTGAATTGAACAAGGAAACGACCCATGGCGGATTTCCGGTTGTTGATGATACAGGCAGGATAATCGGAATATTGACCTCGCGGGATATCATCGGTTTTACGGATGACGACAGCGTTGAAAAAGCTATGACGAAAGATCCCATCACGGTCACGCTGCAAACAAGCGTAGCATCTGCGGGACACAGGATGATATGGGAAGGAATCGATCTTTTGCCGGTCATTGATGACCAAGGGAAATTATGCGGAGTCATCAGCCGGCAGGATGTATTGAAAGCCATCCAAACAGCGCAGCGGCAACCGCAACAAGGTGAAACGATAGACGACATCATTATCAGCCAATTGCAGATGAAGCCGCACGAAAAACTGTCGTTGGAATTCCGGGTAACGCCACAAATGACCAATTCTTATGGATCAATATCGTACGGAGCTTATACGACTATCCTGTCAGAAGCCGCGACCAGCGCATTGAAAACGAAAAACCGTAAAGACAGTGTACTTGAAAATATGACGATCTATTTCCTGAAGCCGGTTCAATTGGACTCCCTGATTTACATTAAACCATCAATTTTGGATATCAGCCGTAAGTCGGCGAAGGTGGATATTGAAGTGTCATTCGAAGGGGAAATTGTCGGTAAAGCCATGCTGACGTTCCAATTGCTGGATCGTTAAAGCAATAAAAAACCCCCTCATCCAGAGGGGGATTTGCTATTCGTTCAGCCGTGTTTCTTCAGCAACGAACTTATGATAATGTCTTGCTGCTTTGTAATTATAAATCATCAATGCCAGTCCCAAAACGATAAAGATTCCGGAAATGATATAAGTGACAACGCTTTGGAAAATCGTTAATTGATTTATTCCAAAAAAGAATACAAAGCTGCCAAGGAATATGGAAGCTGTAGATGCGTACCATTTTCTGCGGATTGGCAATGTCGCTCGGAACTGCTTTGTTTTATAATAGAAATAAAACAAGATAGACACTATTATTAGAAAAAAGAAAATTAGCATAAGGACCTCCTGTATTCCAAAACTTTCTTCTATTGTACTGAGAAACGTCCCCGAATGCGAATGGATTTCCTTGAAAAACGGAGGAATGCCCTATGAACAGTCAAATCATCGACACAATTGAACAGTATGAAACAATCATTATCCACCGGCATGTCAGACCTGACCCAGATGCATACGGATCACAGCTGGGTTTAAAATACATACTCCAACATAATTATCCTGAAAAAACAATTCTGGCAGCTGGAGAACACGACCTGACAATGGAATTCCTCGGCACTCAGGATGAAGTCGCTGATGAAGATTACAATGGAGCACTTGTCATTATCACCGATACCGCCAATACTGAGCGGATTGATGATCAGCGCTATTTAAAAGGGGAAAAAATCATTAAAATTGATCATCATCCGAATGATGATGCTTACGGTGATTTATTGTTGGTGGATACAGGCGCAAGCTCCTCGTCAGAGCTCATCTACGAATTATTTGAAGTTGGCCAAAATCAGGAAAACTGGGAGCTGCCGGCATCCGCGGCCCGTCAGCTGTATGCGGGCATCATCGGCGATACAGGCCGTTTTCTTTTCCCGAGCACAACTCAAAAGACATTCCGGATTGCCGGTGAACTGATCAAGAGTGATTTTGACCGCAATGCGCTGCATAACGGTATGTATGAAATGGAAAGAAAGCTTCTGCATCTGCAGGGCTATATGTACCAGAACTTTAAAATGGATGAAAACGGCGCCGCTTACGTGAAGATCACATTGGATATTTTAAAAGAATTTGAAGTCACCGCTACCGAAACTTCATTGCTTGTCAGCTCACTTGGTAATGTTAAAGGAATGAAGGCCTGGGTAATTTTCATTGAAGAAGAAGATGAGATTCGTGTGCGTCTTCGCTCAAAAGGACCGGTGATCAACGAATTGGCGAAAGAGTTCAACGGCGGCGGCCATCCGATGGCTTCCGGAGCTACAGCTTATTCATGGCAGGAAGCTGAACAAGTGATTGCCCGGCTGAAGGAAATTTGCGCAACAGCGGAATAAGAAAGGAGGGATTGCTTTGTCAATGGCATATCCATATATAAGTACGTCAGCCGATCTGTTAAAAAGTACGGTGCGCCTTGATGAACTTTTCCCTTTTCTGAAAGAACAAGGGACCTCTTCGGTCGCAATCGTCAATTCGAAACTATACGGTGTGCTGCCATTTTGGGAAGCATGCTATCAAGCCGGCATCCATGGGGTGCTCGGCTTTTCAACGTATATGGAATACGACGGCCAGCCGTATCCGGTTGTGCTATATGCACAATCCAATAAAGGCTATGGCAATCTGTTGAAGATATCCAGCGCTTTGGCGACAAGGAAGCGAAAGGCGATCCCGGAACAATGGCTGAACGCATATAAAGAAGGACTCATCTGCGTTATACCTAATTCAGTCGAATGGACATTAACCAACCGTAATGATGCCTTCGATTATATTTCTCGGCTTTTTGGTGATTTTTGTTATGGAAGTGTGCAACGGCCTGGTGGAAATGTCTCTGATAACGAAACAGGTTTCATTGAGGCATGTGCCCGGACCGCTGTGCCGATTATGGCGACTCAAGAAGTAAAGTATCTAAAAAAGGAAGGCGCGTTTGCGTACGAAGTGGCATCTGCCATCGGGCAAGGGTTGAAACTTTCAGATGATCAGCGGCTTCAGCCGGAACATACAGACGCTTATGCGCCGACTGCTGAAGAGTTGAAGGATTGGTTTTCAGACCGTCCAGAATGGCTCGATGCTGCTGAACAGATGCTCTTAAGCTGTAAAGTCACCATACAGACCAATCGGCAGCTTTTGCCCGTTTTTCCTTTAGACAGCCAAGTGGATAAAGCGGAGTACATAAAAAAACTTTGTGTGGATGGACTGAAGGGCAGATTGAACACGGGTTCCGTTTCGTCGGAATATCTCTCTAGACTGGACTATGAGCTTGGTGTCATTAAATCGATGGGTTATATAGATTACTTCCTGATTGTTTCGGATTTTATGAGATTCGCTCGAAATGAAGGGATTATGACCGGCCCTGGCCGTGGTTCGTCCGCCAGTTCACTGGTTGCCTACTCTCTTCAGATTACAGATGTCGACCCGCTTGAACATGGCTTGCTCTTTGAGAGGTTCCTGAATCCGGAGCGGGTTACTCTTCCGGATATCGATATTGACTTTGCCGATCACCGCAGACATGAAGTAGTGGAATATGTCGCGAATAAATACGGACAGGCCAGAACCGCACAAATCATCACATTTGGAACTTTATCCGCAAAAGCGGTGGCAAGGGATACGGCTCGCGTTTTTGGATTCGAGGCAGAAGACTTGGATGCCATTTCGAAAATGATTCCGAGCCGACCGGGTACAACCTTACGAACCGCGTTAAAGGAAAATACTAAATTGAACGATTGGATCATCGCCCGTGAGGAACGAAAAACCTGGTTCAAAACTGCGCTGCAGCTGGAAGGTTTGCCGCGCCATGCTTCAACGCATGCCGCTGGCGTGATTCTTAGCCCTTCATCATTAGTGGATTATATTCCAATTGAAGAAGGGAACGAAGGAATCTATTTGACGCAATGGCCGATGGGAGAACTTGAAGCCATCGGTTTATTGAAGATGGATTTTCTCGGCTTGCGCAATCTGACGATTTTAGAACAGATTAAAAAACTTCTTTCCAGGGGGACCGGTACATCGATCGATTACCGAAAATTGCCTTTGGATGATGTAAATACTTATAAAATATTGGCGGCCGGGGATACCAGCGGCGTATTTCAGCTGGAATCCGATGGAATGAGAAATGCTTTGAGGCAGATAAAGCCCACCGCTTTCGGAGATATTGTTGCAGTCAATGCATTATTCAGACCAGGCCCGATGGAATTCATCCCACTCTATGCCAAAAGAAAACATAAGCAGGAAAATGTTACTTATGTTCATCCGATTCTTGAACCCGTACTGTCAGAAACCCATGGGGTCATCGTCTACCAGGAACAGATCATGCAGATTGCCGCCCGAATGGCTGGATTCTCTCTGGGTGAAGCAGATATTCTGAGACGCGCAGTCAGCAAAAAGAAACGTGAAATCCTGGACCAGGAAAGAGTCCATTTTGTGCAGGGAGCTTTGAAAAAAGGCTTTAAGGAAAGTGAAGCCACCGAAGTCTACGATTTAATCGTGCGCTTCGCTGATTACGGTTTCCCCAAAAGCCATGCGGTCGCTTACAGTATGATTTCATATCAGCTCGCTTATATGAAAGCGAATTATCCCATTTACTTTTATGCTGCAATGCTTGCCAATTCGTCAGGCAATGCAGAAAAGACAAAACAGCTCCTGCAGGAGATCAAGGAGAAAAAGATTCCTGTTTTGCCGCCGTCAATCCAAAGCAGCTTTAAGTCTTTTACCATTGAGGACAATAAAATACGGATTGGCTTGAACAGTGTTAAGGGAGTTCCAGGCACGGTTATAAACGCAATAATTCTGGCCAGAAAAGATGGGGGTCCGTTCACCAGCCTATTTAATGTAGCTGAGCGGATTTCCGCCATCCACTTTACCCGCAAAGCGTTTGAACCGCTGATTAAAGCTGGAGCGCTGGATGAGTTCGAACTTGACCGCGCAACGCTGCTCGCCTCATTGGATAGTGCTGTCAAGCATGCAGAACTCGTTAAACCGGATGAAGAGCCAGGGCTGTTTGATGATATGGGTGCAAGCTTTATGAAGCCGAAATACACCAAAGCTTCACCGATTCCGGAGAATTTGAAATTGGATCTGGAAATGGAAGTGCTCGGATTTTATCTTTCGACACATCCCATCGAAAGGGAAAAAGAACAGCGGCAAAAAGATTTTGATGAGTTGAAATCCCTGAAGCATAAACGCGACAAAGAACGGGTGAATGTGCTGGGGATGATTGAAGAGGTCAAAAGGATCCGAACAAAAAAAGGCGATGCAATGGCATTTGTCACTTTGCAGGATGATACAGGTCCAGCATCTGTCACTTTATTCCCGGAGGAATATGCGAAATATAATGCCATTCTTAAAGAACAGGCAATCATTGAAGTCCAGGGCACAATTGAAAACCGGATGAACAGGACCTCGGTTATCTGTAAAAATATCAGTATGTAACTGCTTTTCCAATCGGAAAAGCAGTTTTTTCTTTACGTCAGACGTTTTTTTTTGTATTGTAGGAATATGAGTGGTCAGACCACTTTCAAAAAAATGGAAACTGAGGTCTGTTATGAATCAACCAAAACGTTATTTGGACATTGTCCTGGATATACGCAAAATGATCAGCCAGGAAAATATCAGGCCTGGCGACAGGATTCCATCCGAAAGGGAATTGGCTGAAACCTTGAAAGTTGGTCGTTCAACAATTCGGGAAGCATTAAGAAGTCTTGAGTTGCTTGGATTGATCGAAACCCGCAGAGGAGAAGGCACTTTTTTATCAGACCATCGCAATCATCAATTGGTGGAAGTTCTTTCAACTTTTATCCTTCAGGATAATCAATCTCAAAAAGATGTATGGGAAACTCGGATGATTCACGAAATTTCTGCAATCCAGACTGTCTGTCGAGATGCTGTTTCGAGCCAGTTACCGGTGTGGACCGGTTTTTCCAAACGCATTGAAGATGGAGATTTCTTTCTTCGGGAAGATTTTGTCAAAGAAATAATGGTGTTATCAGGAAACCGTCTGTCATTAAAGATTTGGCTGTTATTGGCGCAGTACAGCGGCAATCCATATAAAGGCCACATATTAATAGAAGAAACAGGAATGCTCGAGAATATTTTGGCTGCAATCAGGCAGCGGGACGCTGAAAAAGCCGCATCCGGTTTAAGGATCTGGATTGCATGGCTGCAAAAGGAGACTGGAAAAGATGACGATGATTCGTGATATATTCAAACGCAATAGAGAACGGAACGATCCGACAATACCTTCCAAAGCTGCAAAAGATGTACCAGAGGGATTGATGTATAAATGTCCGGAATGCAAACATATCGTGTTGACGAAAGAGATGGCGAAGCTGCAGAAGGTTTGCCCGAAATGTGATCATCATTGCAAAATGACGGCCCATGAAAGAGTAGAAAGTTTGATGGATAAAGATTCTTTTGAATCCATCGATAATCATTTGAAAACAGGAAATCCACTTGGATTTCCTGGGTACACCGAAAAAATTGAAGCTGACAGCAAGAAAACCGGTCTTAATGAAGCTGTTTTGACAGGCATCGGAAAAATCGATGGCCAGCCACTCGTCGCCGCTATAATGGATTCCCATTTCCGCATGGGCTCGATGGGGTCGGTTGTCGGTGAAAAGATAACTCGTGCAATCGAACTTGCTACAGATAAAGGCTATCCGTTTGTTATATTCACGGCCAGTGGCGGTGCGCGGATGCAAGAAGGCGTATTATCGCTGATGCAGATGGCTAAAACAAGTGTGGCATTAAAACGCCACAGCAACGAAGGTCTATTGTTCATCTCTGTGTTGACACATCCGACAACAGGCGGCGTTTCAGCAAGTTTCGCTTCAGTAGGCGATATCAATATTGCTGAGCCGAAAGCGCTGATCGGATTTGCGGGACGCCGTGTAATAGAGCAGACAGTCCGTGAGAAATTGCCGGAAGATTTTCAGACAGCCGAGTTTTTATTGGCTCATGGCCAGCTGGATGCAGTTGTACACCGTCATAAAATGCAAAAAACTTTGTCTTCTCTGATTAAATTGCATACGAAAGGAGCTGTGGCACATGGCTAAGAAAGTCCAGAAATCACTGCCGTTTGAAGAGCCGTTGATACAGCTCCGAAAAAAAATAACGGAACTGAAAGAATACACCGAGAATGCAGAAGTGGATTTAAGCGCAGAAATCAATAGTCTGGAAGCCAGACTTGAAAAGTTGGAAATTGATATTTATGAAGACATGAAACCGTGGGACCGGGTTCAGGTTGCCCGGCACCCAAACCGGCCGACAACATTGGATTATGTGCCGCATGTTTTTGATGATTTCATCGAACTTCATGGCGACCGTCTTTACGGTGACGATGAAGCAATCGTCGGGGGCATCGCTTCTTTTAAAGGGCAGCCGGTAACGGTAATCGGCCATCAACGCGGTAAAGACACAAAAGAGAATGTACGCCGGAACTTTGGCATGCCGCATCCTGAAGGTTACCGCAAAGCATTGCGGCTGATGAAACAGGCTGAGAAATTCAGACGGCCGATCATTTGTTTGATCGATACGAAAGGCGCCTATCCCGGTAAAGCTGCGGAAGAGCGCGGACAAAGTGAAGCCATTGCACGAAATCTCGTTGAAATGGCAGGTCTCGAAGTGCCGGTCATCTCCATCGTAATTGGTGAAGGCGGAAGTGGCGGAGCTTTGGCGCTTGGTGTGGGGAACCACATCCTGATGCTTGAAAACTCCACCTTCTCTGTAATTTCACCGGAAGGAGCTGCTTCGATCCTGTGGAAGGATTCTGCTCTGGCGCAAACTGCAGCAGAAGCCATGAAAATTACAGCACCGGATCTTCTCGACATGGGCATTATCGAACGGATGATACCTGAAATCCGTGGAGGCGCTCATCACGATCCGTTAAAACAGGCTCAATTATTGTCTGAAGCCATCGAAAAATCCCTGAGCGAATTGAATCCTCTTGATGCAGAGGCTCTGATCGATCAGCGATACAATAAATTCAAAGCAATCGGCGTATTTACAGAATAAAACCGCTTCGGCGGTTTTTTTATGTCTTTCGGCAAAATTTATTGATCACATATTTTACTTCGAAATTCAGGGGAAGGGACCTGACAGCAGGCTGTAAATCGTGGTAAGGTGAATAAAGTATCAGGAAGATCAGGAGGCATGGATTATGAAGCGAATTGGAGTGTTAACCAGTGGCGGAGACTCGCCGGGAATGAATGCGGCAGTACGTGCGGTCGTCAGGAAAGCAATCTTTCATGAGGTGGAAGTTTTCGGGATTTATTATGGCTATCAGGGTTTATTGGCCGGTAATATCGAAAAACTCGAAGCGGGTGATGTGGGTGACATTATTCAGCGCGGCGGTACAAAATTGTACTCCGCAAGATGCGAAGAGTTTAAATCTGATGAAGGCCAAAACCGTGCAATTGAGCAATTGAAAAAATTCGGTATCGAAGGCCTGGTTGTCATCGGTGGAGATGGTTCATATCGCGGAGCAATGGCATTGACGAAAAAAGGTTTCCCATGTGTCGGCGTGCCGGGCACAATCGATAACGATATTCCGGGAACAGACTATACAATCGGATTTGATACAGCACTGAATACGATCATTGAATCGATCGATAAAATCCGCGATACGGCAACGAGCCATGAACGCACGTTCATCATCGAAGTGATGGGTCGTGATGCTGGGGATCTCGCTTTGTGGGCAGGACTGGCCGGCGGTGCAGAAACCATATTGATTCCGGAAGTGGATTTTGATATGGACGATATGATCGACCGTCTGCAGAAGGGGAAAAAACGCGGCAAGAAACACAGTATCATCATTGTAGCCGAGGGCGTGATGAGCGCTAATGAGCTCGGTGAAATGATACAGGGCAAAGTGGAACTCGAAACGAGAGTATCCGTACTTGGCCATATTCAAAGGGGCGGTTCGCCTACAGGCCGGGACCGTGTCCTCGGAAGCCTTTTTGGCGCACGCGCAGTGGAAGTTCTTTTGGACGGTCCCGGCGGTCGCGCAATTGGCATGAAAAATCATCAAGTGGTAGACTATGATATGACAAAAGCGTTTACCGGTGAACATGACACCGATATGAGTTTGTATACTTTATCTAAAGAATTATCAATTTAAATGCCAAATGGAGTGAGTCAATTGAGAAAAACCAAAATTGTTTGTACCATCGGACCTGCGAGTGAATCGCCGGAAACACTGGAAGCCCTGATAAATTCAGGAATGAACGTAGCGCGCTTAAATTTTTCGCACGGCAATCACGAAGAGCATGCGGAACGCATTAAGCGTATTCGCGAGGCTTCAAAAAAAACCGGTAAGATCGTCGGCATTCTGCTCGACACAAAAGGTCCGGAAATCCGCACCCATCAGATGGAGAACGACGGAATTGATTTGGTGACAAACCAGAAAATCACGATTTCAATGACAGAAGTCTTGGGGACAGCTGAAAAATTCTCAATCACTTATGATCACTTGATTGAAGATGTGCACGAAGGTTCGATTATCTTATTGGATGACGGCCTGATTGAATTGCGTGTCGAAAGTATTGATAAAGAAAATGGCCAGATTCACACAATCGTGGAAAACGCTGGTACATTGAAAAGCAAAAAAGGCGTAAATGTGCCCGGCGTATCGGTACAGCTGCCAGGGATTACTGAGAAAGATGCCCAAGACATTCTCTTTGGCATTGAACAAGGTGTGGATTTTGTAGCAGCTTCGTTCGTCAGAAGAGCTTCGGATGTCATGGAAATCCGTGAACTTCTCGAAAAGAATGGCGGATCACATATTCAGATCATTCCAAAAATCGAAAACCAGGAAGGTGTCGATAATATAGATGACATCATCGTGGTTTCGGACGGCCTGATGGTTGCCCGTGGAGATCTTGGTGTTGAAATTCCTGCGGAAGAAGTGCCATTGGTGCAGAAATCGCTTATCGAAAAATGCAATAGTGCAGGTAAGCCGGTTATAACTGCTACACAAATGCTCGATTCGATGCAGCGCAACCCTCGCCCTACCAGAGCAGAGGCAAGTGATGTTGCCAATGCCATTTTCGACGGCACAGATGCGATCATGCTTTCCGGTGAGACGGCAGCTGGTATCTATCCGGTTGAATCTGTTGAAACAATGCATCGTATTGCAATGACCACTGAATCTGCGCTCAATTACAAACAGCTTGTATCTAATAGAAGAAAAGATAAAGAAGCGAATATGACTGAAGCAATTGGCCAGGCTGTAGTTTATACAGCTTTGAACTTGAAAGTGAAAGCAATCATTGCCCCTACAGAAAGCGGAACCACGGCCAAGATGATTTCGAAATACCGTCCGGAATCACCGATCATTGCGGTTACTTCTTCTGATATTGCAGCAAAAAAACTGACTTTAGTGTGGGGCGTTCAACCTATTGTCGGGACTCCTGTATCTTCTACAGATGAAGTATTCGCTACAGCGGTAGAAGAAAGCTTGAACCACGAATATGTTGATCATGGTGATTTAGTAGTCATAACTGCCGGTGTGCCAGTCGGCAAAGCGGGTACAACTAACTTGATGAAAGTCCACGTAATCGGTGATATTGCCGCTAAAGGGCAAGGAATCGGCAAAACTGTAGCTTACGGAGAGTCACTTGTCGTTAAATCAGCTGCAGAAGCAAATGCAGTGGATACGACAGGGAAGATTCTTGTAACCATCGGGACAGACCGGGAAATGATGCCAGCCATCGAAAAATGCGCAGGCCTCATTACAGAAGAAGGCGGATTGACGAGCCATGCTGCAGTTGTCGGCCTCAGCCTTGGGATTCCTGTAATTGTCGGAGTGGCAGATGCGACAAGCGTCATCAAAAATAACGAAGATATTACTATCGATGCTGAAACAGGTGTCATTTACCACGGGCATGCAAGTGTATTGTAAGAAATAGGGGAGGTGAACGTTCAACATGAAAAGGCTGATAGCTTTATTGATTGTTGTTCCGGCTCTTGAATTGGCGCTGCTGATTTGGGCGGCGAATAATATCGGTTTCTTTGTCACTGTTGCCATGATTATCACAACTGGATTGGTAGGTGCATTCCTTGCCAAAAAACAGGGGCTAAAAGCGATCGGGGACATTCAAAATGCGATGTCGAATTTCCAGCCGCCTGGCGAAAACCTTCTAAATGCAGGATTTGTTCTGGTGGGAGGCGTCATGCTTCTGACACCAGGATTCATCTCTGATGCTGTAGGTTTCAGCATGTTATTTGCGCCAACACAAAAACTGTATAAGCCATTGGTTCACCGTTTTATACAAAAAAAAATGAAAAATACTCGGGTTATAGTAGGATAATCCGAGTATTTTTATTGTTTTTTTTGCCTAAGTTACAGAAAAACAAGCGTTTTCATTCACAAAGCCCTGTTAATTGATTATAATGAACAAGGTAAGGAACTTATCAGAGTTTCATAAACGCAGATGAATCATCATTCTGCCTTTTTTTGTGGGATGATGAATTATACTGAAGAAGGAGCGAATTTTATGACATCGTCAAAAGGTTTAGAAGGTGTAGTAGCTACACAATCCGCCATCAGTTCTATTATTGATGACACGCTTACATATGTTGGCTACAATATCGATGATCTGGCTAACAACGCCAGCTTCGAAGAAGTGATTTATTTATTATGGCATCAACGTTTGCCGAAAGCTGACGAACTTGCTGAACTGAAACAGCAATTGGCTGACAATATGTCAGTTCCTAAAGCTGTTTTGGATCATTTCAAAACATACGACATCAAGAATGTCCATCCGATGGCTGCTCTGCGTACAGCAGTATCCATGTTGGGTCTATTTGATAAAGAAGCTGAAGAGATGAACCCTGAAGCGAACTATCGCAAAGCGATCCGCATCCAGGCTAAAATCGCTACTTTGGTGACTGCATTCGGACGCGTCCGTAATGGCCAGGAACCGGTAGAACCGAAGAAAGACCTTAGCTTTGCGGCTAACTTCCTATATATGTTATCGGGTGAAACACCTGCTGATATCGAAGAAGAAGCTTTCAATAAAGCATTGGTTCTTCACGCAGACCACGAATTGAACGCATCAACATTCACTGCACGTGTTGCTGTCGCAACTCTTTCTGATGTTTATTCAGGTATTACTGCTGCAATCGGCGCCCTTAAAGGACCATTGCACGGTGGAGCCAATGAACAAGTCATGAAAATGCTGACAGAAATCGGTTCAGTGGATAATGTAGAAAAAGTGATCAATGAAAAACTTGATAATAAAGAAAAAATCATGGGCTTCGGACACCGTGTTTACCGTAAAGGTGACCCGCGTGCGAAACACTTGCGCGAAATGTCTCAGAAATTGACAAAAATTCGCGGCGAAGAAAAATGGTACGAAATGTCGATTAAAATCGATGAAATCGTTACTGGACAGAAAAATCTTCCACCAAACGTGGATTTCTATTCTGCTTCTGTTTACCATTCATTAAACATTGAACATGACCTGTTCACACCGATTTTTGCGGTATCACGTACATCGGGCTGGTTGGCTCATATCCTTGAGCAGTATTCAAACAACCGTTTGATCCGTCCACGCGCAGAATATATCGGACCTGGAATGCAGTCATATGTTCCAGTTGAAGAAAGATAATTTCGTAAATAATCTATAATAGAAGCAAAAAAATATAAAGATGATAGGGCTGGCATATTCTGCAGCCCTATGACTTTGAACACAGGAGGAATTTTATAATGGCAAACGGCGAAAAGATTTCAGTAGAAAACGGTGTATTGAACGTACCCAACAATGCAGTAATTCCATACATCATCGGTGACGGTACTGGACCGGATATCTGGAATGCAGCATCACGCGTTCTTGAAGAATCGGTAAACAAAGCATACAACGGTGAAAAATCGATCGTATGGAAAGAAGTTCTTGCTGGACAAAAAGCATTCGACGAAACTGGCGAATGGCTTCCAGAAGAAACTCTTGATGTAATCCGTGAATACTTGATCGCTATCAAAGGACCTCTTACTACACCAATCGGCGGCGGTATCCGTTCATTGAACGTGGCACTTCGCCAAGAACTTGACTTGTACACTTGCTTGCGTCCAGTTCGTTATTTCGAAGGAGTACCTTCACCGGTTAAACGCCCTGAAGACACTGATATGGTCATCTTCCGTGAAAACACTGAAGATATCTATGCTGGTATCGAATATGCAAACGGCAGCGACGAAGTTAAAAAATTGATCTCTTTCCTGACTGACGAAATGGGCGTTAAAAACATCCGTTTCCCAGAATCATCAGGTATCGGCATCAAGCCAATCTCTGAAGAAGGAACAAAACGCCTTGTGCGCGCAGCGATCAACTATGCGTTGACTGAAGGCCGCGAGTCTGTAACTCTAGTACACAAAGGTAACATCATGAAGTTCACTGAAGGAGCTTTCAAAAACTGGGGCTATGAAGTGGCAGAACAGGAATTCGGCGATAAAGTCTTCACTTGGAACGAGTACGATAAAGTGAAAGACGAGCAAGGAACTGATGCTGCAAACAAAGCACAGGAAGAAGCTCTTGCTTCAGGCAAGATCCTTATCAAGGATTCAATCGCTGATATTTTCCTTCAGCAGATCCTTACTCGTCCAAGCGAGTTCGATGTAGTTGCTACAATGAACTTGAACGGCGATTACATTTCAGATGCTTTGGCTGCTCAAGTAGGCGGAATTGGTATCGCTCCTGGAGCGAACATCAACTACGATACTGGACATGCAATTTTCGAAGCAACTCACGGAACAGCACCTAAATACGCTGGCCTTGATAAAGTGAACCCGTCTTCTGTCATCCTTTCAGGTGTATTGATGCTTGAACACCTTGGCTGGAGCGAAGCGGCTAAATTGATCACAAACTCAATGGAAAAAACTATCGCTTCTAAAGTTGTAACTTATGACTTTGCACGTCTTATGGACGGCGCAACAGAAGTGAAAACTTCAGCGTTCGCTGATGAATTAATCAAAAACATGTAATATTTGGAGAGAGGGGAATCCCCCTCTCTTTTTTGTATGACAAAACCTGTGTAACTTAGTTTCAGATTCAGCCTCAAAGGAAACAGTATGAAGTAGGGGCAATTGATTTTATTATTGATAGCGAAAATCTGATTGATAAGGAGAGATAGTATGACATTCAAGCGCAAAAAGATTTCAGTGATCGGTTCAGGATTTACAGGGGCTACGGCGGCTTTTCTGCTGGCTCAAAAAGAACTGGGGGATGTTGTGTTGGTCGATATTACGCAAATGGAAGATCCGGCAAAAGGGAAAGCGCTGGATATGGCAGAAGCAGGGCCGGTAATCGGCTATGATTCAAATGTCATCGGCACTGCTGACTATGCAGATACCAAAGATTCGGATCTGGTTATCATCACTGCCGGAATTGCCCGTAAACCAGGAATGAGCAGGGATGACCTGGTTCAGACTAACCAAAAAATCATGAAATCCGTAACTGCTGAAATCGTGAAATATTCTCCGGACTCGACGATTTTGGTTCTTACTAATCCGGTGGATGCGATGACTTATACAGTATATAAAGCCTCAGGTTTTCCGAAAGAACGGGTTATCGGCCAGTCAGGCGTACTGGATTCCGCGCGCTTCAGAACATTCATTGCACAGGAATTGAATCTTTCCGTCAAAGACATCAGCGGATTTGTTCTCGGCGGCCATGGTGATGATATGGTGCCGCTCGTTCGCTATTCTTATGCAGGCGGCATACCGCTTGAAACGCTGATTTCAAAAGAACGGCTGGATGAAATAGTGGACCGTACTCGTAAAGGCGGAGCGGAGATTGTCAATTTGCTCGGCAACGGTTCCGCTTATTATGCTCCCGCCGCGTCGCTCGTGGAAATGGCTGAAGCGATCATCAAAGACCAGCGCCGGGTATTGCCGGCTATCGCTTACCTGGAAGGTGAGTACGGAATGGACGGCATCTATTTGGGAGTGCCGACAATTCTTGGAGCAGGCGGGATCGAGAAAATATTTGAAATTGATTTAAATGAAGAAGAAAAAGCTTTATTGGATAAATCTGCAGAATCAGTAAAAGCGGTCATGAAGATTCTGGCATAAGCAGTTGAAGGCGGACGGGATTTCCTGTCCGTTTTTTCTTGCTGTTTTAAATAGGCTAATGAAACCGATATTCCGCACGCGGTTTGCTTTTCAGTGCTTAATTGATATTATTAAAGTATTAAGACAACAGGGGGGATTTTAATGTTGCTGGGAAAGAAACGGAAGTTAGGCCGTAAAATCGAAGATATGGCGACTGGTGAGAAGCTCAAGCTGACAGAAAATATTGAGGATAAAGATCTTCTCCTTTATCTGGGTCTTACAAATGACGGAAATCCACTGTACATCCAGCACGATTTTGCTTCCCAGACGAAATTCGAAAAGCCTGTAGTGCCAACAGCGATGCTCACAGGAATCATCACTTCGGCAGTCTCGAAGTATCTGCCGGGTCCAGGTTCGTATATTACCGAACAGCATTTAAAATTCAAAAAGCCTGTCTACCACTATGCAACCGTTGATTTTCTTCTGGAAGTTACCGAAGTGAATGTGTCGGCCAATGAAGTGACTGTTCGCGTGGAAGCGACAGATGAAAATGGTGAAATGGTGCTCGAAGGCATACTTGTTGCAAATCCGCCGCAAGTGCTGAGTCGGCTGACCACTGAAGCAATGGATAATTTTTAATTGGTTTGAAATGGGGGTTTCAAACTGAATGTGGAGGCTGTAAAATGCAGAAGAAAATTTTAATCATTGAAGATGAACAATCCATCGCAACATTGCTGTCTTATAATTTGACGCAAGCCGGATATGAAACGATTGTCGCAAATGACGGCAAAGAAGGATATGAACTGGCATTAAAAGAGGCACCGTCTCTTATTGTGCTGGATCTGATGCTGCCGTCAATGGACGGAGTAGAAATCTGCAAGGAATTGCGTCTGCAAAAAGTAAGCACACCCATCATTATGCTCACTGCCAAAGACGATGAGTTCGATAAAGTATTGGGACTGGAACTCGGTGCGGATG
Organism: Planococcus sp. RAB007_Raresut; assembly: GCF_057369535.1. NCBI lineage: Bacteria > Bacillati > Bacillota > Bacilli > Caryophanales > Caryophanaceae > Planococcus > Planococcus sp. RAB007_Raresut. Next base: position 108,475 of record NZ_JBXYIF010000003.1, read on the forward strand.
ATTATATGACCAAACCATTCAGCCCGCGGGAAGTTGTTGCCAGGATCAAAGCAGTTCTTCGGAGATCGGAAGGCATTAAAGTTCAGCGCGAAGATTCATCTTCATCAGAAATGAAATTGGGCGAGTTGAAAGTTTATCCTGAACGATATGAAGCTTTCCTTAATGATGAACAATTGGAATTCACACCTAAAGAGTTCGAGCTGCTTGTTTACCTGATGGAAAATAAAAACAGGGTGCTGACGAGGGATCAATTACTGAGTGCGGTCTGGAAATATGATTTTGCAGGAGATACCCGTATAGTGGATGTCCATATCAGCCACCTCAGAGAGAAGATTGAAGAGAACAGCCGCAAGCCGGTTTTCATCAAAACTATCCGCGGTCTAGGATATAAATTCGAGGAGCCTAAAGCCGTATGAAGCCATTTCGGCGTCGGTTGCTGAGCACTCTTCTTATTTGGCTCGGCACTCTTTTGCTCAGCCTCTATATTGTTGTTGTTCAGATTCTTCCGCTGCAACAGCAAATGGACAGTGATTTGGAATTCTGGCTGTTGCTGGCTCTTGTGTTTTTGGCAGCTTTTATTTTTGCGGCAGTATTAGGCTACCGTATCATCAAAATCCATATTGCCCCAATCGAAAATATTACAGAAACTGCAATGGAACTGGTGAAAGGCAATTACCGTGCACGGGCTTATGAAGATGCCGAAATCGGTTCAGCGCCATTGAGTTCAACGATCAATGTGCTGGCGCGGAATCTGCAGGAAATAACAGCTGTCCGCGAAATGGAACAGGAGCGTTTGAAAACACTTATCGAAACCATGGGCAGCGGATTGATCATGATCGATCGGCAAGGAAAGATTTCACTTTCGAATAAATACTTCCAAAACGAATTTGAATTGACCGCAATGGATATTAAGGAAAAATTCTATGGAGAATTGCCGATTCCCCAAACGCTGGCAAGTTTTATTGAAAAGGTTTTTATGACTGAGACTCCGGCAAGGGAACAATTACAGTATCAATCGGGCATCAATACCCGCGCACTCGAGGTGTACGGGGCTCCTGTAATCGGCAATCACGAACAATGGCTTGGCATAGTCATCGTGCTTCACGATATTACTGATTTGAAACGCCTGGAACAAATCCGCAAAGATTTTGTCGCGAATGTCTCGCATGAATTGCGCACACCTGTAACTTCCATTAAAGGGTTTTCGGAAACACTGATTGACGGCGCATATAAAGATGAAACTGCTTTATTATCTTTCTTGGAAATTATTCAAACGGAAACAAATCGTTTGGAAACGTTGATTGAGGAACTTCTGGAGTTATCCCGTGTTGAACAGAGCGGCTTTGAAGTCGATGCGCAGCCTACGGACATGAAAGCGGTGATTGAATACGCTTTTGAAATGGTCCATTCCCGTTTCGAAGAAAAGAACATGAAATGCGAAACCTATCTTGAAGAAGTTTATGTGGCTGGAGACGCCAATAGGCTCGTGCAGATCATGATGAATCTGCTGGTAAATGCCATTACATATTCTGCATCTGAAAAAACGGTTACAGTCAGGTTATTCGAAAAAGCAAATCAGGCGGTCGTGGAAGTGGAAGATCAAGGGATTGGAATTGACGCTTCAGAGATTAGCCGGCTGTTCGAGCGTTTTTATCGAGTGGATAAAGCAAGGAGCCGAAATTCCGGAGGAACCGGTCTTGGTTTGTCCATCGTCAAGCATCTGGTGGAAGCGCATCATGGCAAAATAGAAGTACGGAGCACTCCTGGGAGCGGGAGCGTTTTTACCATTTACCTGCCGCTGGCTGAGTGAAACGTTATAAATATACAAAGCTTTACATTGTATTAATACTGTCTTCACATAGGGGTGGTATCTTCTAATAGAACCCCCTTTCAACACCCAATGGAGAAAAAGGACCTTCCACGAGGTCCTTTTTCTTTTTTTATGAAACTATTCATGTGGTTTTCCGTATATTTATTATACATATAGAAGGAGGACGAAATTATGACAGCAAAAAAAGTTCTGTCCATCATTGGGCTGTCCATCGTCGGGATATTGCTACTCGTAGCGGTTCTGACATCCTGGTATACGGTTGATGAATCTGAACAGGCGGTTATCATCACTTTCGGTGTAGCCAATGAAACCATTGTTGAACCAGGGCTGCATTTTAAGATGCCGTGGCCGATTCAACGGGCTGAAGTGCTTTCCAAAGAAACCTACAGTCTTCAATTCGGCTACAGCCAGGACGAAGATGGAGAGATTGTTTCTTTTGACAAAGAAACAAAAATGATCACAGGTGATGAATACATAGTTCTGACCGATTTGGTCGTACAATGGAAAATCACCGATCCGAAAAAATATCTTTTCAATGCGGAAGAACCTAAAGAGATTCTCCACGATGCAACATCCGCTTCAATCCGCTCCATCATCGGCAGTTCACTGATCGATGACGCACTGACTTCAGGAAAAGCTGAAATAGAAGCTGAAACACGTGACCTTCTCGCTTCTTTGATTGAAAAATACGATATCGGAATCTCCGTTCTGGCAGTCAAACTGCAGGATGTCGAATTGCCGAACGAGGAAGTGCGCGCCGCGTTCACCAATGTTACCGATGCGCGCGAAACCATGAATACAAAAATCAATGAGGCCAGAAAATATGAGAACCAAAAACGAAACGAAGCATTAGGGGAAAAAGCTGCGATCAATTCCCGGGCCGAGGGTCAAAAAGTGGCAAGGGTGGAACAAGCGCGTGGTGATGTAGCGGTATTCGATAAATTATTCACAGAGTATGAAGCGAATCCTGAAGTTACCAGACAGCGTTTGATTCTTGAAACCCTTGAAACGGTATTACCGAACGCAAAACTCTATATCATGAACGATGAAGGCGGCACGATGAAGTATTTGCCGTTGGGCGACAGCCAGACTTTATTGCCTCGGGCTGCAGAAACTGAGACGGGAGGCGACACAGATGGAAACGAATAAACCGCAAAACGAACCAAGTAAATTTGATGTCTATAAACCATCCAAGCCCAAAAAACAGCCGAAAGATCCCATCAACTTCAAAAAATACTGGAAGCTGATTACAGGCTTATCACTCGCATTGATAGTCTTGCTTATCTTATTGGCGAACGTCTATGTGGTTAAGGAAAACGAATACCGGGTAGTGCGCCAGTTCGGCGAAGTGGTTGATATCAAAGAAGATCCAGGCCTGCACATGAAAATCCCTTTCATCCAGAGCCTGACCACGCTGCCGAAATACCAGATGATTTATGATGTGTCGGAAGCGGAAATCAATACAAAAGATAAAAAACGGATTATCATCGATAATTACGCCGTCTGGGAAGTAGTCAATCCGCGTGAATTGATCACCAACGCTGCGACGATCGTCAACGCAGAATCCAGAATGGAAGAGTTTATCTACTCGGTGATCCGGACTGAACTTGGCCAATTGGATTATGACGAAATCATCAATGATGAAAATTCTTCACGGGGCAGTCTGAATGACAATGTCACAGCGAAGGTCAACGAACTGCTTGAAAAAGACCAGTACGGCATCCAAGTGACAGATGTCCGGATGAAACGGACAGATCTGCCGGCGGAGAACGAACAATCGGTTTATACCCGCATGATTTCCGAACGTGATTCCACAGCGCAGGATTATTTATCACAGGGTGACGCGAAAAAACGTGAAATTGAAGCGCAGGCCGACCGGGAAGCCCAGGAAGTGATTGCCACTGCCCGCAAGGAAGCGGCATTGATCCAGGCAGAAGGGGAATCGGAAGCGGCAAAAATCTACAATGAATCGTTTTCAAAAGATCCCGAGTTTTATCAATTATATCGCTCGCTCCAGTCGTATACGAAAACCATCGGTGAGGATACAGTCATCATCCTGCCTTCAGATTCACCATATGCCAGTGTTTTATCCGGCATAATGGAATAAAACCTTCCGTCATTTCTCTTCTTTTTGCCCTCGTGGTAAAATAAAGGGAATGACGGTTTTTTATTGAAAGGGGTAATTTTGTGGCTAAGAAAATACTATTACTGGACGGCAATAGCTTGGCGTATCGCGCGTTTTTCGCTCTGCCGCTGCTGACAAATGAAAATGGCATCCATACAAATGCCGTATATGGTTTCACGATGATGCTCCAACGAATTCTTGAAGAGGAAAAGCCCACTCATATGATGGTTGCTTTCGATGCTGGGAAGACCACTTTCCGGCATGAAACATTCAGTGAATACAAGGGCGGCCGCCAGAAGACGCCACCTGAATTATCCGAGCAGTTCCCCTATTTGCGGAAGCTGATCGATGCTTACCGCATTAAGCAATATGAGCTGCCGAATTACGAGGCGGATGACATTATCGGAACTTTGAGCCTGGAAGCGGAAAAGCAAGGCGATGAAGTGATTGTCATTTCAGGTGATAAGGATTTGACCCAACTGGCATCTCCCACCACTACGGTTTATATCACGCGCAAAGGAATTACGGATATTGAAAAATATACCGTTGACCATATCAAGGAAAAGTATGGCCTGACACCTTTACAGATCATTGACATGAAAGGCTTAATGGGCGATTCTTCCGATAATATACCAGGTGTTCCAGGCGTCGGCGAAAAAACCGCGCTGAAATTGCTTGCAGCCCATGGTTCAGTCGAAGGCGTTTACGAGGCGATTGAACAGCAAAAAGGAAAGATGAAAGAGAAGCTGGTCGCCAATGAAGATCTCGCTTATATCAGCAAAAAGCTGGCTACGATTGAACGGCAGGCACCGGTTGAAGTAAAACTTGACGAGCTGGGTTATGATGGCCCCGACCAAGATGAATTGATCCGGATCTGGAACGAGCTGGCTTTTAAATCTTTATTGGAGAAAATGGATTATACGGCAGAAGAAACCGTCAAGGAGGAATTGAAGTATTCAGTTGTAACCGAAGTGGATCCTTCTATTCTAAAAGATGAAATGGCGGTTCACCTGGAAATGTATGATGAGCATTACCACACCTGCGACCTTCTTGGCGTGGCATTGTCTGATGAAATCGACACCTACGTCATACCGATGGACGTGGTAAAAGGGTCGGAAGTGTTAAAAAAATGGCTGGCAGATCCTTCGAAGAAAAAATACATGTCCGATTCGAAAGCGTCGACTGCCGCATTCCTGCGCAGTGAGATTGAACTCGATGGCGTCGATTTCGATTTGATGCTGGGTGCCTATATCGTCAATCCTTCACTGACGTATACCGATATGGCCAATATTGTGTTGGAATACGGCTATACAGATGTGTCTACAAATGAACAGGTGTACGGCAAAGGCGCTAAGAAAAAAGTGCCGGAAGATGACATCTTGCATGAGCATATTGCCAGAAAAGCACGGGCAATTTGGAAAGTGCGTGACATCATCATCAAAAAACTGGATGAGAATGAACAGTTTGACCTCTATGACAAATTGGAGCTTCCGCTTGCTACAGTTCTGGGCAAAATGGAATCACTTGGCGTTAAAGTGGACCGGGCGCAATTATCAGATATGGGAGAAGAATTGGCAGCGAAGCTGAAAACGATTGAATCCGAGATATACAGTCTTGCCGGACAGGAATTCAATATTAATTCACCGAAGCAATTAGGTGTCATCCTGTTTGAAAAATTAGGCTTGCCGGCTTTAAAGAAAACCAAAACCGGTTATTCGACAGCCGCTGATGTACTGGAAAAACTGGAAGGCCAACATGAAATCATTTCCCACATCCTGCTTTACAGACAGCTCGGTAAACTTCTTTCTACTTATATAGAAGGTTTATTGAAGGAAATCCATGATGATGGCAAAATCCACACTCGTTTCCAGCAGGCTCTGACTACAACGGGCCGCTTAAGCTCGACGAATCCGAATCTGCAGAATATTCCTGTGCGCCTGGAAGAAGGGCGTAAAATCAGAAAAGCGTTTGTTCCTTCTGAACCGGATTGGGTGATGGTGGCAGCAGATTATTCACAGATTGAATTGCGTGTACTTGCGCATATGTCTGAAGATGAACGGCTAGTGCAGGCATTCAAAGACGATCAGGATATTCACACCGCCACAGCTGCGGATGTATTTCATGTTCCATTGGAAGAAGTGACAGGGGATATGCGCCGCGCTGCCAAAGCGGTCAATTTCGGCATTGTCTACGGCATCAGTGACTATGGCTTATCGCAAAGCCTGAATATCCCCCGTAAGGAAGCAGCGGAATTCATTGACCGTTATCTTAAGAGTTTCCCTGGAGTTCAGCAATATATGACCAATATCGTTTCATCGGCGAAGAAAGACGGATTCGTGACGACATTGATGAACCGCAGACGTTACTTGCCTGATATTACGAGTTCAAACTTCAACCTGCGCAGTTTTGCGGAGCGGACAGCGATGAATACACCGATTCAGGGAAGTGCAGCGGATGTCATCAAAAAAGCGATGATTGATATGGACGAAGCTTTAGAACGTGAAGGCTTGAAAGCGAATATGCTGCTGCAAGTGCACGATGAACTTATTTTTGAAGCGCCAAAAGATGAATTGGATAAATTGATGGAATTGGTTCCTAAAGTGATGGAATCGGCAATGCAATTGAACGTACCATTGAAAGTTGATATCGCACACGGCGATACATGGTATGAAACGAAATGATTGGAGGCCTGTAGAATGCCTGAACTTCCTGAAGTAGAGGGCGTGGTCCGGCAAATACGGCCAGTTGCGATCGGCAAGAAAATAGATGATGTTTTTGTATCCGATACGATCCGGTTGTCAAAAACCGGAGGGAAGGAAGCCGTTTTAAAGAAAGTCGAGGCCGACAGTTTTATTGATCGATTAAAAGGTTCACAGATAGTCAGTGTGGAGCGGCGCAGTAAATATATTTATTTCGGTTTAAGGAAAGACGGAGAGTTCTTGCTTGTGAATCATCTGGGGATGTCAGGTGCCTGGTTTTATGTAGGCAGCCTGATGTCTATTCCGGAAGAGAAGTTCCGTAAACATGTGCATGTCGTTTTGACGTTAAATGATGGCAACCTACTGGCTTATTCGGATATCCGCCGTTTTGGTGAAATGAGAGTGCTGAATGAAGAAGGGGATTATCCGCCGCTGCTGCTGATGGCTCCTGAACCTTTTGACGAATCCGCCTTGCAGCATTTTCTGGAGATGTCAGAAAGTCCGAAATATCGAAACAAACCGATCAAAGAAGTGATTATGGATGGACAGGTTATTTCCGGAGCGGGCAATATTTATGCAACGGAAGCTCTGTTTCGGATGAAGATTCATCCGAACCGTGCTGCACACCGAATCAGCAGAAAACGCAGAACTGAACTTTTTAAAGCAGTAGTGGAAATACTTTTGGAAAGCATCGAAGCGGGAGGAAGCACTATTTCCGATTACCGGAACATCAACGGAGAATCGGGAGGTATGCAAAACCGCTTCGCTATGTATGGAAAAAAACAATGCATGACTTGCGGCAGTGTAACGAAAACCCTGAAAATCGGGGGACGCACTTCTGTTTACTGTCCATCATGCCAAAAATGAGGGCTTAAGATGATTATTGGATTGACGGGAAGTATAGCCAGCGGGAAAAGCACCGTGTCAAAAATGTTGGAAGACTTAGGGTATCCGATTATTGATGCGGATTTGGTTGCAAGACAAGTGGTAGAACCTGGCAGTGGAACGCTCACCGAAGTCGAAGCTCTATTCGGTCCGGAAGTAATCCGTGAAGACGGGTCGATGAACCGGGAAAAAGTAGGGGCGCTTATATTTTCAGATCCTGTAAAAAGAAAACAACTGAACGATATCGTCCATCCTGCAATCCGCGCGGAAATGCTTCGGCAAAGAAGCGCGTTTTTGGCTGGAGGGCACAGCACGATTGTAATGGACATCCCTTTGCTTTTTGAAAGCAAGCTGCAGCATTTTGTCGACAAGGTACTAGTCGTCAGCGTGACTGAAGAAAATCAGCTGACCAGACTAATGGAGCGAAATGGTTTAAGCGAAAAAGACGCAAGGGCACGGATCAGCTCCCAGTTGCCGATGTCTGTAAAAGAAGAAGGTGCCGATGCCGTCATTTATAATAATGGAACTATAGAAGAAACCGCCCATCAGCTGACACGGATTTTGGAGAAATGGGGAGAAAGTTCACAAAGCTGAAATATTCGTCCGGTTTTGAGGTTCTCGAATCGGGATAATGTGTTATACTATATAACGAATTAAAAATATAAGTATAACTTAATTAATGGAGGACTTTTAAATGACAGTTTCTATTGCGATTAATGGATTTGGCCGTATTGGCCGCATGGTGTTCAGACAGGCAATTTTAATGGATGATATAACTATTTCAGCGGTAAACGCTAGTTATCCTGCCGAAACTTTGGCTCATTTAATAAAGTATGACACAAATCACGGCACCTTTGACGGAGAAGTAAGCGCCGAAGAAGGAGCTTTAATTGTCAATGGAAAACGGGTTGAATTGGTAAGCGAAAGAGATCCTTTGAAACTCCCATGGAAATCAATGGGCGTAGATATCGTTATCGAAGCGACTGGCAAATTCAATTCACGTGACAAAGCAGCCCTTCACCTTGAAGCTGGAGCGAAAAAAGTCATTTTGACTGCACCTGGCAAAAATGAAGATATCATGATTGTCATGGGTGTTAATGAAGATAAATTGGATATCAGCAAGCACGATATCATCTCCAATGCCAGCTGCACAACGAACTGCTTGGCACCTGTCGCGAAAGTTCTCAACGATTCGTTTGGCATCGACAATGGTTTGATGACAACTGTACACGCTTACACGAACGACCAAAAAAATCTTGATAATCCTCACAAAGATCTTCGCCGTGCGCGCGCTTGTGCCCAGTCGATCATCCCGACTTCGACAGGAGCAGCAAAAGCCTTGTCGCAAGTTCTTCCTGATCTGGAAGGGAAAATGCACGGATTGGCATTGCGCGTTCCAACACCGAACGTTTCTTTAGTCGACCTGGTGGTTGATGTTAATCGTGATGTAACGATTGAAGAAGTCAATCAGGCATTCATCGATGCGGCTAACGGTCCGATGAAAGGGATTTTAAATTTCACAATGGAACCGCTTGTATCGAAAGATTTCAACACAACTACGGACTCAGCCATTGTAGATGGTCTGACGACAATGGTTATTGCAGACCGGAAAGTAAAAGTCCTTGCGTGGTACGACAATGAATGGGGCTATTCCGCTCGAGTGATCGACCTGACAAAACGCGTCGCTTCCGCGATGAGTGTAATTTAATGACACAAACCACTTTTTCAATTACTATGAAAAAGTGGTTTTTAGTTTGTGCGAAAAACTCACGAAAAAAAGAAATTTTTATCAGATTTATTTGTTGCATTTCCATGGAATACATCATATACTATGATTCGTAGCAAAAAAGCTACTTTCCTCTGGCCGATTCCAAAGCTCAATGAGGAATCTCAAGGAGAAATTTTATTCACATGACTGCTTAAAGGGTTAGGACCTCTTTGGACTAACTTTCCCCCGTGGTAGTCAACTTTGAATATTTTGAGCACGAAACCAAAATGATATCAAAGGGGGAAACGAACCATGGAAACAATGGGACGTCACGTAATTGCAGAACTTTGGCAGTGTGATTTTGACAAATTAAACGATATGGATTATATCGAACAAACTTTTGTTGATGCAGCACTCAAATCAGGGGCAGAAGTCCGCGAGGTCGCTTTTCACAAATTTGCGCCACAAGGCGTAAGCGGCGTAGTAATCATTTCTGAATCACATTTGACAATCCACAGCTTTCCTGAACACGGCTATGCGAGTGTAGATGTTTACACTTGTGGTGATCTTGATCCGACTATTGCAGCGGATTATATCGCTAAGGCACTTGGCTCACAATCGAGCGAAGTAACAGAATTGCCACGTGGAATGGGTCCAGTCGGTGCTGGAAAAACCAAAGTTACAGTAACTGCATAATCCATTTAAACCAAGACATTAAAGCAGGGGAGCTGATCCCCTGCTTTTTCTATTTGTGTAGATATGTTAATAAACATGTTTAATATGCCGCTTCGTCGCTATGGACAAGGCAAAGATTATGCTCCTGCGCACAGCTCGTCGCAAAGGTGACGCCAACTTCGTATGGCTCACCTTTGCTCCCGCAATAAGCCGAGAAGAGCACTCGTCTTATTGCTCCGCTCCGTCCAGACGCGCTCCTTCGCTGGAACTGCTTCTGGACTTGAAAGGTGTTTAAGAGGACTTAGGAATTAGAGTCGTGCTGTAAACGACTCGGGCGATGGCCCGAGTTGGCAAGGTGTTCTCTAATTGTTTTAGATATTTTATATAAGGGGCTCCGTCGCTTCGGACTCAGCTCCCGCAATAAGCCGAGAAGAGCACTCGTCTTATTGCTCCGCTCCGTCCAGACGCGCTCCTTCGCTGGAATCACTTCTGGAAATGATATGAAATTAAGTGGACTTATTAACAAGAGTTTGGCTGTTAGACACTCGGGCGATGGCCCGAGTTAACTAAACGATTATATTTGTTTTCTCTAAAAAATATAACAAAATAATTTACAATGTATGGACTGATTCGTTTCTTAAAGAAATTTCTAAAGATATGGAGCAAAACAACGAAGACTCCCAAGTGAGCAAGCGAAGTGCTGAGATCCACTCGGGCGAAGTGGAACGAGCTCGAGTTAGCTCAGTACAAGCCACTAGGAAAGCGGAGTTGTTTTGCGGAATATCGATTACTAAATGTAATTTGTTTATATATATAGCTTGATTCCAAAATCAAATATTATAAACGCTGAAATTTTGTTATACTTATACCACAAGAAAGAGAATTTGGGGAGATGTCAATATGAAATGTCCGGCTTGTCAGCATAACGGTACCCGTGTCGTGGATTCGCGGCCAGTAGATGAATTGAAATCGATCAGAAGAAGAAGGGAATGCGAAGAATGCGGCTATCGGTTCACCACTTTTGAGAAAGTGGAAGAGATGCCGCTGATTGTCGTGAAAAAAGATGGTTCCCGCGAAGAGTTCAGCCGGGAGAAAGTGCTGCGCGGCTTGATCCGGGCATGCGAGAAACGTCCGGTTCCGCTGGAAACACTGGAAGAGCTTGTCTTTACTATTGAAAAGAATCTTCGCAGAATCGGCAATGCCGAAGTGAAATCTGAACAAGTTGGTGAAATGGTGATGGACAAGCTGGCGGCAATCGATGAAGTGGCCTACGTCCGTTTCGCTTCCGTCTATCGTCAATTCAAAGACATTAATGTATTCATAGATGAACTGAAGGATTTATTGAATAAGAATCCGGATGACAAGATATCCGAGTAAGGCGGTGAAATATGACTGCGTTCTATAAGGAGTTGCAGGCGGCCGATGCTTTTAAGATCCGTCTGCCTTATCCATTTTCAAATTACGACCGCCAATTACTGACGCTTCTTTATCAGCCTATGGTCGGTGCTGAAGCGATTTCACTTTACCTGACGCTTTGGGCGGAAGGAGAAGCGGAAAGAAATGAAACACCGCATTACACGCTGATGAACACGTTGGGCATGCCGATTGCCAAAATTTTCGAATCACGGCTCCAATTGGAAGCTATCGGTTTGCTGAAAACATATAAAAAAGGAACAGAATCACGTACGTTCCTTTACGAATTATGTCCGCCGCTTGATCCGAAAGACTTTTTTACAGATCCTTTATTGTCGATGTTCCTGTTCAGCAAGATCGGTGATATCGCGTACCGCAGAGTCCGGGACCGATTTATCCTGCCTGCGGAAGATATGGATTCATATGAAGAAGTTTCACGGACATTCACGGATATTTTTCAGCCGGTCCATGCAAAAGCCGGTTATCCCAACGATTCGCAAAAAATGCAGCAGCGCGCCAGAAAAGGCTATAAAGCGGAATACGATTTTGACTTCAGTCTGCTCCACCAGGGTCTTTCTGAACAGCTGGTGCCAAAACGCGTATTGACTGCACCGATCAAAGACATTATCAGCAAACTTGCTTTCCTGTACGGCTGGGATCCGCTTGAAATGCAAAAGGTGATCCTATTGGCCATTGAAGATGATTATCGTCTTACTATAGAAGGAATTAAAAAATCCGCATCCGATTATTATAAGATGACGGTATCCACAACTGCGCCGAAATTGGAACCGGTACTGGCGAAAACGCCTGAACCGGAAGCTGAGCCGAAGAACCGTCAGGAAGAATTGATCCTGTACCTGGAATCCGCGTCACCGATTGATGTGCTCCGGGACATTGCCGGCGGGAAAGAGCCCTTGTCCGCCGATGTCCAGCTTGCCAATAATCTGGTGATGCAGCACGGCATGGAGCCGGCGGTGGTGAATGTACTGCTGCAGTATGTTCTTCTGCGGACAGATATGAAATTGACCAAAGGCTATGTGGAAAAAATCGCATCGCACTGGATCCGTAAAAATGTATCCACTGCTGCGGAAGCGATGGAACTCGCGCGCACTGAACATGCGCAGTATGTGAAATGGAAGTCGGAAGGATCACCTGCTGCAGCTTCGAAATCGTCGTCCCGTTCTAACGGCAAGCCTGTACGTGAAGAGAAGCTGCCGGAATGGTTCTATACGAAGGACGAGCCGCAGACAGCAGCTCCGCAGAAAAATGAAAGCCTGGAAGTCGAGAAACAAAAACTTCTGGCGAAACTTGCTTTGAAAAAAGGGAAGGGTGATTAAATGGAACCGATACGGGAAACCTTAAAACGGGTTGTCAATGCACCGGCTTTTTCAGAGCGTTACAATGATATGCGCAAGGAAGTGCTGGAGAACCCTGGTGTCCAGAATTTTCTTGAGGAACATGCATCTGAAATCGATAAAAGCATCGTCGACCGCGGCATGCACAAATTATATGAGTACATCGACCAATCGCATGATTGCAATAAATGCCCTAACCTGGATGGCTGCATCAATCATCTGAAAGGCTTTGAACCGAATCTGGTTTTGGAGCGCAATACGATCGGCATCGCTTATACGCCATGTAAGTCAAAAAATGCCTATGACAATAAACGCCGCGCAAGCTCTCTGATCCACAGCATGTACATGCCGAAAGAAGTTATGCAGGCGACACTGTCCGATTTCGAAGCGGACGACAGCCGGATGGAAGCATTCCGGGCAGTCGGCGCATTTCTGGATCAGGCAACAGGACCGGATAATCTGCCGGAAAAAGGTTTGTTTTTCCACGGCAAATTCGGAGTGGGAAAATCCTATCTTCTAAGTGCGGTAGCAAATGAGCTGGCGGAAATTAACGTCAAATCGGTTTTGGTATTCGTACCCGAATTCATGCGTGAAATGAAGCAGGCGATCGGCGACCAGACCCTGCAGGAAAAAGTGGACTATGTCAAAAAGGCGGATGTTCTGATGCTCGATGATATCGGAGCGGAAGCGATGTCGAGCTGGACGCGGGATGAAGTGCTGGGCACCATCCTTCATTACCGTATGGCAGAAAAGCTGCCGACATTCATGACTTCGAATTTCAGCTACTCTGAACTTCAGCATCACCTGACATATTCTCAGCGTGGTGAAAAAGAAGATTTAAAAGCGGCACGCGTTATGGAACGGATTCGTGCACTGACGAACCCTGTGAAAATGGACGGCCGCAATTGGCGGAATTAAACAATGTGTGAGCCCATTTTAAATGCATTTTATTTACAGTGATTGCATTTTAAATGCTTTCGGTTTATAGTAAATCTAATCGAAATATGATTTTAAATGCGACGACGAGGACAATAACGGATTGCACGACTTCCAGAGAGAGAAGCCCAGGCTGAAAGCTTCTTAAGAAACGGCAATCCATTTACCGCCTCCGAGCAGCAGTTGTGAACCTTTTGGAGTAGCAGCTGCCGGCAACCGGCCCGTTAGCCGATGCAGAGCTTCGTTCCATTCTTTTTATTGATTGGAACAGAAGAAGGGTGGAACCACGAACTAAGCTTCGTCCCTTTGGGATGGGGCTTTTTTGCGTTGAAAAGCGGAAAGAGCCGTTCTGCTTCGACAGGCATAAGACGATTTGGCGAAGCGGCATATTTTCAGCCGCACAGCCTCGAAAAGCGAAAGTGCCTGTTTAGCTCTGACAGGTATAAGACGAACCAGCGTAGTGGCGCTCTCTGCCGCGCAGCTGGTTTGACTTATATCCCGAAGAGCTAGGCACTGGAGACTGGACACGAAGTGGCTTATGTCCCGAGAAGCAGGCTCTTGGAGCTGGATCTAAAAAAGAGCGCCAGTTCAGACCCTGTGAAACTGGTAAACTAATAAAACATCAAAAGGAGAGATTGCTATGTCAGACATGATCAATTTAAAATTTCCGGATGGAGCCGTAAAGGAGTTTCCGCAAGGAACTTCCACTGAAGATGTGGCGGGGTCAATCAGCCCAGGTCTTCGCAAAAAAGCGTTGGCTGGAAAAATCGGTGACCGCCTTGTTGATTTGAAAGCACCACTGAACGAAGATGGAGACATTGCGATCATTACAGCGGAATCGGATGAAGCACTCGAAATTCTGCGCCACAGTACAGCGCATTTATTGGCACAGGCGGTTAAACGTATTTACCCGGATGCGAAACTTGGCGTTGGCCCAGTGATTGAAAATGGTTTCTACTATGATATCGATACAGAATCGGCAATCACTTCTGAAGACCTTCCGAAAATCGAGAAAGAAATGAAGAAGATCATTGGTGAAAACCTTGAAATCGTCTGTCAGAGTGTTTCCCGTGCAGAAGCACAGGACCGTTTTGCGGCAATTGAAGATCCGTATAAACTGGAACTTCTTGAAGCAATTCCGGAAGACGAACAGGTTACAATTTATGAACAAGGCGAATTTTTCGACCTTTGCCGCGGCATCCACGTTCCGGCAACAGGCAAGCTGAAAGAATTCAAATTGCTGAGTGTTGCCGGCGCATATTGGAGAGGCGACAGCGACAATAAAATGTTGCAGCGTATTTACGGTACTGCATTCTTCAAAAAAGAAGACCTGAAAGCGCATCTTGAAATGCTGGAAGAAGCAAAAGAACGCGATCACCGTAAAATCGGCAAGGAACTGAACTTGTTCATGAACTCACAAAAAGTCGGCCAGGGGCTGCCGATGTGGCTACCGAAAGGCGCGACAATCCGCCGCATCATCGAGCGTTACATCGTTGATAAAGAAGAACGTCTGGGCTATGACCACGTTTACACTCCGGTGCTGGGCAGCGTTGACCTTTATAAGACAAGCGGACACTGGGATCATTACCAGGACGATATGTTCCCGGTTATGAGTATGGACAATGAAGATTTGGTTCTTCGTCCGATGAACTGCCCGCATCACATGATGATTTTCAAACAGGGCATTCATTCCTACCGCCAGATGCCAGTCCGCATCGCGGAACTTGGCACAATGCACCGCTATGAAATGTCCGGCGCATTATCAGGCTTGCAGCGCGTCCGCGGCATGACTTTGAACGATGCACATCTATTCGTAAGACCAGATCAGATCAAAGACGAATTCAAACGCGTGGTCAATTTGGTGGTGGAAGTCTATAAAGATTTCGACATCAAGGATTATTCATTCCGCGTATCCTATCGTGATCCTGAAGACAAAGAAAAATACTTCGATGACGATGCCATGTGGGAACGCGCACAATCCATGCTGAAGGAAGCGATGGATGAAATGGGATTGGATTATGTGGAAGCGGAAGGGGAAGCGGCATTCTACGGCCCGAAATTGGATGTACAGGTGAAAACTGCGCTTGGTAAAGAAGAGACTCTTTCTACTGTACAGCTTGATTTCCTGTTGCCTGAGCGTTTCGACCTTTCCTATATCGGAGAAGACGGCAAACAGCATCGTCCGGTTGTCATCCACCGCGGAGTCGTTTCAACAATGGAACGTTTTGTCGCATTCCTGATCGAAGAATATAAAGGTGCTTTCCCGACATGGCTGGCGCCAGTCCAAGTGGAAATCATTCCGGTCTCGCTTGATGTCCACAGCGATTATGCCTATGAAGTGCAGGGAAAATTGCAATCGCATAAACTGCGTGTCGATATAGATGGACGCGATGAAAAATTGGGCTACAAGATCCGCGAAGCACAAATGCAAAAAGTTCCTTATATGCTCGTCCTTGGTGATAAAGAGCTGGAAGACGGCTCAGTGAATGTCCGTAAATACGGTGAGCAGAAGTCGGAAAGCATGCCGTTTGAAGACTTCCTGTCGATGATCCAAGGGGAACTTCGATAAGTTTGGATTAGAGAAATACCATATATACCGCGCCGGCGCTGAGAGAAACATCTAGAGATATGGAGCAAAACAGCGAAGACGCCTTGGGGAGTAAGCGAAGTGCTGAAATCCACTCGGGCGAAGTGCAACGAGACCGAGTTAGTTCAGCGCGAGCCCCCGGCAAGCGAAGCTGTTTTGCGGAATATCGACTACGTTGGCTTATTACTTTGAGTTATATCGATAAGTTGGTTGACACGTCTATATGCGCGTGGTATTATAAATAAGGTTATAGAATACTTATATGTGCAAGCAGGAGCACCCGCTTCTCACCTGATCGACCAAATGTTGGCAGGTAGACACGATTTGACTATTTCACGCTGAGGCGTGCTGTCATAAATTGCGGGTGGGCCGAACGAGGTCCATCCGCTTTTTCTTTGGATCGGAACCTGTAAGCCGACTTGGTCGGTTACGCATTTTAAGCTATTCGCAACACTATCCGGAGGTGGATTATTATTAGCAAAGACAGTAATGTAAACGAAGGCATTCGTGCACGGGAATTACGGGTTATTGATCAGAATGGTGAACAGCTCGGCATTAAAACGCGCAACGAAGCCCTAGAAATTGCAGGTCGTGTCAACTTGGATCTGGTTCTTGTGGCTCCTCAAGCTAAGCCGCCGGTTGCCCGCATCATGGACCATGGTAAGTTCAAGTTTGAGCAGCAGAAGAAGGAACGTGAGATTCGCAAGAATCAAAAAGTCATCGTAGTGAAAGAGGTTCGTTTGAGCCCTGGAATCGACGACCACGACTTCAACACGAAGCTTCGGAACGCAATCAAGTTCCTTGAAAAAGGCGACAAAGTCAAAGCTTCAATCCGTTTTAAAGGCCGTGCGATTACGCACAAGGAAATCGGACAGCGCGTACTTGAACGCTTCGCAGAAGCATGTAAAGAAGTCGCGACGGTTGAACAGCGCCCTAAAATGGACGGACGCAGCATGTTCTTGATGCTGGCTCCAGTCAACGAAAAAGAATAACAGTACAATTGTTTAGGAGGAACTCGAAATGCCGAAAATGAAAAGCCATAGCGGTGCGTCAAAACGTTTCAAGAAAACTGGAACTGGTAAAGTAAAACGCAATCGTTCACACACAAGCCACTTATTTGCAAACAAATCGACTAAGCAAAAGCGTAAACTCCGTAAAGGGAAACTCGTATCTTCAGGCGATTTGAAACGCATTAAATCTTTGATCTACAACATGAAATAAAAACGAAAAGCGAAAACGGCCGTTCAGCTCCGGCAGACTTAAGATGAACTTCCGAAGCGGCGTTTTTTGCCGCACAGGAAGGGCAGCTTAAGACCGAGGAGTTGGCCCGTTGGAGTCTGGACAAGACCGAACAAAAAATCGAATTTTTTATATTCAAGCAGGAGGTAATGTATTATGCCACGCGTAAAAGGTGGAACAGTGACGCGCCAGCGTCGTAAAAAGGTCATTAAATTAGCAAAAGGTTATTATGGTGCGAAGCACATCCTTTTCAAAGTAGCAAACCAACAGGTGATGAAGTCAGGTAACTATGCTTACCGTGACCGTCGCAACAAAAAACGTGACTTCCGTAGATTGTGGATCACTCGTATCAACGCAGCAGCTCGTTTGAACGACATCTCTTACAGCCGTCTAATGAACGGTTTGAAAGTTGCCGGCATCGACATCAACCGCAAAATGCTAGCTGAAATCGCTGTATCTGATGCAGCTGCATTCACAGCACTAGCTGACCAAGCTAAAAAAGCATTGAACAAATAAGATAATGCACAAAAAAGACTGGCGATCATTCGCCAGTCTTTTTTATTGGAGGAATAGTAAATGTTTATTGTGATTTCCGCTTATATCGCTATTATATCCCTGATGGCATTAATAATGATGAAAATCGATAAACGGCAGGCGCAGAAGCGGGGCCAGCGGATTCCAGAGAAAAATCTTTGGAGAGTCGCTTTGTTCGGCGGCGGCATCGGCGCCTATATCGGCATGATGGCGTTCCGCCACAAAACCAAGCACACGAATTTCCGGATCGGTTTCCTTATGCTGGCGTTGCTTCAGGCAGCCTTGCTTGTTTGGCTTTATACGGAAGTGGGACTTGGTTAAGCGCCGGTTTCGCTTTTCATCAATTGTTCAATCGGATTTTTCCAGTTGATTGTAGCATTAGGGTAGTTCATGTGAATTTCCTTTTCGAGAAAATGAAAATCCTCTTTCGTGAAACCTTGCAGCATCGCAGGATCTTCTGCCCAAACGAAAATTGAAACCACTTCAAACGCGTCGTCGGTCGTGCCCAGGTATTTTTCACCTTCAAAAATAGCACCGCGCAATGTAATGAAAAAGTTCTTGCGCACATTCTGGACATCGTCAAAAAAATAATAGGATTTACTTTCGACTGCAGCATCGAATTTTCGTTTCGGGTCGAATACATAGCGCAATAAACGATAGAATAGATATATAATTAATGCAATTACAATGAAACGGATAATGATGGCCATGCAAAATACCCCCTTGGAAAAGTGGCTGTCATGTATAATACGGACATAAAGAATTATGGTTTCAAGATTTATTGAAAAAAAGGAGGATTCTTATGAATTTAGAGAAATTATTCACTATGCAGGAAGAATTGGACCGTTATATCCAAACAAACAATTCGGTAGAGGGGGATCTGTTCGAGAAAAAAGGACTTGCACTCATCGTTGAACTTGCTGAATTGGCGAACGAAACCCGTGCCTTCAAATTCTGGAGCAGCAAAGGACCGTCGGATCGCGAAGTGATTCTGGAGGAATATGTGGATTCCATCCATTTTTTATTGTCGCTCGGAATTGAAAAGGATTTGAATATGATGAAGCAATGGCCGGATCCGTTAAGTGGAGAGGATCTGACCGCAATCTTTCTGAAAACGAATAAAAGCATACTGGAATTTCTCGAGAAGCATTCGATGTCGACTTACCAGACGGTGTGGAGCTGTTACGGTACGATTGCCGACATTCTGGGATTCAGCTACGAGGAAGTACTCGAAGCGTATATTGCGAAAAACCAAAAGAATTACGACCGCCAAAAGGATGGTTATTAATCTATTTAGATGAATTTTTTGAAAATAGGCGCAGGTTCATTTATAATGGAGAGGTGAGACTATTTAGGAGGTCGAAATAAATGGTAAAATTAGACGAAACGCTCCAAATGTTAAAAGACTTGACTGATGCAAACGGTATTCCAGGCAATGAACGCCAATCGCGCGAAGTCATGAAGAAATACATAGCGCCTTTTGCTGATTCAATTGAAACGGACGGGCTGGGAAGCCTGATCGCTAAAAAAGAAGGGCTGGCTGACGGACCGAAAATCATGGTTGCAGGCCACCTTGATGAAGTAGGCTTCATGATTTCCCAGGTTGACGATAAAGGATTCCTTAAATTCCAGACTGTCGGCGGATGGTGGAACCAGGTTATGCTGGCACAGCGCGTAACCATCACTACACGCAGCGGCAAGGAAATCACAGGCGTAATCGGTTCTAAACCACCGCATATCCTGTCACCTGAAGCACGTAAAAAACCTGTTGAAATCAAAGACATGTTCATCGATATCGGTGCGTCTTCACGCGACGAAGTAAAAGAGTGGGGCGTAACACCAGGCGATATGGTGACACCTTATTTCGAATTCCAGGCTATGACAAACGAAAAATTCCTATTGGCGAAAGCCTGGGACAACCGTATCGGCTGCGCAATTGCAATCGATGTATTGAAAGGCCTTAAAGGCCAAGACCATCCGAACGTCGTTTACGGCGTAGGAACAGTCCAGGAAGAAGTTGGACTTCGCGGCGCGAAAACAGCGACAGCGAAAATCCAGCCGGATATCGGATTTGCAGTGGACGTGGGCATCGCCGGCGACACTCCTGGCATCACAGCTCAGGAATCCAACAGCAAAATGGGCGACGGACCACAAATCCTGCTATTTGACGCTTCCATGGTATCTCACCGCGGCTTGCGTGAACTCGTTGTTGATACAGCGGAAGAAGCGGGCATCCCATACCAATTCGAAACGATTGCAGGCGGCGGAACTGACGCTGGCTCGATCCACTTGACGGCGAACGGCGTTCCAGCCCTGTCGATTGGCGTAGCAACTCGCTACATCCACTCACACGCAGGCATCCTTCACCGCGACGACTACGAGAACGCAGTAAAACTGATCATCGAAGTCATCAAGAAATTAGACAAAGACACAGTAGCGAAAATTACATTCGAATAAATATTGCGACCCTCTCGCTTCGGCGAGGGGGTTTTTGTTGTTTTTTTTGCGGGTTTTGGCGATGAGTGATCATAGAATCAAATAAGTGATCATAGAATCCTGTGAGTGATCATAGAATCAAATAAGTGATCATAGAACCTTGTGAGTGATCATAGAACCCCGATAAGTGATCATAGAAAATAAAACGAGCCGATCTTGTCGCTTTTCGCCTGCGAAAAGCATGCATTCAATGGTTTTGAAGTGAGAAAAATATATGAAATGAAGAAATTTGCCAAAAAGCAGTATAAAAACATGTATTCTCAGTTCTCAATACTAAATACTTATTGCTGCTCGGCGGGGGATAGCTCTTCTCCCTTTCAAAAAGCACAGGTAAAATAAATTAACTATTCAATCAGCCAAATGCTATAATTCGAGTAAACAGAAAGGGGAGAA
Source organism: Planococcus sp. RAB007_Raresut (assembly GCF_057369535.1). Taxonomy (NCBI): domain Bacteria; kingdom Bacillati; phylum Bacillota; class Bacilli; order Caryophanales; family Caryophanaceae; genus Planococcus; species Planococcus sp. RAB007_Raresut. Next base: position 129,351 of record NZ_JBXYIF010000003.1, read on the forward strand.
TCAAGATACTTACTAAAGTTGATATGTTAAGAAGAGCTATCCGGCGACTAAAGGAGAATACACCGGAACGCGAGTTATTAGAGAGGGAATTATTCCTTGCGGAAGCAGGCATCCGTGGAGAGAAGCGGCTTCAAAAAAAGTTTGTGGAATTTTATTCATCTGAACCTTTTGAAATTCTTTGGAATACTAGCCTCACTCTTGGCAACTGGCCAGTTCAGATCGACGGATTGCTGCTGACACAAAAAGTTGCGGTAATTCTCGAATCGAAAAACATCAGCGGTGAGTTGCATTTTGAAAATAGTACTGGCGAGTTCTTCCGTAATGATGCAAATGGTGTGAAAACAATTATGGATAACCCGGCAGTTCAAGTTGAAAAACATATGCGTTTTATAAGAATGTGGTTTGCTGAAAACAAAATCCCCCTCCCGGTAGACGGCATGCTCGTTTTTACTGCTTTAAAAGCTGAATTATGTTCACTTCCGCAAAATACTCGCACCTGCAGACACCACCACATGATTGAACTTCTTTTTAAAACCATCGAAGACTATCCATCCAGCACTCAACAAAACCGTCATGCCCTTAAAAAATACAGAAAAACCATTGAAAAACAACTTACACCATATATTCAAAAACCGATCGCAGTTCAGTATTCCGTGGATCCGCGTCTATTTAAACGTGGGATTTATTGTGAAGCATGCAAAACGTTTAATATTTCCCGAGAGCGTCGACGCTGGCAATGTGACGCATGCGAAAAAACTTCCTTAACTGCAGGTGAAGAAGCAGTGTTGGATTACTTTGCAATATTTGGTTTTCAGGCAAACAATGAAAAACTTCGGACCTTTTTAAATGTAGATGATCGACATATTGTGAAGCGTCTGTTGTCACAAGAAATTTTGACGAAAGACGGAAGCAGAAGACACAGCAAATACTCGTTGAATGAAGTAAAAACTTTGCAGGAGTGACATAAAATTTGCTGAATGATCATAGAATCAAATAAGTGATCATAGAACTTGCTGAATGATCATAGAATTAAATAAGTGATCATAGAATCCTGTGAGTGATCATAGAACTCCAAAAAGTGATCATAGAAATAAAACCGCACGATTTTTGTCGCTTTTCGCCCGCGAAAAGCATCAAATCAGTCGTTTTGAAGTGAGAGAAACATATGAAATGACGAATTTCAGCCGGAATCGGAAAGAAAAGTGGTTCCACACCTTAAAAATTGATATTCAAACGCCAAACCCAAACCCAAACCCAAACCCAAACCCAAACCCAAACCCAAACCCAAACCCAAACCCAAACCCAAACCAAAACCCAAACCCCAAAGGCATGCGCCAACCCCGCGCATGCCTTTTAATATGCTCGGATCGCTTTCAGCGCTCCAATAAAAAAAAGTTAATAATACTTTACTTAATGTTAAGTATAGTGTACATTATGTTATAAATACCGAACATCTTTAACGAAAGGATGACCAGGATGCTGAAAAATCGGGTGAAGGAAATGCGTGCCCGCCATAGCTTGACGCAAAGTGATTTAGGAAAGCAGGTTGATGTTACACGGCAAACTGTTGCGTTTATTGAAAAAGGGGAATTTTCGCCATCGATAACATTGGCGCTAAAGTTAGCTAAGGCGCTGCAAGTAGACGTCAATGAATTATTTTGGCTGGAAGGGGAGAAGGAAGATGAAAAGTGATTTTCGATTGACTTATCCGTTATGGATGATGGGGTTCATAGCTTTGCTGGGAGTTCTTGCATACGGCATCAATTCGCCAAAAACGGAATTTGTAGATAATGGTACAGAAGCAAGTCTTACAGTTCAAATTGGTCCATTTGAAGGTTTACTAATTTTCGGTGCGATACTCGTGTATTTGATTCTTTTAACTATTTTCCTTTCCAAAGTTAAACAGTACAACAAGAACAATCCACAACAGAAAATATCGATGTTTTCCATCCGCCCCCCTGAGTATTTGGAAGCGGATGAAGGGATGACCTATATAACGAGGCGAGCTGTCCAGAAAGTTTATACTTTCTATTCGCTCGCACTCCCGGCACTTGCGACGGTTGTGATTATTTTGCCGATTCCTAGACTGCTGATCATCTATGCGATTCTCGGCTTAGCATTCTTTCAATACTGGATCTACTACGCAGAAGTCCGCAAACATTTTAAGGAGGAGACCGAATGATTTACGAATATGCTCTGGTATTTATTGGAGCCGCCATTCCGTGGTTTGAAATCGCCTTGGTCATCCCGCTCGGAATCGTTTGGGGGCTGTCGCCGTTCTGGGTCATGCTGTTGGCGTTTGTCGGCAATATGGTGACGGTGCTGGCGCTGATCATCGGCTTCGACCGTTTCAAGGATTGGTACAATAAACGCCAGGAAGCGAAAGGCAAAACGCAAAATAAAAAAAGTGAACGCGCTAAACGGATCTGGAATAAATATGGATTGCCGGGACTGGCATTGCTTGGACCGATTTTAATTGGCACGCATATCGCCGCCTTCATCGGAATGACACTTGGTGCAACGAAAAAGAATACGACAATCTGGCTGACAATCAGCATTGCCGTTTGGACATTAACTTTTGGCATACTGACAGCACTTGGCTTTGATTTCTTCACACGGGAACTCTAAAGAAGCGGCAACGGTGTGCTATACTAAAGCTATTCTGACTTAAAGGCGTGAACAATTATGAAACGAATCGAATCACTTCAAAATTCATTAGTAAAGCATTGGAAAAAGCTTGGCACCACTCGCAAGGAGCGCGATAAATTTTCGGAATTTCTTGTGGAAGGATTTCATTTAACAGAAGAATCCTTGAAAAAGAAAGATCTTGTTAAAGGATTGATCGTCCGTGAAGGCGTGGATATTCCGGACGCTTGGGACATTGAAAACGTGCCGCTCTACTCAGTTACGGCTGCGGTAGCGAAGGAAATCTCGGAGACGGAGCATTCGCAGGGGATTTTTGCCCATTGCGCGCAGCCCGAGTTCACTGATGCGGATCAGCAGAACTGGACACGTCTGTTATTGATCGATGCAGTGCAGGATCCGGGCAATATCGGCACAATGATCCGGACAGCATCAGCTGCTGGTATCGACGCTGTCATTCTTGGCAAAGGCTGCGCAGATCCATTCAATCCGAAAACGGTCCGATCTGCACAAGGTTCACATTTTCAGATTCCAGTCGTCCGCGGAGAGCTGGGAGAATGGGTGCCGCAGCTGAAAAATGCGGGCATTCCAGTTTTCGGCACCGCTCTGCAAAGAGCCATTCCGGTACACGAAGCTGAAACGAAAGAGCAATTCGCGCTGATTGTCGGCAACGAAGGAAGCGGAGTTTCGCCAGAGTTGCTCGTACAGACGGAACAGAATCTGATGGTGCCGTTATACGGCAGCGCGGAGTCGCTGAATGTCGCAGTGGCGACAGGGATTTTATTGTACAGCCTCGTTCCGAAGAACTAAGGTTGATAATGCAGTGGAACTTTCGTATAATTAACAGGTAAATAAAACACAAAAGCGTTGACCGGGAAAAGTACGGAGCCCATTTGCATCAACAGGAAATTTGCGCCATGACTGAAAGCGCGGATATGCAAACGTTTCGGAAGTTCACCCCGCGAGCTGCCGCCGGGACCAGCATGTTGCTGTAAAGGTGGGCCGGTGAAGAGCCGTTACGTAAATGAGTGATTGCCTCCGGGCGATAACTAGGGTGGTACCGCGAATAATGCCTCGTCCCTTTTCAGGGACGGGGCTTTTTTATGTTTAGAGGAGGAGAAAAAATGGAAGCACAATTGAATGAGTTGAAAACACAGGCGCTGGAAAAGATTGCTGCGGCATCGGACGTAAAAGAACTGAACGCTGTTCGCGTTGCATATTTAGGGAAGAAAGGTCCGATTACGGATCTGCTTAAAGGCATGGGCAAACTGCCAGCTGAAGAACGTCCGAAGATGGGTGCGCTTGTCAACGTGGTAAGAGAAGAAGTGACGGCGCGTCTTGAAGAGCGCATGGCGATTCTTGAGGAACAGGCGATCAATGCAAAATTGCAAAGTGAAACAATCGACATTACGCTGCCAGGACGTCCGGTGAAATCGGGCAACGCCCATCCGTTGACGCGTGTTATCGAAGAAATTGAAGATCTTTTCATTTCCATGGGCTATGAAATTGAAGAAGGCCCGGAAGTGGAGAAAGATTACTATAATTTCGAAGCGTTGAATTTGCCGAAAGGCCATCCGGCGCGTGATATGCAGGATTCCTTCTATATATCTGAAGATATTCTTTTGCGCACGCATACATCACCTGTGCAGGCGCGTACGATGGAAGCGAAAGGCGGAGAGCCGATCAAAATCATCTGCCCGGGGAAAGTGTACCGCCGGGATAATGATGACGCGACGCATTCGCACCAGTTCACGCAAATTGAAGGCTTGGTCATCGGCGAAGATATACGTATGAGTGACCTGAAAGGGACGCTTTCTGTATTCGCTAAGAAAATGTTCGGAGAAGATCGTGAAATCCGTCTTCGCCCAAGTTTCTTCCCATTCACGGAACCATCTGTTGAAATGGATATCTCCTGCTTCAAATGCGGCGGTGAAGGCTGCAACGTCTGCAAGAAAACCGGCTGGATCGAAATTCTGGGAGCGGGTATGGTGCATCCGAACGTATTGGAGATGGCAGGCTATGATTCGAAGCGCCTGACTGGATTCGCTTTCGGTATGGGACCTGAACGTATTGCGATGCTGAAATATGGCATAGAAGACATCCGTCATTTCTATACAAACGACGTCCGCTTTTTATCCCAATTTCAACGCACGGAAGTTTAAGGAGGAAATGACATGTTAGTATCGATAAAATGGTTGAAGGATTATGTAAATACACAGGATTTGCCGCCGGCTGAACTTGGCGAAAAAATCACGCGTGCCGGAATTGAAGTGGACGCAGTGATCGACCGTTCGGAAGGTCTTTCGAATATCGTCGTCGGCTATGTGGAATCATGCGTAAAACATCCGGAAGCGGATAAATTAAATATATGCCAGGTGAACGTCGGGGAAGAAACGACTCAAATCATCTGCGGAGCATCGAATATCGCAGCTGGCCAGAACGTGATTGTTGCCCGTCCGGGTGCACGTTTGCCGGGTGGTATGAAAATCAAGAAAGCGAAACTGCGCGGCGAAGAATCGAATGGTATGATTTGTTCCCTGCAGGAGCTTGGCATCGAAGGCAAATTGGTTCCGAAAGCTTATGCTGAAGGAATTTATGTATTGCCGGAAAATGCGGAAGTTGGTTCAGACGTCATCACGAACTTTGATCTGGATGATACGGTATTAGAACTTGGCCTGACGCCAAACCGCGCAGATGCGATGAGCATGCTGGGAGTCGCTTACGAAGTCGGTGCGATTCTGGAAGAAGAAGTGAAGCTGCCGGAAATCACTTATAAAGAAGCGGAGGACAAAGCGTCGTCCATGCTGACATTGAACATCGATTCACCGGAAGCCAATCCTTTATACGTGGCAAAAGTGGTGCGGGGTATCGAAGTGAAGGAATCTCCGATGTGGCTTCAGCAGCGCTTGATGGCAGCGGGAGTCCGTCCGCATAATAACGTAGTGGATGTGACGAACTATGTCTTGATGGAATACGGCCAGCCGTTGCATGCATTCGACTATGACTTGCTGGAAACCGGCAACATCACGGTTCGCCATGCCAAGACAGATGAACTGATTACGACACTTGATGGCAATGAACGCAAGCTGTCCCTGAATAACCTGGTGATTACAAATGGTGAAAAACCAGTGGCCCTGGCAGGAGTAATGGGCGGGGCAAATTCAGAAGTAAGTAAAAATACGAAAACGGTCGTCATTGAATCGGCTTATTTTGAATCCGGCTCGATCCGCCAAACATCGAAAGAACATAACCTGCGCAGTGACGCGAGTTCACGTTATGAAAAAGGTGTGGATCCCAACCGCGTGATTCCAGCTGCAGAACGTGCAGCACAATTACTGTCGGAACTTGCAGGTGGAGAAGTCCTTGCCGGTTCGGTCATTTTCGACAAATTGCAGCGTGAAGAAAAAGTCGTACATGTGTCCCCGGATTTCATTAACAGCCGACTTGGCATGAAAATCCGTTTCGATGATATGCTGGACATTTTAAACCGCCTGCAATTCAAGACGGAAGCGATGAACAATCAATTGATGATTTCTGTGCCAACACGCAGACAGGACATCCAAATTGAAGAAGACATTGTAGAGGAAATCGCCCGCCTTTACGGCTACGACGAAATTCCATCGACATTGCCGGAAACAGCGACCACACCGGGAGGCTTGTCGCCGTATCAGCAGAAACGCCGCATTGTCCGTAATTATATGGAAGGTGCAGGTTTGCTGCAAGCGACAACGTATTCACTGACATCTGAGAAGTCAGCAACTCAATTTGCAATGAAACAAACAGAATTGACACGATTATTGATGCCAATGAGCGAAGAGCGCAGCACCATGCGCCAAAGCATTCTGCCGCATCTGCTTGAATCCGTTTCTTATAATACTGCAAGACGCATGGATTCAGTTGCACTTTATGAAACAGGATCTGTCTTCCTTAAAGGGCAGGATGAACTGTTGAATGAAGAAGAGCATTTGGCTGCTGCAATCACCGGTTTGTGGCTCGACAACAGCTGGCAAGGCGAGAAGAAAGCCGTTGATTTCTTTGTCTTGAAAGGAATCGTTGAAGGGTTGGCTGCGAAGCTCGATGTAGTATTGGAGTTTGAACGCGGGGAAATGGATGGCTTGCATCCAGGCAGAACTGCCTTTATCACACTTGATGGCCGCCGCATCGGCATCATCGGCCAATTGCATCCAAACGAGCAGAAGACACGTGACCTGAAAACGACAATTGTCATGGAATTGAACCTGGCAGAGCTGTTCAAAGAACAAACGGAGTCTTTGGTCTATACACAAGTGCCGCGTTATCCATCAATTACGCGTGACGTTGCGTTGGTACTCTCTAAAATCGTCGAAGCCGGCACGATTGAGAAACTGATTCGATCTGCAGGCGGTAAGCTATTGAAAGATGTTCGTGTATTCGACCTTTACGAAGGCGATAATCTGGAAGCCGGCAAAAAATCAGTGGCATTCTCACTGACTTATTTCGATCCGGAGAAGACACTGACAGATGAAGAAGTAACTGCTGTTCACGAGAAGGTAGTTGCAGCATTGAAAGAGTCAGGCGCTGAACTGCGCAGCTGATTAAATAACAAGCAAAAAACCGGAATCCTTGGATTCCGGTTTTTTGTTATTTCTTTCTTAAAGTTTGAAAAAATAAGTTTAAGAATGGATAGAAATGACTAGTAAAAAAGAAATGCTGTGGTAAAATTAATTTGATTAACATATAAAAAAGTTAAATAATGTAAATTAATTAAGGTATTCAGCTATGGAGGTAGAAGATGAAAAAGGCATTATTTAAAGAAAACGGCATGACTCTGGTGGAGTTGTTGGCTGCAATTGCTCTATTGGGGATAGTTTTATTTACTTTCATGTCTATTTTTACCCAGTCAGCTAAATTTTCAGCGCATAATCAGGAGACTTTGACGGCTGTTCAGGTAGCGGAAGATATTGTAGCAGAAGTAAGAACAGGTAATTATCCCATTTCTGAAGATTTCACAAGACATGGATACGATATAGAGATAGTTGTCTCAGAGGGACCAAAAAATTTGCAACTTGCAACTATTACTGTGAAATCTCCTGATGGTGCTGGCATTAACAATCCGAACTTTACAACTCAGATGTACTTTAAGGTAAGTTCTCCATGAAAAATGAAAAAGGAATTACTCTAATCGAATTGATTGCTGTTTTAGCAATTGCAGGTATTATAGTCGCTTTAATCGCAAGTATGCTTTCCAGTGGAACTAACGCTTCTCAAAGAACCAATCTTAACCAGCAACTGCAGCAAGAAGGCAATATAATAGTAGAAAAAATCCGTGCTCAATATTTATTGAATCAGAAAGAAGACGCAGTTTTTGATACATTTGAAATTGTTGTGGAGAATGAGAAATTAATATACAAGGATGATACAGGCGCAAATACGGTTATTTCAGAAGGATTTCAATATGATTTAGATCCAGCTTCAGCAGATGCTTCTTCACCGACAAAGAAAATAGTTGTTTTGGATAGGACACAAAAATCAGTATTCAATCTATTGATCCGTGGAAAAACCAATGGAAATTCGCCCGACCAGGAATATAAAATCAACACATCATTCAGCAAGTTAAATTAGGAGGATCACATGAAGACTTTCAAAAATGAAAAGGGATACGCATTGTTGATGGTGTTAATGCTGATTCTTCTATTTACCGTATTGGGCATGGGGCTAATGGCGACGAATATGAATTCGGCAAAACAGTTCAGTACGAAGGAAAATCAGGTGCAGGCTAGGCATCAGGCTGAGATGGGCGTGTTGCATTATGTAGCACAAGCTGAAGAGCTTTTAGAAGAAAGAAATCAGGCAATTGCTAATTCAACAGCAGACGTTACAATTGAGAATTTTAAATTTTGTTCTTCCCTTAATGAAACTGTAAAAAATACAGAAGAAATGTATCAAGTAAATATTATTAGTTCGTTAAGCGGTGACTGTCTTGATGGGGATATTCTAGAGATAAAAATAAATAGCGTTGGGAAAGCAGAACATGGGGGCTCGAATGCTGAACCGCTATTTAAAGAAGTCATAGCAGACTTAAAAATTAACAAACAAATTCCGGCGGAATCGGGTCAAGACTCTCCTTCAGATAATGAAAATGAAGAGGAACCAAACAATTCAGTAATTGATTATGAAATTATTACAGGTGGATCCTTTATTAAAAATAGTGATGACCTGACTTCAAAAAGAAGCTTACATTATAAAGAGTTTTTAATTACTGAAAACGGTAATAATAGTGACGGAGCTACGATAGTAATAAAAGAAAACTTAAAAGTAGACGGTAAATTTGAAATGGGGACAAAGGGTTGTTTAGCTGTAGGTAACGACTTGATTCTTGCGGAGGAGGATCCGGTTCCCCGGGTTAAAAATGATTTTTACATTTTTGTTTATGGAAATTTATATTCAAAAGTTCATTTGAATACCAATGGTAAAAAGCAAGTTTATGTTAATGGCAGTGTTTATATTAATGGTAATAAAATGGAAGATTCTGCTAAAACAGCCTACTATCCAACCTTTACAGAAGATATCTCTAATGGAAAGCAACATAGTGGTTGCGCACTACCTTGGTTTGAAAAACCAGATTACAGAGTTCCGCTATGGGATTTCGATGACGAAATAAATGCAATCTACAAATAATCAAGTTGAGAAAAGACTGCATCACAGGAAGAGAAACTCCTGTGATGTAGTCTTTTAGTTTTTAATTCAACTCCGTCTTTTCCCAGCCAATACCTTCGCCTTGCCAGTATTCGCAAAATGCCACTTCGTCAAACTCTTTAAATACTCCTCACCATGTTTTAAAATTATTTTCGCAGCCGCTTCATCCACAACCTTGCCGGCACCTTTTGGAAGCGTGACGCCGGCTTCCGCGCTCATGCGGTCCATTTCTTCAAGGAAAGCTACGCGTGCAATAATCGAAGCACACGCAACGGAAACATGGAGTCCTTCCGCTTTCGTCGAGAACAGGACGTTCTCGCGGATAATTTCTTTTTCGCCTTTAATATGATTATAGTAAATACCGCGCTCGGCAAACTGGTCAATGAGAATGGCATCCGGTTTCATCGGATTCATTTTCGCCAGTACATGTTTCAGCGCCTGGTTGTGGAGAAGGGCTTTTATTTTCCCTTGAGACCAGCCTTGTGCCTGAACTTTATTGTATTTTTCATTTTTCAAAGTGAGGACCTTGTGTACGAATGCCTCTCGCAGATCCGGCGCGATCTTGCGCATCCAATCATCATTCAGCAATTTCGAATCTTTGACGCCCAGCTCGTGGGCAAGGTCGACTTTGTCAGCCGGCACAAAACAAGCGGCAACTGTAATGGGCCCGAAAAAATCCCCTGTGCCGGTTTCATCCGATCCCAAAACAGAAAGCTTTGCAAAATTTTCAGGAAGCGTGTCGCCTTTAGCCCCCGAAACTTTCACTGGATTTTTATCTGCTTGACCCCATTTTCCGGCTTCGCGTTCAGCTCCAGCACCTTGGAACATGACTTTCCCTGAATTGTAGACAGTCACAACGGTATCTGTCAGCTTCGCGGTAAAACGGACATATTGCGCTTTGGCGGGCGTTTTTTTATTTTCATAATGCTTGATGATTTGGAGGAGACTTTCCTCTGGAAGTTTTAATACGACATTGGACATAGGACAGTCTCCTTTCTAATGATTCACAAGTTGCTTGTGTTCATGTTATGATTATGTACAGAAATATAATGCGTTGGCTGGAATTGGCCAATGCTGTTATGCCGAGGCATAATTGATTGGGGGATGGAACATTGTCGGATCAGCAAAGAATTCGCACATCAGTTGAGATCTACGGCCATACTTACAAGATGGTAGGCACTGAAACCTCTGGCCACATGCGTTTGGTGGCGTCTACAGTGGACGAGAAGATGCGTGAGATTCATGCGATGAATCCATCTCTCGACAGTTCGCGCCTTGCAGTTTTGACTGCTGTAAATGCGGTACATGATAATCTTAAACTGAAAGAGCGCATTGAACAATTGGAAACTGAATTGAAAAAACTGAAGGGCTGAAGTAGATGCTAGATATAATATTATTCCTGTTGCTAATTGCCGGCATCATTGTTGGTGCAAAACGGGGCCTTGTGGTCCAATTAATACATATGGTAGGGTTCATCATCGCGCTTGTCGTGGCATATCTCTATTATAAACCTTTATCCGAATACTTCGTCCTGTGGATTCCATATCCTGCAGTAACTGATGAATCCAGGTTTACGCTTGCGATCGAGCAATTGGATCTTGACCAGACCTTCTATCAATTATTCGCATTCGCACTTATTTTCTTTGTCGTTAAATTTGGTCTGCAGCTGATTGCATCCATGTTCGACTTCCTGAAATATTTGCCGGTTCTCGGATTCCTCAGCAAGATCCTCGGTGCAATCCTTGGATTTATCGAAATGTTGATCCTGCTATTTTTCTTCATCTATGTTTTCGCATTGCTGCCATTGGACATCATCCAGAACCAGCTCGAAAACTCTGGAATTGCCCAGGCAATCCTGGAAAACACGCCTTATTTCTCTGAGAAAGTGAAAGAATGGTGGTATATTTATATGTAAGCACTGACTTCTCTCATTGCGGGAGAAGTTTTTTTGGAGTTTAGGGTTTATTTTAATTGAAGTAATATATGAATTCAATAAGGGATATTCCGCAAAACAGTTTCGCTTTCCATAACCGTGCTCCTGCATCGCTGCGCTAGCTTCGTCGCAAAACCTTGCCCTTGCAGACAAGGGCAATTGATTGGCTCCCGCCCAATCCTCCTCGTTCGCTACGCTCCCTGCGGTGTATCGGTCGTGTCGCTAAGCCGCAGGAAAAGTTTGACCGAACATCATTCGGTCGAACTTTTGCGACGAAGCGCATAGCGCTGCAGGAGCAGTAAGGTTTTCTTCACTGTTTTGCTCCATATCTATAGAGTCATCTCTCAGTACTGTATAGTCGATAATAGGCATTTTTTAGTTTATTTTATATAGCTTGAGAATTTTTATATTGTGATTAAACCTAAAACTGAATGAAGCAATAGGCGGTGACTCCTGCGGGAATAGAGTGAGACTGAGACCCCGCAAGAGCGAAGCGATGAGGAGGCTCAGGCCACTCCCGCGGAAAGCGTCCGCCTATAGCGCAATGATAATAAAAATCGGTATTTTTTATTTACTTTCACTTACAGGAGGTCTCCCAATGAATAAAAAAGTCATCATCAGAACACTTGAAAAGATAGCTTTATATATGGAATTGAAAGGGGAAAACCCGTTTAAAGTGTCCGCTTTCCGTAAAGCGGCACAAGCACTCGAGCTCGATCAGCGTTCACTGTCGGAAATAGAAGACGTCACGAAGCTGAAAGGCATCGGCAAAGGTACAGGGGACGTTATACTCGAGTTGATGGACAGCGGTAAATCGACGGTTTTAGAAGAACTGCAGGAAGAAGTGCCGAAAGGACTCATTCCGCTTATGAAATTGCAGGGACTCGGCGGCAAGAAAATCGCCAAACTGTATAAGGAACTTGGGATTGATTCGGCTGAAGCTTTGAAACAGGCATGCATCGATCACAATATTCAGAAGTTGCCTGGCTTCGGTCCGAAATCAGAAGACAAGATTTTGAAGGAATTGATGGAGTTCGATTCGAAACCTGGCCGCCATCCGATCTGGAAAACGGCTGAAGCTGTAGCCACCATCAATGAGATATTGGAAGGTATTAAAGAAGTCAGCGAGTTTTCAGTTGCAGGAAGCTATCGGCGGACAAAGGAGACGAGCAAGGACTTGGATTTCATCGTAGCGACAGGGCAGCCTGCCGTCGTCAAAGAGCAATTGCTTGCAGCGCTGCCGGTGCAGGAAACGATTGCTTCCGGTGACACAAAAGTATCGGTGACGGTTGAATTCCAGGATCCGATTGACATCGATTTCCGTTTGGTTGCGCCGGAGGAATTTGTAACGGCTCTGCACCATTTCACTGGATCAAAAGACCATAATGTGAAGATGCGCCAGCTGGCAAAATCACAAAATAAGAAAATCAGTGAATACGGAGTCGAGCAGGAAGACGGTTCTATCCAAACCTTCAAATTGGAAGAAGACTTTTTCGCGCATTTCGGATTGCCTTTCATTCCGCCGTCTGTACGTGAAGACGGTCGCGAAACGGATCGCATTGAAGAATTGCCGGAGCTTGTCACTGTTGAGGACATCAAAAGCGACCTGCATATGCATACGGTCTGGTCTGACGGTGCGCATTCATTGAAAGAGATGATTGACGCCTGCCGAGGCCGCAATTACGAGTATATGGTCATCACGGACCATTCACAGTATTTGAAAGTGGCAAACGGATTGACGCCTGAGCGTTTATTGGAACAGAATGGCCAAATCCGTGAACTGAATAAAGAATACAGTGATATCGAAGTGCTGTCCGGAACAGAGATGGATATCCTGCCGGATGCGTCACTCGATTTTGATGATGAAGTATTGAAACAATTGGATTTCGTCATTGCAAGTATCCATTCCAGTTTCCAGCAGCCGCAGGAGCAGATCATGGAACGGATCCATACTGCGATGAAAAATCCGTATGTCCATATGATTGCCCATCCTACCGGCCGTATTGTCGGCCAGCGGAGCGGCTATGATCCAGATGTGGAACAGCTTCTGGACTGGGCAAGTGAGTATGGTAAAATCGTGGAATTGAACGCCAGTCCTTACCGGCTTGACTTGGCGGTGGAATTCCTTGAAATGGCTCAGGAAAAAGGTGTGCCGGTGGCCATCAATACAGATGCCCACGCTATTGACCAACTTGAAGTGATGGCAATTGGTGTTCGCCACGCACAAAAAGCCTGGCTGAAACGTGACAATGTGGTCAATACATGGCCGCTGAAGAAATTTAAAGCATATCTGAAAAAATAGGAGGTGTCGCGAATGATCGCGGAGCGCGCATTAAAGACACTCGAATTTTATAAAATCCGTGATGAAGTGGCGCGATATTGCACCTCTTCTCTCGGTAAAAATCATATAGATAAATTGGTGCCATCTGTAGAAATCCGGGAAGTGGAGCAGCTGCTTGCGGAAATGGATGAGGCGGCGCAAGTGCTGCGGGTTAAGAATAATGTGCCGATGGGCGGGATTTTTGACGTCCGGATGCATGCAAGAAGAGCGCAAATCGGGGGAGCGTTAAGTCCGGTCGAATTGATGGAAGTATCATCAACCATTCGCGCCAGCCGAATCCTGCGCCAATTTTTTGAAACGATCCGTGAAGAAGGGGATATTCAAATCCCTCTATTTCTTGAGAAAAAGGAATCGATGCCGATTCTGACGCAGCTTGAACACGACATCAATGCGTGCATCGATGACAACGGCGGCGTGCTGGATTCAGCCAGTCCTGCACTGCGCTCCATCCGCCAGCAGCTGCGTTCACAGGAGAGCCGTGTACGCGAGCGGCTTGAAAGTTTGGTACGCGGAAAGAATGCGTCGAAAATGCTGTCGGATTCCATCGTCACCATCCGCAATGACCGATTTGTTATTCCTGTAAAACAGGAATACCGCAGCCATTACGGCGGCATTATTCACGACCAGTCTTCATCCGGCCAGACGCTTTTCATCGAACCGGATGCGGTGGTGCAGGCAAATAATGAAGTACGCCGTCTGAAAATGAAAGAAAAAGAAGAAATCGACCGTATTCTTCAAATGCTTTCTGCTCAAGTGCAGGAAGTGGCACATGACATTTTCGTCATGGTCGAAGTGCTGGGTGAAATCGATATGATTTTCGCCAAAGCGAAATATGGTTCAGCCAATAAATGCTCAAAACCCGCTATGAATACAGAGGGCTATATTAATCTTAAAAAAGCCCGCCATCCTTTGATTCCAAAAGATGAAGTGGTCGCAAATGATATCGAATTCGGGCGTGATATTACGGCGATCGTCATCACCGGTCCCAATACGGGCGGTAAAACTGTTACGCTGAAAACGGTCGGCCTTTGCACCTTAATGGCGCAAGCTGGTTTGCCGGTTCCAGCGCTCGATGGTTCTGAACTTGCCGTATTCGACCAAATTTTCGCTGATATCGGTGATGAGCAATCCATTGAACAGAGTCTGAGTACGTTTTCTTCCCATATGGTCAACATCGTGGACATCCTGACGAAATTCGATGAAAATTCACTGGTCATCTTTGATGAACTGGGAGCAGGGACAGATCCGCAGGAAGGTGCCGCGCTCGCGATTTCATTGTTGGATGAAGTCCACGGCAGAGGTGCGCGCGTTATTGCGACGACACATTATCCTGAACTGAAAGCATACGGCTATAACCGTCCGGGAGTGGCGAATGCCAGTGTGGAATTCAATGTGGAAACATTGAGCCCGACATACCGTCTTCTGATCGGCGTACCCGGCCGAAGCAACGCATTTGAAATTTCGAAGCGTCTCGGGTTGCCGGAACATATCATTACACATGCCCAGAGCTTTACCGGTACCGACAGCCGCCAGGTAGATTCAATGATAGCGTCGCTGGAAAAAAGCCGCAGGGAATCCGAACAGGATGCCGAACGCTCGAGTGAAGTACTGAAGGAATCCGAGAAATTAAAAGAAGAACTGGCTGCCCAATTAAAGCAGTATGAACAGAAAAAAGAGCAGCTTGAAGAAAAAGCGCGTGAAAAAGCACGCAAGATTGTGGACCAGGCCCGTGCAGAAGCGGACGAAGTCATTTCCGACTTGCGGAAGATGCAGCTGAACCAGCAAGGATCCATCAAAGAACATCAATTGATCGAAGCGAAAAAACGTCTTGAAGGTGCCGCACCTGAAAATCGCATATTGAAGAAAGCGGCTAAAGACAAACAGCGCGAAGTGAAATTGAAACCGAATGATGAAGTCAAAGTGATTTCATTCGGACAAAAAGGTACATTGGTTGAAAAAGTTTCCGACAAGGAATGGATCGTCCAGATCGGCATCTTGAAAATGAAGCTGCCGG
This sequence comes from Planococcus sp. RAB007_Raresut, assembly GCF_057369535.1. Taxonomy (NCBI): domain Bacteria; kingdom Bacillati; phylum Bacillota; class Bacilli; order Caryophanales; family Caryophanaceae; genus Planococcus; species Planococcus sp. RAB007_Raresut. The sequence continues at coordinate 144,957 of NZ_JBXYIF010000003.1, forward strand.
AATCCGATCTTTCTTATACAAAACCGGAGAAGGAAAAAGAGACGCGAACGATGGCTACCCTAAAAGACCGGGACAGCCATGTGAAGCTGGAGCTCGACTTGAGAGGTGAACGCTATGAAGATGCGTTGGCCCGTGTTGAAAAATACCTTGATGATGCGTTATTATCGAATTACCATCAAGTTTCCATTATCCATGGAAAAGGGACAGGCGCGCTTCGCCAAGGCGTCCAGCAATATCTAAAAAAACATCCGCGGGTGAAAAGCTATCGCTTTGGTGAAGCGGGTGAAGGCGGTTCTGGTGTGACTGTCGCAGAATTGAAGTAGGAGTATAGGGGAGAATGAGCAATGTCAGAGACTGGGTTTTGGACGCATCCGCTTGTCGAAACGGCGGGTTATTTCAGTGTAGTAGTTTTATGTTTGATCGTGGCGATGGTGATTTTCGAAGTCATCACCAAGTATAAAAACTGGGAAGAAATCAAAAGAGGCAACTTATCAGTGGCAATGGCGACTGGCGGGAAGATTTTTGGTGTAACGAATATTTTCCGTTATTCCATCGAACAGCACAATACGCTGCCGGAAATGATCGGCTGGGGCGTCTATGGATTTGGTCTCTTGATCTTCGCTTATATCCTGTTTGAATTTTTGACGCCAAAATTCAAAGTGGACGATGAAATTGAGAATGACAACCGTTCCGTCGGTTTGATTTCCATGATGATTTCGGTCGGACTGTCGTTTGTAATCGGTGCAAGTATTTCATAGGAGTTGTGACATTTGGAAAATCTTATAAAGATCCTGATCGTTTGCTGTGTGTTGTTCGTGCTCGTTGGGATTGTTTATCTTTTCATGATTTAAAAACAGGAACCGCCAGCGAAAACTGCTGGCGGTTTTTCTTATTGCTTATTTATGCGAAAATAAAGTTTGTAAGCGCTGACATATTTCTCTATAATTAAAAATAGGAATATTCACACGATTCTTATAATACAAAAGGAGGAAATTAGAATGACAGAAAAACCATGGCTCGCGCATTATCCGCCGGAAATTCCTCAGACACTGGATTATGAAAGCAAACCGGTGCAGGATTATTTGACGCATACGTATGAAACCTCTCCGGAAAAAACGGCGATTCATTTCATGGGCAAAGATATGAATTATAAGGAATTATATGATTCCGCCATGAAATTCGCCAGCTACCTTCAAGGCTTAGGCATCAAAAAAGGTGACCGTGTAGCGATTATGCTTCCGAACTCCCCGCAGGCTGTTATCGGATTTTACGGTATACTTTATGCCGGCGGTGTAGTGGTCATGACCAACCCATTGTATACAGAGCGTGAAATTGCGTATCAGATGAAGAATTCTGGTGCCAAAGCGATTTTGGCGATGGACATCCTCTATCCAAGAGTTTCGAAAGTATTAAAGGATACGGATCTTGAAAATGTTATTATTACAGGTATCAAGGAATATCTTCCGTTCCCGAAAAACGTGCTTTATCCTTTCGTACAGAAAAAACAATATGGCATTACCGTAAAAGTGGAGCATAGAGGATCGAATCATTTATTCTCTGAAATCATGAAAACCGCGTCAACCGATGTCGCAAAAACAGAGTTCGATTTTGAAAAAGATTTGGCTCTACTGCAATATACAGGAGGAACCACGGGATCTCCAAAAGGGGTCATGCTGTCCCATAAAAACCTGATTTCAAATGCGACAATGTGTGATTCATGGCTCTACAAGACTAAACATGGTGAAGAAACGGTTCTCGGCATCATCCCGTTATTCCACGTGTACGGCTTGACGACTGTGCTGATCCTATCCGTCATGCAGGGCAATAAAATGGTGCTTCTGCCGAAATTTGATCCTGAGACGGCTTTGAAGACGATCAATAAGCAGAAACCGACTTTATTCCCAGGAGCTCCTACGCTGTATATCGGATTAATGAACCACCCGGATATCAAGAAATACGACCTTTCTTCAATCAGTGCATGTTTGAGCGGTTCTGCTCCGCTGCCGGTAGAAGTTCAGGAGAAATTCGAGAACATCACGGGCGGACGTCTAGTAGAAGGCTACGGTTTGACTGAAACTTCACCGGTAACACACTCGAATCTGGTATGGGGAGACAGAGTCAAAGGCTCCATCGGATTGCCATATCCAGACACGGACTGCAAAGTGTTCCAGCCAGGAACGACTGAAGAAGTTCCACACGGTGAAATTGGTGAAATCGGCATCAAAGGGCCTCAGGTCATGCAAGGTTATTGGAATAACCCGGAAGCTACGGCTGCGACGATTGTTGATGGCTGGCTGATGACCGGGGACCTCGGATATATGGATGAAGATGGCCACTTCTTCGTAGTTGACCGCAAGAAAGATATGATCATTGCCGGTGGATTTAATATCTATCCACGTGAAATCGAAGAAATCCTTTATGAGAATGAAGCCATTCAGGAATGTGTTGTAGCTGGCATCCCGGATCCATACCGCGGCGAAACAGTGAAGGCATATATCGTCCTGAAAGAAGGCAAGTCGATTACAGAAGAAGAACTGGATGCTTATTGCAGAGAACATCTGGCGGCATTCAAAGTACCGCGCATCTATGAATTCCGGACTGAATTACCGAAAACGGCAGTCGGCAAGATTTTGAGACGCTCTCTCATTGATGAAGAGAAGCAAAAGCTCAGTGAAGCCGTTCCTTCATAAAGCTTGACACAATAAGCAGTAAACTATAATATGAAAATATGAATGAATCGCCATTCATATTTTCATATTTTTTTGGGTGGTGAGGAATTGGTTAAAAAAGATAAACCGAAATATAAGCAAATAATTGATGCGGCGGTCATCGTTATCGCCGAAAATGGCTACCATCAAGCCCAGGTTTCGAAAATCGCTAAACAAGCCGGGGTGGCGGATGGTACAATTTATTTGTATTTCAAAAACAAAGAAGACATTCTTATATCTGTCTTTCAGGAAAAGATGGCTGTTTTCGTGAGTAAATTGGAACAGATTCTTGAAAAAGATCATTCAGCTGCTGAAAAATTGAAGCATATGATTGAGAGCCATTTCAATCTATTGGCAAATGATATCCATTTAGCGATTGTCACCCAACTTGAACTCAGGCAGTCGAATACCGAGATCAGGCTGAAAATCAACAGCGTTCTTCGTGAGTATCTTCTGCTGTTGGACCAGATCCTGATCAGCGGCATGGAAACGAATGAGTTTGATAAGGATATGGATATCCGCCTTGCCAGACAGATGGTCTTCGGTACGATGGATGAAACCATAACGACCTGGGTCATGAATGAGCATAAATATGACTTGGTCGAATTGGCTCCGAAAGTCCATCATTTATTGATGAAGGGCATGCGTGCCTAAGAGAGGGGTTTATCAGAATGGAATTTATCAGTTATCGTGTAGAAGACGGGGTTGCGATTGCAACGATCAACCGTCCGCCGGCAAATGCTTTGTCGCGCGCTTTGATTATGGAAGTTGATGAATTGCTAAATGCAGTCCAAAACGATGACGCTGTCCGCGCAATCGTATTGCACGGAGAGGGCAGATTCTTCTCAGCCGGAGCGGACATCAAGGAATTCACGCAAGTCACTTCAGGTGAAGAATTCTCCAAACTGGCAGCCAGTGGACAAAAAGTTTTTGAACGGGTGGAAACATTCCATAAGCCTGTTATCGCCGCAATCCACGGAGCCGCTCTTGGAGGCGGTCTGGAGCTTGCGATGAGTTGTCAAATGCGTTTTGTTTCAGAAAATGCTAAGCTAGGATTGCCGGAACTTCAGCTTGGACTTATTCCTGGTTTTGCGGGAACACAAAGATTGCCGAGATATGTCGGCGTTGCGAAAGCAGCCGAAATGCTATTGACTTCCGACCCGATCAGCGGAACGGAAGCAGCGCAATTGGGACTTGCAAACAGAGCTTATCCGGAAGAAGAACTTCTTCCGCAAACGCTTTCAATCGCTAAGAAGATTGCGAGAAAGAGCCCGGTTTCAGTTAAAGCCGCGATTGATATGCTCCAGTATGCGAAGCATGCAGGTTATCATGAAGGTGTGGAAGCGGAAGCGAATTCTTTCGGCACCGTTTTTGTGTCCGAAGATGCAAAAGAAGGAATCCAGGCGTTTCTGGAAAAACGCGAAGCACAATTTAAAGGGAAATAATACTTGGGAGGTCTACGTTAATGAACATTTATGTATTAGTTAAACGTACATTCGACACAGAAGAGAAATTAGTCATTTCTGGCGGGAAGATTCAGGAAGACGGCGCAGAATTCATCATCAATCCTTACGATGAATACGCGATCGAAGAAGCGATCAATGTCCGCGATGAGCACGGCGGTGAAGTCACTGTCATCACTATGGGTGGAGAAGACGCTGAGAAGCAGCTTCGTACAGCACTTGCTATGGGTGCAGACAAAGCGGTTCTTATCAACACTGAAGACGATGTAGAAGAAATGGACCAATTCACTTCAGCTTACATATTGGCTGAATATCTGAAAGATAAAGAAGCTGACCTTATCCTTGCAGGCAACGTTGCAATCGACGGCGGTTCAGGACAAGTCGGACCACGCGTTGCAGACTTGTTGGACATCAACTATGTGACTACAATCACTAGCCTTAAAATCGAAGGCGAAAAAGTAACGATCGTCCGCGATATCGAAGGAGACGCAGAAGAGCTTGAAACTTCATTGCCATTGCTGGTAACTGCTCAGCAAGGTTTGAACGAGCCGCGCTATCCTTCACTTCCAGGAATCATGAAAGCGAAGAAAAAACCGCTTGAAGAACTTGAACTGGATGATCTTGATATCGACGAAGACGACGTTGAAGCGAAAACAGAAACAATCGAAATCTACTTGCCGCCAGCTAAAGCTGCTGGGCGCATTCTTGAAGGCGACATTTCAAACCAGGTAACTGAACTTGTCGGCTTGCTGAAGAATGAAGCGAAAGTAATATAAAACAGAAAAGAGACGGCGCCCGCTAAGCTCTGAAGGCATAAGACAGACCAGCGAAGACAGTTGGATTGCTACTGCAAGGGGTCAATATAAAACCATGCTCATGTCTCTGCATCGCTAGCGCTAGCTTCGAGACATGAAAGTGCGTTGCATCGCTTCGCTGCTTCGTCACAAAGACTTAGCCTTGCAAGCGTCGGCTAATGTCTTCGCAGCTAGGCGGACTTATGACCCGAAGTGCTGGGGCGCCGGAGTATGGACAAAGAAATGCGGAAACGGCCGTTGTGAAAACTGGCCATCCCATTTTGACCAGATAGAATGATTCGAGTTTTTACATCTACTTAGGAGGTAAACGGACTATGTCGAAAAAAGTACTAGTATTAGGCGAAACGCGCGAAGGCTCTTTGCGTAACGTTTCATTTGAAGCAATTGCTGCAGCTAAAAAAATCTCCGGCGGCGGAGAAGTAGTAAGTGTATTAATCGGTGATTCAGTTGCTGAATTCGGTGCTGAATTGGTGAACTATGGTGCTGACCGTGTCATCACTGTTGAACATCCGCACTTGAAATCTTATACTTCTGATGGCTACAGCCAGGCTATGATGGCTGTCATCGACCAGGAGCAGCCGGAAGCTTTGGTCTTCGGCCACACAGCTGTCGGTAAAGATCTGTCACCAAAAATCGCTTCTAAATTGCAAACCGGTTTGATCTCTGACGTTACAGATATCGAAGGAGAAGGCGATGATGCAGTATACATCCGTCCGATCTTTTCTGGTAAAGCATTCGAAAAAGTGAAAAATAAAGGCGGAATCGACTTCATCACAGTCCGTCCAAACAATATTGCGCCTCTTGAAAGAGAAGAGCGTTCTGGAGATGTCAGCTCATTATCAGTGGACATCACAAACTTGCGCACAATCATCCAAAACGTTGTCCGCAAATCTGCTGAAGGTGTTGACCTTTCAGAAGCGAAAGTCATCATTGCAGGCGGACGCGGCGTGAAGAGTGCAGACGGTTTCGGACCATTGCAGGAACTTGCTGACCTTCTTGGCGGAGCAGTTGGCGCATCCCGCGGTGCATGTGACGCGGATTACGTGGATTACTCACTTCAAATCGGCCAGACTGGTAAAGTCGTAACACCTGACCTTTACATCGCTGCTGGTATTTCCGGCGCGATCCAGCATTTGGCTGGTATGTCCAACTCTAAAGTGATCGTGGCGATCAACAAAGATCCAGAAGCGAACATTTTCAAAGTTGCTGACTACGGTATCGTGGGAGACTTGTTTGAAGTCATTCCGATGCTGACTGAAGAATTCAAGAAAATTATGTAATTTATCTATGGAAGGCCTGCAAATTGCAGGTCTTTTTCTTCTGTTTATTCAGCGTCTAACGGGGTAAAGCAGGAGTAGGCAAATAAATAGCTAGTGAAAAATACGCGTGCTATAATCGGTTTAGAGTTTGGTAAAACTAAGGAGGAATTATTCATGGCAATTGTACACGGAACAGATCAGAACTTTTCACAGGAAGTATCAGAAGGACTAGTACTTGTTGACTTTTGGGCAACTTGGTGCGGACCTTGTAAAATGATTGCTCCTGTATTGGAAGAGCTTGACGCTGAAATGAGCGACAAAGTGAAAATTGTAAAAGTGGACGTTGATGAAAACCAGGAAACAGCTGGACAATACGGCATCATGTCAATTCCGACCCTTCTATTGATGAAAGACGGAGAAACAGTTGATAAAGTTGTCGGCTTCCGACCAAAAGAAGCATTGGCTGATTTGGTTAACCAACACGCATAATTCTTAACCGGGTCCATGGCGGCCCGGTTTTTTAATAGGGTGAGAATATGGCAAACGAATTGATTCAACATAAATTGGCAGTACTGCCCGACCAGCCTGGCTGCTACCTCATGAAGGACCGTCAGGACACAATCATCTATGTGGGCAAAGCGAAGGTGCTGAAAAATCGTGTGCGTTCCTATTTTACAGGCAGCCACGATGCCAAGACGCAGCGCCTGGTCAATGAAATCGAGGATTTCGAATACATCGTGACGTCTTCGGACAAGGAAGCGCTGATTCTGGAATTAAACCTCATCAAAAAATACGATCCGAAATACAATATCATGCTGAAAGACGATAAATCCTATCCTTATTTGAAAATCACGGGTGAGCGTCATCCGAAACTGATCATTACAAGACAGGTGAAAAAAGATAAAGGGAAGTATTTCGGCCCTTATCCGAATGCCTACTCGGCGAGCGAAACGAAAAAATTGCTCGACCGTTTGTATCCGTTGCGGAAATGCCATCAGATGCCGGACCGTGCCTGCCTTTATTATCATATGGGCCAATGTTTGGCGCCGTGCATCAAACCGGTTGAAAAACAGACATATGCGGAAATGATCGACGAGATTTCGAAGTTCCTGAATGGCGGTTTCCGTGAAGTCAAACAGGACCTGGTCGAAAAAATGTCGGAGGCATCTGAAAACCTGGAGTTCGAACGGGCCAAGGAATACCGCGACCAGATCAGCCATATTGAAAACGTCATGGAAAAACAGAAAATGGCGATGAACGATTTTACCAATCGCGATGTTTTTGGCTATGCCGTCGACAAAGGCTGGATGTGTGTGCAGGTCTTTTTCGTGCGCCAAGGTAAACTGATCGAACGCGACGTCTCCCTGTTTCCGCTTTACCGCGACCCGCAGGAAGAATTCATGACCTATCTTGGGCAATTCTATGAGAAATCAAATCATGTGAAACCGAACGAGATTTTATTGCCGGAGGGTGAAGATGCGGAGCTGGTCAAGGATTGGCTCGGTGTTCGTACGCTTGTGCCGCAGCGTGGCAAGAAAAAAGATTTGGTGCTGCTGGCGAAGAAAAATGCTGAAATCTCGATTAAAGAGAAGTTCCAGCTGCTTGAACGTCAGGAAGAACGGACGATCGGTGCTTGCCAGGAACTTGGCGAGGCGATGAATATCGAGACGCCGCTTCGTATTGAAGCGTTCGATAACTCGCATATCCAAGGGGCGGATGCAGTATCGGCGATGATTACATTCATCGACGGCAAACCTTCTAAAAAGGATTACCGCAAGTACAAGACGCGCACGGGATCGAAACCCGATGATTATGCGGCAATGCGGGAAGTCATACGGCGCCGTTATTCACGCGTGCTGAAAGATGGATTGCCGCTGCCTGATTTGATTGTCATTGACGGTGGTAAAGGGCAGATGTCATCAGCCCGCGAAATTCTGGAAGATGAACTCGGATTGTCGATTCCGATTGCTGGCCTGGCGAAAGATGCCAAGCACCAGACATCGCAATTATTGTACGGTGATCCGGTTGAAGTCGTGCCGTTGAAGCGGACGAGCGAGGCATTTTATCTCATGCAGCGCATACAGGATGAAGTCCACCGATTCGTCATCACATTCCACCGCCAGCTGCGCGGCAAGAACTCAATCAGTTCTGCGCTCGACGGACTGGAAGGCGTTGGTCCGAAGCGCCGGCAGCAATTGCTCAAGCATTTTGGATCTGTCAAACGAATCAAAGAAGCGGACGCAGCTCAGTTGATGGAAGCGGGCATGCCAGAAAAATTGGCGGAATCCATTCATCTGCATTTTGCTGAACAAACATTGTCATCTGAATGAGTTCGTGTTATTGTAATAAGCATAAATTGAATCACTTGTAAAAGTGGTGATAGAGGCGCGGGCGTCAAAAGTAGCCATCCGGAGATTTGCAGAATCTGTGAAGGATGAGGAAAGGGACGACCGCCGAAGTGTGTGAAGGCTGCAGCCGAACATGCTGGTTCTGCATTTAAGAGATGCAGGGCTGTCAGAGTAATACTCTGGAGGGCTATCTCACATGGACGTTTTTCGTACATGATAAATGAGGTAGTTTGCCGGATCGACGGCAAGCTGCCTTTTTTTATGTCTGGTACTGGTGTCCACTCCAATGGACGCCTGCACTTTTCATGCTGAGGGCCACATACTGATGTGGGAGTGGATTAGATATGGAAACGGTAGTTATGAAATTTGGCGGGACGTCAGTGGCGACGCCAGAAAAGATTGTTGGCGTAGCGAAAAAGGTGATTGCCGAGAAAGAGAAAGGGAAGCGTGTCGTGATCGTCGTGTCGGCAATGGGCAAGACGACTGACACTTTGCTCGGACTGGCATCAGAAATTTCTGCCGAACCGCCGAAACGCGAGATGGACATGCTGCTTGCGACAGGCGAACAGGTAACGATTTCATTGCTTGCAATGGCCTTTAAACAACTTGGGCACGAAGCGGTATCATTCACCGGGTGGCAAGCGGGCATCGAAACCGAGTCAGTTCCGCGCAATGCGCGCATTGAACAGATTCATACGGAGCGGCTCGAAGCGGTTCTGGATAACGGATTTTTCGCTGTAGTGGCTGGCTTCCAGGGGGTCGACCGCATCGGCAACATCACGACGCTCGGCCGCGGCGGTTCCGACACAACTGCTGTCGCGCTGGCTGCTGCTTTGCAAGCTGAGAAATGCGATATCTATACGGATGTCGACGGCGTTTATACGTCGGATCCCCGTTTTGTGAACGGCGCGCGCAAGCTGGAGCAGATTTCCTACGATGAAATGCTTGAACTCGCCAATCTCGGTGCCGGCGTTTTACACCCGCGCGCTGTCGAATTCGCCAAAAACAATAACGTCCCTTTAACCGTCCGGGCGAGCTATTCCGACGAACCGGGAACTATCATACAAGAGGTGGTCACTGTGGAAAAAAATCTTATCGTCCGTGGCGTAGCATTCGAGCCCGGCATTGCCCGCGTAACCGTTGCATACAATAAACCCTTCAACGGTTCACTCGCAAACATTTTCATGACGCTGGCTGAAAACCATATCGATGTCGACATCATCGTCCAAAGTATTTCAGAAGAATTCCAGCCCTCCGTTTCATTTTCAATAAAAGAGGACAGCCTGGAAGAAGTGCGCCGTGTGCTCGATGACAATAAAGAAGCGATCGGCTTCAAATCGACAGACTTTGAAGTCGGCCTGGCAAAAGTCTCAATCGTCGGCTCCGGCATGGTATCCAATCCGGGTGTCGCGGCCCGCATGTTCGACATCCTGCGCATGTCAGAAATCCCGGTCAAAATGGTCAGCACTTCGGAGATCAAGATTTCTGTAGTTGTGCCAGGGGGCGACATGGAGAAATCTGCGAATACGCTGCATGAGGCGTATGGATTGGGATGAGTTTGGAATTGAATAAGTGATGTGTGGGCCCGGCGGTTGCCGGGTTTTTTGTGTTTTAAATGATAAAACCGACATTATTATGCCTAAGAGCAAGAGCGGATTTTTCGCCTTGGCGGAAAAATCCAATGTCTGAATGTCTGGAGGAAATCTTCGCCTGTGCGAAGATTTTTTCTAAATAGGTTCTATAGGGGTCAATATATTTTTTTAGTACAGTATTCAGGATTGTATAAATTTCATAATTCAGATAATTATAAAGGGGAGGCGGCGGTTGTCGGGTTTTTAATGGAATGAAAAAGTAATTACCCAGATAGAAAGTGCAAACCACGAAATTGTAAGTGAACTTCGAAAGGTGAACGCCTCAAACTTTTTGCTCCACCCTTAACCTAGTGATAAACCCATTATTACCCAAGATCGGGCGGGGCGGGCCCCGCCCACTGGGCAGTCCGCGGACGCGGACTGCTTTCAAATCAGGGTTTGAATTTTATATCGGGAAGTAGCAAAACGAAACATCTTTCTTCTATATAGTAGTGTTATAATTCAGATAACTTGATGGAGAGGCGGCGATTTGGATAGGGGAGGAACGGTTGGAGATATGGGAATGCGTGCGGCTGCTGATGGAGCGATTGCCGGACAGGCATCCCGAGCAGGAGTATTTGAAAAAGGAGTTTCATCGTTACGAAGCGGGTTGGCAAGGTGAGAAGCGTCTGCATGCAAAAATGGTCGAGTTTCATTGGCACGAACCATATGAACTCTTGTGGGATGTGGGTTTGCGGCTCGGTGACTGGAAAGTGCAGATTGACGGCCTGCTGATTACGCCGCGTTGCCTCATTGTTATCAGTTCAAAAAATATCAGCGGAAAAATCCATTTTAACGGGACGACAAGTGAATTTTACCGGTTCAACAACGAAGGTGAAAAATTGGTCCTGGACGACCCGTTGGTGCAGCTCGCCAAGCACACCGGTTTTCTCGAGCTATGGCTGGAAAAAAGAAAAGTAATGCACCCGCCGATTGATGGAGTAGTCGTTTTTACCCCGAGGCATTGCGAATTTATTGCGAAGCCGGTTGGGCCTAATATTTGCAAGACGTACCAGGCGGTTGAAATGGTTTATGGGATTCTTAAGAATCGTGCTGCATTGGCTGACTCCCCTAAGCCGAGCAGGATCAGGCGCCTTATTGAAGCAAACCTTTGCCCGTATGAGCGGCCGCCTTTATGTGAATATTACCGGATTGATCCGCGTGAGTTGAAGGTGGGTGTCAAATGCGTTGTGTGCCGGGAATGTACAATGGAGCGACTATATAAAATTTGGAATTGTAAAGCTTGCGGCCACCAAGATACAAATGCTCACGAGTTGGTATTACAGGAATATTTCGTTCTGGTCAGTCAGCAAATTGACAGTAGGGAATTTCGCCGGTTCAGTGGCATAGAGTCGAGACATGCAGTTTTTCGTATACTATCTGCCGCCAACCTTATAACGACAGGCGGTAAGAGAAATCGAAGATATCTCGTAAAAAAATAATCCTGTTCCCTAAAACATCTTCTTCGGAAGATGTTTTAGTTGTTAAAATAAGAGATTATTATTAAGTTGAGCACAAATGCTGTTCTCCCGCGCACAACGACGGCACTCCCGCGCACAACGACGGCACTCCCGCGCACAACCAGCCTTCTCCCGCCCACAAACCCCACCACCCCCAATCCAACCCACAAAAAAAACCGCCCCACACCCGTGAGACGGCCAAACTGCATCATATTCCACTCAAACTTGCTCTCGCAGATCCGTTTTGAGCGTAATCCGCACCGATTTCTTCTTCGGCAGCACTTCATCGTACGCTTCGGTCAAAAAGCCGCTGATTTTCTGCTGTTGCTGAGCCAGGAAGCCGGCTTCGAGCTTGAAGCAGCGGTTATCGAGTTTAAAAGGGCGCAAAACGAAGACGATTTCGTCTTTGCCGGATTTTTCTGTCACCAATTCGCCAAATCCTGCTTGCTCGAAAAAGTCGCCGGCTTCGTCCAAAGAGAAGAGAGGGAACTTCCGGGCGAGTGATTTGCCGGCCCAGTAGAGGACGTCGTTTTCGTGTTTGCCCAGTATATCGGATAATACATAGTCGCGAATAATTTCATAACCAAAATGCTCGTTGGTTTCAGGTTCTTTTGCAGTCATCGTAAACCCACTTTCAATATGTAGAAACCTTGCAGGGAATCTTCTGAATTAAGACAAGTTGCCTTGACGCTCCTAATAGAGCGGAGTACAATAAATATGTCATATTATTGTATCATGATGTTCCATGCAGTCAATGGATGCTTTCGTAAAATATCGATTGCGCCGTTAACTGCCTTATTAATGTTTTGAGGAGGGTAAAAGTTTTGGATAATCGTGAATTTTTATTGCGCAGGTTGCATTCATTGCTAGGAATCATTCCTATCGGTATATTCCTTACACAGCATTTGATCGTTAACCACTTCGCAACACAAGGTGTCGAGGCATTTAATACCGCATCCCACTTCCTTGCGAACCTTCCGTTCGTAATTTTCCTGGAGATTTTCGTTATTTATCTGCCAATTATGTATCATGCCTTCTATGGTGTATACATAGCATTCACTTCGAAGAACAATCCTGGCCACTACAGCTATTTGCGCAATCTTTTGTTTGTTGCTCAGCGATATACAGGAGTCTTCCTTGTAGTCTTCATCGCATGGCATGTATTTGAAACACGCTTCCAGGTAGCAATCGGAAATGCGGCAGAAGCTGATTTCAACATGATGGCCAACATCTTGGATAATCCTTGGATGTTTGCATTCTATGTTGTCGGTGTTCTGACAGCTGTTTTCCACTTAGCGAACGGCCTATGGTCTTTCCTAGTAACTTGGGGCATTACTCAATCAGAAAAAGCTCAGCGATATACGACATACTTCACACTTCTAGTGTTCGTAGTGCTGTCGACTATCGGTATCCGCGCTTTATTGGCATTCGTTTAATACGAATTCGATCATTGGTGAATTAAAAGAGGAGTGAATACCAAAATGGCGAAAGGCAAACTTATTATTGTCGGTGGCGGGCTTGCTGGTTTAATGGCGGCTGTAAAAGGCGCAGAAGCTGGCGCGGCAATCGATTTATTTTCAATCGTTCCGGTTAAACGATCTCACTCTGTGTGTGCGCAGGGCGGTATCAACGGAGCGGTAAATACAAAAGGTGAAGGCGATTCACCGGATATTCACTTTGACGACACGGTATACGGCGGGGATTTCCTTGCGAACCAGCGTCCAGTCAAAGCGATGACAGATGCGGCGCCAGCGATTATCCGCTTGCTTGACCGCATGGGCGTTATGTTCAACCGTACGCCTGAAGGTTTATTGGACTTCCGCCGTTTCGGTGGGACGATGCACCACAGAACAGCTTTTGCCGGCGCGACTACTGGCCAGCAATTGCTTTATGCACTTGATGAGCAAGTGCGCCGCCACGAAGTAAGCGGTCTTGTACAGAAATACGAAGGATGGGAATTCCTTGGTTTGATTCTTGATGAAAACGGCGTGAGCCGCGGAATCACTGCTCAGAACATGACGACTATGGAAATCAAAGCGTTCCGCGGAGATGCTGTCATCATGGCAACTGGCGGACCTGGAATCATCTTCGGAAAATCGACGAACTCTGTTATCAACACAGGTTCAGCGGCTTCCATCGTTTATCAGCAAGGCGCGTATTACGCAAACGGCGAATTTATCCAGATTCACCCGACTGCGATTCCGGGAGACGACAAGCTTCGCTTGATGTCTGAATCGGCACGTGGTGAAGGTGGCCGTATCTGGACTTATAAAGACGGAAAACCTTGGTATTTCCTCGAAGAAAAATATCCTGCTTACGGAAACTTGGTTCCTCGTGATATCGCTACACGCGAAATCTTCGATGTCTGCGTTAACCAGAAGCTGGGCATTAACGGTGAAAACATGGTTTACCTGGATCTTTCACACAAAGATCCGAAAGAATTGGATATCAAACTTGGCGGAATCATCGAGATCTATGAGAAATTCACAGGTGATGACCCACGCAAAGTTCCAATGAAAATCTTCCCGGCAGTCCATTATTCAATGGGCGGATTATGGGTCGATGATCACCAGATGACAAGCATCCCTGGCGTTTTAGCTGCGGGTGAATGTGATTACTCTCAGCACGGTGCAAACCGTTTGGGCGCAAACTCACTCCTGTCAGCTATCTACGGTGGTATGGTTGCAGGACCGAACGCACTTGATTACATCAAAGGCCTTGAGGTTCTTGCGGAAGACATGCCATCAGACATCTTTGACCAGGCAGTTGCTGAAGAGCAGCGCAAATGGGATGAGATTCTTTCACTTAATGGAACAGAGAACGCATATGTTCTTCACAAAGAGCTTGGCGAATGGATGACGGATAATGTAACAGTCGTTCGTTATAACGACCGTCTTCAGAAAACGGACGAGAAAATCCAGGAATTGCTTGAGCGTTTCAATAATATCAACATCACGGATACACAACTTTGGAGCAATCAAGGCGCAATGTTCACACGTCAGCTGAAAAATATGCTACATTTAGCACGAGTGATCACACTTGGAGCGTTGAACCGCAATGAGAGCCGCGGAGCTCACTACAAACCTGATTTCCCGGAACGTAACGATGAAGAATTCTTGAAAACGACTATGGCGAAATTCAATGGCTATGACGCACCAATCTTCCATTATGAAGATGTGGATACAGGATTGATTCCGCCGCGCAAGCGTGATTATTCAGCCAAAGCATAAGTTAACGAGTCAAAGAAGGGAGATAGAATTACTATGGGTGAAGCAGCAAAAACGGTAATTTTTGAAATCGAACGCCGTGATTCCACTGAAAAAGAATCCTATTTCGAGAAATTCGAATTACCATACCGCGCGAACATGAATGTCATTTCGGCATTGATGGAAATCCGCCGTAACCCTGTCAATATGGAAGGGAAGAAAACGACACCTGTAAACTGGGACATGAACTGCCTTGAGGAAGTTTGTGGAGCATGTTCAATGGTCATCAACGGTAAAGCACGCCAGTCGTGTACAGCTCTTGTCGATCAATTGGAACAGCCGATCCGTTTACAGCCGATGAAAACATTCCCTGTTGTCCGCGACCTTGTCGTTGACCGCAGCCGCATGTTCGATTCATTGAAAAAAGTCAAAGCTTGGGTTCCAATCGATGGAACTCATGATCTAGGCGAAGGTCCACGTATGCCTGAGCGTAAACGCCAATGGGCTTACGAACTTTCAAAATGTATGACTTGCGGTGTTTGCCTTGAGGCATGCCCGAACGTCAACGAAAAATCCGATTTCATCGGAGCTGCGCCACTTTCACAAGTTCGCTTGATGAACGCGCATCCAACTGGCGCTATGAACCGTGATGAGCGTTTGAACGCTATCATGGGCGAAGGCGGCCTTGCAAGCTGCGGTAACTCACAAAACTGTGTTGAATCTTGCCCTAAAGGTATTCCTTTGACAACTTCAATCGCAGCGTTGAACCGTGAAACTACAGTTCAAATGTTCCGCAACTTCTTCGGAAGCGACCACGCAGTCTGATTTACACAGAGAACCTTCACTTCGGTGAAGGTTTTTTTGTTTGGTTTCCATATCAAAAAAATAGCAAAATCGATCCTCCGGAAATGAAAATTGGAGCCTCACAAACTTGTTTTTGTTATACTGATAAAATAGTAAAGGAACTATTATTGGAGGCAATCAAATGAAAGCTAATTACATTACAGATTTTGAACAGTGGAAACAGGAATTCAGTTTTTCCGCGCCGGTGCAAGTCCGCTTTTCTGAAACGGATATGTTCGGCCATGTCAATAACACGGTGCCGATCGCTTATTTCGAATTTGCGCGCATCGAATACATGAAAGAACTTGGGCTGATGCAACGCTGGCTGAAAGGCAACGGTGATTTATTCCCAGTCATCGCGGATATGCAAGTCGATTACACACAACAGGTTTATTTTGATGAAATGCTCGACGTCTACGTCAAAATCGCTTCAATCGGCAGGTCTTCGATTGACGTCCATTACTGGGTGGTAAACGCAAAAGGGGAAACCTGCTTTACGGGCAGGGGCGCGATGGTTCAGATTTCGAAAGCCACTGGCAAAGGACATCCATGGACTGAAGAAGAAAAAGTGCTTTTTGAGAATAAGCAGTTAATTTCATCAGAAAATTAAGTCAGTTCTTGCTAAATTAGAAAAAAACCTTCACTATATATAGTAATAGTTGTATTCAAGGAGTGGACATGAATGATGAATGAAAACAAAAATGAAATTCCGCACGATAAAGAACGCGTCGCTTTTATGGAAAAAGAACTGCGTTATATCTCCGGAATCATCAAGCAGAAAGGCCGGGAAATCCTGAATTCCTATACGATTACACCGCCGCAGTTCATCGCTCTGCAATGGCTTTTCGAACATGGTGATATGACGATCGGCGATTTGTCGAATAAGATGTATCTCGCGTTCAGCACGACAACGGATTTGGTTGACCGCATGGAAAAGAATGAACTGGTCGTAAGGATTCGTGAGGAACAAGATCGCCGCGTTGTGCGTATCAAGCTTTTGAAAGAAGGCGAGCGCATCATCGAAGAAGTGATTGAGAAACGCCAGGATTATTTACAGAACGTCCTGACTGAATTCAGCGAAGAAGAAGTGGAGCAATTTTCATTCTTATTGGAGAAATTGCACACGAACATGAAATAGGGGCGGAAACATGCAAGCGAATGCGCCAATCGGAGTAATCGATTCAGGAGTCGGCGGCTTGACTGTCGCGAAAGAAATCATGCGGCTTTTGCCGAACGAGCAAGTGCTGTACATCGGAGACAATGCAAGGTGTCCGTATGGGCCTCGTCCACAAGCGGAAGTCAGAAAATATACTTGGCAAATGGCGCGTGCGCTAATGGATAAGAATATCAAGCTGCTGGTCATCGCGTGTAATACGGCGACCGCTGCAACGCTTGATTCGTTGCAGAAAAAATTGCCGATTCCGGTCATCGGTGTCATTTTTCCAGGTGCACGGGCAGCGATGAAAGTTTCGGCCACGAAAGAAATCGCTGTGCTTGGCACAATCGGCACAGTAAAAAGCGGCGCATACGAAAATGCTTTAAAATCGTTGATGTCGTCATGCCATATCGTCCAGCTGGCATGCCCTAAATTTGTGCCATTGGTGGAAAGTGATGAGTACGAAGGTGAATTTGCCAGAAAAATGGTAAGGGAGACGCTTGCACAATTGGACCGCAAGCATTTTGATACCGCCATACTGGGCTGCACGCATTATCCGCTTTTGCAGGAATTCATCCAGGAGAAGTTCGGACCATCTGTGACGGTATTGTCATCCGCTTCTGAAACCGCCAAGGATGTAGAAAATCACCTGCGTTTTCAGGGCATGCTGGCTCCAGCTGGTAAACGGCGAGTGCATAAATTCTACACATCAGGTTCCACTTCGATTTTTGAAACGATCATCAAAAAATGGCTGGAGATTGAAAAACCGGTCATTCACTCAATTAAATTCTCTCAAACCTGATGGCGCTGCTGTCAGGTTTTTGTCGGTCCCTATAAAATATGGTACGCTAATCGAGTAAATATAAGGAGGATATCCATGACAAGAGCAGATGAAAGAAAAGCGGATGAATTGCGTCCGGTCAATATGCAGGCAGAATATCTGATCCACCCGGAAGGATCCGTATTGATTACGGTGGGGCAGACGAAGGTGATCTGTACAGCGACAATAGAAGAAAAAGTTCCAGGTTTCCTGCGCGGGCAAGGGAAAGGCTGGATTACAGCTGAGTATGCCATGCTGCCGCGTGCGACAGGCAGCCGTAATCGCCGTGAAGCGTCAGCGGGTAAAATTGGCGGCCGTACGATGGAAATCCAACGTTTGATCGGCCGTGCATTGCGTGCTGTCGTGGATCTTGAAAAACTGGGCGAACGCACCTTGTGGCTTGATTGCGATGTCATTCAGGCAGACGGCGGCACGCGGACAGCTTCTATCACGGGAGCATACGTGGCGATGGTCATGGCCATCAGCAAACTTGATCTGACGGCTTTCCCTGTAACGGATTTTCTGGCAGCCACAAGTGTCGGCATCACAAAAGAGAATGGCGCTATCCTTGATTTGGATTACAGCGAAGATTCAACAGCAGAAGTTGATATGAACCTGGTAATGACCGGCAAAGGCCATTTTGTCGAGCTGCAGGGAACGGGTGAAGAATCCACCTTTACACGTGCTCAATTAAATGAAATGCTGGATCTCGGTGAAGCCGGAATCCGTCAATTAATTGAAAAGCAGAAAGAAATTTTAGGTGAAACCGCACTCCGGATCGGAGAAGAAACGAGGTCGGAATTATGAAAGAGATAATCATTGCGACGAAAAACAAGGGCAAGGCCAAGGATTTCGAACAATTGCTTGAACCAATGGGCTATAAAGTACTGACTTTGCATGATGTGGCTCCGCACATGGATGTCGAAGAAACCGGCGAGACCTTCGAAGCGAATGCTATCCTGAAAGCGGAAGCGATTGCCCAGGAACTGCAGGCGACCGTAATCGCTGATGACAGCGGTCTGGAAATCGATGCGCTTGACGGCGAACCGGGTGTCTATTCTGCCCGCTATTCAGGCGATGAAAGAAACGATGAATCCAATATTGATAAAGTTTTGCAGAAAATGGTCCAGGTACCGGATGACGAAAAGACAGCGCGTTTCCGCTGTGTTTTAGCTTTGGCATCCCCAGGCCAGGAAACTCTTCTTTTTGAAGGAACCTGTGAAGGTTTGATCATTGATGAGAGAAAAGGCGAAAACGGATTCGGGTATGATCCGATCTTTTATGTGCCTGCTCTTGAAAAAACGATGGCCGAAATGAAACCTTCTGAAAAAGCATCAGTTTCCCACCGTGGAAATGCTATTCGTGAACTAGGGAAAGCAATGCCTGGCTTGTCCGGCAACTGAGCTGCCATCGATTTTAACGATTTTGAAATGTTTTTTTAAAATAGCGTTGACATTTTCATAAAAGATTTCTATAATTAAAATTGTCTTTCGAAATAGAATGCAAAACAAGCTGTTCATCAGTTAAGTTTGCATTGAGCAGAAAGCCATGTCCCAGTAGCTCAGCTGGATAGAGCAACGCCCTTCTAAGGCGTCGGTCGGGCGTTCGAATCGCTCCTGGGACGTACAGTCTGATTATAGACATCCTAATGAAAAGGAAAAAAGCCCGAAATCGTTGAAGTCCAACGGTTTCGGGCTTTTTTCTGTTTGCGTCGAATCCCGGAGTGTAAATGGTTATAATGGTTAATAGATATCAATTTCAAATCAGTATATAAATTAATTAAAACTACTCAAGTAAATCTGTGAGGGGGCCAACCTTGAAAACTTTATCCTATACATTAGTGGACGTATTTACTGATATTCCTTTTGGCGGTAATCAACTGGCAGTGGTCGAGGGTAGAACCGATCTATCAACTGAAACGATGCAGAAGATTGCCAGGGAGCTGAATCTTTCCGAAACAGTTTTTATTTATCCGCCGCATAAAAGTACGAATACGAGAAAGTTGAGGATCTTCACGCCGCAAATGGAATTGCCAATGGCTGGCCACCCGACAATCGGAGCTGCTTATGTTTTAGCTTCTAATGGTCTAGTGCCGACTACAGACGGTTGGAATGAGTTTGTCTTTGAGGAAGAAGTCGGCGAAATACGGGTTGCGGTTCTGAAAGAGCAGGGGCGAGTCGTGAAAGTTGAAATGAAGCAGCCAATGCCTTCTTTCGATGAAAGTTTCGGCAATAGAGAACTGGCAGCTGACCTTCTTTCTTTAACTGATGCGGACCTCGTTTCAGATCTTCCTATACAAATGGTATCCTCAGGGGTCCCTTTTCTGTTTGTCCCGATCCGTTCTCTCGAAGCTATTCGCAGAATCCAATTCCGACTCGATGTTTGGGAGCAGCATTTCAAAGGCCAACCGAACTATCAGCATATCTTTGCTTTTAGTTCAGAAACGGAAAACAAAGAATCCTCGGTTCATGGAAGGATGTTCGCTCCGGCAATGGGGATTTCGGAAGATCCCGCCACCGGTGCTGCAAGTGGCCCAATGGGTGCTTATTTAGTTAAACATCGAGTTTTGCCGATTGCTGAAAATGGCATTTATACGATTACAAGTGAACAAGGATTTGAAATGGGGCGTCCAAGTTTCATCAATATCACTATCAATGGAACTGCGGAAGATATAGAAGAAGTGAAAATCGGCGGCAACTCGGTCACATTTGGCAAAGGCGAGCTGTTCATCTAAGAGCATAGGATTATCGTTAAATCTTAAGTTCATGGATATTTTGTGAAGCGGCTGAATAAAGTGAAAATATTTTCTACGAAACTCTTCCAATCGCACAGCCGGATTTGCTAAACTGTTCTGAGGTAATAGATGAATAACAGAAAGTAGGATGAACTGGAAATTGCTGACGAAACTGCCGGTTAAAATATTTTTTGCTGCTTTAGTATTGCTTGTTGGATTCAGCGGAACTGCCGCTTATGATATATGGACTTACGCACAAACTTCCGAGCTCGTGAAGGCGGACGCAGCCATCGTTTTGGGAACTGCAGTATGGGGAGATGAACCATCACCCGTGCTTCGTGAACGCATCAACCATTCCATTTGGCTGTATGAAAATGATTACGTCGATAAAATCATCTTTACCGGCGGCAAGACCAATGGTTCGGAACTCGCCGAGGCTGCCGTTTCAAAAAATTATGCGATAGCGCATGATATTCCTGAAGAAGATATTTATATAGAAGATCGTTCGATGGTGACGATTGAAAATTTCCGCTTCGTTTCTGAAATCGCCGAACTGCATGAGCTGTCGAATTTTCTGGTGGTGAGCGACCCGCTGCACATGAAACGCGCACTCCAGATGGCGGAAGATACCGGCTTCGAAGCTTTCACTTCACCGACTACGACTTCCGAATACAACTCGCTGACAACGATCGTGCCATTCTTCTTCCGTGAAGTCGGCGCTTACGTGGCCTACTCATTGTCTATCGGCGATTAATCGCAAAAGATCTCTTCCTTTCTGGAAGGGATTTTTATTTTATTCCATTCATAAATAGATAAAGTAAGTGGTATAGTAAAATAAATGCGGAAACCGCCGCACCATGCCTGATAAAGAAAAGGTTTAAGTTTCTTTAAATAGGAAATGTTCTAGGGTATAGACGATAATTGCGCGATGGAGGTGATAAGATGCGTAAAAAATACAGGGAATTGAAGCGTAAAGGCAATGTCGTCGTGTTTCCGACGACGATTGAACGGCTGCTGACAGAAGGAATGACATTGCTGAAGCAGGAGCGTTATGAGGAAGCGAGGGACGGCCTTTATCAGGTGCTGACCTATGAACCGGAGCATCCGGCTGCGCTCGGGGCTTATTCCTACTGCCTTTATGAGCTGGGAGATTACGAAGAAGCACTTGAAGTGTGTCGTGAATTACTGAAAGTGGGACCGATTCACTACCTTGAAACGATGGAATTATACATAAGCATATTAATGCAGGTGCGTGAATTTGAAGAGGCTGAGCGGGTAATCGAAGCGCTCATAGATGAAAAGGTTTTGCCGGAAGAGCGTTTGGAACAATTCCATTTGCTGCGGGACCTCAATGAACGGATTGCGTCGAAATCGATCGAGAAGATTGATGCCGACCAGTTTACGCCGGAAGTATTTCTGAAATTGAATCCTTACGAGCAGGAACGCAAAGTGATGGAATTGCCGCCGTCATCGTTCAAGCCGCTGAAAGACAAGATGGTTGCACTCGTTGAACATCCGGAGATTGATTTATTGGCGAAGACATACATATTATTCATCATGCACCAGGAAAAAATAATGGCTAAGGTCAACATACATAAGTTTCATTATATCGGCGAGTTCAATATCACAGACCTTACTGACCCTCAAGAAAGTCCGCGCGTCCATGAAATCAAAGCGATTTTCGCCGAACAATTGGCGAAAGATCCGACACGCCTCGAAATGGCGAATGAACTTTTTGAACGGCACGTCTATCTGTTCTATCCTTTCTTAATGGATGAGTATGACGCAAAAGAAGTGGCGGAAGCCTATATGTCCTATCTGGATTTATTGTTCACAGGGGAAGCGGACGAGACGAGTGATGAAGACCTGCAAAATCTTCTGATGCAGGCGGAAATGTGGTTTGAAATGCGCAATGGATAGAAATAGTTGAACCTCGTATCATGTGTGATATAATATTGAAGTTGTCAAAATTCGTATAAACGTATGAATGACTTTTGTAAAAAATGTTTGGAGGGCTTATATATGTCAGCAAAATGGGAAAAACAAGAAGGTAACACAGGAACACTTACAGTTGAAGTTCCAGCAGAAGAAGTAAATGCCGGACTGGACAAAGCGTTCAAGAAAGTCGTAAAAGAAATCAACGTACCAGGATTCCGCAAAGGGAAAATGCCGCGCCAAATGTTCGAGAAACGTTTCGGTGTAGAATCTCTTTACCAGGATGCTTTGGACTTCATCTTGCCGGATGCTTATGCAAACGCAGTTGAAGAAGCGGGAATCAACCCAGTTGACCGCCCTGAAATCGATATTGAAACAATCGAAAAAGGCCAGCCGCTTGTATTCACTGCCAAAGTGACGGTTAAACCGGAAGTTGAGCTTGGTGAATATAAAGGACTTGAAGTTTCAAAACCTGAAACTGAAGTGACTGACGAAGAAATCGAAGAAAAATTGAAAGAGAACCAAGAGCGTTTCGCTGAACTTGCTGTTAAAGAAGACGAAGCAATCGTTGAAGGCGATACTGCAGTTATCGATTTCGAAGGATTCGTTGACGGCGAAGCTTTTGAAGGCGGAGCAGGAAACGACTACTCTCTAGAAATCGGATCGAATTCATTCATCCCGGGCTTTGAAGAGCAATTGGTAGGCGTGAAATCAGGAGAAGAAAAAGAAGTTGAAGTGACTTTCCCTGAAGAATACCACGCTGCTGAACTTGCAGGAAAAGCTGCAACGTTCAAAGTGAAAGTGAATGAAGTGAAAGCTAAAGAGCTTCCAGAATTGAACGATGAGTTCGCTAAAGAAATCGATGCTGAAGTTTCAAGCCTTGATGAACTTCGCACAAAAATGAAAGAAGCGGCTGCAGCTGAAAAAGCTTCAAACGCTGATGCGTCTGTACGCGACGAATTGGTACAAAAAGCTGCTGAAAACGCAACAATCGATATCCCGCAAGCCATGATCGATTCAGAAATGGACCGCATGATGCAGGACTTCGAACAGCGCTTGACGCAACAAGGTATGAACCTTGAGCTTTACTTCCAGTTCTCTGGACAGGACGAAGCAGCTCTTCGCGAACAGATGAAAGGCGACGCAGAAACTCGCGTACGTGTATCATTGACGCTTGAAGCGATTGCAAAAGCTGAAAACATGGAAGTCACTTCTGAAGATATCGACAAAGAACTTGAGAAGATGTCTGGCCAGTTCAACATGGATATTGAGCAAATCAAAGCTGCACTAGGCGGCACTGAAATGCTTGAAAACGATATCCGCATGCAGAACACTGTTGAATTCCTTGTGGAAAACGCTAAAATCAACTAATATTGCATAACACATAAGTTTTAATAAGAACAAGGCGCGGAGACGCGCCTTGTTTTCTCTACATAGAAGATAATTGTTTGCACATAGGCTTTGCGCAGCGGCATGAATCTAATTAGTTGCTCAAAGCTATAGAATCTTGTAAGATTATGGCTTGAATAGGGGTGAATACATTGTTAAAATTTAATGACGAAAAAGACCATCTAAAATGTTCATTCTGTGGCAAACCACAAGAGCAGGTTCGTAAACTGGTTGCAGGACCGGGTGTATATATTTGTGACGAATGTATTGAGCTTTGTACGGAAATCGTAGAAGAAGAGCTTGGTACGGAAGAGGCAGTGGAATTCAAGGAAGTGCCTAAACCGAAGGAAATCATGGATATCCTCGGCGGCTATGTAATCGGCCAGGACAAAGCGAAAAAATCGCTTGCCGTCGCTGTTTACAACCACTACAAACGTGTCAATTCGCAAAGCAAGATCGATGATGTCGAGCTTTCCAAGTCGAACATCGTTTTGATCGGACCAACAGGAAGCGGTAAAACTTTATTGGCCCAAACTTTGGCCCGTATCCTGAATGTTCCTTTCGCTATTGCGGACGCAACATCTCTGACTGAAGCCGGCTATGTCGGTGAAGACGTCGAGAACATCCTGCTGAAACTGATCCAGGCAGCGGACTATGATGTCGAACGCGCTGAAAAAGGCATCATCTATATCGATGAAATCGATAAAGTGGCCCGTAAATCCGAGAACCCGTCGATTACACGCGATGTATCGGGTGAAGGTGTTCAGCAGGCATTGCTGAAAATTCTTGAAGGTACGACTGCAAGCGTTCCACCGCAAGGCGGACGCAAGCATCCTCATCAGGAATTTATCCAGATCGACACGACGAATGTATTGTTCATCGTGGGCGGAGCCTTTGACGGTGTAGATCAGATCATCAAACGCCGTCTTGGCAATAAAGTCATCGGTTTCGGTGCGGATCCAAACAAAGAAGAGCTTGACGACAAATCATTGCTCAGCCAATTGATTCCTGAAGACTTGCTTAAGTTTGGTCTGATTCCTGAGTTCATCGGCCGTCTGCCGGTATTGGCAAGCCTTGAACAATTGGATGAAAAAGCATTGGTGCAGATCTTGACTGAACCGAAAAATGCTTTGATCAAGCAATACCAGAAAATGATGGAGCTTGATGGCGTTGAATTGACGTTCGAAGACGAAGCACTGGTTGAAATCGCCAAACTTGCGATTGAACGCAAAACAGGTGCCCGCGGACTTCGTTCGATCATCGAGAACGTCATGCTTGATGTTATGTTCGACTTGCCTTCACGCGAAGACATCGTTGAATGTGTCATCACAAAAGAGACAATTACCGATAAAGTTCAGCCAAAACTCATCTTGGAAGATGGCTCTGAATACATTGCAGATAATAATGAGAAAACATCCGCATAATTTAGGATGATATGGGCTGACTCAGATTGTGCACATCCGCGCGGTCTGAGGCAGTCCATTTTTTTGGTTTTAATTTGGGTAGGGTTAATAACCGATATTCCGCAAAACAGCTTGCTTGCCTGGGGCTCGCGCTGAGCTAACTCGGTCTCTTTTCACTTCGCCCGAGTAGATCTCAGCACTTCGCTTGGTCCCCTGGGTGTCTGCGCTGTTTTGCTCCATATCTAAGTGACTTACTTTGAAATGAATGAGCGCAAGGCAGCGACTCCTGCGGGAAATAGAGCGTGTCCTGAGACCCCGCAGAGAGCGAAGCGAACGAGGAGGCTCAGGCCGCTCCCCGCGGAAAGCGTCTGCCTGAAGCGAATTCATCTGACCCACTCTTATTTATAATATTTTAGTTAGACAATCCCGGAGGTGGCTTATAGATGGCTAAGAAGAAAGTTACAAAACGAGTGCCTTTATTGCCGCTGCGCGGACTTCTTGTTTTCCCGACTATGGTTTTGCATATAGATGTCGGACGCGAGCGTTCGGTGGCTGCACTGGAACAGGCTTTATTGGAAGATAATATTGTATTCCTTGCGACACAAAAAGATATCAGTGTTGAGCAGCCTGAAAAAGAGGATCTGCAGAAAATCGGTACGTTGGCATATGTGAAACAGATGCTGAAATTGCCGAATGGCACAATCCGTGTGCTGGTTGAAGGACTGGAACGCGGTCAGTGGAAGTCTTATGAAGAAGAAGAAAACTTCGCAGTGGTGGAAGTGACTTCATTCCCTGATGAAACAGAGCGGGATGCTGAGCAGGACGCATTGATGCGTTTACTGGTTGAGCATTTCGAGAAGTACACGAAAGCGTCGAAAAAGGTAACGAATGAAACCTATAAAACAGTAGCGGATATTGAAGAGCCAGGCCGCCTGGCGGATATGGTTGCTTCACATCTGCCGCTGAAAATGGCCGGCAAGCAGGAAGTCCTTGAGACTTTTGATATCAGCAAGCGTCTAGAAATGCTGATTGGGCGTCTGCACAATGAGCACGAAGTCATCGATTTGGAGAAGCGCATCAATCAGCGCGTCAAAAAAGCGATGGAGCAGACGCAGAAAGAGTTTTATTTGCGCGAGCAGATGAAAGCAATTCAGCAGGAACTTGGCGATAAAGATGGCAAAACGGGTGAAATTTCCGACTTGAAAAAGCGGATTGACGCAGCCGGTATGCCGGAGTCGACGAAAAAGACGGCGCTTAAAGAGCTGGACCGTTATGAGAAATTGCCTTCTGCGGCAGCAGAAAGCGGAATCATCCGTAATTACATCGAATGGCTTGTGACGATTCCCTGGTCTGAGAAAACAGAAGACCGTCTGGATATCAAATACGCGGAAGAAGTTTTGAACCGTGACCACGACGGATTAGAGAGCGTCAAAGAACGCGTTCTCGAATATTTGGCTGTACAGCAGATGACGAAATCACTGCGCGGCCCGATTCTTTGTCTTGTCGGACCACCGGGTGTCGGTAAAACGTCATTGGCGAAATCGATCGCTGAATCGCTCGACCGGAAGTTCGTCCGCATTTCTTTAGGCGGCGTCCGCGACGAATCGGAAATCCGCGGCCATCGCCGTACGTATGTCGGCGCAATGCCAGGTCGGATTATCCAAGGAATGAAGAAAGCGGGTACGGTCAATCCGGTATTCCTGCTTGATGAAATCGAGAAAATGTCGAATGATTTCAGAGGAGATCCTTCTTCAGCAATGCTGGAAGTGTTGGATCCGGAACAGAATAATTCATTCAGTGACCATTATATTGAAGAGACGTATGATCTTTCGAATGTGCTTTTCATTGCGACAGCGAATGATCTCAGCTCAATCCCTGGACCGCTGCGCGACCGTATGGAAGTGATTTCGATTGCCGGCTATACGGAAGCGGAGAAAACAGAGATCGCGAAAAACCATTTAGCGCCGAAGCAATTGGAAGAGCATGGTTTGACTGCGGAACAATTGCAGTTTACAGACGAGGCTTTATTGTCCATCGTCCGTTATTACACGCGTGAAGCGGGAGTCCGTGGACTTGAACGCCAGCTGGCGGCGATTTGCCGTAAAGTAACGAAGCAGATTGTATCGAAAGAGAAAGAATCTGTGGAAGTTACGGATAAAGAGGTCGAAGAGTATCTTGGCAAACGTAAATTCCGTTATGGCATGGCTGAAACGGAAAACCAGATTGGTGTCGCAACAGGACTTGCCTATACGACGGTCGGCGGCGATACGCTGCAGATCGAAGTATCGCTGTCACCGGGTAAAGGGAAGTTGCAATTGACCGGTAAACTTGGCGATGTCATGAAAGAATCAGCACAGACAGCTCTGTCGTTTGTGCGTTCAAGAGCCGAATCGCTTGGCCTTGATCCGAATTTCCATGAATCCCAGGATATCCACATCCACGTTCCGGAAGGCGCTGTTCCAAAAGATGGCCCATCTGCGGGTGTGGCGATTGCGACTGCATTGGTGTCTTCATTGTCAAAACGTCCAATCCGTCGTGAAGTCGGGATGACAGGAGAAATCACATTGCGAGGCCGCGTCCTGCCAATCGGCGGCGTGAAGGAAAAAACATTGAGCGCACATCGTGCTGGACTCACTACTATCATTTTGCCGAAGGACAACGAACGTGACATCGAAGATATTCCGGAAACAGTCCGCGAACAATTGACGTTCAAATTTGTATCCGAGGCAGACGAAGCGCTTGAAATCGCTTTAGAAGGAGTAAACAAATGAAAGTTAATAACGTAGAACTTGTAATCAGTGCCGTCCGTCCGGATCAGTATCCGGAAGACGGCCTGCCGGAATTCGCTTTAGCGGGGCGTTCGAATGTCGGTAAATCTTCATTCATCAATAAAATGATCGGACGCAAAAGCATGGCGCGTATTTCCTCGAAACCCGGCAAGACGCAGACCCTGAATTTCTATAAGATAGAAGAAAAACTATTTTATGTGGATGTTCCCGGCTACGGCTATGCTAAAGTTTCAAAAGGCGAACGCGAAGCATGGGGCAAGATGATCGAACGCTATATCACGGACCGTGAACCACTTCGTGCTGTGATTCAGATTGTCGATCTTCGCCATCCGCCGAGCCGCGATGATATCGCGATGTATGATTTCATGAAGCATTATGATATCCCGTGCATTATCATCGCAACGAAAGCGGATAAGATTCCAAAAGGCAAATGGGACAAGCATAAGAAAATTGTCCGCGACACGCTGGAGATGGAAAAGACCGATCCGTTGATCGTCTTTTCTTCTGAGACAGGACTCGGCAAAGACGAAGCCTGGAAAGAAATCGAAAGCAGAATGTAAGAAGGGGAGCGCAGCTGAGGCTGCGCTTTTTTTTATGGAGAAAGATATGTAAGTAACCGATATTCCGCAAAACAGCTTCGAAGACATTAGCCGAAGCGTGCAAGGCTAAGTCTTTGCGACGAAGCAGCGCAGCGATGCAGGAGCACAATGGTTGTGCCTCGGGGCTTGCGCTGAGCTAACTCGTGCTCGTTGCACATCGCCCGAGTGGATCTTGCACTTCGTCGGCATTCGCCCGCTCACCTGGGAGTCTTCGCTGTTTTGTTGCATATCTCAGAATCTCTTTCAGTAATGAAAAAAGTGAAAAAACGGTTCCGTTGAAAAAACAGATACTCAGTTTTTCCAAAGATTTAAAATGTAGCAGCAGGCGGCGACTCCTGCAGGATGCAGAGCTAGTCCTGAGACCCCGCAGATAGCGCAAGCTATCGAGGAGGCTCAGGCAGCTCCCTGCGGAACGCGTCCGCCGGCAGCGAAATGATTGAAGTAAATGATGTTTCTCGACATAAAAAAAGAATGGCTAAGTTCGGGCGGGGTGCGCCCCGCCCACTGGGCAGTCCGCGGATGCGGACTGCTTTCAAATCTGTTTTCTTTTCTTTTGATGATAATGATTGTGGTGGATGAGCCGGCTGATCCGGTCAAATTTCGGCCGAGTGATCATAGAATCGTTTGAGTGATCATAGAATCGTCTGAGTGATCATAGAATCGTTTGAGTGATCATAGAATCAAATAAGTGATCATAGAACCCCAAAAAGTGCTCATAGAACCGGCGAACCCACCCACGCACCACTAAAAAACCGCCCCCAGCCCCATTTCAGCCCCTAAGTAAACTGACAAATTCGAATACGAGCGTTATCCTTGTCCTACAATATTCCCAATGCTAGAATTAGTTTATAATCATTATAAAGAGAAACTTCATTCTGTAAGAAGCTTGCTCTCCACTGAATGTTAGTTGATCCAATCGGGTATTTACGGTCAGTTGACTGCCACTCAGAGAGAGGGTAGGCATACTGACCGTTAATACGGGATAAATAAACATATCTTCATTGCTTGTTCACAATTTCAAAGGCTTAGATTCCTTTGTTGGTGGTATACTTATATATATGAAATATGGAACGTGAAAGGTGTTTTGAACCCATGCATACATTAGTAGTCGGGGTGAACTACCGATCTGCACCCGTGGAGATCCGGGAAAAACTGTCGTTTATCGAAAACGAACTTCCACAGGCGATGCAGGCCTTGAATAAACAAAAAAGCATATTGGAGAACGTCATCGTTTCAACGTGCAACCGCACGGAGATCTACGCGGTGGTCGACCAGCTCCATACGGGCAAATACTATGTGAAGCAATTCCTGGCGGATTATTTTGATATTCCGCAGGAGTCGTTTTCACAGTATTTATTTGTCCATGAAAAAGATGAGGCTGTCGAGCACCTTTTCCGTGTAACTGCGGGAATTGATTCGATGGTTCTTGGTGAAACGCAGATTCTTGGACAGGTGAAGGGAAGTTTCCTTGCCGGCCAGGAAATCGGCACGACGGGTACGGTTTTCAACCAATTATTCAAGCAGGCAGTGACGCTTGCTAAACGGGCGCATTCAGAAACGGCGATCGGCGAAAATGCCGTATCGGTTTCGTATGCGGCAGTTGAACTTGGCAAAAAGATTTTTGGCACGCTTAAAAATAAGCATGTTGTGATCCTAGGCGCCGGCAAAATGGGCGAACTGGCGATTAAAAATCTTCAGGGCAGCGGAGCGGACCGTATTACGGTCATCAACCGCACATTCGAAAAAGCGGAAGTTCTGGCTGACAAATTCGGCGGCAAAGCGAAGCCGCTTAATGAACTGCAATGTGCGCTATTGGATGCAGACATTTTGATTTCGTCTACAGGCGCGCAAGACTTCGTTATCGATTTAGAACTTATGCAATTCGTGGAGAAATTGCGCAAAGGCAAGCCTTTATTCCTAGTGGATATTGCAGTGCCGCGTGATATGGATCCACGCATCGGTGATTTGCCGAATGTATTCCTTTACGATATCGATGATATGCAAGGCATCGTCAACGCCAACTTGGCGGAGCGTGAACGTGCTGCGACACAGATCGTTTCCATGATTGATAAGGAAGCTCATCAATTCAATGACTGGTTGACGACTCTTGGCGTGGTTCCGGTGATTTCCGCATTGCGTGAAAAAGCACTTGGCATCCAGGCGGAAACGATGGCGAGCATCGAGAACAAGATGCCTGACCTGACAGACCGTGAGAAAAAAATCTTGAACAAACATACAAAATCAATCATCAATCAATTGCTGAAAGAGCCGATCCTTCAAGCGAAGGAAATGGCCGGTTCACCGAAATCACGCGAACAGCTTGATTTGTTCCAGCAGATTTTCGGAATTGAAGATGAAGTGCAAGGACAGATTGAGCAGCAGTCAAAAGCGGCAATGGTCAAAGCTGAAAGAGCTGCCGAAGATAAACAAAAGCAACAGCAAAAACAGGAATCACCCGGATATTCATTTTAATCGGTTGGAAAGAGGCGTTTTCGGATCTATATGTTAAAATGTAGAGACGAAGCGCCTTTAACTATGGAAATGAAGGGGAATGGGATGGCTGATATAACAATGGCAAGGCTGCACGAAGCTATGGTTATTCTATATGCTGTCAGCCTTGTTTTTTATTTTTTGGATTATGTATATAAAGAGAAGAAAGCGGCGAGGATCGCCATGTCGCTGCTTGGCGGGGTATGGCTGCTTCAGACGGTGTTCCTGATATTTTATATAATAGAAACACAAAGATTTCCGGTATTGACCCTTTTTGAAGGCATCTATTTCTATGCCTGGCTTCTGGTCACGCTATCGCTTGTACTCCGGATATTCTACCGCTTCGATTTTGCGGTTTTTCTGATCAACATCATCGGATTCATCTTCATGACAATCCACACATTCGCACCGGTCCAGATTGAGCGGTCGCCGGTCGGGGAATCATTGATCTCCGAGTTGCTGCTGATTCACATCAGTTTTGCGATTCTCTCCTATGCAGCGTTTTCACTGTCCTTTGTTTTTTCCCTGCTCAATGTCCTGCAATACCGGTTATTGAAGCGGAAAAAGTGGACAAAACAATGGAACAGCCTGCCATCGCTTGGCCAGACTGAAAACGGGATGTCGATTTCAATCGGCGTCGGTATTTCGCTGCTGTTCGTATCGCTGGTTCTCGGCCTGCAATGGGCGTACATAGCGCTCTTTGATTTCTCGATTTTCGATTTGAAAATCGTCGGTTCGTTTATACTCGTGGTCGTCTACAGTGTAATCCTGTGGCGCCACCAGAAAGGCACATTGAACGGCATGTCCTATTCAATGGCCCATATATACGCGTTTTTAGTGCTGCTGATTAATTTCTTCCTTGGCAGCCGTTTATCGGAATTTCATTTTTGGTATTAAGGAAAGGTAGGATTCATTTGAGAAAAATTATTGTAGGATCTAGAAGAAGCAAGCTTGCATTGACGCAGACAAATCAGTTCATCGATAAATTGAAGGCGGCAGGAGCTCCTTTTGAATTTGAAATAAAAGAAATCGTCACTAAAGGCGACCGCATTGTGGACGTAATGTTGTCAAAAGTCGGAGGCAAAGGCTTATTCGTAAAAGAAATCGAACAGGCGCTTTTTAACAAAGAAATCGATTTCGCTGTCCACAGCATGAAAGATATGCCTTCGGTTCTTCCTGAAGGATTCGTCATCGGCTGTGTGCCGGAACGTGAAGATCCACGCGACGCTTTTATTGCCAATGGACACGTGAAATTTATGGATCTGCCAGTCGGCGCTAAAGTGGGAACAAGCAGCCTGCGCCGCAGTTCGCAATTATTGTTGATGCGTCCGGACCTTGATATCCAGTGGATCCGCGGCAATATCGACACGCGTCTTGGAAAATTGGAATCAGGCGAATTCGACGCCATCATTTTGGCGGCTGCCGGCTTGAAACGCATGGGCTGGAAAGACGATATTGTTACTGAATTCCTTAGCATTGAAGAATGTCTGCCGGCGATCGGCCAAGGCGCTTTGGGGATCGAATGCCGTGAAGATGACGCGGAATTATTAGCTGAACTTGCGAAAATCAACGATGAAGAAACGATGCTAGCGGTTAACGCGGAACGTAAATTCCTGAAAGACATGAACGGCAGCTGCCAGGTTCCGATTGCGGGTTACGCGACTGTTGAAAATGGTGATGTCACGTTTACAGGACTGATTTCTTCTCCTGAAGCTGATCAAGTTTATAAAGAAACGGCAACAAGTAAAGATCCGGTTGAAGCAGGGCGCATCGTGGCTGAAAAAATCAGCGGACAAGGCGGCTATGACCTGATTCAGCGTGTGATTGCTGAGAGCAATGTGTAAAAACGAAAGATCGCTGGAAGGCAAAACAATCGTTTTTACAGGTTCAAACTTTCCTGAAGAAGCCGCAGAGAAAGTCGAAGAACTGGGCGGCGAGGCACTCTACCTGCCGCTTATTGAAACTTCGATCCGGCAAACGGAAAAACCTGATTTCACCGCATACGGCTGGCTCATTTTCACAAGCCGTACGAGCGCGGAAGCTTTCTGCCAGCTTCATGTAGACGAGACGCCGAATATTGCGGCTGTCGGTGAAAAGACGGCGGAAGTTCTCGCGAACAACGGCTATCGTGTTGATTTTATTCCGACTGTCTACAGTGCCGATCGATTTGTCGAGGAGTTTCCTGCTGTGGCGGAAGGCCAGAAATGCTTATTCATCAAAGGTGCATTGGCGAAGAATACGATTTCGACTATGCCGTTGCCTGTCGATGAATGGATTATCTATGACACGAATCTGAAGCTTGATAACGCAAAAGCTTTATCCCAAATGAAACACCAAACCATTATTTTTGCAAGCCCCTCAGCTGTTTCGGCTTACCGGAAAGCGGGAGGAGACTGGAAAGATATTGAGGTTGCGGCTATCGGCCATGTAACCGAAAAGGCGATCAAAGATGCAGGCGGGCATATTGATTTTATTCCCGCGAACTATACGTATTTGGACGTCGTCAATGAAATAGCGAAAGGAAGATGTAACGAATGAAAGACTTGAAATTCAACCGCCACCGGAGATTGCGCGGATCTGCAAATATTCGTGCCATGGTGCGTGAAACTGGACTTTATAAAGAAGATTTCATCTACCCGATTTTCGTCGTCGAAGGCGAAAACATCAAACAGGAGATTTCGTCCATGCCGGGCGTTTTCCATTTTTCAATGGACCGCCTTGGCGAAGAATTGGATGAAGTCGTCGATTTGGGGATTCCTTCAGTCATCTTGTTCGGCGTGCCGAATGACAAAGATGCTGTAGGTTCTGAAGCTTATCATGACCACGCCATCACACAGGAAGCGATCCGTTTCGCAAAAGAACGCCACCCGGAATTGGTTGTCATCGCTGACACATGCCTTTGCCAGTACACAGACCACGGCCATTGCGGCGTCATCGAAGACGGCGTCATTTTAAATGACGAGTCGCTCGATCTATTGGCGCGTACAGCTGTGTCACAGGCAAAAGCGGGAGCGGACATCATCGCGCCATCGAATATGATGGACGGTTTTGTTGCAGCGATCCGCTACGGACTTGACCAGGCTGGATTCCAGCACATTCCGATCATGAGCTATGCAGTGAAATACGCGTCTGCTTATTACGGCCCATTCCGCGAAGCTGCTCACTCAACACCGCAATTCGGTGACCGCAAAACCTACCAGATGGATCCTGCCAACCGCCTCGAAGCGCTTCGTGAAGCCGCTTCCGATGTGGAAGAAGGAGCCGATTACCTGATGGTCAAACCGGCATTATCGTATTTGGACGTTGTCCGCGAAGTGCGCGATAACTTCGACTTGCCGATCGTCGCCTATAACGTTTCCGGCGAATACGCCATGGTCAAAGCCGCGGCTTTGAACGGCTGGGTCGACGAAGAGAAGATTGTCCTTGAAACATTGCTCAGCATGAAGCGTGCTGGAGCGGATATTATCTTGACGTATCACGCGAAAGATGCGGTACGCTGGCTGGAGGGGAAATAAATGACATACGAAAAATCGACAGCAGCATTTGATGAAGCAAAAAAATTGATGCCAGGCGGCGTTAACTCACCGGTCCGCGCATTCAAATCCGTCAATATGGATCCGATTTTCATGGCTTCCGGAAGCGGCGCCACAATCACGGATATCGACGGCAACACATACATCGACTATGTCCTTTCTTGGGGACCGCTTATTTTGGGGCACGCACAACCGGACGTAGTTGCAGCGATCAAAGAAACGGCAGAACTCGGCACTTCATTTGGAGCTCCGACTGTCCTTGAAAATGAAATGGCGAAGCTTGTCATGGAACGTGTTCCTTCCATCGAAATGGTGCGCATGGTTTCTTCCGGTACGGAAGCGACGATGAGCGCATTGCGTGTGGCACGCGGATTTACTGGACGCAATAAAATCCTGAAATTCGAAGGATGCTATCACGGCCACGGCGACAGCCTATTGATCAAAGCAGGTTCCGGCGTTGCGACTCTGGGTCTTCCGGATTCACCGGGAGTGCCGGCGTCAATCGCGCAGAATACGATCACTGTTCCTTATAACGATCTGGAAAGTGTACGCCACGCATTCAAGGAATTCGGCGAAGATCTTGCAGCGGTAATCGTTGAACCGGTTGCCGGCAATATGGGCGTTGTTCCACCAAATGAAGGCTTCCTTCAGGAACTTCGCAACCTGACGACTGAAAATGGTACGGTTCTTATCTTTGATGAAGTCATGAGTGGTTTCCGTGTCGGCTATAACAGTGCACAGGGCTATTACGGCGTGACGCCTGACATGACGTGCCTCGGCAAAGTCATCGGCGGCGGACTTCCAGTCGGCGCATTCGGCGGACGCCGTGAAATCATGCAGCAAGTCGCACCAAGCGGTTCCATCTACCAGGCAGGGACGCTGTCTGGTAACCCGCTTGCGATGCGCGCAGGCTACGAAACATTGTCGCGTCTGTCGGAAGACAGCTACACGACATTCATCGAACGCGGCGACCAGCTTGAAAAAGGTTTCCGCGAAGCCGCAGAAAAATACAATATTCCGCACACAGTAAACCGTGCGGGTTCGATGATCGGTTTCTTCTTCACGAACGAAGATGTGGTCGATTTCGACTCAGCGAAAACGTCCGATCTGGACCTGTTCGCGGATTATTATAAATTGATGGCGGAAGAAGGCATCTTCCTGCCGCCGTCCCAGTTTGAAGGCATGTTCCTGTCGACAGCTCATACCGAAGAGCATATCGCTAAAACAGTGGAAGCGTTCCACACCGTCTTTGCTAAACTGGCACGCTAATAAAGATGAGAGACAGCCGGAGAACGTTTTCCGGCTGTTTTTTGATTGGGAAAAGATTTGGAGGGAGCAGCCGGTGGATCTGGCTGCTCTTTTTAATGAATTGGGGAGAAAAAAGTCGCGAATGATCATAGAATCGTTTGAATGATCATAGAATCGTTTGAGTGATCATAGAATCATCTGAATGATCATAGAATCGTTTGAGTGATCATAGAATCGTTTGAGTGATCATAGAATCCCCAAAACCGCTGATAAAATATTTCGAAGCGATTTTTAAGTCTGCACTTTCGCTTTTCGCTTGCGAAAAGCATGCAATCAGGGTTTTCAACTGCGGGTGAAGGGGAGATGAGATTGCTCCGGGGAAGATAATGATGGATATGCAGCCGAAACAGCCCGGCTGCACTTTAAAACTTTAGAAATGGACGAAGGGCGTCCATTTCCGCTGGCATTGGAGTTGAAAGGAAGCACATTATTGAGAATTTCGATTTATACCCATGTTTGAGATGGATATGCCTAACTTGTTATAGTGCACATCTTAAAGCCGACCCAGCGCACATTTTCTGATACGATAGATTACATAGATTCATATGAGAAGAAAGTTGGGACCGTTTTGAAATTATTACGCACTGCGCTGGTCGCGATTGCGGCCGGCTTTATTTTTCAGCAGATCGGCATGTTTTTGCCGTGGCTTCTTGGGCCAATGCTGGCACTTTTACTGCTCAGGCAGTTTACAGAAATTGAGTTTTATTGGCCGCGTATCTTTCGTACAATCGGCCTCATCCTCCTTGGTGTCATGATCGGCGCATCGTTTACGCGTGAGTCGGTGCTGCTGATGTGGGTGGATTTGCCGTACATGCTATTTATGACGGTGTCGGTTATCATCGCCGCATTATTATTCGGGCTCCTGTTCAGCAAGATGGCCAACGAATCGCTGCAGACGAGTCTGCTCGGGTCGATGCCGGGTGGCTTGTCACAGATGGTGCTGATTTCGGAAGAAGTCAATAACGCTAATGTCACCGTTGTGTCAGTGATGCAGACGTTCCGGATTTTCCTGGTGGTGACGATTGTGCCACTGCTGACAACATTCTTTGTCGGCAGGGAAACGACAACCGCAGCCACTCAGGCAAACAATTTCTCATTTTCGCCGCTGGCATTTTTACCGGCAATCGCACTTGGCATTTTCATTTACCTGCTCATGAAAAAGTTTTCATTCCCGGCGAAGGAATTACTGGCACCCGTACTTGTCATGGCGATTGTGCAATCGTTCACCGGCAACACGCTCATCGAAATGCCGCCGCTTCTCACTATCCTAGCCCAGCTGCTCGTCGGCGCGCATCTCGGCCTGCAGATGGAGAAACTGCGGGAGAATATGAGCATGCGGCTGGCGTTTGCGATTGTGGTCAACAACGTTTTGCTCATCGCGTTCACAGTATTGATTGCTTTTATTCTGGCCGATTGGCTCCCGGAATACCTGTTTCTCGATTTCTTCCTGAGCGCGGCACCCGGCGGCATGGCCGAAATGGGGATTACGGCGCTCGCTTCGGGTGCGGACGTTGCGCTCATCACGAGTTTCCATCTGTTCCGACTGTTCTTTATTTTATTGCTTGCGGCGCCTGCAGTGGCGTATGTGCTGAAAAAACTTGACGCTAAAACAGGAAATTGAGTACAATGGATTTAATCAGATACTGATGCGTTGAAGAGGATAGTAGAATGTGCGTGCATTTCAGAGAGGAAACCGAGTGGTGAGAGGTTTTCATGGACCAGCATTTGAATGTCACCTCCGAGCAGATTCCGTGAACACGAGTAGCGGAACCCGGATGCGAATCCGTTATCGAACTTGAGAGCCAGGCTTTTTTTCGCCTGTGTATAAAGGTGGTACCGCGAAAACTCCTTCGTCCTTTAAGTAGAGACGACAGGAGTTTTTTTGTACCCTTTTTTAAGCTCAGGAAGATGCTTCAACCCATCAAAACCAAGCGCTATGGGAAAAAAGAGAAACTTCATTCAGTGGGGTTCTTGCCCACTGAATGTTAGTTGATCCATTCGGGTTTTTATGGTCAGTTGATCTCCCGTTCGAAGAACTGGGAGTCATACTGACCGTTAAAACGGGATAAAACCCGCAGCGACTAGACGAGGAGGAATCTCTATGACAGAACAGATGTCGACCAAGTATGATCCGCAATCGATTGAAAAAGGGCGTTATGATTGGTGGATCGACAACAAGTATTTCGAAGCTAAACCCGAAAGCGGCAAGACGCCGTATACCATCGTGATTCCGCCGCCGAACGTAACAGGCAAGCTGCACCTGGGCCACGCCTGGGATACGACGCTGCAGGATATTCTGACGCGTATGAAGCGTATGCAGGGATACGACGCGCTATGGCTGCCGGGCATGGACCACGCCGGCATCGCGACGCAGGCGAAAGTTGAAGGCAAGCTGAAGGAAGAAGGCAAGTCTCGCTATGACCTTGGACGCGCAGCTTTCCTTGAAGAATCATGGAAATGGAAAGAGGAATATGCAGGGCATATCCGCCAGCAATGGTCGAAACTGGGCCTTGGACTCGATTACTCACGTGAGCGCTTTACACTGGATGAAGGCTTGTCGAAAGCGGTTCGTGAAGTATTTGTTAAGCTATACGAGAAAAAATTGATCTACCGCGGTAAATACATCATCAACTGGGATCCGGCGACGAAAACCGCGATTTCGGATATTGAAGTTATCTACAAAGATGTGCAAGGCGCGTTCTATCATATGCGTTACCCGTTGACAGACGGCAGCGGCCACATCGAAATCGCAACGACGCGTCCGGAGACGATGCTCGGCGATACAGCGGTTGCGGTTCACCCGAAAGATGAGCGCTACAAGCACTTGATCGGTAAAACTGTGACGCTTCCAATTATTGGACGTGAAATGGAAATTGTAGCGGATGATTATGTCGACATGGAATTCGGAAGCGGTGCGGTGAAGATCACGCCGGCGCATGACCCGAATGACTTTGAAATCGGCAATCGCCATAACCTCGAACGTGTATTGATCATGCACGAAGACGGCACAATGAATGAAAATGCGGGCAAATACGAAGGCATGGACCGCTTCGAATGCCGCAAGCAGATTGTCAAAGACCTGCAGGACATGGATGTTTTATTCAAAATTGAAGAGCATCTGCATTCCGTTGGTCGTTCAGAACGCAGCGGGGCAGTAGTTGAGCCTTATCTGTCGACGCAATGGTTCGTCGATATGAAGCCATTGGCGCAAAAATCGGTGGATCTGCAGAAAGGCGAAAACGGCGTCAATTTCGTGCCGGAACGTTTTGAGAAAACCTACCTTCACTGGATGGAAAACATCCGCGACTGGTGTATTTCACGCCAATTATGGTGGGGCCATCAGATTCCTGCCTGGTATCATAACGAAACGAACGAAATATACGTAGGGCACGAGGCGCCGGCAGACGCTGAAAACTGGACGCAGGACGAAGACGTACTGGATACGTGGTTCTCGTCAGCATTGTGGCCGTTCTCGACGCTTGGCTGGCCGGAAGACAGCGATGAGCTGAAGAAATACTATCCGACTGACGTGCTGGTAACAGGCTATGACATCATCAACTTCTGGGTATCGCGCATGATTTTCCAAGCGCTGGAATTCACGGAAGAAAAACC
Organism: Planococcus sp. RAB007_Raresut; assembly: GCF_057369535.1. Taxonomy (NCBI): domain Bacteria; kingdom Bacillati; phylum Bacillota; class Bacilli; order Caryophanales; family Caryophanaceae; genus Planococcus; species Planococcus sp. RAB007_Raresut. Next base: position 184,458 of record NZ_JBXYIF010000003.1, read on the forward strand.
GTTTGATGATGTATTGATCCACGGCCTTGTCCGTGATGCGGAAGGGCGCAAGATGTCGAAATCGCTCGGCAACGGCGTTGACCCGATGGATGTTATCGAGCAATACGGCGCCGATTCGCTGCGCTATTTCCTGGCAACCGCTTCATCGCCAGGCCAGGACCTTCGCTTCTCGATGGAAAAAGTGGAGAGCGTTTGGAACTTCGCCAATAAAATCTGGAATGCTTCCCGTTTTGCGTTGATGAACATGGAAGGCATGACGTATGAGGAAATCGATCTCAGCGGCAAGAAATCTGTAGCTGATTCATGGATCTTGACACGTCTCAATGAAACAATTGAACAAGTGACGTCGCTTGCTGAACGCTATGAATTTGGTGAAGTGGGCCGCCTGCTTTATAACTTCATCTGGGATGATTTCTGCGACTGGTACATCGAGATGGCGAAACTGCCATTATACGGGGAAGACGAAGATGCGAAGCGGATGACGCGTTCGGTTCTTGCTTACGTACTCGACAACACGATGCGTTTATTGCATCCGTTAATGCCGTTCATCACTGAAGAAATCTGGCAGAACCTGCCGACAAAAGGCGAGTCAATCACGATTGCCGAGTGGCCGAAAGTGGACCCGGCATTGACGGACCAAAGCCAGTCGTCGAGCATGAAGCTGTTGGTGGACGTGATCAAATCTGTACGGACGATCCGCGCGGAAGTTCAGTCGCCGATGAGCAAGAAAGTGCCGTTGACGATTTCGGCGAAAGACGCTGAAACGCACGCCGTGCTGGAAGCGAACTCCGCTTACATCGAACGTTTCTGCAACCCGGAAACGCTGACGATCGGACAGAATATCGAAGCGCCTGAAAAGTCGATGTCGGCAGTAGTATCCGGCGCGGAATTGTTCATGCCGTTGGAAGGCTTGATCGATATTGATGCAGAGCTTGCACGTTTGAATAAAGAGCTGGAGAAATGGGCGAAGGAAGTTAAGCTTGTTCAAGGGAAACTGTCGAACGAACGGTTTGTTTCAAAAGCGCCGGAAGCAGTTGTTGCAGAGGAACGCGCGAAAGAAGCGGACTATCTGGAAAAACACGCGACGGTTGAGAAGCGCATTGAGGAATTGAAGAATCTCTAAGATTTTTGGAAACAGATATTCCGCAAAACAGCTTGCTTTCGGGCCCACAGGAAGTGGGTGTCATGCAGTCGGCGCGACAGGACGTCGCGGTACCGACTGCCGGCTGCTCCCCAAGGCGTCTTCGCTGTTTTGCTCCATATCTTTGGGGATTTCTTTTTACTAAAATGATGCAATAAAAATAACCCCGATCAACTTCTATTTATCTAGAAGTTAATCGGGGTTTTCTTATAGGAATAAAATTTGAGAGAATATTAGATTGGAGAGTTAGTTCAGTGAATTTGCTAGCTGGAAATATTAACTAAAATTAATTGTAATTTCAATAGCGGCCAAATTAGAAAGTATTTCAGGCAAATTGGAAAGTATTTGAGGCAAAATGGAAAGTAAATTAGGTGAATTGGAAAGTAAGTCCAAATATTGGAAATTCAGTTTTAGAAAATGGCTCAAATTAGCGAATATGACTGCTCATTTTTACAAACTTTCCACTCAAAAAACGTAATGGACAGTAAAAGATGCTTAATGGACAGTAACCATGCTCTAACGGACAGTATTCAGCTGATAATGGACAGTAAACACACTCTAATGGACAGTATATCCAATTAACTGGAAATAACACTCGTATCTTACAATCCCAAACGACCCAATCAAACACAATACAAGGAAAAACCCGATCGGATCGGATGGTTTCCGCGCAGCGGGAACCATCCCAGGAACATTCGCCACGGCGAATGTTTTTCAAACCAAGCTCTTCACGCTCCAAGAAAGAAGAGTGATATTAGTCATACTTCTTCACTATATGCCTAACCAGCAATTCAGCAATATTCTCATCATGCGTCTGGTAGAAGGAGCGGGCGCCGACGGGGTCTTCGATTTCATTGAAGAGATGGCGTCCGTCTTCCAGCAGCAGAAAGTCGATGCCGATATAGTCGGCTTTTATAGCACGAGCTATTTTCAATATATGCAGTTCCTGAATAGAGTCTAATATGTATCGTTCAACTTGAGCACCCAGCGAAAAGTTTTTCTTGAAAGAAGTGTCCGAACTGCGTTTAACGGCACCAACCACTCTATCCTCAATGACATAAGCGCGTACGTCAGCTAGATGCGGGACGAGCGGTTGAAAGATAACGTCAGAAGCAAAAGCAGGTAATGATTCAGACGATTTCACAAACTCAACTTCCTGGCCACCGTGGCCGTCGACAGTCTTAGCGACACACGGAAATTCCTGCGGCTCACGGAAAGTGGGAATCGCAGGGACCCCGAGCATCTGAAACAGCTGATAAGACAGCCACTTATTATTGGCGATTCGGTTTGCTTCCGCGCGGTTCACAAGACGCGCGCCGCGGTCTTCCAGAAAACGCGCGGCTTCCGGGCGGCGGCAGCGAAACAGAACTGTTTGGGTTTTCAATTTCCCAACCAGGACATCCAATCCTTCTTCATCCCAATTGTCCCAGCAAAGCAATTCGAAATCAGCAAATCGCTGCAATTCCAGGATAAATGCTTCATTGCGCTTAGCGTCCGCGGTTTCGTACAATAGGATCATCGAACGTCCTCCAGTATATAAGCGATCATGGCGTCAGCGACATTGATGCCTGTGACATTAAGAATATTGCGGATATGGGCGGCGGCATTCACTTCACAGACAAGTGGCTGTTCATCGATATCGAACAGCAGATCCACTCCGGCGAATATAGCGCCTGTCGCACGAGCGGCCGTAATGGCGATGACTTTTTGCTCTTCTGTCAGTTCGATGGGGGAAGCTTCACCGCCGTTTGTGATGTTGGCGCGGAAATCGGTTTTGGATTCCCGGTACATGGCCGCTACGATTTCACCGCCTACGATGTTGACGCGGATATCGCGTCCACGACTCGATTCGACGAATTCCTGAAAGACGAAATCGATGCCGCGGAGCGCTTCCACTTTTTCGTAGAATTGATCTTCCGTTTCAATCAGATAGACTTTCATACCGAACGACCCGTGTCCTTCTTTGATGATCATCGGAAGGCCGAAACGTTCGAGCACTTTCTCGAAATAACCCGATTCCCGGATGGAGAAGGCGGAATAGACTTTCGGGGCAATAATGGTGGCAGGCATAGGCAGTCCCGCAGCTGCAAGCGCTATGTATTGCTTGGCTTTATTGTCACAGAGGTCGATGATTGCAGGATCGTTATAGACGGGAACGCCGCGGCTTTTCAGAAAATAGCCGAGGAGAATATCCTTGTCGAGCATGACTGCGAAGTCAGGCAGATCAACCTCAGTCGACAGATCCATCACGACATCATTATTTTTCATGACGCGGGTTTTGACACCCGCTCTTTCGGCGGCTTCCGCAACCAATTCCGCCTGGTCGATAAACTTTTCGGAGATTAAACTTCCATTATAAATGATCCAACATACGGCCATTTCCATTCCACCTTCATGCTATACTTATAGAAAAATTGTATCACGTTTACGGCTGGAAAAGAGGGGTTCAATGATTACAGGGCTGGATCATTATAAAAATAAATGGAATATTGCGTCTGATGCATCCATCAAACCTGGTTTGGATGCAATAAAACAGGCGCTTCAGGAACTGGGCAATCCACAGGACAATCAGAATTTCATACATATCGCCGGCACCAACGGCAAAGGTTCAACAGCGGCGTTCATCGCCGCTATACTTATGCAGCACGGAAAGTCAGTGGGGAATTTCTTTTCACCCGCCATTGAAAATGTGCACGATCAGATTCAAATCGACCGGGAGCCGGCAACTGAAGAGGATTTTGACAAAGCATTTGAACAGCTGTCGAAGATACAGACGCCATTAACCGATTTTGAACTGCTGACGGCGGCGGCTTTTCTTATATTTAATAGAAGAAAGCCGGATTTTGTCATCATTGAAGCTGGCATGGGTGGGCGATTTGACAGTACAAATGTCATCGATCCGCTGATTTCCGTCATACCGAGTATTTCGTTGGAACACACGAACTTCCTGGGCGGCACAATCGAGGAAATTGCCTGGCATAAAGCGGGAATCATCAAAAAAGGGAAACCGATAGCCATTGGCAGCTTGCCGGAAGAAGCTGAAAAGGTAATCAGCACCATAGCAGAAGAACTGGACTCGGAGATTATCAAGTCTAAAGACCTATTTCAAGGCGAATTAAAACTAAAAGGTGAGCATCAAAAAGCTAATGCCAATTTAGGGTTGATCACAACGAGGAAAATACTTAAAAACCAATTTAAAGAACATATGGGAATATTAGGGTTGGCGAATGCGGCACTTCCTTTCCGATTTGAAGAAGTGTTTCCAGATGTAATTTTTGATGGTGCCCATAACGAGGCAAGTGTAGAAGCGTTGGTCGAAACGGCGAGGAAAATCTATTCGGACCGCGAAATACATATAGTTATGGGGTTATTAAAGGATAAAGACCATGAAGTGATCCTGCGGAAACTGGAAACCATCAGTGACCATTTCACCTTCCTGGAGTTTGATAATGAGCGGGCTCTAGCTGCACAGATTTTATTTGCAAAAAGTAGTAGTAAAATAAAGACAATTCGAAATGATTATGATATATTACCTGTATCTAATAAAAATGAAGTGACAATAGTCACGGGTTCGCTTTACCTTTTAGCAATCCTGAGAAAACGAAATTATTCGATGTTTGAACATTACAGACCCGATTAATCAAAATTTCTTTGGCAATAGAGAGAACCTAGTAGGGGAGAAGTTGCTATGGATAATGTACAGAAAAGAAAAGTTGTTCTGTGGACGCTCTGGGCTCTCATTGTGCCGCCGGGACTCTACCTGATTTATCAATACTTCCCACCGCCCTCCATATCTCTGGTTGATGCCGCCGCTTATCTTGCATTCTTCATCTTAGCCTGTCTCCTGCCGATGAATATCAACGGGGTGCCGACTTATCTGGTGCAATGGCTGACAGTCGCCGTATTCCTGAAGTATGGACTTTTCGCTGAAGTAATTCTTTCGCAGATCACCATGCTGATCGTCATCTTGCGGCTGCGCACTTCCGAAAGCCTGAGCATCCGGATTCCTTTCAACTCCATGATGTTCTTTGCGATTTCCAGTTTGGCCGGTTTGTCATTCATCTTTGCGGGCGGCGAAATCGGATCGTTGGATCTTGGACATATCCTATTATATGGACTGCTGTTCCAAATGGTTTCAGTTATTTCGAATCAGATGATCCTCTATGTGTATGTCAGAATCCTCGGGGAGCATAAAGATTTCTTCTCGACTGATACCATTTGGGATTTCTCCATCACATTGCTGGTGTTCCCACTCGCTATCGCGTTATACATTTCCGAAACTTATATCGGTCTGACAGCGCTTTTGCTCCTCGGAATTCCGTTCTTCACGATGACCGCCATTATGCGCATGTATAATAACTCGGAAAAAGTGAACAGCGACTTGAAAAAAGCGGGCGAAATCGGCCATCAGCTGGCAGCGCGTCTGTCACCGGAAGAAGTGCTCGATCAGTTCGTCATTCAAGTAAACGATTTATTCCAGGCGGATTACGCCTATGTCATTGATTACCGGGACGGCAAGCTCTTGATGCTGCGGATGTTCGAAGACAATAAATTCCAATCTTTGGACGTCGAACCTGTTAAATACAATGAAGGCATTGCCGGCAACGCAATCGTCAACAATACATCTTATATCTATGACAATAAAGCGCAGTGGAAAGGAATCGCTAGCGGTTATATGCCAGCCGACACAGAAAGCCTGATGGCAACGCCGATTTCACGGAACAACCGAATCGAAGGCGTATTGGTTCTGGGGTCCAGAAGTAAACACGCATTTGTGCATCACCAATTGCAGATCCTGGATATCCTGAGTACGTACTTCGCGGTATCACTTGAAAAAGCGGGGCTGATCCAAAAAGCCATCGCGAAGAGCGAACGCTGCGGCCTGACGAAATTGTACAATTACCGCTATCTTGATGAAGCTCTTGAAAAGAGCATGGTCAAAGTCAATAACGGCGAACTGCGCAATCTGTCAGTGGTCATGATGGACATCGACCGTTTCAAAGGCATCAATGATAAGTACGGCCACCAAAGCGGCAATGAAATTCTAATTGCGCTTGCGAATCTGCTGACAGACATTGTCGGGAATGAGGGAACCGTCGCCCGTTACGGCGGAGAAGAGTTTGTAGTACTCCTTCCTAACTACAGTAAAGAACTCGCATTATTATTTGCGGAAAACATCCGTAAAGAAATTGAGAAGCGCGAATTCATGATCCAAAGCGATCTGGATGAAGACCGCAGCACGATTCCGATTAAGATCACCATGAGTATCGGAGTTTCTTCCGCACCCGACGACAGCGATGATGGAATGGCAATGATCCGCAACGCTGACCGTGCTCTCTATATCGGAGCCAAGCAGGCGGGAAGAAATAAAGTAGCAGCTTACACTAAATAAGACTGAAAGCCGGAGAGACGCCGGTTTTCAGTCTTTTTTACTATTCAAGAAAAATATTTGGTAAATATCTAAGAAATAAAGCAGAAAAATATGCAAAAAAATAGTGCAAGAAAAGAATTTAAGTGTAATAATGTTAGTAATTAGGATTTACATCATATGGTAGGCTTAATTTCCAATATTAGTATATTAACGATTAAATAGTCCATGGGGGGTTGGGAATGAGGAAATGCTCAGGCAACAATGAAAAAGGATTAACTCTGGTCGAAGTTCTGGCAGCGCTGGTTATTCTGGGTATCTTGTTTGTCGGCATCATGACGATTTTCCCGCAGATGACACTGTTTAATGAAAAGACGGAAGCGAAGTTGGACACCATGAACCTGGCGAGGCAGGAGATGGCTAAGATCAGTGATGGTTCCCTCTGGAAGAGGGAATATGACTCTTCTCTTGGAGAATTGCCAGAATTTTTATCTGAAATTCGTATTGAAAACGAAATGGCCAATTTAAATTATTTGGTAAATGCCAGTGATTTAGGGACTTCGGATTATAGACGTTTCTATAACAATAGCGGCGGTGATTATCTTTATATTGCTGATATATATACGATTTGCGAACCGTTTCAAAATCCTAATCCTGCCACACCACCTCCAAGCAGCACCAGTTGCGCGGAAGCGGACAAAATTAAATTATACAAAACCCATTTACAGGTGATGATTGAGACTCAACCGGGAAGTGGGACATATCGAGTCAGCAGTGAGACTTACTCATATATTCCATACAAGGAGACTGATATCAATTAGAGGGCTGGTGTAAGTTTATGAGCTTAAATCAAAAAGGTATAACGCTCGTTGAATTGATTGCAGCACTTGCACTGGTATCCATTATTGCAGTTGCTGCATGGACGACATTGAACATTGGCATGCAACACGGTGCAGCCGAAACGAGCAAAACAATGTTGCAGCAGGATGCAAATCTTATTGTCACTTCCCTATCAGCAGAACACAGAAAGAATGATGGGTACTTTCTTCGATTTATGAGTGGTCATTTGGAAATTAGTTCTTGTAAAGAAAATGATTTAACTGGCGCTTTAGATTGCGAATCTTTTAAAAGCATTACGAATAATTCTTATCAGTATTCCGGCAGTATCAACGGAACCGATTTTTCGGCCTGGAGCAGTACAACTTTGATCGAACCAAAAAAACAACATGTAGACTTCATCTTGAAAGTAGCAGATCCTATAAAAACTGCAAGGTCAGTTGAGTTAAAAACTACTTTTACCAGAATAATTACCGATTAATTATTTGAAGGGAGCAAAAAAGATGAAGTCTATAAAGAATCAGAGTGGTTATGCGTTATTGGTAGTCCTATTGATGGTCGTGTTGTTCATGGGGCTCGCTGCTACTTTTATGGCCGGGTCGTTAAGTAATGCAAAACAAGAGCAGACGATAGATACATCAAATCAGGCAGTAGCTTCTGCAGAAATGGGAGTTAAGTATTTCTCTACTGATTTCCAACATGAGATTGGAATTATAAAATCTCAAATAATTGAACTTACTCAAAATCGAATTAAAATTATTGTGGATTGTTTTAATGATGGTCTAGAGTCATGTGATGAGCAATCTGAACTGACAGCTTTAGAAGATCAAATTGATTTAGACATGAGAAATGAATATATAACAATGGTATTGGCTAAAGTTACCGATTTAGAAACTCTAATAGACATTCAGACAAAACCTTTTCCGAGTGAAGACGCACAATATGCTATCTCTGGAACGACTATAATAAAGCAGAATGCAGCAGAAGAAGATGTAGATCTAGCAAGTACTACAGATAAATTCATTAAATCATTGAGGGTGGAATTGGAACTGTCAGGAGAATCGAAAGGAACGAAAAAGTATCTAAAAGGAATTTTTACTGTCGAAGTACCTGTAACGTTCTTGTCAACAAGTGAAAGTCTGACGATTGAAACTCAAACAGTAGAAAATGCAGAATTAGACTATGAAGATATGTTCTTCGAATCTTGGCCAACGCAAACATGTGCTGCTTTAATGGCGGAAATGACTGCAAATCCATTAACAGTTGTAACAGAATGTCTTTTGGGACCAAATGACAAAGCTTCTGATTTTGTAGACTATCTTTTGGATAATGACCTTGATCCAAAAGACTTTAAAATTTTTACTAATAATTTTGAAGGCAATGTCTGTGAAAACAGTTGTAACAACATGTCATTAAGCGGAATCACTGTTGTAGTTGATTCATCAGCTTCTGGTCTCGTCAAAAACAGTGGAAATCTTAACTCTTTTTCAAGTATTAATTTAATAGTTGATGGCCATCTAGATCCTAAAAATATGAACAGTCTTGGTAAACATGGAGATTCTCAAACGATGGTATTTAGAGAATTGACTGTAACTGGAAATATTGAAGGTGGCGGTTTGACTAATGCAAACTTACTCATACTAGGTAATGAATATACGGAAGCTGAACTTGCTGCTACTGATTTCGAAGGGGATTCCAGAATGGATTTCCAAGGGAATTTAACTATCGGTGATAATGGAAGAATTTGTTTTGACTTAGACAGAATAGATCCTGATCATGTTAGCAAACTAGCTAGAATAGCAACATTTGCTCATGATAATACAACCGGCCAAATTATCTATTACACTTCGGATTTGACAGAAAATCGTTTCTTTTTAACAAATAGCACAGGCACAGTCGAAGATGTGGAAAGAACACAGAAGTATGTGAGTGGTTTTGATAAATACACGAGTTTCTTAAGCAGCTGTGGAATCGATGTTACGAATACGACTACCGAAATTACAGACGTGCCCTATCCATATATACTAGATCCTGGATTTGGACTTGACGTCGAATACTAAACAGAAAAAGCACCACCAACAAAGGGGGATTCACATATGATCCAAATTTTCATCACCATCATAGCAGCGGCGCTCATCCTGCCGCTTGCTTACTTCCAGTTTAAAGAGACTCCTCTTCCGAAGAGAATGCTGATTGCCGGCTCAATCGTCGCAGCAGCATTCGTTTCGGCTTTTCTTCAATTGCTCGAGTTCGCGTTCTATATCCCGTTATTGGCGATTGTCGCGATTTCCATGATCGGAGCAATCGTTTACGCGAAAATCGATGAAATGGAAAAAGCGGAGAAACGCCGCATCGCGGACGAGCGAAAAGAGAAACGCCAAAAGACCGTTCAGGTGGAAACAGGTTCTATAGAAGAAACTGCGCCTGCAGCGAAAACAGAACGCTCACTATACGATGAACCAGTACAAGAGAAGAAATCATTTGCCATGCAGACAATCGGTGTGGGCGGGGAGGAGCGTTAAGTTGGATAATCAAGTATTTGGAAAGACCTTATTGACGATCACTTCTTCCGCTCTTCTTGTGTTCGGTGTTGCCAACGCCGGCTCGTTTGCTGCAGATAAATGGCTGTTCCCGGCTCAGGAGTTCGGGAGCAATACATATATCGGTACAACGGATGTTTCGAACATGGAATTGACTGATGCCCGTCTCCTATTCACAGGGAAGGTGGAATCCTGGCGCTCAACTGCTGAATTGATGGTCACTTATCAGGATGTTACAGCATCTTATCCATTGGATAATGCAAAGATTTTATTAGACGAAACGGTTGCCAGCGCACAGACCGGCGCGCAGAATGATTTCGTCTTCGAGCTGTCGGAAGATTCAACGCGTACATTCCTGGAAAGACAATTTCCGGTAGCGGTTTTTTCAGCGGCCGATATTACAGCGATCAATGAAAAACTGGAAATCGCCTTGCAATCAGGCCAGGCGATGAGCCGTGTGACCATCAGTGATGACACTTTAGGCGTCAGCTATGAAACGGTCTCTGAAACTTCGTGGAGCCATTCCTTCACAAGCTCAGGTGCACAGGAAGTCGTCAAAGCTTTGAGCGATTACAAAATTGAAGCGGGCACCCAATTTTCTTTCCTTGATTTTATCACTGAAATGCAGCCGGCTGATGTTACGGACGAAGACCTTACAAAAATCGCTTCTGTAATTTACGCATCCGTATTAAAAACCAATTTCCTGGTCGACGAACGCAGCATTGGAGCGGCCGTGCCAACATCAATTCCGCTAGGGCAGGAAGCTGCCATCAACCGTACGCTTGGAATCGATTTGGTATTTACGAATGTGAATGCCAGTGCATTCAATCTGCAATTATCGGCAGATGGCACACGTTTAACATCTAAAATCGCAGGCATGCCGTTTGTGAATACGTATGAACTTCTTACAGGCAGTGCGCAGGAACTCGAGCCGCGCTTGATCCGCCAGTTCAGTGCATTTGTTAGTTCCGGCAGAGTAGTGGAAGAAGAAGGCCGTGATGGTGTGATTGTGGAAGTATCCCGCGCAGTCAAATCGGACGGCAAAGAACTGGAAGTGGAAGTCGTTTCTACAGATTTCTATCCGCCAGTCCATCGCATCGAAGTGTATCCGCTGACGAAAGCGGAAGCTCCAGCTCCAGTTGCGAATCCGGATGGAACGATCACGAATCCTGACGGAACGATCACACATCCTGATGGCACTATAAAAAATCCGGACGGCACAATCGTCATTCCGACACCAACGCCGACTACGCCGCCATCAACGGCTCCGGTTATCGACAGCGATCTGGACGGCATACCGGATGATGAAGAGAAAGATCCAGAATATGATAAAGGTGGAAATCAGATTGATCCTTAACCGTTATGAAGGGGGTGGGACTTTGGCAGTCAGAAGAAAGAAACTTGGCGATTTATTGATCGAACAAGGCCTATTGACCGAAGAAGAATTACTCAGCGTACTTGAGGGCAAGCAAAGCGACCAGAAAATCGGGGATGCTCTTTTGCAAAGAGGAATCATCACCGAACAGCAATTGATCGAAACACTGGAAGTGCAGCTTGGGATCCCACACGTTACGCTTTACCGTTATCCATTTGACCCAAAATTATTTAATATGGTGCCAAAAGAAGTCGCCAAGCGGAAAATGCTTGTTCCGCTGAAACGTGAAAACGACAAATTATATATCGCAATGACCGATCCGATGGATATCATCACTATCGATGATTTACGTCTTACGACTGGTTTCAACATCGAGCCGGCAATTGCGTCAAAAGACGATATTATGAAAACCATTGCGAAATACTATGATGAAGAATCCTACGATGACCTCTTAGACGAATTGCCGGAAGTGACGAAGGAGCAGCAGGAAGAACTGAATGACCTCGATGCACCAATCGTGCGTCTCGTGAACCAAATTCTTTCGAACGCCGTATCGCAAAAAGCAAGTGATGTCCATTTCGATCCACAGGAGAATAAAGTCTTAGTGCGCTATCGTATTGATGGGTCGCTCCGCACGGAACGCACTTTGCCGAAAACGATGCAGCAAATGGTCACAGCACGGATAAAGATTTTAGCGAACCTCGATATTACTGAAAACCGCATACCTCAAGATGGCCGGATCAAGACGAACGTCGACTTCCGACCTATAGATCTCCGTGTATCGTCGTTGCCGACCGTGTTCGGTGAAAAAATCGTTATGCGGATTCTGGATCTCAGTGCCAACTTGACTGATATCTCAAAGCTTGGCTTTAACGATACGAACATGGAACGCTTTATGCGGGAAATCGAAAAGCCGAACGGCATCGTATTGATCTCCGGCCCGACCGGTTCCGGTAAATCTTCGACGCTTTACGCGGCATTAAATAAACTCAATAGCGAAGAAGTGAATATCATCACCGTAGAAGATCCGGTTGAATATCAACTTGAAGGCATCAACCAGATCCAGGTGAACTCGAATGTCGGTCTGACATTTGCGGCAGGTCTTCGTTCCATCCTTCGTCAAGATCCCGACATCGTCATGGTAGGGGAAATCCGGGACAAGGAAACAGCGGATATTTCCATCCGTGCCTCGCTAACGGGCCACTTGGTTCTCAGCACGATTCACACGAACGATTCGATTGCTTCGATTACGCGTCTGATGGACATGGGCATCGAGCCATTCCTGGTAACAGCGTCACTCAATGCAGTAGTCGCACAGCGTCTGATTCGTAAAGTATGTCGGGATTGCCGCGCCATTGAACCAGCGACGGTGCGTGAGCAGGAGATTTTCGCCAAACGCGGCTTAACGATTGACGTAGTTGCACGCGGCAAAGGCTGTCCGCAATGCAATATGACCGGTTACCGTGGCCGGATGGCAATCCATGAAGTGCTGGTAGTTGATGAAGATATGAAGAACATCATCAACAGAAACGGTTCAGCTGCAGAAATCCGTGAAATTGCCGTGAAAAATAAAACCATCTTCCTGATCGACGACGGCTTATTAAAAGTGAAGGAGGGCATGACCAGCACGGAAGAAGTTCTCCGCGTTGCGATTGCAGAATAGACTATGCTGACTACAACTACGTTTATCGATAAAGTTTTAACTGCAGCCAAAGAATTGAATGTTTCCGATATCCATTTGACGACCGGCATCCCTCCGGTTTTCCGGATGCACGGCACATTGCGCCGTTACGGAGAAGAAATTATTACACCAGATCATTCAGAAGCAATCGGCAGAGCAATCATGCCAGAATCATTATGGGACACGTTCCTTGAAAAAGGGGAGATGGATTACTCCTACGCGATATCTGGAATCGGCCGTTATCGAGTGAACACTTTCCATCAACGTGGTTCGATTTCACACGCATTTCGTGCGATTCCAACAGTGGTGCCAACAGTCGATGATTTGAAAATGCCACAGATATTAAAGAAACTGGCTGAAATTCACCAAGGATTAATTTTGGTGACGGGTCCGACGGGTTCTGGTAAATCAACAACGCTTGCCGCTATGATTCGCCATATCAATGAAGAAATGACGAAGCATATCATTACACTGGAAGATCCGATTGAGTACCTGCACAGACATGGTACGTCCATCATCGACCAGCGCGAAGTCGGATTTGATACGAACAGTTTCGCAAACGGTTTGCGCGCAGCACTCCGTCAAGATCCTGACGTAATCCTGGTCGGTGAGATGCGTGACTTGGAAACCATCATGACTGCCATCACTGCCGCTGAAACAGGTCACTTGGTAATGGGCACACTGCATACATCGAGTGCCGCCACTACGATCGAGCGGATTATTGACGTGTTCCCGCCTGAACAGCAATCACAAGTTCGGACACAGCTTGGCGGTATTTTGAAAGCTGTTGTCGCTCAGCGATTATTGCCTACAGCCGATGGCAAGGGCCGAGTTGCCGCAACGGAGATCATGATATCTAATCCGGCCGTAGCCAACTTGATCCGTACCGAAAAAGTGCACCAGATTCCAAACGTCATCCTGACGAACCGTGCCGCTGGCATGCACATGATGTCAACATCAGTGCAAGAACTTTTGGCACAAGGCAAGATAACAAGACAAATCGCTCAACCTTTCCTGGAAGGAGAGGAGTAAGATGGCGCGTTTTAAATATGAAGGACGAGATAGAAAACGTGTTCGCGCGGGTGTAGTAGTTGCTGGCAACAGACGCGAAGCAGTAGAAAAATTGCGGGATGACGGAGTTCGAGTCATCGAAATTCGCGAAATTGCTGAAACGGCATTACAAAAAGATATTGTTTTAGGAAACCCGGTCAAACGTGATCAGTTCATCATGTTCCTTCGCCAGTTTTCAACTTTGATGCGAGCGGGTGTAACGATTGTCGACTCGGTAAAGATCCTTTCCCAGCAAGTAGAGTCAAAAGCGTTGCGTAAGACCTTAGTCAATATTGACGAAGATTTACGTAAGGGGAATTCGCTGTCGGATTCGCTCCGAAAGCATCCAAAGATTTTCGAACCGCTGACAATCAACTTGATTAAAGCGGGAGAATTATCGGGGAATATTGATGAGTCGTTGGATCGTCTTGCTACCTATTACGATAAGGCATATCAAACGAGGCAGAAAGTTAAATCTGCGATGTCTTATCCGTTGGTAGTTGGAGTACTAGCAATTGGCGTAGTTATTTTCCTCCTATCTTCTATTGTTCCGATGTTTGCTGAAATGTTTGAAGGCTTTGGCGGTGAATTGCCGATGCTGACGCAGATGGTTATGGCTGCCAGTGATTTGACAATTAAGTATTGGTATCTATTAGTAATGATTGGCTTGGGAATTGCAATGGCAATTTGGATGATGAAGCGAAACGCACAAGGAAAGATGATGCTTGATACATTATTGCTTCGTATGCCAATATTCGGCCGCATCATGAAAAAGTCTGCGTTAGCCCGATTAACTAGAACGTTGAGTTCTTTATTCTCCAGCTCAGTTCCGATTCTTCAGGCATTAACGATGGTCGAAAAAGTTGTGGGAAATGCAGTAATGTCGAAAGTTATATTGGCATCACGTGATAATTTGGAAAGAGGCGGATCTTTGACAGATCCAATGAAAAATCATTGGGCTTTTCCACCTTTGATTCCACACATGATTTTAATCGGGGAGCAGACGGGCTCACTGGACCATATGCTGGATAAAGTAGCCGATTTCTACGAAAAAGAAGTGGAAGCGGAGACAGATCGCCTTAAAGCTTTAATAGAACCGCTGATGATTGTCGTATTGGCAGCGTTAGTAGGGACTATTGTCATGTCTATTATGCTACCTATGTTTGAAATGTTTCAAAATATTGACAACATGTAGTTTAATTTTGACTATATTATTTAAAAATAATGTAAAAATATCTGAAAAATTTGTTGCGTATTTCATAAGTATTGATATACTAAAGATGTACTCATAAAGTACCAAAAAATTAGGTCAAAGGGAGGAAATGAAATGAAGAAATTTTTGAAAAAGAAATTGGGCAATGAAAAAGGTATGACGCTGATCGAGCTTTTGGCAGTAATCGTGATCTTGGCGATTATCGCAGCAATCGCTATTCCGGCGATTGGAAATATTATTGAGAATAGTCGTTATAATGCGGTGAAAAGCGATGCTTTAAATATTTTGAGTGCAGCTAACATATATGCTGCTGAGAGTGATGTAACTGGAGCTATTTCAAAAGCTGATTTAGATCCTTACTTAGAGACACAAGGTCAATTTGAAACTTTAACATCATACAGTATTGGTAGAAATGGTGACGGTGATCTAGCATTAACAGCAACTGCTGTGCCTACTGGCAACGGAACTCAAACTATCGGTTTTAAAGATGCTTCTGTAAAAACTATCAACGCTGACAGTCAAAAAGGTAGTACTGCAACACTTACAACTATAACCGGTACTGCTGTATCACCTTAATATCGATTAAAAAAGATTTCTAGGAGCTGATCAAATGGCCTTATCGTTTTTATCGAGAAAAACGCGCGTTGCGACCATTACAATAGAAGAAGATGCAATTCGCCATGTCGATTTGAAATCGGTCGATCCGCTTCAATTGAGCCTTGCCGAGGAGTATCCACTCCCTGCAGGTATCATTGAAGACGGCAAGATCACCAATTTCGAAGAGCTCGGCTCGGTACTCGATAAGGCTGTCAATCAGTGGGGTCTCACCAAAAAGTCAGTCCGATTCCTCGCCCCTGACGAATTTGTTATTATCCGCAAAGTACCCTACCCCGAAGACGTTGCACCCGATGAATTGAAAGGTCATTTCTTCATTGAAATCGGCTCGACGCTTTATCTACCTTTTGAAGATCCCGTTTTCGATGTGGTGCCATACCACCCGGAGTCGGAAAATCCCGAAGCGATCATCATCGCATCGAAAGAATCGGTCGTCCATGATTTTGAGCGAGCGTTCAGCGAATCAAAACTGGTGCCGGTTGTCGCGGATATTACGCCGCTTGCGTTATACCGTTTGGCTTATCTGCAGCATGACATCACTGAAGATGACCATATTATGATCATCGATGTGCAAGGTTCCAAAATGACAGTCTCCATCTTCCATGAACATTTTCCTTTATTCATGCGGCCGGTTGACCTGTCGGAATACAGCTCGTTTGCAGGTGATGCTTCCGCATTGATGGATGTCATCATTTCCGAGACTGAAAAACTTTCGAACTTTTATCGCTATAATATGAATGAAGGCGAAAGCGGCATCACGAAAATCATCTGTAATGGTGAATTTGAAGAATGGTATACATTCCAGGCCCGTTTTGAAGGGCGCTTTTCAATTCCGGTATCACCGATTGTTTTGAAACCCATCACTACCGAACATGGCGACGACGTCCCGGGACGTTTCAACCGTGCCATCGGTCTGGCGCTGAAAGAGGTGTGACCATATGTTAGTTGATATTAATCTATTGCCGCAGAAGGAGCGGGACCGTCCCGCCTTCCTCATTGCGGCGCTTTCTATTTTACTTCTTGGTCTGGTCGTATTCGCAGCGCTGTTCTTTATGGCAAAATCGGAGAATACCGAACAGGCGGTTCTGGCGGCGCAAAGCGCTGAACTTGCTACACAGCAAGCCGAAATTCGGGCACAGCTTGAAGCAACTGCCGGCATGAATGAAGAGCAGCAGCTGAAAGCGACTGTCGATTGGGCGGAAAGCTATCAATACGATACGATTCCTTTATTGGAAGAACTGGCAGCATTGCTTCCGGCGCGTGGCTTCTTTGATCAGATCACGTTTGCTGAACCGAATACAGCCACACTGGTTGTTCAATTCGATGCAACACGTGACGCGGCCTATTACCTGGCACAATTAAAAGGATCAGAACTTCTAGATTTCGCTTCATTGGATTCTGTTGAAAGCGAAGACAGTCTATTGACTGAAGACGAAGAAGGCGCAGTGAAAGACGAAGATGAACCGATTGAAACGCCGAGATATCTCGCTACATACACATTGGTATTTGTAGATGACCGTCTGCCGGTGCTTGACGCGGAAGGCAATATCATCGAAGAGCCGGTGGAAGAACCGCCAGCTGCTGAAACGGAAGAAAATGTGGAAGCGGATGTAGATGTGGAAGTCGAAGTTATCGAAGAAACCGAAACCACTCCAGAAGAAACGGAGGGGGATACAAATGAGTAGTTTGACGAAGAAACAGAAAGAAAATGGCTTGATTGCGATTGCCGTTTTATTCCTTTTAGCCATTTCAGCTTATGCCTATTTCATGGTTTATTCACCGGCTAAAGAAGCACGGATGATGGCGGAACAGACTTTCAAATCCGAACGCGAAGTCTTGATGGCCTTGCAGGAGCAAGTAAAAGCATTGCCGGAAGAAGAGCGCGTTTCAACTGCCGAACTGCAGCAGCGCGTATCGGTCGAGCCGTTATCGGAACTGATCGTACTTCAATTGGAGCAAGCGGAGTTGTTGTCGCGTTCCCAAGTAAAATCACTTCAGATCGCAGAATCGCCGCTTGAGTTATTGACGCCTGTTGAAGGCATTGAAAACGTACAAAAAATCCAGACGACCGTTGCTTTTGAAACGGACGACTATGCTGGAATTACGAAATTCATCAAAGAAATCGAGTCGATGAAACGCATCCTGATCATCGATGCCATCGACTTTGCTTCAAATGGTGAAGTGACAACTGTCGAAGCGGAAGATGATATACTGGAAGTGACATTGAGCTTTTCAGCATTCTACCGTCCGGACTTGATCGCTTTGGCAGATACATTGCCAAAAGTGGATGCACCGCCGCCAGCCAATAAAGTCGATCCGCTGCCGAAGAACGACGGCGTCGATTTGGCGAAGGCTGAAGACAAAGATGCTGATGTGGAAGTGGATGTCGATGTTACAGTCGATGGTGAAGCTTCAGCACAAACAAACGACCAGGTGGCTGGCACTCAGACCGCCAAAACGCATAAAGTGGTCAAAGGAGATACGCTGTTCAGCGTTTCCGAGAAATATTATGGAGACCGCAGCGGAGTCGAATTGATTAGAACAGCGAACAAAATGACTAATTATATTGTAAAAACCGGGACGACATTAATCATCCCTGAAAAACCTTGAAAGGAGAAATCAACATGATTTCTCCTTTTTCTAAATTTATAAAGTGATGAGGGTTATTATGACAATTACGTATACAGCATTCTTCTATTTATTCGGTCTTGTTTTCGGCTCATTTTTTAACGTTGTCGGGTTGCGTGTACCGAAAAAGGAATCGATTGCGTTTCCGCCTTCCCATTGCACATCGTGCGACCGTCGACTCACGGCGCTGGACTTGGTTCCTGTTTTTTCTTTCCTATTCTTGAAAGGGAAATGCCGCGGATGCGGTGAGAAAATCCATTGGGTGTATCCGTTAATGGAATTTATTGCGGCTGGCTTGTTCGCTCTATCGTTTTGGCATTTTGGCTTTACGCCTGAACTGATCATCGCAATTTTATTCGTATCGATGCTTGTCATCATTACGGTGTCGGACATCGCTTATATGCTTATCCCGGATAAGGTGCTTCTGCCGTTTGGTATTGCTTTGCTCGCCTTGCGGTTCTTTATTCCGCTCGATCCATGTTGGGACAGTTTGCTCGGTGCGGCAACTGGTTTCTTGATTCTTTTGCTCATTTCGATTGTATCGAAAGGCGGAATGGGTGGCGGTGACATCAAATTATTCTTCGTCATCGGGCTGGTTCTCGGCACTGGCGGAACATTGATGACGCTGTTCTTCGCTTCATTGATCGGAGCGATTGTCGGCATCATCGTCTTGCGCGTCACTAAGCAGGGACGCAAAACACCGATTCCGTTCGGCCCATCGATTGCGGCCGGAGCTGTGATAGTTTATTTTTACGGAGAACCGCTTCTTAGTTGGTATATGAATTTATGGACGTAATGAAGCACCCTGGAGAAAATCTCCAGGGTGCTTTTGTAGTTTATGAGATGAAAAGAAATGGGAGCCAATACAGATGGAGGACGAGAATCATGGAGTAGAGCACATTGGCGAAAATAAATGTATAGCGCCAGAATGTTTTTCTGATGTCTGCAAATGTTGTGAACAACAGGGCGAACAGACAAACGGACAAGAACAATTTAATGCCAAGAATTGTGAAAGGAGCGAACGAACTCAATAAGGGGTTGGCTTCGGTGACGAGTCCGCGTGTCAAACCGAAGTAAGTCAGGATGCCATCAAGACCGTTCAATATGATCAGCAGCCAAATGTATTTTTTTAAGGGAGTGCTGTTATCAGGGATTGTCATGTCATGCACCTCGTTTCGTGGAGCAGGGTTAGTTTTGCTCGTGATATATATTTGTCTAAATGACTCTTTTTTGCTCTTGTAACTGACATACCCGTACCAGAAAGATAATAGACATGAAAAATTATCCATAAAAAATTTTAAGATTGGTTCTGATTTATTTTTAATGAAAACCAATTTAGATATGGAGCAAAACAACGAAGACTCCTGCGGCTTAGCGATACGACCGATACACCGCAGGGAGCGCAGCGGACGAGGAGGATTGGGCGGGAGCCCGCTGGAACGCGAAGTTGTTTTGCGCAATATCGTCTCTAAAAACCCCACAAAAAAGCCAACCCAGAAATATCTGAGTCGGCTCTATTCATATCCTTAATTATTGTAATGCAACGGTGAACCAGGCCCGAGGTCGAGACCAAGCATCATCCAGACGATCAGCATGATCGACCATACAATCATGAAGACGATTGAGTACGGGAACATGACTGAGATCAATGTGCCGATTCCCATCTTCTTATCGTATTTCTGAGCAAAGGCAATGATGATCGCAAAATACGTCATCAGCGGTGAAATGATGTTCGTCGTTGAATCGGCGATGCGGTATGCCATTTGCGTTAGCTCCGGCGAATAGCCGAGCTGCATCATGATCGGTACGAATACCGGTGCCATCATCGCCCATTTGGCAGAAGCTGAACCGATGAACAAGTTGATGACGCCTGTAATCAAGATAAAGCCCAGGATCAACGGGATGCCTGTCAAGTTCGCGCTTTCCAGGAATTCTGCCCCGTAGACGCCGATGACCATGCCCATATTTGATTCAGCGAAGTAGGCTACGAACTGTCCGGCAGTGAATGCCAGAACGATGAACATGCCCATCGACGCCATCGTGTCGGTCAAGTGGCTGGCAACATCTTTATCGCTCTTGATGTTCTTCGTGGCGATTCCGTAGAACAAACCAGGGATGAAGAACAGAATTGTGATGATCGGAACCAGTGACGACATGAACGGTGATTGGACGATGCCGCCGTCTTCAGCTCGCAGCGCTCCGTTTTCCGGAATGATCAGCATTGCGAATGCAGCTGCAGCGATAAGGAATGAAATCGCAGCCCACAGCATGCCTTTCTTTTCTTCAGCGCTAAGGCCAGTCAATTTTTCCCGGTACTCGCCTTTGTATTCCCCTAGGCGCGGTTCGACGATTTTTTCAGTAACGAATGCACCGGCAAGTGTAAGTACAAATACGGAAACGATGATGAAGTAATAGTTCATCGCGATGTTCATGCCTTCCGCATAAGCCGGGTCGATGATCGACGCAGCGGCAATCGTCAATTCCCCGAGCATCGGGTCAGTCGCCGACAGCAGCAAGTTCGCGCTGAATCCACCGGATACACCGGCAAACGCAGCGGCAAGACCAGCTAGCGGATGTCGGCCAAGCGCAGCGAATATTACTGCGCCAAGCGGAGGCAGGACAACGTAACCTGCGTCAGATGCCACACTCGACATGATACCGGCGAAAACTAGTCCAGCTGTAATCAGGAAGCGGGGAACGGACAATACGAATCCGCGCAGCATCGCGCTGATCAGTCCTGTGCGTTCCGCGATTCCGATTCCGAGCATTGTCGCCAGAACGACGCCGAGCGGTGCGAAGCCGATGAAGTTATCAACCATGCTGGTGAAGATATATTGAATGCCTTCAGCGTTCAACAGGTTTTTGACTTCGACCATTTCGCCTTCCTGTCCGGGATGTTCAACCGAGATGCCGAAGCTTGAAATGATGGCTGACAGCACCAGCACGAGCAGGGCAAGCAAGGCGAATAGAGTCACCGGATGCGGCAATTTATTGCCTGCAAATTCGATTCCATCCAGAAACTTCTGGAAGAACCCTTTTCGCTTTTTTTCCATTTAATCTACCTCTTTTCCAAATTAAAAACTTCCTATTCATTATTTCGAAATAGGAAATTTCAGAATTTAAAATCCGTTACCATTGTATAGGTTTATTTTCGAGGAATAAAGGTTTTTAAAGAAGTAGTAATAATGGCAAAATTGAATAATGTTTTATTGTTTTGACAATAGAGGGGAAATGGGAATTTCGTAAACGTTTGAAAAGGTTGTTGCAACCGACATAATTGCTAAATTTCATGAACGATATCAATACTGCCGCCGGATATTTTATTTGTATACCGCAAATCTCATTTTTGAATCGTTCATAGCCTGCAAAATCCGTTTTTCGCTGTTTGAAGTGGCTATCCGGGAGGTGTATTCTTAAAGAAAGAAAAAGGAGGCGTTTTTATGTATTTCAAAGCCCAACAACCGATGATCCTGGCATCGCAGTCGCCGAGAAGACGTGAACTGCTCGAGCTGCTCGGATTTGATTTCCGTGTGATTCCAAGCAAAAAGGAAGAACTGAAACCGGAACAGTTCCAGAATGCGTTGAATTATGTCATTAATTGTGCGGAAGTGAAAGCGGCGGATATCGCGAAGAAGAATCCGGAGGCAGTGGTGATCGGCTCGGATACCATCGTTGTGTGCGACGGTGAAATCCTGTTAAAGCCTGAAGACAAGAAGCAGGCGATGGCAACTTTGCGAAAACTTTCCGGCCGCAGCCATGAAGTGATTACGGCGGTGGCAATAAAGTCCGGAAACAGCGAGATGCAATTTCACGAGACGACTGAAGTGACATTTTTCGAGTTGCCGGAAAGCTGGATCGAAGCCTACACGAATACGGACGATCCTTATGACAAAGCGGGAGCTTATGGCATCC
Organism: Planococcus sp. RAB007_Raresut; assembly: GCF_057369535.1. Taxonomy (NCBI): domain Bacteria; kingdom Bacillati; phylum Bacillota; class Bacilli; order Caryophanales; family Caryophanaceae; genus Planococcus; species Planococcus sp. RAB007_Raresut. The sequence goes on from NZ_JBXYIF010000003.1 coordinate 206,818, forward strand.
AGACGCTGTCGGGTTTATTTGTGGAGAGGATCAATGGTGATTACAATACGGTTGTCGGCTTGCCGATTGCCCGATTGGCGCGGAAACTTTCAGACGCAGGTTGGATCAGCTTGTCGGGGAGCCGTGTCGAATGCTGAAGGAACAGTCTTTGATGATCCGTGATGTCCACACAGCAGACCGGCCGCGCGAACGGCTGGTCAATCAGGGAGCGACAAGCCTGTCGAATCAGGAATTGATCGCCATCATGCTGCGCACCGGCACAAGGCAGGAGTCCGTCCTGCATCTGGCGAACCGGGTGCTGCATCATTTTGAACAGATCCAGCAGCTCAAAGACGCCAGCATCGAAGAACTCACATCCATCAACGGCATCGGCCAGGCGAAGGCGGTTCAATTATTGGCCGCTGTCGAACTGGGCCGGCGCCTGTCCTCCAAACAGACGGATGCGAAATTCACCATCCGTTCCCCAAAAGACGCCGCTTCATTTCTGATGGCGGATATGACTTCACTCAAACAGGAACATTTCGTCGTTTTATTTTTGAATATAAAGAACCAGGTTTTACATAGACAGACAATATTTGTCGGAAGTTTGAACGCCAGTATTGTCCATCCACGAGAAATTTTCAGGGAAGCGGTTCGCAGATCGGCGGCCTCGATAGTATGCGCACATAATCATCCGTCCGGAAATCCCGCGCCATCGCCCGAAGATATCGCTGTGACAAAACGCCTGATGGAAGCGGGAAGCATCGTCGGCATTGAGCTTTTGGACCATATCATCATAGGTGACCATCAATTCATCTCATTAAATGAAAAGGGATATATGTAGCACTGTTACTTTCTTTACTTTTCAGCTATAATGAGTAGTATTGTGTAAACTCTATGGCTTATTGGCATATAAAGAAGGGAAGAATTCACGTGTTTGGAATGGGATCAAAAGATGTAGGAATCGACTTAGGAACTGCTAACACACTAGTATTTATTAAAAATAAAGGGATTGTTCTCAGAGAACCATCCGTTGTCGCGAAAAATACGCAAACTGGCGAGATCGTCGCTGTCGGTAACGACGCGCGCAACATGATCGGCCGTACACCGGGATCCATCGTGGCAATCCGCCCGATGCGCGACGGCGTTATCGCTGATTACGATACAACAACTGCTATGATTCAATATTATATGAAGGAAGCAATGAAAAAAGTCGGAGGATCAATGAAGAAGCCGAACGTCATGATCTGTGTTCCTTTTGGAATCACTTCAGTCGAACAGCGCGCTATCATTGATGCTTCACGTCAGGCAGGCGCTCGTGAAGCGTTCACAATCGAAGAGCCTTTTGCAGCTGCAATCGGTGCAAATCTTCCGGTTTGGGAACCAATGGGCTCAATGGTCGTCGATATTGGTGGAGGAACTACGGAAGTTGCGGTCATTTCACTTGGCGGCATCGTAACGAGCGAATCCATCCGTGTTGCCGGGGATGCGATGGACCAGGCAATCACGCAATATATCCGTAAAACTTATAACCTGACGATCGGGGAACGTACAGCTGAAGCCATCAAGATGGAAATCGGCGCAGCGCGTGTCACTACACCGGAAGAAAAAGCGGTTAAGATGGACATCCGCGGTCGTGACTTGTTGACAGGCTTGCCGAAAACGATTGAAATTTCTTCGGAAGAAATCGCTGAAGCGTTGAAGGAATCTGTTCTTTCAATCATTGAAGGCGTGAAGAAAACGCTTGAAACGACACCACCGGAACTTTCGGCTGATGTTATGGAACGCGGAATCGTCCTTACCGGAGGCGGCGCTCTCTTGAAAAATCTCGACAAAGTCATTTCGGATGAAACTCAAATGCCAGTCCTTATTGCAGAAAACCCGCTGGATTGCGTGGCTATCGGCACAGGCAAAGCACTTGATAATATTGATCAAATCCGTCGCATGCAATCAACTAAATAAGGAGGATTGCTGCCATGTCTAGGTTCTTTTCGAACAAGCGGCTAATTCTGTTAATGCTCGGGGTCATTCTTCTCGTAGCATTAATTTCCTATTCCTTGCGGGATCGCGACAATGTATCCTTTCCGGAACAGATCATCAAAGACACTGTAGGCGCCGGACAATCCCTATTTTCCGGCCCAGCGCATTTTGTCACAGGCATATTCGATAACGTTGATTCACTCTTGAATACATATAAGGAAAATCAGCATTTGAAAGGCCGCCTGGAAGAATTTGCGGCAGTGCAGGCGGAAGTGACCGACCTGCGTTCTGAGAACGATCAATTGAAGGAAATCGTCGGCAAAGAAGCCGATTTGCGGGATTATAACCCGATCCAGGCGACCGTCATTGCACGGAACCCGGATCAATGGGAAGAAAAAGTTATTTTGAATAAAGGTGAATCGGACGGCGTCAAACAAAACATGGCGGTCATGACGGCCCAAGGGTTGATCGGTAAAGTCACTTTGGTGACTAAGACTACATCCACGGTCGAATTGATATCAACGCAAAATCCGAACTACCGGGTTTCTTCAATGGTCATCGGCGGTGAAGAAGGCGTCTTCGGTTTAATCGAGGGCTATGACGCTGAACGCCGCGAACTCCTATTGAAGCGCATCGATGCCCAAATCGAACTTGAAGTCGGCCAGCAGGTCGTTTCAAGCGGACTCGGCGGGATCTTCCCGAAAGGTCTGATCATCGGTGAGATTACAGAAATCACCATCGATGAATTCGGTCTGACGAAACTTGCATATGTTAAACCGGCAGCTGATTTCACATTGCTGAACCATGTAATGATTGCCGACCGCGACATGCCTGAAACGAATGGTGAAGATGAGGGCGTGGCTACGGAGGAAGAAGGATCATGATCCGTTTTCTCCTGCCGCTGATCGCCCTCGTCCTGTTTTTCCTGGAACCCGTCTTTGGATTATTTTCCCCGTTGCAGCTTGACGGGGTTTATTATTATATTGTGCCTCGTTTTTTATTGATGTTCCTGATTTTCGTAACGGTCTATTATGATGCCAAACATGCAATGTTCTATGGTTTATTTTTCGGCCTCTTGTACGATGTCTTTTTCATTGATATTATTGGACTATATTCATTTTTGTACCCGATGATGTGTTTGATCGCGGGTTACATCGTCAAGTCGGTGCACCGTAATTTAATCGTTGCCACTCTCCTGACACTTGTCCTGACAGCACTTTTCGAGTTTGTGCTGTATTTATTCTTCTCATTTATTTCACTGGTTTCAATGCCGGTGGACATTTTCCTGACTTCGCGTCTATTGCCGACAATGATCGCCAATTCCTTATTCCTAGTCATGCTTGGCTGGGCATTTAAATCGTTGATTGTCGCCCGATTGATCGAACGGGAAAACAGTAAAGTTTAAGCTGGAATGAAAAGCGGGACCCTTAATGATTTTGATGCTTTCTCAATGGAAAAAAGACTATACTCAGGTATTTAATTTGAAAGCGCAGGTGACGTATTTTTGAAGAATCTTGTCTATATAAGAGGAACGAAAGAAGGTCTTGTGCTGCAGCTCGATGATCAGTGCGCCTACATGGACATGCTGAACGAACTGAAAGCCAAGGTTTCGGACCCTGCGCTTGATGGCAGCGCCGAAGTGCAGCTCCATCTGGGCTATCGCTATTGCACCGAAGCCCAATATAAGGAAGTCGTCGCGACCATTCAGAACAACTCGCATCTGCGGGTGTCGAAGATGCGCAGCGAAGTGATTTCCGTCGAAGAAAGCAATAAACGGATCCAGGAACGCCAGTCCGAGACATATGTCGGCATCGTGCGTTCCGGGCAGGTAGTGAAAGCTGAAGGGGACCTCGTCGTAGTCGGCGACGTCAACCCGAACGGCCGTGTTGTGGCCGGCGGCAATATCTACGTGCTGGGCCGTCTGAAAGGAATCGCCCATGCAGGCGCGAACGGCAACCGCGAGGCTGTCATTGCCGCGTCCTGGCTTGAGGCGACTCATTTAATGATCGACGATTCCATCGAGACGATGACCGACGAATTGTCGGTGCTGTCCGAACAGCCGGAAATGGAATGCGCTTATTTACATAGCAACGGCCAGAACATCGTCATCGACCGTCTGCAGGAATTGCGGTTCATCCGGCCGCAAATTTCAACGTTTAAAGGAGGAAGCTAGTGTGGGAGAAGCAATCGTCATAACATCAGGCAAGGGAGGCGTCGGTAAAACGACAACAACCGCCAATCTCGGCACTGCATTGGCTCTTCAAGGGAAAAAGGTTTGCCTGATCGATACCGATATCGGTCTGCGCAATCTTGATGTTATCTTAGGTCTCGAAAACCGCATCATCTATGACCTTGTCGATGTTCTCGAAGGCCGCTGCAAAGTGCACCAGGCCCTCGTCAAAGACAAGCGCTTTGAAGATATGCTGTATTTATTGCCAGCCGCCCAGACGACTGACAAGAACGCCATCAATCCCGAACAGATGAAGGAACTCGTAACCGAACTCAAAAAAGATTACGATTTTGTCATCATTGACTGTCCGGCCGGCATCGAGCAGGGCTATAAAAATGCCGTTGCCGGTGCAGACCGCGCCATCGTCGTCACTACGCCTGAAATTTCAGCCGTGCGCGACGCCGACCGCATCATCGGCCTGCTCGAGCTCGAAGAAAACATCGAGCCGCCAAAACTCATTATCAACCGCATCCGCCAGCATCTCATGAAAGCCGGCGAAGCACTCGATATCAACGAAATCACAACGCACCTGTCCATCGACCTCCTCGGCATCGTAGCCGATGACGAAAGCGTCATCTCCAGCTCGAACCGCGGCGAACCCGTCGTCATGAATCCAGCCAACCCGGCCGCCATGGGCTACCGCAACATCGCGCGCCGCCTGCTCGGCGAATCCGTGCCGCTGATGACGATGGATAAACAGAGCACAGGCATGTTTTCGAAGATTAAAGCGATTTTTGCTAAATAAAATTTGTTGAGACTTTTGAAGATAAATTAAAAGTTTCACTTGAAACTTTTGAGAATTAAAGAGATAAAATTCTACTTGAGACCCCTGCAGAAGATTGCGGGGGTTTTTGTGGATTTTAGGAAAGAGTCAAATTGGCAATATAAAATTTATCTATTGTTCTTATAGAAGAGAAGTGGATCCAAGGAATATTTTATTGAATAAATACTTAAGGCAAGAATTATGAAAAGGGGTGCGGGTTGGACGTTCATATGCTGAAGGGGATGGTTTTATTTGATAGATTGCCGGCGAGGCATGCGGCAAAAGATAAAGTGTTCGGAGAGGTGAAGAGGTCGTTGGCGGGAGCGGCGGGTGAGAAGCGGACAGTTGAATTGCTGGAGCGGGAATTGGATCTCGTGGAGAAGGCGAAGATTTTCCGCGGCGTGTGGCTTCCTTATATGGATGGCTTCGCCCAAGTGGATGTTCTCGTGCTGCACGCAAATTTTGTCTGCGCGCTCGAAGTGAAAAACATGGTGGGCGAGTTCTATTTCGATTCGGTCAATTTTCAATTCTATCGAATAGTCGATGGGCGAAAGGAAGGCATGCGCAACCCTGAAGCGCAGCTGCACCGCGCGGTTAGAGCCACCGAGAAATACTTCGGCTGCAAAGTACAGGGCACCATCGTCATGTCCAGTCGCTCAGGAAGAGTCGCTGTACCCCCGAAACTTTATGAGGCAATCGCGCTCGATTATTTGCCGTTTCATATCGAGAAAATGGTAGACACTCGTGTATCCTTTGACGTTGAAGGTCTTGAGGGTTTAGTGCGGCGGAGCCGCGGGCAATTCAATGGTCCTGATCTTTTGAAGAAGCATAAGCTGACGAGGGATTGTTTGGAGGTGGGGGTGAGGTGTTTGGGTTGTCGTCAAAAGATGGAGTGGTTACGTCTTCGATGGCGTTGCGGTAAATGTGGGATCGTGTCAGCCGATGCACACGAATTTGCTTTACAGGAATATGCTGTTTTATGTGGAAATGAAATCACTACTGAGTTTGCATATACATGGCTTGGTATAAAAGATAAGTATGTATTGTATCGGATGCTGGAAAATACAACCATAAAAATTAATAATCGGGGTAGACGAATGATTATTGAAAAAAACGAGCTGTTAATTGCTTATTATGAGACGATTTATTCCTAGCCGCACCCCAAACGGTTTAACCCGCACCCCAAAGTGGTCAAGCCGCACCCCAACTCGTTCAAGCCGCACCTCAGAGCAATCAAGCCGCACCCCAGAAATAAATATGTATAATATTTCCTGGCGAAAAGATCACTTTTTAAGAACTTCTCCACAGATTCAACCAATTTACTGCTCGACAAGTCCATTTGAACATATATCTAACTCAATACCGCCCAAACCAGACTCATTTCCACCCAAAGCAATCCAATTCCCAACCTAACTAATAAAATCTCAACCCATTCCCACCCAATCCAACAATATCTATTGACGCCACTAGCTCCGGCGTGATATTATTTTAATGTTATGTTTGTAGCGCACCTGTGCTACAACCGCTCGAACCGGGTCAGCAAGCATTCGCAGCAATGTGGATCACCTGGATAGGCGAGTCTTAGTCTAAGAGGAGGTGCAAGGATATGTACGCAATTATTGAAACTGGTGGTAAACAAATCAAAGTTGAAGCGGGTCAGGAGATCTACGTTGAGAAATTGAACGGAGAAGCTGGTGACACGATCACATTTGACAAAGTTCTATTTGTAGGTGGAGATGACACTAAAGTGGGTGTTCCTTTTGTTAAAGGAGCTACTGTTACAGCTAAAGTTGAAAAACACGGCAAACAGAAAAAAATCACTGTCTTCAAATACAAAGCTAAAAAGAACTACCGTAAAAAGCAAGGTCACCGTCAACCATACACAAAATTGACTGTTGACGCGATCAACCTGTAAGGATGATCAAAGTTAAAATTAAAGAGACGTCAGGTCGCATTTCGTCATTTGAAATGTCAGGACATGCGGACTTCGCTGAACATGGGCAAGACTTGGTATGTGCCGGCGCATCTGCTGTTTCATTTGGAGCAGTGAACGCCATTATGGAACTTACCGGAATTGAACCGGAAATCACGCAGTCGGAAAGCGGCTATTTAAAAGTCGGTTTCGCGGATGACCTTGACGGGAAAACAGATGAAAAGGTGCAATTGCTCCTTCGCAGCATGATTGTTTCGTTAAAAACGATTGAACAAGACTATGAAGAATATATTAAAATAACCTTCACAGCTTAGGAGGTGGGACAGAATGTTAAGATTAGATCTTCAGTTTTTCGCATCCAAAAAAGGTGTAGGTTCAACGAGAAACGGACGTGACTCAGAATCTAAACGCCTTGGCGCTAAACGTGCAGACGGCCAAGAAGTTACTGGTGGTTCAATTTTATACCGTCAACGCGGTACTAAAATTTATCCAGGAGAAAACGTTGGACGTGGCGGAGACGATACACTTTTCGCTAAAATCGACGGCGTTGTGCGCTTTGAGCGTTACGGCCGCGACAAGAAAAAAGTGAGCGTATATCCAGTAGTTGCACAAGAAGCTTAATAAAAACGAAAAGGGCTGCTTTCGCAGCCCTTTTTCTTTTTCAATGAATAAGATTAAGAGCTAAACGGGCGCCTACGCTTTTCCTAAGAAATCTGCAGATAAAATTGGTATACTGAAAAAAGAAGAAAGTTTAGGACGTGAGTGTAATGGATAACTCGATTACGGTGGCACAAGCGCTTCGGCATGCGCGCCACGATTTCTTGAATGAGCTTCAATTGATTCAGATGAAACTTGATCTTGGACGTGGGCAGGACGTGAAATCGATTATTCGATCGCGTGCCGAAGCGGCTGTGCAGCTGAACAGGCTGACAGCGCTTAAGATGCCGGCAACCGAAAATTGGCTGCTGACGGCGGAATGGCGTTTTCCGGAATTTCGTTTCCATTTGGAATGCCTTGCGGAAGCAGGGATGGCCACAAAAGATGCAGCATTCGCCGACTGGCTGGAACAGTTTTTCAACAGCCTGAAAAAACAGGCGGAACTTGCATCGGACATCATTTGCCGAACGACGTTGAAAGAACATCAATCCGGCTTCCAGATCGGATTGGAAATGGACGGAAACTTGCCGGATGCATTAGAGCTTCCGGAAGTTCCGGGTATATTGATACAGAAAGACATTGCAGCGGACAATACAAAAATTATTGTCAGCGCAAAGATGGAGGGATAATATGTTTGTCGATCACGTAAAAGTTTATGTAAGAGGTGGCGACGGCGGGGATGGCATGGTAGCATTCCGCCGCGAGAAATATGTACCGAACGGCGGACCAGCCGGCGGTGACGGTGGTAAAGGCGCAAACGTCGTCTTTATCGTACAGGAAGGTTTGCGTACGCTGATGGATTTCCGCTACAAACGGATATTCAAAGCGGACCGCGGAACACATGGCATGAGCGCCAATAAACACGGCGCGAAAGCGGAAGACTTAATCATCGAAGTTCCACCGGGCACAGTCGTAAAAGATGCTGATACCGGTGAAACAATCGCTGACCTGGTTGAACACGGCCAAACGGCGGTTATCGCAAAAGGCGGACGCGGAGGACGCGGGAACTCGCGCTTTGCGACACCTGCCAATCCTGCACCGGAACTATCTGAAAAAGGTGAACCAGGATTTGAACGCAACGTTATTTTGGAATTGAAAGTTCTTGCGGATGCAGGACTTGTTGGATTCCCGAGTGTCGGGAAATCGACCCTATTGTCAGTCGTATCGGCTGCTAAACCGAAAATTGCTGAATATCATTTCACGACAATCGTACCGAACCTCGGCATGGTTGAAACGGAAGATCAGCGCAGTTTCGTTATGGCCGATTTACCGGGATTGATCGAAGGCGCGCACGAAGGAATCGGCCTTGGCCATCAATTCCTGCGCCATATCGAACGGACACGCGTCATTGTCCATGTCATCGATATGTCCGGCATGGAAGGCCGCGATCCGTACGAAGATTATGTGACAATCAATGAAGAATTAAAACAATACAATATGCGTTTGACAGAGCGTCCGCAATTGATCGTTGCGAATAAAATGGACATGCCGGATGCGGAAGATAATCTGGAAGAATTCCGCAAGAAATTGCCGGAAGATGCACGGATTTTCCCGATATCTGCACTTAGCCGCCAAGGCTTGAGCAATCTTTTATTCGCCATTGCGGATCTTCTGGAAGTAACGCCGGAATTCCCGATGATCGAAGAAGAGACGGACGAATCGGAAAGCTCTGTACTTTACCGCCACGAATCGGAAAGCGATGGTTTCACAATCACACGCGATCCGGACGGCGCTTATGTAATCAGCGGCTATGCAATTGAGCGTCTGTTCAAGATGACCGACTTCTCGCGTGAAGATTCAATCCGCCGTTTTGCCCGCCAGATGCGCGGCATGGGAATTGATGATGCGTTGCGTGAACGCGGTGCTGAAGACGGCGACACAGTTCGTTTGCTTGAGTTTGAATTCGAATTTACTGAGTAAATCTGGAGGGGACATGGATGAAGGATATTTCAGAACAGCGGTATTATTTGGTGCGCGAGGATGTTCTGACCGAAGCGATGCAAAAAACGCTTGAGGTCAAGAAGATGCTGCAGCGTGATAACATCTCCATATTGGATGCCGTGGAAAAGACCGGCTTGTCCCGATCCGCTTTCTATAAATACCGGGACGCTGTTTTTCCTTTTCATTCCATTGTCAAAGAACGAATCCTGACGATTTTCCTTCAGTTGGAGGACCGGACGGGCACGCTGGCGACATTGCTCGAAGCCGTTGCCGAATCCGGGTGCAATATTTTAACGATCCATCAGACGATTCCCATCCAGGGGCGCGCCAATGTGACGCTGTCCCTGGATGTGACGGCGATGGAGCAAGATCTCGACAGCTTTTTGCATCAGCTGAAAAAACTCGATTTCGTCGAGTCGGCAGATGTGGTTTCAAGCGGATCATTATAATTTAGGAGTGGTTTGATGGCTGAGCAGCAGACGAAAAAACGAATTTCCTTTTTGGGGCCGGACGCTTCGTTCACCCATTTGGCGGCGTTGAAGGCATTTCCGGACAGCGAATTGATCGCTTATACAACGATTCCGGAATGCATCGAAGCCGTTGCGGACAATGAAGTTGAATACGCGGTTGTGCCGCTGGAGAATGCGCTGGAAGGCTCAGTTCCGCTGACGATCGATTATCTGTTCCATGAAGTGCAGCTTTATGTGACGGCAGAAGTGCTGTCACCGATTGAACAGCATTTGATGGTCCATCCGGATAACGTGAAGTCGGACTCCTTCGAAGCGATCTATTCGCATCCGCACGCTTTGGCACAATGCCATAAATTCCTATACTATACGTTTAAAAATACGCCGCTTGAACAATACAGTTCGACTTCGGCAGCGGCCAAAATGGTCAGCGAGCTGCCGGAGCGGAATATTGCAGCGATTGGCAATGAATTCTCGGCTCAAAAATATGGCCTGACCATTGTCCACCGGGAAATCCATGATTTCCATTTCAACCACACACGATTTTTCGTTTTGTCGAAGACGAACCATCAACTGGACAATCCTGCTCATAATGAGGAAGTGAAAACCACATTGATGATTTCGCCGCCGAAAGACGACCGTTCGGGCGTCCTTCATCAAGTGCTTTCCGTATTCGCCTGGCGCCAGCTCAACTTGAGTAAAATCGAGTCGCGGCCGCTGAAAACGGGTCTCGGAAATTATTTCTTCATTGCTGACGTGATGGATGACGAAATATCGCCGATGATGCAAGGCGCCTTCTTGGAACTGGCGGCTCTTGGCTGCACGGTGAAAACGCTTGGTTCGTATTATACCTATGAATAAATCAGAAAAGCTCCGCTGCCGGATTGGCTGCGGAGCTTTTTCTTTACTCTGATTTTTATTCACTTTCCTCCAATAAATACCCAGCTGCTCTCATATCATTCATCGCCTGTTCCAAAATGGCGACATTCGGAGCAGTAATCGTGTGCAGATGCAATCCGCCGGTCAGCTCCAATAAATAGCTGGCGCCGGTTTCACGGACGCGCTGCATGAACATGTCGACTTCACGTCTCGATGATACGTGGATGCCGGCTGTCAGTTCGCCGTAAACGGGATGTTCAATCGATACATCTTTGACGGTGACACCCGCATCAACGAGTACATACAATTCATCTTGCGTATCTTCAGGTTTATGGAAACACGCCAGCACGCGGTATAGATCGTCATCCGCAGTTTCGCGCATATACAGATAGCCCTGGCTGGTGGCGATGATCGGTTCGCCTTTTGCTTTCAATAAAGTCATATCACCGACAATGACCTGGCGCGATACACCCATAAGTGAGGCGAGCTCGCCGCCTTTCAGCGGATCGGCTGTCTCTTTTAATTTGTCCAGCAGCAATTGCCGGCGCTGTTCTCCCAGAATTTTCTTCATTGAGATCCCTCGCTTTAATTCGTCATAAATCCATTTTACCACGGGGCGACTTTGGGCGGGTTTATTTCGTCTAAAGGGCTCGGATATGCTATAATCATAGAGTTGAATTGAAGGGGAGAAATGATATGTACGATTACATAAAAGGGCGGGTTACGCGAGTGACGCCTGAATATTTAGTGATAGAACAGCAGGGGATCGGATGGCAGATTTTTGCGCCGAATCCGTATTCGTTCGGTTCGGATGAGCTGCAGGTATTCCTGCACCACCACGTCCGCGAAGACGCCCAATTATTATTCGGTTTTCCGACGCTGGAGCAGCGCGAACTTTTTCGCAAGCTGATATCGGTATCGGGCATCGGACCAAAAGGCGCGTTGGCGATTTTGGCTAGCGGTCAGCCGCAGCACGTCATCGAAGCGATCGAGCGGGAAGATGAGTCGTATCTCGTCAAATTCCCGGGCGTCGGCAAGAAGACGGCGCGCCAGATGATTTTGGATTTGAAAGGCAAACTGGCGGAATTCTTCGGCGATCCGTTTGAGGATAATGAAGAGACGGGTGGTTTGCTGTCGGTTGAAGACAACGAACTTGAGGAAGCGATGCTGGCGCTTGGCGCGCTTGGTTATTCTGAACGCGAAATTAATAAAGTCAAACCGAAGCTTAAGGATCTCGACCTGAACACGGAAGCTTATATGAAGAAGGCTTTACAGTTATTGCTGAAGCAGAATTGATATAAAATAAATTATAATTTTTTAATCCGATATTTCGCAAAACAGCTTCGCTTGCCGGGGGCTCGCACTGAGCTAACTCGGGCTAGTTCCACGTCGCCCGAGTGGATCTCAATACTTCGCTGATCCCCAAGGCGTCTTCGCTATTTTGCTCCATATCTAAGAAAATCCTTTAGTGCTGAAGTGGTTACCGTAAGCTAACTCGGACCTTCGTCCGAGTGGGTGCTCAACGTTACGCTGAAACTTAAGAGAGTCTTTGCTGCTTCACCTGAAATCCAGAAGTGGACCCCAGCAAAGGCGCGGCTCCGGACTGGCCGGAGCAATAAGACGAGTGGTCTTCTCGGCTTATTGCGGGAGGCTTGTCCATAGCGCCGAAGCGGTATTTTATAGCAGTTTTATTTTACAAATAACAAATAATAAGGAGGTGCAGACCATGGAAGAACGGGTGATAGGAAGCGAAATTTCCGAATTTGATGAGCGTTTTGAGCAATCGTTGCGTCCGCAATATCTGTCCCAGTACATCGGGCAGCAGAAAGTGAAACATAATCTTGAAATCTTCATCGAAGCGGCAAAAATGCGCGAAGAAAGCCTGGACCATGTGCTGCTCTACGGGCCTCCGGGTCTCGGCAAGACGACGCTGGCATCGGTCATCGCCAATGAAATGCAAGTTGGCGTCAAAATGACGAGTGGTCCGGCGATCGAACGTCCGGGTGATCTGGCGGCGATTGTTTCTTCTTTGGAACCGGGAGATGTTTTATTCATCGATGAGATTCACCGTCTGAACCGCTCAATCGAAGAAGTGCTGTATCCGGCAATGGAAGATTTTTGCCTGGATATCGTAGTTGGCAAAGGCCCGACGGCGCGTTCTGTGCGCCTCGATTTGCCGCCTTTCACATTGATCGGTGCCACGACGCGGGCAGGGGCTTTATCCGCGCCGCTCCGTGACCGATTCGGCGTGCTGGCGCGCCTCGATTATTATGACACAGAAGCGTTGACTGAAATTGTTGTCCGCAGTTCGAAACTGTTTGAAGCGGATATCGATCCGAATGCTGCTGTTGAAATTGCTCGCCGCTCTCGCGGAACCCCGCGTATTGCGAACCGTCTATTGAAGCGGGTTCGCGATTATGCGATGGTGCGCGGGACCGGCTCGATTACAATGGACATGGCGGATCAGGCTTTGGAGATGCTGCAGGTCGATCCGCTTGGCCTGGATCACATCGACCATAAACTGATCACCGGAATGATTTCCCGTTTCCGCGGCGGACCGGTCGGACTGGATACCATTGCGGCAAGCATTGGAGAAGAGTCGACGACGATTGAAGACGTCTATGAACCGTATTTATTGCAGATTGGATTTATCCAGCGTACCCCGAGAGGCCGAACTGTCACAGCCACAGCCTACGAACATTTTAAATTGGAGATGCCTGAATGACGAAAACTACACAACAACCCAATACACTTAACGTAAATGATTTTGATTTTGAGCTTCCTGAAGAATTGATTGCCCAAACGCCGCTTCTTGACCGTACATCAAGCCGGCTGTTAGTCATGAATAAAGAAAGCGGCAAGACCGAGCATAAGCATTTCCGCGACATTATCGATTATCTGCACGAAGGCGACACGCTCGTGTTGAACGACACACGCGTTCTTCCGGCGCGCCTCATGGGCGTCAAGGAAGATACAGGCGCGAATATCGAAGTTCTTCTATTGAAACAGATAGAAGACGATGTGTGGGAAACGCTTGTGAAACCGGCGAAGAAAGTGAAAGTCGGAACTGTCGTAAGCTTCGGTGAAGGATTGCTGCGTGCAGAATGCACAGGCATCCTTGACCACGGCGGCCGCCATTTCAAGATGATCTATGACGGGATTTTCTATGAGATCCTGGATCAGCTTGGTGAAATGCCGCTGCCGCCGTATATCCGCGAGAAACTGGAAGACCAGGACCGTTACCAGACGGTGTTCGCAAAAGAACGCGGCAGTGCTGCGGCACCGACTGCAGGCCTTCATTTTACCGAGGAATTATTGGAGGAAATCGATGCGAAGGGCGTCAATATTGCCTTTATTACTTTGCATGTTGGCCTTGGCACATTCCGTCCAGTATCGGTCGAATCGATTGAAGACCACGAGATGCATGCTGAATTCTACCGCATCACCAAAGAAACGGCAGAACTCATCAATAACACGAAAGTACAGGGCGGCCGCGTCATTTCGGTCGGCACGACGTCTACCCGTACGCTGGAATCCGTAGCCAATAAATTCGGCGGCGAGCTCCAGGAAGACAGTGGCTGGACGGATATTTTCATCTTCCCTGGCTACGACTTCAAGGCTATCGACGGACTTATCACGAATTTCCATTTGCCGAAATCGACGCTGGTGATGCTTGTCAGTGCCTTATCGAACAGAGACAATATTTTGAACGCATATAACGAAGCAGTAAATGAACGCTACCGTTTCTTCAGTTTTGGAGATGCGATGTTCATTGAACCACAGAAAAAGGAGACTCACCATGACTGAAGCAGTCCGTTATGAACATATCAAAACTTGTAAACAAACCGGTGCGCGCTTAGGAATCGTCCATACGCCGCACGGTTCATTCGAAACACCTGCCTTCATGCCGGTCGGCACACAGGCAACTGTTAAGACGATGTCACCGGAAGAATTGAAAGCGATGAATGCGGGGATTATCCTTAGCAACACGTACCACTTGTGGCTGCGTCCTGGTAATGACGTCATCAAAGAAGCGGGCGGCCTTCATAAATTCATGAACTGGGACCGTCCAATTCTGACGGATTCCGGCGGCTTCCAGGTATTTTCTTTGAGCGAATTCCGCAATATCAAAGAAGAAGGCGTCCATTTCCGCAACCATATGAATGGCGACAAATTATTCTTGAGCCCGGAAAAAGCGATGGAAATCCAGAACGATCTTGGATCGGACATCATGATGGCTTTCGACGAATGCCCGCCTTATCCGGCGAGCCATGAATACATGAAATCATCTGTTGAGCGTACATCACGCTGGGCAGAACGCTGCCTGGAAGCGCATGCCCGAAAAGATGTACAAGGTCTTTTCGGCATCATCCAAGGCGGCGAGTACGAAGATCTTCGCAAACAAAGCGCTCAGGATCTTGTGTCACTTGATTTCCCAGGGTACGCAATCGGCGGCTTGTCTGTCGGCGAACCGAAAGATGTCATGAACCGTGCGCTTGAATTCACGACACCATTGATGCCGACGAATAAACCGCGTTACCTGATGGGCGTCGGATCTCCTGATTCGTTGATCGATGGAGCAATCCGCGGCATTGATATGTTCGATTGTGTCTTGCCGACACGCATTGCCCGCAATGGTACATTGATGACGAGCACTGGCCGATTGAACATCAAAAACGCAGCGTTCAAGCGTGATTTCAACCCAATCGATGAAAAATGCGATTGCTATACGTGCAAAAATTATACACGCGCATATGTCCATCATTTAATTCGTGCAGATGAAACGTTCGGAATTCGACTTACCAGTTATCATAATCTGCAATTTCTGTTAAACTTAATGGAACAGGTGCGCCAAGCGATTCGTGAGGACCGCCTGGGAGATTTCCGCGAAGAATTTTTTGAGGCTTATGGCTTCAATAAACCTAACGCAAAGAATTTCTAAGACACAGATAGAGAGTGAAAGGGGGAATATGAATAATGGAAACTTTAGTTGCTTTATCACCTTTACTTCTAATGTTCGTTTTGATGTGGTTCTTTATTATCCGCCCAGCGCAGAAGCGCCAGAAGGCTACGGCCAACATGCAGTCTGAATTGAGACGTGGCGATCGTATCGTTACGATCGGGGGACTTCACGGCACGATTGATGCTGTGGATGATGCGACGATCTACATCACAGTTGCAGACGGCACTCGTATGCAATTCGAACGCCAGGCAATCGCCCGCGTTGTGGATCAGGCAAAAACGACAGTCTAAGAAATCTTCGCCTTCGAACTGAAGGCGATTTTTTTTAGAGATAATTCACGGATTGTTCAAATAAATTAAATATAATTAAATTGAAAACTTTAATAAACGATATTACGTAAAACAGCTCGCTTTCCTGGCTGCTTGCGCCGAGCTAACTCGGACTCGTTTCACTTCGCCCGGGTGGATCTCGTCACTTCGCTTGGTCGCCTGGGAGTCTTCGCTGTTTTGCTCCATATCTTTAGAAATTTCTCTAGCGCAGGCGCGCCGCAGGACTGGCCGGAGCAATAAGACGAGTGATCTTCTCGGCTTATTGCGGGAGGCTTGTCCAAAGCGACAAGCGGTGTGTAAATTTTATTTCTTTATTCAACTGATAAATGAGGGAAAAAACCATGCCGAAATATACCGAGCAATATGATGTCGTATTGCCATTCTTAGAAAGTAAATGTGAGGAATTCCAGTTTTCCGATTACGATACATTTACACCGGAAGATATTTGGCAATACCTGATTAAGAAGAAATGGCGCAAGAAAGATATCGGCGATATGCCGCTGCATGAGATGGTCAATGAAATCATGGAAATGCGGGCTTCGGAATTTGTGGCGTATCATCAGATCGAAGGCTTCAAGGGAGACAACTGGTTTTCAGGAGAAAATTCCGATGATCTGGAACAGCTGCTTCGGCCCAACCAGAAAAAACCAAAATGAATTTGACACGCTTTGATGCGTGTTTCATAATGAAGTTGCTGTGTTTTAGATAATGAGGAGGAACTATACATATGAAAGCAAGAGGTCGTATAATAGCCTTTTTCTTACTGGTCATTGTACTGTTAGGAATGATTGGCACCACAAGCTTACCGATAGCTAAAGACATTAAATTGGGATTGGATCTTCAAGGTGGTTTTGAAGTCCTCTATGAAGTTAAATCGTTGGAGGGCGGACCTGAAATTACAAACGAGATCCTGTCTGATACGACTGACGCTTTGATGAATCGGATCAACGTTCTCGGTGTCAGTGAGCCGGTCATCCAAATTGAAGGCGAAGACCGGATTCGTGTCCAACTGGCAGGTATCGAAGACCAGTCGCAAGCCCGCGAATTATTATCAACGGAAGCGAATCTGACTTTCCGTGATGCTGATGATAATGTCGTGCTGGATGGTTCTGATCTTAAAGAGGGCGGAGCATCAGGGACATTTGGTGAAAACGGCCAGCCGATCGTATCGCTGGAATTAAAAGATCCGGGCCAATTCGCTGAAATCACCGGTGAAATTTCTCAGCGCCCACCAGGTGAAAATGTACTGGTTATCTGGCTTGATTTTGAGGAAGGCGTAGATTCGTACGAGGAAGAGGTCATGAAAGCCGATCCGAAATTCGTTTCTGCTCCAAGAGTAAGTCAACGGATCAACAGCCCAAGTGTTCAAATCGAAGGTTCTTTCACCGTTGAAGAAACACAGAACCTTGCGGGTATCCTGAATGCTGGAGCGTTGCCTGTTGAATTAACGGAAATCTACTCGACTTCAGTAGGCGCCCAGTTCGGTGAAGAAGCTTTGGATAAAACGACATTTGCCGCTGCAATCGGTATCGGACTCGTCCTATTGTTCATGCTTATCTTCTATCGTTTCCCGGGAGTCATTGCATTCATTACCTTATCGGTATATGTCTATCTGATCCTATTGATCTTTGTATGGATCGGCGGGGTGCTCACTTTGCCGGGTATCGCAGCGATCATGCTCGGTGTCGGTATGGCGGTCGACGCCAATATCATCACATACGAGCGGATCCGTGAAGAAATGCGGACTGGTAAATCTGTTAAAGATTCATTCCGCATCGGCGCGCGTTCGTCGTTCTCGGCTATCATCGATGCCAACGTAACGACGCTTCTTGCGGCAGCTGTATTGTTCTATTTCGGTACAAGTTCTGTTAAAGGATTTGCGACATTGTTGATCATTTCAATTCTTGCCAGCTTCATTACAGCGGTTTGGGGATCGCGTCTATTGCTTGGACTTTGGGTCCACAGCGGATTCCTCGACAGCAAGTTCAGCTGGTTCGGTTTGAAACCCGATAAGATCCATAAACCTTCGGAAGAGAAAGATATTACGGATTTGACTACACCGTTCGACCGTCAAGACTTTGCCGGCAACCGCAATCAATTCTTTGCCGCTTCACTGGCATTGATCGCAGCTGGGGCAATTGTGCTGGGCATCTTCCAGTTGAATCTTGGAATTGACTTCTCCGGAGGTACACGGGTTGAAGTAACGTCTGATTCGACGCTTACGCAACAGGAAGTTGAAGAGTTCCTTGAGGAAACGGGTTATCCTTCAGATGACGTAGTTATCTCTGGAGATCAATCCAATATCGGTGTTGCCCGTTACACGGATGATTTCTCACAGGGGCAAATCGACGAAATAACACAGGCAGCCAATGAAACATACGGCCAGGATCCAAACGTTTCCACTGTTTCGAATCAGGTTGCCATCGAGCTTGCGCAAAATGCCTTGTACGCATTGGCCATTGCCGCTCTTGGCATTATCATCTATGTAGCGTTCCGTTTCGAATGGCGCATGGGTGTTGCTTCCATCGTGGCATTGATTCACGATACGTTCTTCATCGTAGCGGTATTCAGCCTTTTGCGCCTGGAAGTGGATCTCACATTCATCGCTGCAGTGCTGACCATTGTCGGGTATTCGATAAACGATACAATCGTTACGTTTGACCGGATCCGTGAAAACATGAAACGAATGAAGAAAATCGAGACAGTCGAGCAATTGGAGAACGTTGTCAACGTTTCCTTGCGCCAGACGCTCGTCCGTTCAGTCAATACTGTTATGACGGTTGTGCTGGTAGTTCTTGCGCTTCTGATTTTCGGTGCACCTTCCATCACGAACTTCTCGATCGCTCTATTGATCGGTTTGATCGCCGGAACCTATTCATCCATCTTCATCGCAGCCCAGTTGTGGCTCGTGCTTAAGAAGAAGGAATTGAATAAAAAAGGTCCGATCGATGTTGAGAAGAAAGAGCAGGAATCTAAATGGGGTTCTGATGAGCCTGTCGTGTAAAAGTTTATAAAGGAAATGGAACAGGGTATAGTAAAAATGACCTTGTTCCATTTTTTTATTTTCAGAAAGGAGTTGTCGGTATGAAAATACAATGGCTATTATTGATCGCACTTATTTTCGCAGTTATCATCGCAGCTTTCGCAGTCGTTAATGTCGATGCTGTACCAGTCAATTATATTTTCGGAGAAGCGGAATTTCCGCTGATCCTGGTCATTCTGGCTTCTGCGCTGCTCGGCTTCCTGTTGAGCGGAGTAGTGGCTCTCGCGCGAGGCTATCAGCTTCAGCGAAAAGTAAAAGCGCTTCAGAAAGAAATGGCAGTCAAAGAATCATTGATCGCCACGCAGCAAAATGAAATCGCCGAGTACCAGAAAGCCGGCGTCAATCCGGAAGCACAGGTTGTCACGAGCGACGAAGTGACGCGTGATGACCGGGTGGATAATTACGAAGAAAAACAACGCGACACATATTAAACAAGAAACCTTTCGGCAATTGCGCCGAAAGGTTTTTGTCTGCAGTTTTTTCTTGTATAATGAATCAGTGAGGAAGTGACTGATATGATAGAATCCAAAAAAAGATGGCGTTTGACAGAGCCCGATGCGCAGGCAGTACGGGACATCCAACAGGAATTATCCCTTTCTTCTGTGCTGGCGAAAATCCTCGTGACCCGGGGAATACGTACGGCGGAAGAAGCGCGAGCGTTTATGGCGACGGACGTTTCGGCCATACATAATCCTTATTTGATGAAAGATATGGACGTCGCAGTGGAGCGGATCCGCCGAGCTGTCGATAACCAGGAAAAAATAATCGTCTACGGTGACTATGACGCCGATGGTGTAACGAGCACCGCCGTCATGATGACCGTTTTGCAGGATTTGGGAGCTGATGTTTCATTCATGATCCCAAATCGTTTTAAACATGGCTACGGCCCGAATAAAGAATTGTTCCAGCAGGCATATGACAACGGCGCGAAATTGATCGTCACGGTCGATAACGGAATTTCAGGCATTGAACAAGTCGACTTTGCGGCCGGACTCGGGATGGATGTAATCATCAGCGACCACCACGATATCGGTGAAACGATGCCGAATGCTTTAGCCATCGTCCACCCGCGCCATCCGGAAGGAAATTATCCATTCGGCGAATTGGCTGGTGTCGGTGTAGCATTCAAAATAGCGCATGCATTATATGAAGAAATGCCGGACCATCTGCTTGAGCTTGTGGCGATTGGAACCATCGCTGACCTCGTGCCGATGCACGGGGAGAACCGTATTTTCGTCAAAGAAGGTTTGCAGGCGTTGCGTGATACACCGCGTCCGGCGATTGAAGCGTTGGCGGAAGTCGCTGGCGTCAAGCAGGAAGAAATCAATGAAGAAACAATCGGCTTCATGTTCGGTCCCCGCATCAACGCGATCGGCCGTCTGCAGGACGCCGACCCGGCAGTGGACATGCTGCTGACGGAAGACGCTGCTCAGGCGCGTTCGCTGGCGGACGGGCTGGATGTCTTGAATAAAGAACGGCAGGCTATCGTCAAGCAAATTGCGGATGAAGCAACAGCCCAAGTGGAGTCGCAATATCCGGACGGTCCCCCGCATGTCATTATCGTCGAACAGGAAGGCTGGAATCCGGGTGTTGTCGGAATTGTAGCGTCTAAACTGGTTGAGAAATATTACCGTCCGACCATCGTTCTTTCATTGGATCCGGAGACGGGCAAAGCGAAAGGTTCGGCGCGCAGCATCGAAGGTTTCCACCTTTATAACGAATTGGCTGAGAACCGCGATATCCTGCCAGCATTCGGGGGACACCCGATGGCAGCGGGTATGACGCTAGAAGCTGCAAATGTCGCAGAGCTCCGCAGCCGTTTAAACAAACAGGCGGAAGCTTGTCTGACAGCTGAAGACCTTGTGCCGGTGGTCGATATCGATATTCCGGTGCAGCTGGAGGAAATCGATACCGATACAATCGAATCCATGCGTTATCTAGCACCATTCGGCATGGGCTTTGCCAAACCGAAATTTTATATCAAAGGCGTTAAAGTGGCGTCCATCCGCAAAATCGGTGCCGCGCAGAACCATTTGAAAGTGGAGCTTGCTTCCGGTAGTTCAACTCTTGACGCTGTTGGCTTCGGCATTGGCGAAATCGGCGACCAATTGACGCCGGATGTGTTAATTGATGTAATCGGCGATCTTCAAATCAATGAATGGAACGGACGCAAAAAAGCCCAGATGCTGATCGAAGATATCCGCACCGACCAATGGCAGCTTTTTGATATCCGCGGCATCCGTCAGGTATCCCGCTGGTCGAAGCTGATTCCGGACAAAGATCAGGTTTATCTGGCATTCAATTCTGAAACTGTGGCGGTTTTCAAAACTTTAATCCCGCATCCGATCCACTCGGTTGATTCGATTGAAGAGCTGACAGGGGACAAGCATCACCTTGTGCTGCTGGACTTGCCTGAATCGGAAGAGCAATTGGAAGAAGTGCTCAAGAACTTGAATCCAAAGCGGATTTACGCGCATTTCTATGCGAAGGAATCGCAGTATTTTGAACAGATTCCAACGCGTGATCAGTTTAAATGGTTGTTTGCTTTCATTAAAAAACGGGGAACTTTCGACTTCAAAAAGCATTGTGATGAACTGGCGAAACATAAAGGATGGACTCGTGATTCGTTATTTTTCATGTTGCAGGTGTTTTTTGAACTCGGTTTTGTTACACTTAACAATGGACTTACTGAGATCGCAGAATCTCCAGGCAAACGTGACTTGGCCGAAGCGCCGAGCTACAAGAAGCGTGAACAGCAGATCGCCCTGGAACAAAAGCTTCTGTACGCATCTTATCGAGACTTAAAAGAGTGGTTCGACGCGAAAGTGTCTGCCAAGGAGGAACAGGTATGGATTTAAAAGAGTATATTACAATTGTTGAAGACTGGCCGAAACCGGGTATCCGTTTCAAAGATATCACTTCTTTGATGGATAACGGTGATGCTTATAAATACGCAACTGACCAGATCGTCGAGTATGCGAAACAAGTGGAAGCGGATATCATCGTTGGGCCGGAAGCACGCGGATTCATCATCGGCTGCCCGGTAGCTTATGCGCTTGGACTCGGATTTGCCCCTGTCCGTAAAGAAGGCAAATTGCCGCGTGAAGTGATTCGTGCGGAATACGGCCTTGAATACGGTAAAGATGTTCTGACAATGCACAAAGATGCCATCAAACCAGGACAGCGCGTCCTGATCACAGATGACCTTTTGGCTACAGGCGGAACAATCGAAGCGACGATCAACCTTGTCGAACAGCTTGGCGGAATCGTTGCCGGCTGTGCATTCCTGATCGAATTGACGTACCTTGACGGCCGCGACAAACTAGAAGGCTACGAAGTCTGTACCTTATTGCAATACTAATAAAAGATGGAGACAGCCCGGAACGCGTAATGCGTTTTGGGCTGTTTTTTTGTTTTTAGGTATATAAATCAGATCGTATTGTCTGGAAATATTTTCTTCATTTTTTCTAAAGTATTACCAAGTCAGCAGCCTTAAGAATTTATGCGCGGTATTGGACTGTTTGTGCGCGGAAAACAGGATTTATGCTCGGCAAATTACACTTTATGCGCGGAAAAACATACTTTATGCTCAACTTACTAATAATCTGATGTTTTAATAAATGGATTTATGAAAATAAAACATGTGATTTTATTTATGTAAAATATTTCTGGAGCAAGTTAAGGAATTTATTTAAAATAAACTTACAAAACCCCCACATGATTTTTTTATTCCCAAGCGGGTATGGAAGGAAAAAGCGATTAACAAAGAGGTGCTACCATGCTGAAATGGGATGAAAATCATTATCCATCAAATAATGCGCGGCTGATTGACATGCTGCTGGAAACAGAAGATGAGCCGTTAAAAAAAATAACCGAAGAAACACAGCAACTGTTCAACCAAATCTATCAGCCGGTAAAGCCGCAAACAAGCAAGCGGAAAAAAACGGTCCAGGAAAAATTCTGGTCATTGATTTCGACCGACTTCACAGTCGATGACGAAAAAGAAATCGGCTTTCAAGTAGAGGAAAAGAAAATCCATCCTTTTTGGAAAAAGGAACTGGACCGCCAATATGACCGCCTGCAGAAAGTGACAGGCAATTACATATCAGTAACTGAATTCGGCGCGCGCGGAGACGGCGAGACCGACTCGACCGCCGCGTTCAAAAAAGCGTTCGGCAATGGAAGCAAGAAGATTTTCGTGCCGGAAGGAGTATATATAGTAAGAGGATTGAAGCTGCCTTCCTGGACGCAATTAATCGGGGGCGGAAAAGGCAAGACGGTGATTCGCCTGCACGACGATGCACCGAGACGCAGAACGCTGCTCGCAAATAAAAATCCGATCAGCGGCAACCGCAATATTTCAGTCGAGGGGCTGACGCTGGACTGGAATATCGAGCGCTTAAAGCCTGGTCAAAAATCTGCTGCCGGCAATAATTTCTCGAGCTGCCTGAAGTTCGCAAATGTCCAGAACGGCTGGGTGAAAAATGTCGAAGCCATTAATCCTGGACTTCATTGTTTTGACATTTCCTCTTCTTTCTACAGTTATGCGGGGGACGGAACCAGGGCGAAAGGCGGCAGCAAATATGTATGGCTAGACAAGGTCACCGGTTACGGTTTCGGGGATGACGGCGTGACGACGCATCACAGTGATTACATCTTCATTTCAAACAGCCATTTCCGCGATCCAGGTGGACGTTCACATAAAGAAGGGTTCTCCAATTCCAATGGCTTTGAAATTGACGACGGTTCACGAAATGTCTGGCTTGCCAATAATTCCAGCACCCGCTGTTTTGGCGGTGTCGAGATTAAAGCGCATGCAACGTCTTCGGCTGCGGCGGCCGTTCATCTTTCAGGCCATCTGTCAGTGAATGACAACAGGGCGTTCAATTTCCGCCATATCGGCCATCACCATGCGGACGACGAAGAATCGAAATCAGCATTTACCATTACGGCGCAGAAACTGGTGGCCATTCACCCTGTTCATACAGAACTCTATAAAAATTCCTCGCCTCGTGCATTGGTGGTGTCGGGCTACCGGAATGTGGCAGTGAACCGCTTTTTATTCGTTGGAGATCCCCAGTATGATTACAGAAACGAAACTGTTGCATCCATCCAATTCCGTGCGGCTAATGTCGCGCTGGCAAATGGCCGCATCCAGGGATTCAGAAGTGCGAAGACGGATTTGACGATTGCATCCGGCGAAAAAAATGTCCGGAATGTGTTGGTGCAAAATGTTCATTCTTATAATTCGGCGTCAGAGTTGTTGGACCTAGGCAAGGACGATTCAACGGTGCAATTAAACAATATTTTGCGGGTGGAAACATAATCTTTTGGAACCGTGTCAAATTAATGTCACCATATCTTCCATTTACTGAGAAAAGTAGGGAGATTATAACTTTCTTGAGTTGACCAAGCTTTACAATTAGCCCTAATGTTTTCTATAATATATAGATATACTTTTCGAAAAAAGAGGAGCAAGGTGGGCAATTATGGCGAAAGACCAAGTAAAGACAGCTGATGATGTATTTGATACTGTTGCTTCGTATATGAATGAAGAAAATGTTGAAATGATCCGAAGAGCATATCAAGTGGCATATGATGCCCATATGGGACAGTTCCGCAAATCCGGTGAACCTTATATTGTTCATCCGGTACAGGTTGCCGGAATTCTCGCAGAATTGGAAATGGACCCCGCTACGGTAGCAGCGGGCTTTTTGCATGACGTCGTGGAAGATACGGAAGTCAGCCGGGAAGACATCGTCCGTGATTTTGATGAAGAAGTCGCTTTGCTGGTGGACGGCGTAACGAAACTGAGCAAGATCAAATATATGTCGAAAGAAGAGCAGCAGGCGGAAAATCACCGTAAGATGTTTGTGGCGATGGCCCAGGATATCCGTGTCATCCTGATCAAACTCGCTGACCGGCTGCATAATCTTCGTACATTGAAGTACCAGACGGTTGAGAAACAGCGTATAAAGGCCAACGAAACTCTTGAGATCTTCGCGCCGATTGCACATCGTTTGGGTATCAATACCATCAAATGGGAACTCGAAGACACGGCTCTCCGTTATCTTAACCCACAGCAATATTACCGAATCGTCAATCTGATGAAGAAAAAACGTACGGAGCGGGAAGAGTATCTGAACAATGTCATGAATGAAATCCGCGTCCAGCTTGATGAAGTGGATATAAAAGCGGATCTTTTCGGCCGCCCGAAACACATTTACAGCATCTATAAAAAAATGGCCATTCAGAATAAGCAATTCAACGAAATCTATGATTTATTGGCAGTGCGCATTACGGTTGAAAGCATCAAAGACTGTTACGCGGTGCTTGGGATCATCCATTCCACATGGAAGCCGATGCCGGGCCGCTTCAAAGATTATATCGCCATGCCGAAACAGAATCTTTACCAATCGCTTCATACGACAGTGATCGGACCGCAAGGCGATCCGCTTGAAGTGCAGATCCGTACGGAAGAAATGCACCGCATCGCTGAATACGGGGTGGCGGCTCACTGGGCTTATAAAGAAGGCAAAACTTCAGATAAGCCATTGAGTTCCGTCGACTCGCGTCTGTCATGGTTCCGAGAAATCCTTGATTTCCAGAACGAATCCGACAATGCCGAAGAATTTATGGAGTCGCTTAAATTCGACCTGTTTTCCGATATGGTCTATGTATTCTCGCCAAAAGGCGATGTTATTGAAATGCCTGCCGGTTCCTGTCCGATTGATTTTGCCTACCGCGTGCATTCCGAAATTGGCAATAAAACCATCGGCGCTAAAGTGAACGGCAAAATGGTGCCGCTGGATACCCAATTAAATACTGGGGACATCGTTGAGATCCTGACGTCCAAGCAATCCTTCGGTCCAAGCCGCGACTGGCTGAAAATCGCCAAGTCAACGCAAACAAAAAATAAAATCAAGCAATTCTTCAAAAAGCAATTGCGTGAAGACAATGTCCAAAAAGGCAAGGAAATGATCGAGCGCGAAATCAAAGCGCAGGAATTCGTGCCGAAAGACATTCTTACTAATGAAAACATCAAACGTGTCTGTGAGAAATTCAATTTCGCTGGTGAAGATGATATGTATGCAGCTGTCGGTTTCACTGGCATCACCGCTCAACAAGTCGTCAACCGCCTTGCAGAAAAAGAACGCAAGAAACGCGAGCAGGAAGAAGCACTCGAGAAAATCACGGTCGAGATGAAATCGAACACACCGCGGAAACAGACAGAATCCGGTGTAATCGTCCGCGGCATCGACAACATGATGATCCGTCTGTCGAAATGCTGCAACCCGGTGCCGGGTGACGCCATCATCGGTTTTATTACCAAAGGCCGCGGCGTTTCAGTCCACCGTGCCGACTGCCCGAATGTCCAGGCCAATGAAACCGACCGTCTCATTCCAGTGGAATGGGAAAACGGCGAGACGCCTGAAAACAAATCCTATCAAATCGACATCGAAGTGCAGGCCTATGACCGCACGGGGTTGATCAACGAAGTGATGCACATGGTCAGCGAAACGAAAACGACAATCGTTGCCGTCAGCGGCCGTGCCGATAATAACAAAATCGCGACCATCAACCTGTCAATCATGATTCCGCATATTTCACACCTGAACAGGGTAGTGGAGCGGATCAAGCAATTGCCGGATGTTTATTCGGTAACACGTGTCACGAATTAAGGAGGAATTATGCGAGTTATTCTTCAACGAAGCAAAAGAGCATCTGTGACCGTCGAGGGCAGCATCACTGGAGCGATCGAATCCGGTTATGTGCTGCTCGTCGGCATCACGCATGAAGATACAGAAAAAGACGCTGATTACTGTGCACGTAAGATTGCACAAATGCGTCTCTTCGAAGACGAAGATGGCAAGATGAACCGTTCGATTTTCGAAAACGGCGGAGATATCCTGTCCATCTCGCAATTCACGCTTTACGGTGATATCCGGAAAGGACGCCGTCCGAGCTTTGTAGAAGCCGCGCGGCCGGAAAAAGCGGAGCCTTTATGGAATTATTTCAATGAAGTGCTGCGAAATGAAGGCCTGCGCGTCGAGGAAGGCGTATTCGGCGCCATGATGGATGTCGAACTGGTGAACGATGGACCGGTGACGATGATTGTGGAATCAAAATAGAAGTTAGAACGGCGACGCTGAATGTTCAGCGTCGCTGTTTTTTTATGCAATAGAATATAGATTCAGCTTAAGAGATGGGCTGCAGCTTTTTTGGCATTGGGTAAATTTTATTTTTCTAAAAGAGAAACCAAGGCGGAGTTTTTTCGTAAAAGATAAAAAGGATTGAAGGAAAGTGGGGATTGCGGTGATCGAGTATTATATTGACGGCTCAGCAAAAGACAATACCATAGGGGCAGGAATCGTTTGGATAAATGAATTTGGTTTTATTGAAAAGCGGCATTTCACTGCTGAACATACCAATCCATCTCCACAAATTGCTGAAGGTTTTGCTTTTGAAAAGGCTCTGGAAATGATCAATGAAAACGATATACATAAAAATGAAGTGATTAATATTTATTCGGATTGCAGATATCTTATCAGCAGCTTGCAATTTAATCGACATGTCGAATTTCATCGAAGTGAATTCTTCATTAAACAAGAGGCGAATAGCTATTTTCTGTATTTGCGGGACCTTTACAAAGATTTGATCGCCAGAAAATCGAAATCCTCCATCTACCACTGTTCAAAAAGCAATGAAGCAAGGCCGTTGATCAAAGTATTTTACAAAGAGGATGCTGAAAACAAGAACTACTTGCAGGATGCTCATTCCATGAGCAGAAAATACATCAAGAAAGAAGAAACGAGAATTAAAAAAGTTGATTTAAAAGTAATTCATAAAGTGGAACCGAAAATTAAAAAGATCAATTTAAAAGCTGTCAAAAAAGCGAACTCTTGGCATATCGTGAAAAATAACGGTAAAACGATTGCTGTAAACAAAAGACCTTTAATCGCATTATCAGAAGCTCTAGTGCAGACGAAGGCTCAAAATCAACAGATTAAACTGTGTACCTATTTGGAAAACCTGTTAAAATCCACGAATAAAAACCAATTGAGTAATGAATCGATGATTTCGGCGATAAAGATTATAGACGAACATAAAAATATGTTTGTGTCTTAAGTTGGATAGAAATTTATTGGCGTGTCATTTTGAGAGAATTTATTCACTACCGCAACTAATTTTGAGATTTCCGCAACTAAATGGGGAATAACCGCAACAAACTTCACCATAACCGCAACAAAAAGTTCAAATTGCGCAACTAAAAAATAAAAATAGCATAATATTTCCATTATCAACTCACCGATTTTATCTCTTCCACAACAAACAAGAAAAAGCTGCCCGCAATGGACAGCTTTTTTCTATTTCTCCAATTGTGCATCGAAATAATTGATGGTCCCCTGATACAAGCCAAGTGCTGCCTGCTCGCGGAACTGATCGGATGAAATGATGCGTTCTTCATTGTAATTGCTCAGGAAGCCAAGTTCGACAAGAACGGCTGCTTGACGGTTTTCGCGGAGCACCAGGTAATTGCCCGGCTGCACTCCGCGGTCGCGGATGGTCAGCTTTTTGCCGAGGCCGGCATTCAGATAACTGGCGAGTTCTTTTTGGTAATCGTGCATATAGTAGGATGTGAAACCAGAGACAGTGCTGTCTTCGGTAGCATCATAATGGATGCTGATGAAAGCGTCTGCCGCAGAGTTATGGCCTTCAGCAACGCGTTTGCGAAGATCGACATAGACGTCCGACTGGCGGGTCATATGCACTTCCGCGCCAGCAGCTTGAAGGTGCTGGGCTAGCAATTCCGCCGTTTTCAGGGTCAACCCTTTTTCTTCGGTTTTGCGGGCGCCGACTGTGCCGCCGTCATTGCCGCCATGTCCCGGATCAAGAACTATCGTAAGGCCGTTCAAGGTTCCTTTTTTGTGTTCGACTTTTTCTTTTTCGGCTTTGACTTCCTGCGCGCCTGCTGCAACTACCCAGGAGGCAATAAAACCAGTTGCGCCGCCGTCCAGTTGAACTTGATACCAATCTCCTTGCTTGGCGAGGACGGCTAATTGTTCGCCGGCGTTTGCACGGGCGACAACATCAGATGATGTGGAAGCCTGTGACCGGATATTGGTGCCGTTAGTTTGTACAGTTACGGTTTCAACGCTGCTGTCGGTTTTTTTCTCGACAGTCTCATTGGAAAGGTGACCATAGAATGAATAGACCCACCCGGTTTTATCGCCGTTCAGTTGAATCTTTACCCAATTGCCTGCAAGTTCGATAACGGGATAAATTTCACCTTTTTTAACAGTTCCTTGTTTTGAAGAACTGAGATCCGCTTTCTTGCGCACGTTCAGCACATCAACCGCAATTTCGATGGAGGAAACGTCGCTAGCGGCTGGTGCGGGATTCGCTTGCGTATTGTCGTTGATGCTTATGTATTCTTTCGAAACAAATCCGCGGCTTCCACGGAATTCGACTTCAACCCAGCCATCGGAATCGTTGATGATATTCGCTTGTTCTCCAGCGTTCATCTGCGCCAGGACTGAGGCGGAAAGATTTGGCTGTGCCCGGACATTCAAGCGGTTTACGGAAGATACAGCCGTTTTGCTGGCTTGGGCAGCTGCCGCCTGCTCAGAGCTTTTCGTGAGCCATGAAGCGATCCAGCCCGTTTCACCGGAAATGGAGACTTCGATCCAATCGCCGCTTCTTGAAATCTCATCTACGGCATCTCCCTTTTTCATCGAAGCGATGACAGGATAACTTAAGCCAGGGCCGCTTCGTACATTTATGGATGATTCCGTTACTTCAATTCCTGTAGTATTGGCGAGCGCGGGGGAATTATCAGCGAAAGGCAATGCCTGGGAAATCAATAAAATCAGGATTATGTATGCAATTGTGGTTTTACGGTTCATATAGTACCTCCCCTTAAGACGGTATATTTATTCTAGCAAATAAATCATACGAAATGTGAAAAAGGTTGACAAGGGGGATAGGAAAATTTAAGATTAAGCTTATTATATGAATTAGAACGCCGATGACGAAGAAAGTAACCGCATGATTAGCTGATAAGAGAGGGGAAGTCCCAGGCTGCAAACTTCCCTGCAGAGATGTGTGGTGAACAACACTTAAGAGGCTTTCCTTCGAAAGATGCAGGTTATGCATTTACCGCATTTATTAGGGGGAAACGGAACCGGCCGTTATCCGGGAATGAGAGGGTGCGAGATTTTCGCATCAACTAGGGTGGAACCGCGGAAGCTTGAATACAGGCTCTCGTCCCTTGCGCAAGCAAGGGGCGGGAGCTTTTTTGTATGGAAAAAAAGAGGAGTGAAAGACATGGGCAAGAATATTCAATTGCCGCGCGGCACTTATGATGTGCTGCCGGAACAATCTGCCAAATGGCAGGAAGTGGAACAAAAAATCAATGAGCTTTGCAGACTTTACCAATACAAAGAAATCCGTACTCCGGTTTTTGAACATACTGAATTGTTCCAGCGCGGCGTCGGTGATACGACGGATATCGTCCAAAAGGAAATGTATACATTCCAGGACCGCGGGGATCGTTCATTGACATTGCGTCCGGAAGGAACTGCATCAGTCGTGCGTTCATATGTTGAAAATAAACTTTTCGGTTTGCCGGATCAGCCGGTCAAACTTTCCTATATGGGTCCGATGTTCCGCTATGAACGTCCGCAGGCAGGACGCACACGCCAGTTCGTTCAATTCGGTGTGGAAGCGATCGGCTCGAAAGACCCTGCAATAGACGCAGAAGTCATTTCGCTGGCCATGGAAGTTTATCGTTCCGTCGGTTTGAAACAGCTGCGCCTAGTCATCAATTCGCTGGGGGATACGGAAAGCCGCATCGCTCACAAAGAAGCGCTGATCAAGCACTTCGAACCGAGAATCGATGAATTCTGCGGGGATTGCCAGTCGCGTTTGACAAAGAATCCGCTGCGCATCCTTGATTGCAAAGTGGACCGCAACCATGAATTGATGGCAACTGCACCGTCTTTAGCCGATTACTTGAATGAAGAATCCCAAGCTTATTTTGACGGCGTCAAATCTTATTTGGAAGCACTTGGCATCGAGTATGTCGTTGATCCGAACTTGGTTCGCGGATTGGATTATTACAACCACACGGCATTCGAAATCATGAGTGATGCTGAAGGATTCGGTGCAATCACAACGCTTTGCGGCGGCGGCCGCTATAATGGGCTTGTCGAAGATTTAGGCGGACCGGAATCACCGGGAATCGGTTTTGCGATGAGTATCGAACGTCTCCTATTGGCGTTGGAAATGGAGAAAGTCGAAATCGGCCAGTCTGCGGACCTTGAAGTCTACGTCGTGGCGATGGATGAGTCGACAAAGAAAAAAGCGTTCACCGTAGTGCGTGACCTCCGTGAAAACGGCATTTCAGCCGATATGGATTTCAACGTACGGAAAGTCAAAGCACAGATGAAATCGGCAGATCGTAAAGGAGCGGCCTACGTCATTGTCATCGGTGAAACAGAACTCGAGAGCGGCAAAGTGGCTTTGAAAGCCATGGCAACCGGTGAACAGCAGGAATTGGAATTTGAAGCGATTGCGGGAGTAATTTTGAAGAATAGGTAAGCTTAATAAGACTTATTTATTTAGTTATTAAACTTAATGAGGTATGTCAAGATATGAAGTAAAACAGCGAAGACTCCCAAGGGAACAGAAACGCAGTTGGCTTTCCAACTGGGTTTCGAGCGAAGTGCTGAGATCCACTCGGACGAAGGGTGCCGAGTCCGAGTTAGCTCAGCGCGAGCCCCAAGGAAAGCGAGCTGTTTTGCGGAATATCGATTTTATAAGCTTATCAGTTTTATATAGAAGAAAAATGTGAAGAAACAATTGGAGGAATAGTTATGACTAGAACGCATTATTGTGGTGAAGTGAACGAAACGGCTGTCGGGCAGCGCGTTTCCATTAAAGGCTGGGTGCAGAAACGGAGAGACCTTGGCGGCTTGATATTTGTTGATATCCGTGACCGTTCAGGGATTGTTCAAGCAGTTTTTAATCCTGAAATTTCTATGGAAACCGTTGAAGTCGGTGAAAAATTGCGCAATGAGTTCGTTGTCCACATCGAAGGATTGGTAGTTGAACGTGCAGACGGCCAGATCAATACAGCATTGAAGACGGGCAAAATCGAGATTCAAGTGGATTCAGCCAGCATCATTAATGCAGCGAAAAACCCGCCTTTCGCAATTGAAAACAACACCGATGTCAGTGAAGATTTAAGACTTAAATACCGTTATTTGGATCTCCGCCGTCCGGAAATGTTTGAGACTTTCAAAATGCGTTCAGAAGTGACAAAATCGATCCGCCGTTTCCTTGATGAGGAAGGGTTCCTGGAAGTCGAAACGCCGATTTTGACGAAATCGACTCCGGAAGGCGCGCGTGATTATCTTGTGCCAAGCCGTGTTCATGATGGTGAATTCTATGCTTTGCCGCAGTCACCGCAATTGTTCAAGCAGATGCTGATGGTTTCTGGCTTCGATAAATATTACCAGATTGCCCGTTGTTTCCGCGATGAAGATTTGCGTGCTGACCGCCAGCCGGAATTCACTCAAATTGATATGGAAATGAGTTTCCAGACGATGGAAGAAATCCTGGAAATGAACGAGCGCTTGATGGTGCAGATGATGAAAGAAGTCAAAGGCATCGATATCGAACCGAAATTCGAACGTATGGAATATACTGAAGCGATGGAGCGTTTTGGTTCTGATAAACCCGATGTACGCTTTGGCATGGAGCTTATAAATGTATCCGAATTGGTGAAGGATTCTTCATTCAAAGTTTTTGCCGGAGCAGTTGAGAACGGCGGCCAAGTGAAATTGATCAACGTAAAAGGCCAGGCAGCCAACTATTCACGTAAAGATATCGATGCACTCGGTGAATTTGCAGGGCGTTACGGAGCAAAAGGCCTTGCCTGGATGAAAGTTGAAGATGACGGCGTTAAAGGGCCAATTGCAAAATTCTTTGAAGGTGAAGCAGCTGAAGGGCTGATTGAAGCTGCCGGAGCTGAAGCTGGAGATCTTCTTTTATTCGTAGCTGATAAAAAAGCGGTTGTAGCTGACGCACTTGGCGCTTTGCGGATGAAATTCGGCAAAGAACTCGGGCTTATCGACGAGTCAGTTTATAAATTCCTATGGATTACTGACTGGCCGCTATTCGAATATGATGAAAAAGACGGACGCTATTACGCGGCACACCATCCGTTCACAATGCCGTATGAAGAAGATATCGATAAATTGTCCACTGAACCGCAGAACGTCCGTGCCCAGGCATATGACCTTGTATTGAACGGTTTTGAGCTGGGCGGAGGATCAGCACGTATCTACCGCCGTGATATCCAGGAAAAAATGTTCGAAGTACTTGGTTTCTCAGAAGAAGAAGCACGCGCTCAATTCGGTTTCCTGATGGAAGCATTCGAGTACGGAACGCCTCCACATGGCGGAATTGCCTTTGGCTTGGACCGTTTGGTCATGCTGCTTGCAGGTCGTACTAACCTTCGTGACACGATTGCATTTCCGAAGACAGCAAGTGCAAGTGATCTCTTAACGAACGCGCCAAGCCCGGTTGCAAAAGATCAACTTGATGAATTAAGCCTATTACTGAATGTTCAGAATAATTCAAAAGGGCTAGAGTAAAACGGTTGTAGAATTTTGTAGCGTGTGCTAATATAACCTTAGTAGAGAATCCTGATGTGTACGTTACAGGCAATTCAGTTTTGACCCAACATTTTGTCGTCGGGAGACCGAATTTCAACGTGGCTAACATGCCTTAACCGGAAGTTATAAGCGCTGAAGAGGTCACCCACCTGCTAGAAGCGGGTTCAAAAACGATATGCAAGTCAAGGACGGCACGATCGGGATTCTCACTTAAAAATGTTATTCATCCCTTCAGCAATTTGCTGGAGGGTTTTTATTTGTGTATAATTCCTACTAGGTTAATCAACATTAGAGAGGCAGGAAAACTATGTTACATCAATTTTCACGAAACGAATTGGCAGTCGGCAAAGAAGGAATCGAAATGTTGAGAAACTCCACAGTAGCAATCCTTGGAGTCGGCGGAGTCGGTTCATTCGCAGCTGAAGCCTGTGCAAGAAGCGGCGTTGGCCGCATCATCCTGGTCGACAAGGATAATGTCGACATCACCAACGTAAACCGGCAATTGGTTGCCAATTTATCTACAGTCGGCCAATCAAAAAGTACCGTCATGAAAAATCGCATCGCTGATATCAACGAAGACTGCGAAGTCATCGATCTGCATATGTTCTATACGGAAGATACATATGAAGAATTTTTCAGTTACAACCCGGATTATGTCATCGATGCTTCGGATACGATGATTTATAAAGTACATCTGATGGAGGAATGCTATAAACGAGGCGTTAAAATCATTTCCAGTATGGGTGCTGCCAATAAAACCGATCCAACGCGCTTCAAGATTGCGGATATCTCGAAAACACACACCGATCCATTGGCAAAAATCATCCGCAAGAAATTGCGTGAAGCTGGTATCCGTAAAGGGATTCCCGTAGTGTTTTCGGATGAGAGCCCGATAATTGTCCGGGAAGACGTAGTCGGAAATGTAGGGAAACCGGATGCAGCAATTCGCAAAGCGAAAATGCCGCCATCATCCAACGCATTCACCCCATCAACGGTTGGCTTGATTTGTGCCAGCTGGGTAGTGAACGACATTACTTCATCGATCCCAATCAACCGTGTAAGAAATAATTAAGATGGACCGGCTCATTTCGGATGAGCCGGTTTCTTTTGTGGATTTTTAAAGGGGCTGGACATTTTAGAAACGCTTAACGCGCATATAATTTTTTAATCGCGCATGAAGATTTTTAATCGCGCGAAAAAAATTCTAACCGCGCATATCCATTTGAACATAGCCCTCGAAAAGCTTTTCGGGAACAAAAACCCCCTTCTAAAATGATGAATACATCAAAAAGGTGGACAATCCTCCGGAAAACCCAGAATCCCACAATCAAAAAAAGCCACTCCCGAAGGAATGGCCAGCCATAACCATATTATTTTTTATTCTTCCGGAACGATTTCAATTTCTCATAGATGCCGGCAAACTTTTTCTCTTCGCCGGCGATGACCGGTTTATAGAATTCCGTTTTCTGCACTTCTTTCGGCAAGTAATCCTGATCAGCCCAGCCGCCGAACGATCCGATCGGCGTATCATGCGGATAAATATAGCCGCCGTGGCCAAGTTCGGCACTGCCCGCATAATGTGTATCACGGAGGTGCATCGGGATATCACCGGTCAATCCTTTATTGATGGCCGCTGTGGCCGCGTCGATTGCTTTATAAGCGGAATTGGATTTCTCTGACAGACACATTTCCGCAACAGCCTGTGCCAGCGGAATGCGCGCTTCAGGCAATCCTAACCTGTCAGCTGCCTGGCAAGCCGCAAGAACATGCGGTCCGACAGAAGGGTTCGCAAGACCGATATCTTCATAAGCCATGACCAGAAGGCGGCGGGTGACTGCGGTCAAATCGCCGTTTTCCAAAAGATGCGCCAGATAATACATGGCTGCGTTGATATCACTGCCCCGCACGGATTTTTGAAGAGCCGACAGGAGATTGAAGAAATGCGAACCTTTCTTGTCGCCGAACACACCGACGCGCTTGATCATCTGCTCGATCATCTGGTCTTCAATCATGTATTTGCCTTCATTTTCATCGGACGCGATGACAATCGACTCGAGCATCGTCAACGCTTTGCGGGCATCGCCGTTGGTTCCTTCAGCAATGCGTTCGACCTGTGCAGAAGAAATTTCGATTTCTTCCCGTCCGAGTCCGCGCTTCGGATCTTTCAAAGCCGATTCGAGCAAATGGACGATGTCTTCATGGGTCAGCCGTTTCAATTGTTTTATTTCTCCGCAGCGTGAACGGATTGCCGGATTGACGTCGTGGAACGGATTTTCCGTGGTGGCGCCGATCAAGACGATCGAGCCGCTTTCAACATGCGGCAATAATGCGTCCTGCTGGAGTTTATTGAATCGATGGATTTCATCAAGGAATAGGAGAACTTTTCCCGTGACACGTGCTTCACGGACAACGTCTTCAACATCTTTCTTGCCTGAGGTTGTCGCATTCAATGCGATGAACGGCAGGTTCGAAGTGCCTGCGATGGCGTGGGCGATCGAGGTTTTGCCAATTCCCGGCTCGCCGTACAGCAGCATGGACGGCACGTGGCCGTTTTGGATCATTTTGTATAAAGCCGTATGCGGTCCGATGACATCCTGCTGTCCCACCACTTCATCGATGGTGCGCGGCCGCATGCGGAAAGCCAATGGTTCGTTCTGCAATGAAAAAACTCCTTCCGTACATCTGTTCCATTAGTATATCGCGACAGCTTTCAAAAGTCATTGCAAGTCCATAGGCGTGATTTATGCTATACTATTTTGAAGAATAATGGAATCTGACTCAGAGGTGTATTTATGAAAATTTCAACAAAAGGCCGCTACGGCTTGACGATAATCATCGCACTTGGCAAAGAATATGGCGAAGGGCCGCTGCCGCTGCGTAAAATTGCGGCTGAGCACGATTTGTCCGAAGCCTATTTGGAGCAATTGGTTGCGCCGCTCCGCAATGCCGGGTTGGTGAAAAGTGTGAGAGGGGCTTACGGCGGCTACATGCTGTCGCGCCATCCGAAAGAAATATCAGCGGGAGACGTCATCCGTGTTCTGGAAGGGCCGATCCAGCCGGTCGAAGGAATCGAAGACGAGGCGCAGCCACAGCGTGAACTATGGATCCGCATCCGGGATGCCGTCAAAAATGTCCTGGATACAACAACAATCGAAGACCTGGCAAACCAGCAGGAATCAACAACAGAAAATTATATGTTTTATATATAGAGGAGTTTAGATGATGAATCGAATTTATCTTGACCATGCGGCCACTTCTCCGATGCATCCGGAAGTGGTCGAATTATTTTCCAACAGACTGTCGGAAGTTTACGGCAACCCTTCAAGCATTCACGGCACTGGACGTGAAGCAAGAAAAATACTGGACGAAGCCCGCAGCATCCTGGCGAAAAGCATAGGTGCGGACGATCCCGAAATCATTTTTACCAGCGGTGGAACAGAAGCGGATAATTTAGCGATCTTTGGAACCGCGCTGAAAAAAGAAGGCAAGCATATCATCACTTCGCAGATTGAGCACCATGCGGTACTCCATGCCTGCCAGAAACTTGAGCGGGATGGTTATGATGTGACGTATCTGCCGGTGGACAGCAACGGGCTTGTGAAAGCAGATGACGTGAAAAAAGCGCTCCGGGACGATACAATTCTTGTGACGGTGATGCTTGGCAACAACGAAGTCGGAAGCGTGCAGCCGGTTGCGGAAATCGGTGCATTGCTGGAAGGCACAGAAACAGTGTTCCATACGGACGCTGTCCAGGCATATGGCGTTCTGCCGATTGATGTCGACGAACTGAAGGTGGACTTATTGTCCGTTTCGGCCCATAAGCTGAACGGCCCAAAAGGCGTTGGCTTTCTGTATCAGCGTAAAGGCACAAGCTTGGCTCAGCTAAGTTACGGCGGGGAACAGGAACGCAAACGCCGCGCCGGAACGGAAAATGTTCCGGCAATCAGTGCTTTTGCGAAAGCTGTTTCGATTTCCATGGAGTCGAGAGAACAGAAAGCAGCTGAATATGAGCAATACAAAGAAGTTTTCAAAAAGACACTCGATGATGCGGGTGTTGCATATAAAGAGAACGGCAGTCAGCAAATGCCGCATATCCTGAATTTGAGCATCGAAGGAATCGAAATCGAATCCTTCCTTGTAAACTTGGATCTGTCCGGCATTTCGGCTTCGAGCGGTTCTGCCTGCACGGCTGGCTCGATCGATCCGTCGCACGTTCTTGTAGCGATGTATGGTGAACAGGCGGACGAGATCCGCAATTCCATCCGTTTCAGTTTCGGCATGGGGCTGACATTGGAACAGGTACTCAAAGCGGCTGAAAAAACAGCCCAAATCAGCAAGCGCCTGGCGCTAAAGTGAAAAGGTGATTAATATGACAGAAAAAACACCGCAGGATACGCGGGTTGTTGTCGGCATGTCCGGAGGGGTGGACTCTTCGGTTGCCGCTTATTTATTGAAGGAACAAGGTTACGATGTGATCGGCATCTTCATGAAAAACTGGGATGACACGGATGAGAACGGCGTCTGCACAGCGACGGAAGATTACGAAGACGTTATTCGTGTCTGCAACCAGATCGGCATTCCGTATTATGCCGTCAACTTTGAAAAACAATACTGGGATAAGGTTTTCACGTACTTCCTGGATGAATACAAAGCCGGCAGAACACCGAATCCGGATGTCATGTGCAATAAAGAAATTAAATTCAAGGCGTTTTTAGAGCACGCCCTCAGCCTTGGAGCCGATTATTTGGCGACTGGCCATTACGCGCAGGTGGAACACGCTGCAAATGGCGAAACGAAAATGCTGCGCGGCAAAGATAACAATAAAGACCAGACTTATTTCCTTAACCAATTGGATCAGGAGCAATTATCAAAAGTGATGTTCCCGATCGGCCATATGGAAAAGAAAAAAGTGCGTGAAATTGCATTGGAAGCTGGCCTTGCAACTGCCACCAAAAAAGATTCAACGGGCATCTGCTTTATCGGGGAACGTAATTTCAAAGAGTTCCTGGGCCAATATCTTCCGGCGCAGCCAGGTTCAATGGAAACCCTCGACGGTGTTAAAATGGGCAGCCATGACGGTTTGATGTATTACACAATCGGACAGCGCCAGGGACTTGGCATCGGCGGAGCGGGCGACCCTTGGTTCGTTATCGGGAAAGATCTTGAGCGCAACATCTTATAC
Organism: Planococcus sp. RAB007_Raresut; assembly: GCF_057369535.1. Lineage (NCBI taxonomy): Bacteria > Bacillati > Bacillota > Bacilli > Caryophanales > Caryophanaceae > Planococcus > Planococcus sp. RAB007_Raresut. The sequence continues at coordinate 245,848 of NZ_JBXYIF010000003.1, forward strand.
GTTGGCCAAAATTTCCATCACGATGCTTTGTATTCCGACAGCTTAAGTGCTGTAAATTTAAGCTTCACGTCTGACGCTATGCCTGCTGAGAATTTCCAATGCACGGCTAAATTCCGCTACCGCCAGGAAGATACTGGCGTAACAGTCCAACTGAAAGACGGCGAAGCGATCGTGACTTTCGATGAGCCGGTCCGCGCAATCACGCCTGGTCAGGCAGTGGTCTTCTATGACGGCGATGTGTGCCTGGGCGGCGGAACGATTGATAAAGTATTTAAAAAAGGCGCACGCCTTGAATATGTAGGCTAATGGGAGAGAGACATATGAATTACAATGAAATCGGCATAGAGGCCATCCAGAATGGCAAAACCGAAGAAGCGGTGCAGGCATTTACAAAAGCCATTGAAGAAGAACCGGAAAATCCGCTTGGTTATATCAATTTCGGGCATGTATTGACTTCAATGGAAGAAACGGAGCGTGCTGAACGCTTTTTCCAGAAAGCGATCACGCTGGATGAAACATCAGCAACCGCGTATTACGGGTTGGCTAATCTGTATTTCAATGCTGAACGCTATGATGAAGCATTAAAGCTTTATGAAAAAGCGGTGCAGTATAAATTGGAAGGGGCAGATGCCCATTTCATGATCGGCAAGTGCTTAGAGCGGCTGGGCCAGACAAAATTGGCGCTGCCGTACCTGCAGCGCGCTGTTGAACTTGATGAGACGGATGTGGCTGCGCGGATGAGCTACGGCGTGACGCTGGCATCGATGGAATTGTTCGAGCTGGCGGAACCGCAATTCATAAAAGTTCTGGAATTGCAGCCGGACCACTCGGATGCCCATTATAATCTGGGTGTTCTTTATGCCGTTTCAACCAACCGTACGGAAGATGCCATGCATCATCTCGAGCAGGCATTTACACTCGACGAAGAAAATGAAATGGCGCGCTACGCATATGATATGATTAAAACAAATCTTCAATAGGAATTTGAAAGGGGAACGATCGGCATGACAGGACAAATTGATTTATTTCAGGAAGAAACGCAATTTGTGCTTGGTCGGCCGGTCGTTTCAATTTTTCATAACCCCCAAAATCTTTTCACCATCGCAAAAGTGAAAATCCATCAGACCAACACCTCTTATGCAGATAAAGAAATCATCGTGTCAGGATATTTTCCCGAACTTTCCATGGAAGAAGAATACCGTTTTACTGGAGCAGTGAAAAATCATCCACGATACGGCATCCAGTTCCAAGTGGAAACATTTACAAAAGAAGTGCCGGAAACCGAGCAGGGCATCGTCCATTATCTGTCGAGCGATATGTTCAACGGCATCGGGCGGAAGACGGCGGAAACGATCGTCAAAAAACTAGGCAAAGACGCTATCAAAAAAATTCTGGAAGACCCGGAAGCACTCGATGTTGTTCCGCGTTTGTCAGATGAGAAAAAAGATACCATCCGCTCGACGCTGCAGATGAACCTGGGGCTGGAACGGGTGATGATCCAGCTGAATGACTGGGGATTCGGTCCACAGGTAGGAATGCGCATTTTTCAGGCTTACCGGGAAGAAACGATCGACATCCTGACGAAAAATCCTTTTCGCCTTATCGAAGAGATTGAAGGGATCGGTTTTCAGCGGGCGGACGAACTCGGTGCGAAGCTGGGTTTGACCGGCAGCCATCCGGACCGCATCAAAGCCTCGATCCTGCATTTATTGAATCAGGCGTCCCTGTCTGAAGGGCACGTCTATATCGATGCCAAAACCCTTATCCCGCAGGTTAAGGAAATGCTTGAAGCCAGACAGCGTGAAGAAATTTCGATTGAAGCCATTTCTCAAGCGGCCATCGAGTTAAATGAAGAAAGCAAAGTCGCGGGGGAAGAAACGCGTCTTTATTTGCCGTCGCTTTATTATTCGGAAGTGGGCATTGCAACAAAACTTGAAACCTTGCTTGCTTCACAGGAAAACCGCGATGGCTTTCCGTCTTCTGAAGTGCGGAAAGCGCTCGGTGAAGCGGAAGAACGTCTTGGCGTCAGTTACGCGGAAACACAAGTGCAGGCGATTGAATCAAGCCTTAATTCCTCTGTCATGATTTTGACAGGTGGGCCTGGAACAGGGAAGACGACAGTGGTTCGGGGGCTTGTTGAAGTGTATGCGGAACTTCACGGCTTGTCGCTGGATCCAAAAGATTACGCCAAGAAGAAAGAACCGTTTCCAATTATCCTTGCAGCCCCAACCGGCCGCGCAGCAAAGCGCTTGAGCGAGTCGACAGAACTCCCCGCAATGACGATTCACCGCCTGCTCGGTTTCAACGGACAGGAAAGGGAAGAAGAGACAGAGAAAGAAATCGAAGGAAAATTGATCATCATCGATGAGATGTCGATGGTCGATACGTGGCTCGCGCATCAATTGCTGAAGGCTGTGCCGGATGATGCGCAGATTATATTCGTCGGCGACCAGGATCAGCTGCCGCCGGTGGGACCCGGCCAGGTGCTGCGTGATCTTCTCGACTCGAAACGGATTCCGACAGTTGAGCTGACGCATATTTACCGTCAGACGTCGGGTTCTTCCATTATAGAACTGGCGCATCAGATGAAAAACGGCCAGCTGCCGGCGGATATCACCGCCAAAACGGCTGACCGTTCGTTCATCAAAGCCGGTGCCGAACAAATACCGGAAGTGGTCGAAAAAGTGGTCAAAAGCGCGCTTGCAAAAGGGCATCACATCAAAGACATCCAGGTTCTCGCGCCGATGTACAAGGGGCCTGCAGGTATAGACGCGTTGAACAAAATGATCCAGCAGATGGTCAATCCGAATACGGACGGCAAACGGAAAGAACTGGTCTTTGGTGATATCACCTACCGTGTTAAAGATAAAGTGCTGCAGCTTGTCAACCAGCCGGAGAGCAACGTCTTCAACGGTGACATGGGCGAAGTGGTGGCCATCATGAAAGCGAGTGAAACGGTCGAGAAGCAGGACGTTCTCGTCGTGTCATTCGACGGCATCGAAGTGACGTATCAGCGCAGCGATCTCAATCAGCTGACATTGGCTTATTGCTGTTCCATCCATAAATCGCAGGGCTCTGAATTTCCGACTGTCATCATGCCGGTTGTCCGCGGTTATATGAAAATGCTGCGCCGCAATCTGCTTTACACCGGGATCACCCGCAGCAAGGATTTCCTAATTCTTTGCGGCGATCCCGGCGTATTCCGCTACGGCGTCGAACGCACGGACGATACGAAGCGAATGACCACATTAAAAGATCGGCTGTCGCTGTCAGACCCTGAAGCGGATGGCAATAAAACCAAAAATGAATCTGTGCAGCAGAAGGAAGTTTCTTCTAATTCTGCTGTGTCTTCGAAAAAGGCTGAACAACCAAAACCAGTGGAAGAGCCTGTTGCCGCAGAAGCGAATGGACCAGTATCCCTGACAAATGACAATGTGCACGCTATCCATCCACTGATTGGGATGAAAGGCATCACACCGCGTGATTTTATCGAATCCTGACGGCTGTTGTTGACAGGACCAAATAACTTTTCTATAATTCAACCTATAGAATATTCAAAACGTTGATGGAGAAAGTATAAAATAGCATGCGTCCAGAAATAGATCCCCCGGCTGAAAGGGTCTTCGCGATGATATTTTAGAAAGCTACTCCTGAGTGCAGCTAATCCCTGCCGTAAAGCCGCGTTAAGGCGCCAATGAGAGACACGGAAGAATAGTTCCGTGTAATTAGGGTGGTACCGCGAATCAATAGCCTTCGTCCCTTGCGTTTACGCAAGGGATGGAGGCTATTTTTATATCCATCTGAAATTTTTAGTCTTTTGCTATATCAGATGATGTCACTCCGGGTGGACGCTTTCCGCGGGGAGCAGCCTGAGCCTCCTCGATCGCTTCGAAAACCGATGCTCCTGCAGCGTTACACGCTTCGTCGCAAAGGTTAGACCGAATGCAGTTCGGTCTAACCTTCTCTGCGGGGTCTCAGGACACGCTCTTTTGCCCGCAGGAAGCGATTGGCGCTTGTGTGAATCGTTTGCGACGAAGCAAGCGGAGCGATGAAGGAGCACATCTTTGCCCTTCGCCACCCTCCGCTCATTCATCTTAAGAGTTTCACCCAGATATGGAGCAAAACAGCGAAGACTCCCAGGGGAGTAGAAACAGAGTTGGCTTTCCAACTCTGTTTCGAGCGAAGTGCTGAGATCCACTCGGGCGAAGGGGACCGAGACCGAGTTAGCTCAGTGCAAGCCCCCAGGAAAGCGAAGTTGTTTTGCGCAATATCGATTTTTAAAATTATCTAAGTAATAAGGAGGAAAACAAATGAAGAATTTAAAAGCAGAAGAAATCAGACAGCTGTATTTGGACTTTTTCAAAGAAAAAGGACATGATCAGGAGCCGAGTGCTCCTTTGGTGCCATTCGAAGATCCGTCATTGCTTTGGATCAACAGTGGCGTTGCGACGCTCAAAAAATATTTCGACGGCCGCGTCATCCCGAAAAACCCGCGGATCGTCAATGCGCAAAAATCCATCCGCACAAACGATATCGAAAACGTGGGTGTGACAGCCCGCCACCATACATTCTTTGAAATGCTCGGCAACTTTTCAATCGGTGAATACTTCAAAAAAGAAGCGATTCACTGGGCTTGGGATTTCCTGACGGATCCGAAATGGATCGGCTTCGATCCGGAATTGCTGTCGGTGACAGTGCATCCTGAAGACGAAGAAGCTTACGGCATCTGGCTCAATGAAGTCGGAATTCCAGCTGAACGCATCATCCGGTTGGAAGGGAATTTCTGGGATATCGGAGAAGGCCCAAGTGGACCGAACTCTGAAATTTTCTATGACCGCGGCGAAAGCTACGGCAGCGACCTAAACGATCCAGAATTATATCCTGGCGGCGAAAATGACCGTTATCTTGAGATCTGGAACCTGGTATTCTCCCAGTTCAACCATAACGCGGACCACACCTATACACCGCTGCCAAAACAGAATATTGATACAGGAATGGGCCTTGAACGCATGGCTTGTGTCGTGCAGGATGTGCCGACGAATTTCGATACGGATCTGTTCATGCCGATCATCAGAAAAACGGAAGAGATTTCCGGCAAGACATATGGCGAAGACAAAGACAGCGATTTGGCATTTAAAGTGATCGCCGACCATGTCCGCACTGTTGCCTTTGCAATCGGTGATGGCGCATTGCCATCCAATGAAGGCCGTGGTTATGTACTTCGCAGACTTTTGCGCCGCGCAGTCCGTTACGCGAAAAAACTGGGCATCGAAAAACCATTCATGTTCCAATTGGTGCCGATTGTCGGAGATATCATGAAAGCTTTCTATCCGGAAGTGAACGAAAAAGAAGATTTTATTGTACGCGTTATGAAACTCGAAGAAGAACGCTTCCATGAAACATTGAATGAAGGACTGGCTATCTTATCCAATGTTACGGATAAGCAAAAAGCTGCAGGAAGCAATGAAATTCCTGGTGAAGATGCATTCCGTCTTTATGATACGTACGGTTTCCCGATTGAACTGACAGAAGAATACGCGGAAGAAGCTGGCATGACCATCGACCATCCCGGCTTTGAACAAGCTATGATGGCTCAGCGTGAACGCGCACGGAGCGCTCGCCAGAACGTCAATTCTATGCAGACGCAATCGGAGGTTCTCGGCAACATCAAAGAACCGAGTGAATTTATCGGTTACACAGATACCGTCGCAGAAGCGAATGTACTGTTCATCATTAAAGACGGCGAACTTGTCGATCATGCACAGGAAGGTGAAGAAGTGCAGGTAATTCTTGACCGCACGCCTTTCTATGCGGAAAGCGGCGGACAGATTGCGGATCACGGCATTTTGCGCAATGACCTTGTGCAGGCATTTGTGCTCGATGTTAAAAAAGCGCCGAACGGCCAGAATATCCATTCAATCCGAATCGATTCCGGTGAATTGACGAAATCGGCAGTTGAAGCAAAAGTGGATGTCGAAGAACGCAGCCACACGGTGAAGAACCATACAGCTACACACCTATTGCACCAGGCATTAAAAGATGTTCTTGGCAGCCATGTCAATCAGGCGGGTTCTTACGTCGGACCGGACCGTCTGCGTTTCGACTTCTCGCATTTCGGCCAGGTGACAGCGGAAGAACTTGAAGAGATCGAGAAGATTGTAAACAATAAAATCTGGGACAGCATTGCAGTCGCGACCGGCTACCATAATTTACAGGAAGCGAAAGAAATGGGAGCAATGGCATTGTTCGGCGAAAAATACGGGGATGTCGTGCGCGTTGTTGAAATCGGCGGCTATTCATTAGAGCTTTGCGGTGGCGTCCATGTAGGCAACACAGCTGAAATCGGCTTGTTCAAAATTGTGTCGGAAAGCGGAATCGGCGCAGGTATCCGCCGCATCGAAGCTTTGACAGGAAAAGGCGCATATGAAAATCTCAAAAACACTGAGCGTACGCTGGAAGAAGCGGCTTCCTTATTGAAATCCAATCCGAAAGATCTGATCCAGAAGGTGCAGACTTTCCTTGCGGACCAAAAAGCGCTGCAGCGTGAAAATGAATCACTGATGGCGAAAGTTTCAAATGCGCAATCCGCAGGCATCCTGGATTCTGTGAAGACAGTGGGAGATATTCAAGTGCTGTCAGCTCGTGTTGAAGCAAAAGACAATAACCAGCTGCGCCAGATGATGGATGACCTGAAGCAGAAGCTTGAAAATGCAGTGATTGTTTTGGGTGCTGTAGACGGCGACAAAGTCATGCTTGCTGCTGGTGTAACAAAAGAATTGGCTGGCGGGAACTATCATGCGGGCCAAATCGTCAAACATGTGGCAGAGCAATGCGGAGGAAAAGGCGGCGGCCGTCCGGACATGGCGATGGCAGGAGCAAAAGAACCTGGAAAACTGGATTCAGCATTGGAGTCTGTATACGACTTAGTCAAATAGGTTTAATAAATGCCTTTTATCGTATATAATGGAAATCAGGCAGCGGAAAAGGTTTTTCCTATCTAAATCCGAAAGCGAGGTGCTTGTCGTGAGTTCATTCGATCGCACTATGAAGTTTGATTCGTCTGATGAATCGATGGAGCAAGATGTAAAACGAGTGATGCTGGAAGTACATGCATCATTAGAAGAAAAAGGCTATAACCCGATTAATCAGATTGTCGGCTATCTATTATCCGGGGACCCGGCTTATATTCCTCGCCATCAGGATGCAAGGAACAAAATTCGTAAACTCGAACGGGATGAAATCCTTGAAGAACTTGTAAAGTTCTATATTAAAAAGAATAATGAGGAATAAATTATGAGGATAATGGGGCTGGATGTAGGTTCGAAAACAGTCGGCGTCGCAATCAGCGACGCATTCGGCTGGACGGCACAGGGAATAGAGACCGTAAAAATCAATGAAGCAATTGAAGAATATGGACTTGAACGCCTGGGTGAACTGATCAGCCAATATGAAGTTTCTGAAATTGTAGTGGGATACCCGAAAAACATGAACAATTCTATCGGCCCTCGAGCAGAGGCATCAGAAAAGTTTGCAGCATTGCTGAAAGAAGCGTATGCTATACCAGTGGTTTTATGGGATGAACGTCTCACAACAGCGGCAGCAGAGAAAATGCTGATCTCTGCCGATGTCAGCCGAAAGAACCGTAAGAAAGTGATCGACAAGATGGCTGCTATACTGATTTTGCAAGGCTATCTTGATTTTAAAAAATAATGAGGTGACGACAATGGAACACGGACAAGAACATATCACAGTCGTTGATGAAAACGGCAACGAGCAGTTATTCGAAATTTTGTTTACATTTGACTCAGAAGAATTCGGAAAATCGTACGTTTTGTATTTCCCGGTTGGCGCTGAAGAAGATGAAGAAGGCGAAATCGAAATCCAGGCATCATCTTTCACTGAAAACACAGATGTTGATGGAAAAGTAGCAGGCGGCGATCTTTTGCCGGTTGAGACTGATGAAGAATGGGACATGATCGAAGAAATGCTAAATACTTTCCTTGCTGAAGAAGAGGAAAACGAAGAGCTTTAAAAAGTAAGGCGGAATTGAGTTTCAATTCCGCCTTTTTCTTTTTGTCTGCTTTCTTGTATAATAGTAAAGAATAGTTAAGGGGGGGAACCCGTGGAAAAGAAATCGAAGATTGATATCATGTTTGACCGCATGAAAGAGAAGAAAAAAGAAGTGAGAATTGTGCGGCGCATCGTTTTTATCATCACGCTTGTTCTATTGATTGTGGTGGCAGTTGCAGGCTACCGGGGTTACACTTACGTGACTTCCGCATTGGAGCCGGTGGATCCGGATTCCGAGGAAGTTATCGAAGTTGAAGTTCCGATTGGTTCTAATTTGGACAGCATCTCGGAATTGCTGGAAGAAAACGGAATCATCGAGGATGCCCGGATTTATAAATATTACGTGAAATTCAACAATGAATCCGAATTCCAGGCTGGAACCTATGGTTTATTGCCTTCTATGACACTAGATGAGATAACGCAAAGTCTAAAAACGGGTAAAGTCTACCGTGAACCTTTGTTTACGATCAATTTCCCTGAAGGCTTGACACTCGAGCAAATTGCCGAGAACGTCATAGCTGAAAAAACCGATCACTCGGCTGAGGATTTTATGGCCAAAGTAACCGATGAAGCTTACATCGATGAATTGATGGCGAGCTATCCGGATCTTTTATCGGAAGAAATCAAAGGCGAAGATGTCAGATACGCGCTTGAAGGTTATTTATTCCCGGCAACTTATCCATTCTATGAAGAAGATCCTTCACTTGAATTGATAATTGAACAGATGCTGAACGCCACACAGGCGAATATTGCTCCTTATACGGCTATTTTGGAAGAACGGGAAGAGTCGCCGCATTGGCTGCTGACATTCGCTTCACTGCTTGAAGAAGAAGCGACAGCGAAAGCTGACCGCGCGACTATCGCATCCGTCTTCTATAACCGGATGGATGAGGATATGCCGCTGCAGACTGACCCGACCGTCATCTATGCAATGGGTGAACACCGTGACCGTTTGTTCAATGAGGATTACCAGTTTGAGCATCCTTACAGCACATATATTCACAAAGGCTTGCCGCCTGGCCCTATTGCCAGCTCCGGAGCTTCATCCATTGAAGCGGTGCTTGACCCAGCGGATACGGATTACATGTATTTCCTTGCCGACTCTGAAGGCACCAACCATTTCTCGGTCACTTACGAAGAACATCTTCAAAAGCGTGATGAATATATAGGCAATTAAACAAACAAGAAGGAAGCGACCTCGCATTCCTTCTTGTTTTATGTTATCATTTGAAAGAATTTTTGCGATGGCGAAAAGGGGCTCCAGAAAATGGACAATTCACGCTTTGAGAACACAATTGCGGATATGAAAAAATATGCCCGGGAAAATCATGTTCCGATCATGGAAGATGAAGGCATCAGTCAATTAACAGCTTTATTGATCGAACAGCAACCAGGTGCAATACTGGAAATCGGCTCAGCAATCGGTTTTTCCGCATTGAAAATGGCTGAAGCTTTGCCGTCTGTTTATATTGATACAATCGAGCGGGACGAAGAGCGTTATTCAAAAGCCAGGGATTATATACAAGAAGCGGGTGGTGAGGAACAAATCCGCGTCTTCCAGGCAGATGCGCTTGAAATGGATTTGAGTCTTCTAAATAATTCATATGATGCGATTTTTATTGATGCGGCAAAAGGGCAATATGAGCGTTTTTTTGAAAAGTATGAAGTTTTATTAAACAGCGGTGGAATAGTATATTGTGATAATATGCATATGCATGGTATGTCATCAGTTCCTTTAACAGAGATTCCGCGAAGAAAACGGACGATGATACGGAATCTCAATAAATTTAAGGAATCCATGATGGGACATGCCCAATATGATACGAAGCTGCTCGATATAGGAGACGGCATCATGATTTGCAGAAAGCGGTAAAAAATAACGATTAGACGCAAGGAGCAGTTTGCTATGTCAAAAAACAGACCGGTAGTAATCGGCATCGCCGGAGGATCGGGTTCCGGCAAAACAAGTGTTACGAATTCCATCTATGAAGTGTTCAAGGAACATTCCGTTGTAGTTATTGAACAGGATTACTATTACAAAGATCAAAGCCACCTGGAGTTCGAGGAAAGGCTGTCGACAAACTATGACCATCCTCTGGCATTCGACACTGACCTTTTGATCCAGCATATAAATGAGCTATTAGAACGCAGACCGATTGAAAAACCGGTCTATAATTATGCCATTCATACCCGTGCAGAAGAAACGATACTCATCGAGCCAAAAGATGTTATTATCCTTGAAGGGATATTAGTGCTTGAAGATAAAAGGCTGCGGGATCTGATGGACATTAAATTATTCGTAGATACGGACGGCGACCTGCGGATCATTCGGAGGCTGCTGCGCGATATCAATGAACGGGGACGGACAATCGATTCGGTGATCGAGCAATACCTTAATGTCGTGAGACCGATGCACAATCAATTTATCGAACCGACTAAGCGCTACGCCGACGTCATCATACCTGAAGGCGGCCAAAACGAAGTCGCAATTGATCTGATGGTTACAAAAATTAAAACAATTCTTGAATAGAATGGTAAATTATACTATGATGAGACAAGACTGACGGATTTTTCAAAAATCTCAAGTCAGCAGTTGAAGGAGTGGGGAACAATGGCTAACGAAAAACAATTTCCGATGACAGCTGCAGGAAAGCAGAAGTTGGAGGACGAACTGGATTTCCTGAAAACGATTAAACGCAAAGAAGTGGTTGAACGGATTAAAATCGCACGTGATTTCGGTGATTTGTCTGAGAACGCTGAATATGATTCAGCTAAAGAAGACCAGGCGTTTGTAGAAGGACGCATTTCAACATTGGAATCAATGATCCGCAATGCGGTCATCATAGATGAAAACGATATGAGCAACGACATTGTCCGTTTAGGAACTACAGTAACATTTGTTGAAGTTCCGGATGGTGACAAAGAATCATACACAATCGTGGGTTCAGCAGAGGCAGATCCTCTTGAAGGACGCATCTCGAACGATTCACCAATTGCGAAAAGCATGATTGGCCGTACAATCGGCGACCGTGTGAAAGTGTTGACACCAGGCGGGGAAATGGAAATTGAAATCGTTTCCATCTCGTAATCATTGCAGCCATTCTTTTGAGGATGGCTGTTTTTTTTATTCAAGGGGAATGATAAAAGAATCTTGTTAGAAATTTTTATTTTATATTTCAGTTGCAGTTGTTAAATTAAAGTTTATAATTCATAATGAAACATAAATTTATCATGGAAGTTAAATTTGTCATATTAAATTATGATAGAATATCAAGGAAGGGGAGGCTATAACTATGGCAGAAGACAAAAAACCTTATCCCTCTCGTGTAAATAAGAAGAAAAGCAGTTCCACAACTAATAAAATGTTGAACGTAATGATTGGACTGGTATTTGCATTAATTCTTATCGTGGGGGCATTTATATTCCTGGGACAAAATGATGGCTCAGAGAACGCCCAGGAACCTGAATCCGTACAGATTTCCACAGATACAGATAATGAGGCGAGTGAAGAGGATAAAGGCGAAGAACAAGCAGAAAACGCTGAAGAAGCAACGGAAGATGAGCAGGCTGCGGACGAAGATCAAAAAGATGAAGAATCCGGAGAGTCAGCTGACGCCAAAGAAGAAAAAGAAGACAAAGATAAAGAAGCAGAAAAAGAGAAAGATAAAGAAAAAGCTGAAGAAGAAGGCACTGTGACCGGCGGAACCATCACACGCCAGGAATCGAATGATCCGATTGTCAAAGAGACGATCATCAACACCAGCTGGGAACCGGTAGGAACTAAACAGAGCGGTGAACATGTTTCTGTTTATGACACGAACTCAGTGGATTGGCAGGAAAAGGTTGACGCAATCACTTACGCTACTGGACTAGCTGAAAAAGATATGTACATCATGCATATCGGGAACGGCGGCAGTCCTCAAAAATCAATCGGTACCGTACAATCCAAAGATATGTCGAAAAAATATCGAGTACATTTGGAATGGGTTGAAAAAGATGGTTGGAAACCTGTTAAAATGGATATACTGAATACTGTGGAAGGCGCTTATTAATATAGCGTCTTTTTTCTATTAAAGTTGATATAATAAATCATGGCAGTCGATATTCCGCAAAACAGCTCCGCTTTCCTGGCGGCTCGCGCTAAGCTAACTCGGGCTAAACGCCCGAGTGGATCTCAGCACTTCGTCGAAACAGAGTTGGAAAGCCAACTCCGTTTCTGCTTCGCCTGGGAGTCTTCGCTATTTTGCTCCATATCTAGAAGTGTACCTCAGCGAAGGAGCGCGGCCGGACGGAGCGGAGCAATAAGACGAGTGCTCTTCTCGGCTTATTGTGTGAGCTAAGGTGCGCCATGAATTTTGGGCGCCTCCTTTGCGACGAGCAGCGCGCAGGAGCATAATCTTTGCACTGTCCAAAGCGACGAAGCGGCAAATTTCGCTGATTGTTTAATTCAACTTACTAAAAAGTAATTTCAAAGTCTGAAGACATAAAGGAGAAATGACAGATGAAAATTGGAATAATTGGTGCAATGGAAGAAGAAGTGGAATTGCTTCGGAGCAGTTTGGAGAACCCGGAGGCCGAAACAATCGCGAATTGTGAATTCACGACAGGTACATATCAAGGACAGGAAATTGTATTACTGAAAAGCGGCATTGGTAAAGTAAATGCAGCTATGTCGACAACCATCCTGCTTCAGCACTTCAAACCTGAATTGGTGATCAACACGGGATCCGCGGGTGGCTTTGATAAAGATCTTGAGGTGGGCTCCATCGTCATTTCTGATGAAGTACGCCATCATGATGTGGATGTTACGGCTTTTGGCTATGAAATGGGCCAAGTGCCGCAGATGCCCGCGGCCTTCCAGTCCAACCCTGAATTAATCGAACTAGCGGAAAAAGCGGTAAGTGAATTGGAAGATCTTCCTTATGCAGTCGGGTTGATTGCTACTGGAGATTCCTTCATGAGTGATCCGGAACGCGTTGAATCAGTGCGCGGCCATTTCCCTGAAATGAAAGCTGCCGAAATGGAAGCAGCTGCAGTGGCGCAGGTGTGCTACCAATTCGACACTGCTTTTGTCGTGATTCGTGCATTATCAGATATAGCCGGCAAAGAATCTTCTGTGTCATTCGATGAATTCTTGCCAAAGGCTGCAGAACATTCAACGAAGATCGTTCTTCGTGTAGTGGAACGATTAACATCCAGGCTTGAGCGTTAATATGAAAACAGAAAAAGCTGCCGGAAATTTTATCCGGCAGCTTTTGTTTATACTTTTTTCAGGGTGAAGGTGCTTATCATAAGAAGAGAGCAGATCAGCATCAGGAACATATAAAAGACAGAAGGGAATAAAGAAAGTCCGAAATAAGATAGAGTCAATACAGTTCCCGCTGCAGTAATCGGCAGACCTGTGAAATAGCCATTTGATTCGCTGATATTAAAACGTGCCAAGCGGAACGCGCCGCTGGAAATATAGATTACGGTAAACACCATGCCGGCAATTCCGAAATCGCTCAAGGCCAATTCGTATATGAGAATGGCAGGGGCGACCCCGAATGATATGATATCGCTCATGGAGTCCAATTGTTTTCCGAGGGCGGATTCCTGGTTAAGCTTTCTGGCGACAATACCGTCAAAACGATCCAGAAATGCGGCGATGAAAATGAATAGTACACTAAAGCTGTATGCCCCGTTCATAGCGGCCATGAGGGCGGCACCGCCAAACGCCATGTTTCCGATTGTCAGCATATTTGCTGTCTGGGATTTTAGCTTTTTTAAGTTATGGTCCATCCGTTCTATAAAAATCAATGGAGAATCCTCCTTACGCACATTATGATGTTCCTTTCATTATACTGTCCCTTTGGAAATAATGGTAGACTTTTATCATGACGGAGGTATCGAAATGAAGAAAAAATTATATCAGTATACAATAGAATTGACGAACGGCCCGCTGACATCCAATCTGCTGCAGCGTTTTGCGCGTTCAGCCGGTAGTCGCTCTATAATCCCAAATTATGTTAGAACTTATAAAATTACTCTGGATGATATTGAAGAGGAAATCGGTTCGTTTCCGACTTTGCATGATTTTTTTATCCGGAAATTGCGTGCGGGCAGCCGGCCGCAAGCAAACAGCGATCTAGTTTCTCCTGTAGACGGCAAAGTGGAGATTGCCGGCAAAATACATGAAGACAGTTGTTTTATAGTAAAAGGACAGAAATATTCTCTCGCAGAGCTATTGGGAAGCGAGGAGTTGGCTAAACGATATGCGCACGGGGATTATGCAGTGCTGTATCTTTCTCCGGCCAATTACCACAGAATTCACAGCCCGGTGGACGGAAGCGTAAGCAAACAGTTTATACTTGGCAAAAAATCATATCCAGTCAATCAGTCGGGTTTGCTTTACGGCAAGTCGCCGATCAGCGGAAATTACCGTCTGATTACAGAACTCGAAACCGCTGGCAGAAAGTTTTTGATGGTCAAAGTAGGGGCTATGTTCGTGAACTCGATTGAGCTGACCAATACAAGCGACAGCTGGAATAAAGGCGAGGAAGTCGGGTATTTCAGTTTCGGATCTACTGTGGTTTTATTTTTTGAACCGAATTGTTTCCGTTTTACAGATAATATTATGGCTGGCGAACCGATCAAAGTGGGAGAAGCCTTGGCAAATATGCTATAATCATTAACATTAAGTTCGAAGATACGGGAGTTGTTGAAAGTGTACCAGAAATTTATACCGAGCCAATACGTCAGAACGGTGTTCGATATCACCCCTGAGAGTTTGCTTGAAAACGGCATCCGCGGGATTATCACGGACCTTGATAATACGCTTGTAGAATGGGATCGTCCTGAAGCTACGCCGATGCTTATCGATTGGTTAAAAACAATGAAGGATGCAGGCATCCAAGTAGTCATTGTTTCCAATAACAATGAACTGCGTGTCAAATCGTTTGCCGATCCTCTAGGCATTCCATTCATTTTCCAGGCGCGCAAGCCGATGGGAAAGGCTTTCCGAAAAGCTTTGCAGATCATGAGTGTCAAACGTGAAAATGTGGTGGTCATCGGTGACCAGATGCTGACTGATATATTTGGCGGCAACCGCAATAAATTGCATACTATCCTCGTATTGCCGGTCGCTCAGTCTGACGGGTTCTTTACCCGTTTCAACCGTATGGTCGAGCGCCGTATCATGAAGAGGCTTAAAGACAAAGGATATATGACTTGGGAGGAAGAAAATTGAACGAAATGCCAAATTGCATCGGATGCGGTGCACAGATACAAACAGAACATCCTGGAGAGCTGGGCTACGCGCCTGCATCGTCGCTGGATAAAGAAGAAATCATTTGCCAAAGATGTTTCAGATTAAAAAATTATAATGAATTGCAGCCGGTCTCATTGACTGATGACGATTTTCTGCGCATTCTGAACGGTCTTGGCGAACGCAAAGGCCTTATCGTAAAAATCGTTGATATTTTCGATTTTAATGGCAGCTGGCTGCCGGGACTCCACCGCTTCGTTGGGAACAACGATATTTTATTGATTGCCAATAAAGCGGATTTACTGCCGAAGTCTGTGAAAGAACAGAAACTTTTGCAATGGATGAAACGGGAAGCCAATAAGCTCGGGTTGAAACCGGTTGATATTTTGACCGTTTCCGCGCAAAAAGGCAAAGGCGTCGTTGAAGCGATGGAAGCGATCGACCATTACCGGAAAGGTGAGGATGTGTTTGTTGTAGGATCGACGAATGTCGGCAAATCCACATTCATCAACCGCATCATCAAACAGGCGACTGGACAGGATAATATCATCACGACATCCCATTTCCCGGGAACGACGCTTGATATGATTGAAATTCCGCTTGATGATGAAAAATCGATGTACGATACACCGGGAATCATCAACCATCATCAATTGGCCCATTATCTGCATACATCTGATTTGAAAATGATCATGCCAAAGAAAGAAATCAAACCGCGTGTCTTCCAGCTGAACCCGGAACAGACACTGTTTATCGGAGGGCTTGCAAGATTCGACTATATAAAAGGTGATCGCTCTTCGTTCACATTCCATATTGCCAATGACCTGCCGCTCCATCGGACGAAATTGGAAAATGCGGATGAACTCTACAGTCAGCATTTCGGTGGAATGCTCGCTCCGCCTTCAGAGGAATATAAAGCGGATTACCCGGAATTGGTGCGACACGAATTCCGCATTAAAGAAGGAAAAACGGATATTGTCTTTTCCGGTTTAGGCTGGGTTACGGTTCAGCATCCGGATGTAATTGTCGCGGCGCATGCCCCTAAAGGCGTCGAAGTGATGCTGCGGCCATCTCTTATTTAGGAGGAATTGGATGAAGAAATGGTATGCGGTGATCGGCGACCCGATCGCACACTCATTATCACCATTCATGCATGACATGTGGTTTAAGGAAAATGACATTGACGCATCTTTTTTACCGATTCATGTAGAACCTTCCGAATTGAAACAAGCTTATGAGTCGCTGCAATTGCTTGGAGCCAGCGGTTTTAATGTGACGCTGCCGCACAAACAGGCAATCATCCCTTTGCTGGATGGAATTGACGATGCGGCTTCCGAGATGAGCGCTGTCAATACAGTGGTTCGAAACGGTAAAAGTTTTAAGGGCAGCAATACGGACGGCGATGGCTTTGTACAATCTTTATTGACTGCCGATCCAAAAACAGATGATAAAATTCTTCTGATTGGTGCGGGCGGTGCTGCCAGAGGTATTGCGTTTGCGCTGAAACGTGCAGGTTTTGGAGATGTCACTATTACTAACAGGACTTATCGCCGTGCAGAAGAGCTTGCAGAAGAAACTGCCAGCAAAACGCTGAAGAAATCGGAAGCCGAGCATAAACTCGATGGCTTTGATATCATCATCCAAACGACTTCTGTCGGATTGGCGGAAGACGAAGCATTGCCGATTTCTTTGGAAAATGTGAGAAATGGTGCTTTGGCTGCCGACATTGTATATAACCCGATTGACACGCCATTTCTGAAGAAAGCCGAAGAAAAAGGCTGCCGAACGCTGAACGGGGTAGGCATGTTTGTCTATCAGGGAGCAATCGGCTTTGAGAAATGGACGGGCATCAAACCGGATACAGAAAAAATGATTCAAGTGATAACGGAAAAACTAGGAGGAAATTATGTTAACAGGTAAACAAAAGCGTTTTTTAAGAAGTGAAGCACATCACGTCGACCCGATTTTTCAGGTGGGCAAAGGCGGAGTCAACGAAGCGATGATCGTTCAAATTTCAGAAGCACTGGAAAAGCGCGAGTTGGTAAAGATCAGCATCCTTCAAAACAATGAAGATGATAAAAATGAAGTGGCTGAAAAATTGGCAAAAGGCACAAAAGCTGAATTGGTGCAATTAATCGGCCATACTGTTGTCTTATATAAACAATCAGTGAACAATAAGCGGATCGAGCTCCCGGTGAAGCGATGAAAAAAGTCGGAATTCTGGGAGGCACCTTCAATCCGCCGCATTTCGGCCATCTGATTATGGCCAACGAAGCGTATCACAGCCTGGGTCTTGAGGAAGTCAGATTCATGCCCAATGCGACTGCTCCGCATAAAGATGTGCTGGGAGTGGACACTTCTCAGCGGCTGAAGATGACCGAACTGACAATCGAAGATTTCCCTCAATTCCGCATCGAAGATTTTGAAATCAAAACCGGCGGAGTATCGTATACCTTTAATACGATCAGCCAGCTGGTGGAGCGGGAGCCGGATAAGGAATTCTACTTCATCATAGGCGGAGATTCGATACAGGAATTGAATTCCTGGCATCGCATCCATGAACTGGCGGAACTGGTCCAGTTTGTTGGTATAGGGCGTCCAGGTTATGATGCTGCTACCGATTTTCCGGTAATGATGATCGATTCACCTGAAATGCATCTCTCTTCTACGATGCTGCGCGAAAGGGTTGCGGCAAATCGGCCTTTAACATTTTTCGTGCCGGAGAAAGTCGAAGCCTATATCCGGAAGGAGGGTTTATATGAACCAGAGCAAGATGCTCCAACTCGTTAAAAAACGCCTGCCAGACAACCGGTACGCCCATGTTGTCGGAGTTTTGAACACCGCGACTGAACTTGCTATCCGTTTCGGCGTTCCTCAGGAAAAGGCGCAGGTGGCAGCCATTCTCCACGATGTTGCCAAATTTTCCGACCGGGAATGGATGAAATCGATTATTGAAAAAGAAAAAATGGATCCGCTTCTCTTGGAATATCATTCGGAATTATGGCATGCTCCTGTTGGCGCTTATGTCGCCTGGTATGAATTCGGTGTGAAAGATGAGGATATTCTTAATGCCATCCGCTATCACACCACTGGCCGCGCCGGGATGTCCGATCTTGAAAAAGTGATTTATATCGCAGACCTTGTTGAAATGGGCAGGAAATTCAAAGGCGTCGAAGAATTGCGTCAATTAAAAGAACAGGGATTGGATGTTATGATGGAAGCCTGCGTCAAACACAGCATCGATTTTCTAGTATCAAAAAATCAGCCGGTCTATCCGGATTCACTGAAGTGTTATGAATACTTCGTGCAACAGAAAGGGAAAGTGAAAGAATGACTGAACATACATTATTGCAAATGGCTTATCAAGCTGCCGAGGATAAGAAAGCGGAGGACATCGTTGTCCTTAATATGGAAGGAATTTCTTTGCTTGCGGATTATTTTGTCATCTGCAGCGGTAACTCCGATCGTCAGGTGCAAGCGATTGCGCGTGAATTGATCGAGAAATCGAACGAAGCTGGAAATGAAGTCAAGAGTGTCGAAGGATTTGATTCGGCGCGCTGGATCCTTGTAGACCTTGGAGATGTGGTAGCCCACGTATTCCATAAAGATGAACGTTCTTACTACAATTTGGAGCGCCTCTGGAGAGAAGCGCCTGAAATGGAAATATGAGTTACGGCAAGTTCGCTTCAATTTATGACAGTTTAATGCAGGATATCCCGTATGAACAATACGTGGAATGGGTAGCTTCCCGGAAAACATCCGGAAAGCTCCTGGATCTCGCATGTGGCACAGGGACGCTAGCCCAGCTTTTTGCAGAACTTGGTTATGAAGTGACGGCCAGTGATTTATCGGAACAAATGCTGACAATGGCTAATCAGCGTTTTCATGAAGCGAATCTTCGGATTCCAACTTATCAGTTATCCATGGATAATCTTGAAGGACTCCAAGGTTATGATGCGGTGACTATCGCAATCGATTCGCTGAATTATTTGAAGAACGGTGAACAGGTACAGAAAACCTTCAACGAAGTGCATAAAGCTTTAAACGATGGTGGCATGTTCTTTTTCGACGTTCACTCAATCTATAAAGTTGATGAAGTCTATATGAACAGTCCATTCATACTTGATGATGAAGAAGTTTCTTTTATCTGGCACACAGAACCAGGCAAAACGAAACACAGTGTCGTCCATGACATCACTTTTTTTGTGCAGCAGCAGGAAGAACTTTATCAGCGTTTTGAAGAAACACATGAACAGCGTACTTTTCCGGTTTCAATCTATACGACATGGTTGAAGGCTGCCGGTTTTGTCATTGAATCCATCACAGCGGATTTCACAGAAGCTGAACCATCCAGAGAAAGTGAACGTATTTTTTTCTGTGCCAGAAAAGTATGATGTAAATTTCTTAACCGCCTCAATGGCGGTTTTTTCTATAGCTAAATTTAAATCTCCATGAGCTGGACAATCAATTTCAATAATTGTATAATTCAGACAGCTTCCATTTAATTGCTCCCGCTGGAAAGAGGGATGCGTGCTGAATATCCAGCAGATTTTCAGTAAATACAGCAGACTGCTGATCCCCGCTGCAGTCGTTCTCATGCTGGCGCTTTATTTTTTATTTCCCCATGGCGAAACCGAAGAAATTACAGCGGCGCCATCTGATCTGATCACAGCTGAATCCCCTCAGCCGAATGAAACCCCAAGCTTTAACAATGAAACCCAACCCATCCAAGAGGCAGAATCCGAAAAAATACTTATCGAAATAAAAGGCCATGTTGAGAAACCTGGTGTATTTGAGCTGCCTGCAGAATCACGTCTGCATATGGCAGTCGAACTAGCGGGAGGCTTTCTTCCTGACGCAGACACATTATCTCTTAATATGGCGATGAAACTGACAGATGAAATGAGTATCTATGTTCCGAAAATCGGTGAGGCTGCCATTGCTCTTCCGCCAGTAGTTGCATCTCCTTCAACACCGGCTGGTTCTGGAGCGGATGGAGATGGCCCAGTCAATATCAATACAGCGGATGACACAGCTCTGATGACGCTGCCGGGTATCGGTCCGTCAAAAGCGGCAGCTATTATCGCTTACCGTGAGGAAAATGGACCATTTACTACTGTCGATGCTTTAAAAGATGTCAGCGGGATAGGCGATAAAACGTTTGAACAATTGAAAGACTCAATTTCAGCCAACTGATTGTTGACGTAATTAACACCTCTGCTAAACTTAAACTATAGTAAAAAGCAGGGGGCAATTAAAATGAAGCGAATAACTTGGGATCAATTTTTCATGGCGCAAAGCCATTTGCTTGCGTTACGGAGCACATGCACCCGGCTGGCTGTAGGAGCCACTATTGTCCGCGACCGCCGGATTATTGCAGGAGGCTACAACGGTTCAATTTCCGGTGGCGATCATTGCATCGATAAAGGCTGTTATGTTGTTGACGGCCACTGTGTCAGAACAATACATGCAGAGATGAACGCTTTGCTGCAATGCTCAAAATATGGAGTCAGTGTCAGCGGTGCAGACATCTATGTCAGCCATTTTCCATGTCTGCAATGCACGAAGTCGATTATACAGGCAGGGATCGCCCGCTTGTATTATGCAACGGATTACCGAAATCATGAATACGCCATCGAATTATTGGAGCAGGCAGGGGTGGAAGTGGTCCAGGTCATTTTTGACGAACGGCAAATCGATTTTTTAAGCGTTGAAAAAGCATCGTTATACATGGAATTAATCGGGAAATTGAAAGAAAAAGGCGGAAGCGATGAAGAATTGGCCCATTATAATGAACGGGTGAAGCAATTATTCGGAGAAGAAATCGAAATCTGAGCCGCAACATCATTATCTATTTTGCCGCAGCAACGGCAATTACAACTATAGCAGCGCATGATACACCAGGAGTTCTCGTGTTCATGCCGCTGCTTTTTTTATGGTTGCTTTGGAAGAAGGAAAACCTTTCACTAATCATCGCTTTATTGATTTTTTCTGTTTTAACTTATGCCATTCAAGATCTGCGCCATGCTACACTGCCGCTTTACTCAGGAGAATATACAGGAACAGCTTCTTTCAAAGAAGGATTTAAAGTGGATGGTGATGCAGTCAGAGGATTTATGGTTCTTGATGACGGAGGGATTGTCTATGCCAATTACCGTTTCAGCACTCCTGAAGAGATGCAGCTAAAATCCGCTTCCATCCATAATTCCGTGTTCGCCGTTTCAGGTGATTTCGAAGAAATTGACTCGCCTTCGCATGCATATGCCT
Source organism: Planococcus sp. RAB007_Raresut (assembly GCF_057369535.1). Taxonomy (NCBI): domain Bacteria; kingdom Bacillati; phylum Bacillota; class Bacilli; order Caryophanales; family Caryophanaceae; genus Planococcus; species Planococcus sp. RAB007_Raresut. The sequence goes on from NZ_JBXYIF010000003.1 coordinate 267,431, forward strand.
TCGATATGGATGATTATTTGAAAAGCAATGGTGCGTCGGCTGTTTTCGCTATCAATAAATTCGAATACCAAGAGGCATCCGCAGGTTTTTTGGCAGCGATGGCAGAACGGCGGGAAAAGCTGAAGAATCATATTCGGCAGAGCTTTCCTGCAAGTTTGTCGACAGAAGCGGAAGCGCTGCTGATAGGTGAAAAGGAGATGCTCAGCACTGAACAGCAAAGAATCCAGCAGACGCTTGGCATCTCCCATCTGTTTGCGATTTCAGGGCTTCATGTCGGCATCATCAGCGGCCTGCTTTATTTTCTGATGCTGCGTCTGGGTTTGCGGAAAGAAGACGCCATGTTGCTGCTGCTCATCGTTTTGCCTTTATATGCATTATTGGCGGGAGGTGCGCCTTCTGTCTGGCGTGCCGTCAGCATGACTGTGGCAGTTCTAGTGTTCCGGCTCTTTAGGATCCGGCTGCCCATTGCCTATATTCTGCTATTGAGCTTTATCTTTTTTATCATGATAAATCCTTATGTCATATACCAAATCGGATTCCAGCTTTCTTACGGCGCCAGCTTCGGCATCATTTATTCCATGAAAATGCTGGGGAAGATACAGTCACCGATTAAAATAGGTTTAATGATTACGTTTCTGTCGCAATTCACTCTCTATCCGATATTGCTCAATTATTTTTATGCATTATCGCTGTCGTCTTTTTTAGTGAACAGTATATTTGTTCCGCTATACACAATTGTCATTTTGCCCATTAATATCATTTTGCTTGGGCTGACATTGGTTTATCTGCCATCTGCTGACTTTTTGTTTTATTTTTACGAACCATTCAGGAGCATCCTGACGCATTGGACCGCGTGGCTGGCGGAATTGCCGGGACAGATGTGGGTGCCGGGAAAACCATCCGGCATAATTTTAATGGCTATGATGGCGGGGATCATTCTTTTTTACAGTCATGCGGAAAAGGGTTTTCGCTGGTGGCAAATTGGAATCGGAGTGCTGCCGGCGATCGTTTTCACGGCCATGCCGTATTTTGACGGGGACTTGCGTGTAACTTTTATCGATGTTGGACAGGGAGACAGCGCATTGATCGAACTGCCATACAGGCGAGGGGTTTATCTGATTGATACGGGAGGTCTGCTCAGATTCGGAAGGGAAGGGTTCAGTGACAGGGACCGGCCGTTCGAAATCGGGCGGCAGGTGGTGGCGCCTTATCTGCACGGAAACGGCATTTCGAGGCTGGATGCTTTAATTATTTCCCATCCGGATGCTGATCATGCGGAAGGGGCGGATGAAATTCTTCAGCTGTTTGCAGTGGAAGAAGTCCATATGTCGCCAGGTTCCCAAAAGTCGGAGCTCGCAGCAGCGCTTGAAACGGATTTGGTCGATGTGGAAGTCCGATTGCCGGGACTGGGGAGTCAGTGGAGAAATGCAAATACGACATTCACTTATTTAAGTCCGTCCGATGAGGAATACACAGGCAATAATGATTCGCTGGTTTTGCTGATGGAACACGAAGACTATAAAGTGCTGTTCACCGGCGACCTTGAAATTGATGGAGAAAATGAAATACTCAAGAACTACGGCGATTTGCTGGAAGACACGACAATTTTGAAAGTTGGCCATCATGGCAGCAAGACTTCAAGCGGAGAAGATTTTCTGGAGAGGCTGAGGCCTGATCTTTCCGTATTCTCAACGGGAGAAGGCAATCGATACGGCCATCCGGCGGAAGAAGTTAAGGGAAGGTTTGAATCTCTGTCTCTGCCGACGCTCAATACGGCAGAAACAGGTACTATAGAAATTGTCTTTCAAAAAGATGGTTACACTGTTTCGACAATGAGGTAACGAAAAAAGGCTCCGGCTGGATAGCCGGAACCTTTTGAATGGATAAGAAAAGTATATCTTTTTTTAGTCTAAAGGATTTTATAAAAGAAAATTTCCCTGTCCAGACTCCAGCACCCAGATTCTCGGATCATAAGCCCATCTGGCTGTGCGGCTGAAACCATGCCGCTTCGCCAGATTGTCTTATGCCTTTCGAATCTAAACGGGCGCTTACGCTTTTCTTGATTACAATGCTACGTATTGTACGACTGCAGCGATGATAAAGATAGCTGCGAAGAACACGAATGATACCACAAATCCCATACCGGCATCGATTGCGTCGTTACGCTTCGATTGTACATTATTTTCAAATTCATTCATGGCTATCCCTCCTAATTCCCTCTAATTATAAGCTACTGCATCTGAAAAATCCACATCGAACTTTATTTAACCGCCCGAAATTCTCAGCCGTCACAGAAAAGACAAATCCCACAAATCACTCCAAATCCGATATAGTATAATAAGGAGGCGGAATAATGATCACTTCAATTTGGAAATCGATACGCAGCGGGCAGATTGATCCCGTCTATCTTATTATAGGCAATGAAAGTTATTTTATAGAAAAAACCCTGGATTTATTGAAGGCCAGCCTGACGCAGGCAGGTGAACTTGAACTGTCATTTTTTGATATGGATGAAGTGCCGGTCGACCACGCCATCGACGAAGCGGACACCATCCCGTTTTTCAGTGACCGCAAACTGATCATCGCAAAGAACGCTTCTTTCTTGAAAGCGGCTGAGCGCGGCAAGGAAAAAATAAATCATGATATGAAAGTTCTGGAGGCGTGGCTTGAAAATCCGCCCTCCAGTTCCGTAACCGTTTTTGTGGCGCCATACGAAAAACTGGATGAGCGCAAAAAAGTCGTCAAATTGATGAAGCAGCATGCCGTTGTCGTCGAAGCAAAACCGCTTCAGGCAAATGACCTGGAGTCGTGGCTGTCGCATGAAGCAAAATCGTTCGGCAAGGATATCAGCCGTAATGCCGTTCGCAAACTGGTTGAAATGGCCGGTACCAATCTCACATTGCTGTCATCAGAACTGGAAAAGATGTCGCTTTATCTCGGTGCGGAAGGTGAGATTACGGAAGAATTGGTCGAAGGGATGACGGCCCGTACACTGGAACAGGATGCTTTCAAAATGCTGCAGGCCTATCTGGATGGCAATATCAGTGCAGCCCTCAGCGTCTACTACGATCTGCTCAGGCAGAAAGAGGAGCCTGTCGCACTTGCTGCTTTGTTGGCGTCGCAGATCCGCTTCATGGTCCATGTCTATTATCTTCAGAAGAAGGGCTATCATGCGCAGCAAATCTCCAAACAATTAAAAGCGCATCCGTACAGAGTGAAACTGCTCGTCGAGAAACGGCAGCAAATTTCCGAACAGCGGCTGCTTGAAGTATTAGGCGACCTGGCCGATATCGATCTGCAGTTGAAAACCGTAAGCGGCAACCGTGAACGCGTCCTGGAGTTCTTTTTGATGAAACGCGGAGCGAAGAACAGCTGAAGCGATTCTAAAAATTTTTTTTAAGTTGAACTTAATAAATAATATAAATGCAGCTTCGCTGCTGTGGACAGTACAAAGATTATGCTCCTGCGCACTGCTCGTCGCAAAGGTTGCACCATCTTCGTATGTCGAACCTTTGCTAAGAGAAATCTCTAAAGATATGGAGCAAAACAGCGAAGACTCCCAGGTGAGCAAGCGAAGTGCTGAGATCCACTCGGGCGACGTGGAACGAGCACGAGTTAGCTCAGCGCGAGCCACCAGGAAAGCGAAGCTGTTTTGCGGAATATCGATTATTAATAATTATTAATACAACATAATAAAAAAAAGCCGGCTCCTTTAAAAGGAACCGGCTTTTTACATTTTTACGCTTGTTTCATCAAGCGAGATTTTTGGCGGGCTGCAGTATTTTTATGGATTAAGCCTTTTGAAGCCGCTTTTTCCACTTGTTTAATCGCAGCTTTAACCGTTGCGTTTGCGTTTTCGTCTTTGTTTGTCAAAGCTTGCTCAGCTTTTTTCAAAGATGAACGCATAGCTGATTTAGCTTGCGTGTTTTGAGCGTTTTTAGACTCGTTCGTTCTCACACGTTTGATCGCAGATTTAATGTTTGGCATATCTTTCACCTCCTAGACAAATAGGGAAAGAGGTGGAAACACCTCAACTCTTTTATGTCTCTATACAACATGAGTTATTTTATCAAACCAGGGAAAGGAATGCAATAGATACGTGCAAAGAAGTTTTCCTTGACACAGAAATCATTTCCGGTGCTTTCATTGCCCAATAGCCATGGTACTGCTATAATTCATAGTAGTTTGTATAGGAGTGTGGACCATGAACCAAGAACAGAGATTAGCGCGTCAAAGCAAAATACGTAATTTTTCGATCATCGCCCATATCGATCACGGGAAATCTACGCTTGCCGACCGCATATTAGAGAGAACAAATGCCCTTACATCTAGGGAAATGAAAGAGCAGCTGCTTGATTCCATGGATTTGGAACGTGAACGCGGCATTACGATCAAACTAAACGCCGTCCAATTGAATTACACAGCTAAAGACGGCGAAACTTATATCATGCACTTAATCGATACACCGGGACACGTCGACTTCACATATGAAGTTTCCCGAAGCCTGGCTGCCTGCGAAGGCGCTGTTCTTGTGGTTGACGCAGCGCAGGGTATCGAAGCCCAGACATTGGCGAATGTCTATTTAGCGTTGGATAATGACTTGGAAATATTGCCGGTCATCAATAAAATCGATTTGCCTGCAGCTGATCCTGAGCGCGTGCGCCAGGAAGTGGAGGATGTTATCGGCCTGGACGCTTCAGAAGCGGTTCTTGCTTCGGCGAAAGCGGGTATCGGAATCGAAGAGATTCTTGAACAGATCGTTGAAAAAGTACCGGCTCCAACTGGCGACCCGAGTGCGCCATTGAAAGCGATGATTTTCGATTCTCTGTATGATCCTTATCGTGGAATCGTTTCCTATGTAAGGATTGTCGAAGGAACAGTTAAGCCTGGTGACAAGATCAAAATGATGTCAAGCGACAAAGAGTTTGAAGTAATCGAAGCTGGTGTATTCACACCAAGAGCAACGCTCCGGGAAGAATTGACAGTCGGGGATGTTGGCTTCCTTACTGCTGCCATCAAAAATGTAGGCGACGCACCGGTGGGTGATACAATCACCCATGCAAGAAAACCGGCAGCGGAAGCATTGCCAGGATACCGCCGTTTGAACCCGATGGTTTATTGCGGACTATATCCGATTGATACATCTAAATACAATGATTTACGTGATGCACTTGAAAAACTGGAATTGAATGACGCGGCACTTCAGTTTGAACCGGAATCTTCACAGGCGCTGGGCTTCGGCTATCGCTGTGGTTTCCTTGGTTTATTGCATATGGAAATCATCCAGGAACGGATTGAACGCGAGTTTAATATCGACCTGATTACCACTGCACCAAGTGTTATCTATAATGTCCATATGACAGATGAAGAAGTTCTTAGAATCGATAATCCGGCTATGATGCCTGATGCACAAAAAATCAATTATGTTGAAGAACCTTATGTGAAAGCAACAATCATGGTGCCGAATGATTATGTCGGTGCTGTAATGGAAATATGCCAGAAAAAACGCGGGAATTTCCTGACGATGGATTACCTGGATAATTCACGTGTCAGCATCATCTATGAACTGCCGCTTGCGGAAATCGTCTATGATTTCTTCGATCAATTGAAATCCGGCACAAAAGGCTATGCCTCTTTCGATTACGAATTGATCGGCTATAAAGAATCAAAACTCGTGAAAATGGATATCCTGTTGAATTCCGAGCAGGTGGATGCATTGAGTTTCATCGTTCACCGTGATTTTGCCTACGAACGCGGCAAGGTTATCGTTGACAAGCTGAAAAATCTGATTCCTAGACAGCAGTTTGAAGTTCCGATCCAGGCTGCAATCGGCCAGAAGATCGTTGCCCGCCAAACAATCAGTGCGATGCGCAAAAACGTTCTGGCAAAATGTTACGGCGGAGATATTTCGCGTAAACGAAAACTTCTTGATAAGCAAAAAGAAGGTAAGAAGCGCATGAAGCAAGTCGGTTCAGTTGAAGTGCCGCAGGAAGCCTTCATGGCGATTTTAAAAATGGACGACCAATCAAAATAAACGAAAAAAAGGAGGCGGTGTTTTCAGCCTCCTTTTCCTATTAGAAAAGAGGAATAACATGGTAAAGGGATTGTATATCCATATTCCATTCTGCCACCAAATCTGTTTTTACTGTGATTTCAATAAGGTCTTTTTCAAAGATCAGCCGGTGGATGCCTATATCGATTCACTCGGAAAAGAACTGTCTCTCTGGAAGCAGCAGGGAGCACTTGATCAGCCGCTGGAAACAGTTTTCCTCGGCGGCGGCACACCGACTTCATTGGAGCCGCGCCAATTGGAAAAACTACTGGGCTATATTCATGAATATGTACCGATGACGAGTGATGTCGAATGGACTTCGGAAGCAAATCCGGATGAATTGACATATGAAAAAATGCAGGTGCTTTTTAAAGGCGGCGTCAACCGTTTGAGCATGGGTGTTCAGTCATTTGATGAGGATCTATTGAAGCGGCTGGGCCGCACCCATAGCAATAACGACGTTGCAAGAGCTGTCGAAGATGCCCGGAAAGTAGGCTTCACGAATATCAGCTTTGATCTGATGTACGGGTTGCCTGGGCAGACGATGAAGCAATGGGAAGATACGCTTGAACAGGCATTTGCATTTGATCTTCCGCATTTTTCGGCTTACTCGCTCATTATTGAACCGAAAACCGTTTTCTATAATCTCATGACAAAAGGAAAACTGAATACGGTGACGGAAGATCTTGAAGCTGATATGTATGAAAAGCTGATGACCGAAATGGATCAGCGCGGTTTATTGCAATATGAAATTTCGAATTTTGCACGTGAAGGAATGGAATCACGCCATAACCTGCTTTACTGGGACAATGAGGAATATATCGGAGCTGGAGCCGGCGCGCATGGATATGTGCAGGGCATCCGCTATTCGAATCACGGTCCGCTGAAAAAATACATGGAGCCATTGGAATCGGATGAACGACCGATTTTGAATTCGCATGAAGTTCCGAAGAAAGAGCAAATGGAAGAAGAGATGTTTCTCGGCCTGCGCAAAACTGCCGGCGTTTCTCTTAATCATTTCGAAACAAAATTCGGAATCGGAATGGAATCTGTATATGGCGATATCCTGAAGAAGGAAATCGACAGTGGAAATTTGGCCATTGAAAACGGCAGAGTCAAATTGACGAAGAAAGGCCGTTTTATCGGAAACAACGTATTTGAACAATTTTTGCTGGCATAGAAATTTGTTGAATGCGCAATCGTTGACAAGGGAAAAGGAATTTGGTAATTTTAGTGTAGTCTTAGCACTCACTCTATAAGAGTGCTAACAGAGGTGATGATCATGTTAACAGAACGGCAACTGCTCATTTTAAAAGTGACGGTAGATGATTATATTCAATCAGCGCAGCCGGTAGGATCAAACCAATTAGCCAAAAAATCCGGAATTTCTTTCAGTTCGGCTACAATCCGGAATGAAATGGCCGATTTGGAAGGAATGGGTTTTCTTGAGAAGACCCATACTTCTTCCGGCCGGATTCCATCGGAAAGAGGCTATCGCTATTACGTGGACCATTTACTGACTCCGCGTCCGCTTCCAAAAGAAGATATCATCCAATTGCGTTCCATCTTTGAAGATAGAATCAGTGAAACCGAAGAAGTGATTAAACGGTCTGCAATGATTTTATCGGAACTGACGAATTACACATCGATTCTGCTGGGACCGGACGTTCGGCGGCATATCGTCAAGAAATTGTCGATTGTGCCCCTGACAACCAATTCCGCAGTCGCTATCATTGTCACGGATTCAGGCCATGTAGAAAATCGGGTCTTCCCGATACCTGAAGGCTTGAATCCTTCTGAAATTGAGAAAATGGTCAATATATTGAATGAACGCCTGGTTGGTGTTTCGCTCAATGACCTGCACACGCGGCTTGAGCAGGAAACGATGATGGTCATGAAACAGCATATGGAACGCTACGGTGAATTATTTTCGACTTTCCGGCAGGCGGTCATTCTTCCGCGGGAAAAAAATGTCTATTATGGCGGTAAGCTGAATATCCTGAATCAACCGGACTTCCACGATCTTCATAAGATCAGGAGTTTGATGGATGTTATGGAGGAGTCGGAGCATATTCCGATGATCATTCCAGTAGGAAATCAGGGTCTCCACATCCGGATCGGTTCTGAAAATGCGCTGACAGCAATGGAAGACTGTTCCGTTATTACTGTGTCCTATGACATCGGTGAAGAACAGACCGGCTCGATTGCCATCGTCGGCCCGAAAAGGATGGACTACAAGAGAATCGTGTCATTGCTTGATACATTGAGCGGTGATCTCTCAAAAGAGCTAACTCGAATATTCCGGAATTAAAGGAGGAACATCATTTTGTCTAATGAAAAAAAACCTCTAGCAAATGAGGAAGAAACTGCAGCGGACATCAAAGAAGCAACAACTGGCAAGCAGTCGGATGAAAATGCCGAAAAGACAACCGTTTCATTGAAGGAAGAGTCTGAAGGGGCTGAAAACAGCCTTGAAGATGAAGTCAATGACGAAGGCGAAGATGAAGTTTCGGCTCTTAAAGATGAGCTGGAAGCTGAACAAAACAAATACCTGCGTCTATTGGCGGATTACGACAATTTCAAACGCCGTACACAAAAAGACCGGGAGATTTCAGCGAAATTCCGCTCACAGTCTCTTTTAACAGATCTTCTTCCGGTATTGGATAATTTTGAACGCGCCTTGGCTGTTGAAGCCAAAAGCGATGACGCCATTTCCATTATGAAAGGTGTCGAAATGGTTCAGAAATCCTTGCTTGAAGCTGTGAAGCGTGAAGGTCTGGAAGAAGTTGAAGCTGTCGGAGAACCATTCGATCCGAATTTCCATCAGGCAGTAATGCAGGAAAAAGATGAAAATGCAGAACCGGGCACAGTGTTGCAGGAATTGCAGAAGGGGTATACCCTTAAAGGCAGAGTTCTACGTCCGGCAATGGTTAAAGTAAACGAATAATAGTTAAATGGAGGAATTCAAATGAGTAAAATTATTGGTATTGACTTAGGAACAACAAATTCAGCAGTCGCAGTTCTTGAAGGCGGCGAACCGAAGATTATTCCAAATCCGGAAGGCAACCGTACGACACCATCTGTAGTAGCTTTCAAAAACGGTGAGCGCCAGGTCGGTGAAGTAGCAAAACGCCAATCAATCACGAACCCGAATACAATCCAGTCTGTTAAACGTTTAATGGGTACACAGGAAAAAGTATCGGCTGAAGGCAAAGACTATACACCACAGGAAGTTTCAGCAATGATCCTTCAATACATCAAAGGCTATGCTGAAGAATACCTTGGCGAGAAAGTATCAAGAGCGGTAATTACTGTGCCGGCTTATTTCAATGATGCTGAGCGTCAGGCTACTAAAGACGCTGGCCGTATTGCCGGTCTTGAAGTGGAGCGCATCATCAACGAACCGACTGCAGCAGCACTTGCATACGGTTTGGATAAAATGGAAACTGATGAAACGATCCTTGTTTATGACCTTGGGGGCGGTACGTTTGACGTATCTATCCTTGAGCTTGGCGATGGCGTATTCGAAGTGAAATCGACTGCCGGCGATAACCGTCTTGGCGGAGATGATTTTGATAAAGTGATCATCGATTATCTTGTGCAGGAATTCAAAAAAGAGAACGGCATCGATCTTTCTAAAGACAAAATGGCAACTCAGCGTTTGAAAGATGCAGCTGAAAAAGCGAAAAAGGATCTTTCCGGCGTATCTTCAACACAAATTTCATTGCCATTCATCACTGCCGGCGAATCTGGCCCGCTTCACCTTGAAGTCACAATGAGCCGCGCGAAATTCGACGAGCTTACTTCTTCATTGGTTGAACGCACAATGGGACCAACTCGCCAGGCTCTGAAAGATGCAGGAATCGCTGCTTCTGAACTTGACCGCGTAATCCTTGTAGGTGGATCAACTCGTATCCCGGCTGTACAGGAAGCTGTTAAGAAAGAAACAGGCAAAGATCCGCATAAAGGCGTAAACCCGGATGAAGTTGTAGCAATGGGCGCTGCTGTACAAGGCGGCGTATTGACTGGTGACGTTAAAGACGTTGTTCTTCTTGACGTAACTCCATTATCACTTGGTATTGAAACAATGGGCGGGGTATTCACGAAATTGATCGAACGCAATACAACAATACCGACATCAAAATCACAAACATTCTCAACTGCTGCTGACAACCAGCCAGCTGTAGATATCCATGTTTTACAAGGTGAACGCCCGATGGCTGCAGCCAACAAAACGCTTGGCCGCTTCCAATTGGCTGATATTCCACCAGCACCACGCGGCGTACCGCAAATCGAAGTTACATTCGACATCGATAAAAACGGTATTGTAAGCGTTAAAGCGAAAGATCTTGGAACTCAAAAAGAACAAACAATCACAATTCAGTCCAATACTTCATTGTCGGATGATGAAATCGAACGCATGATCAAAGAAGCTGAAGAAAACGCTGAAGCGGACGCTAAAGTGAAAGAAGAAGTGGAACTTCGCAACGAAGCTGATCAGGCTGTATTCCAAACAGATAAAACAATCGCCGACCTTGGTGAAGTAGTAACTGAAGAAGAGAAGAAACAAGCAGAAGAAGCGCGTGATGAGCTGAAAGCTGCTCTAGAGAGCGACAGCACTGATGACATCCGTGAGAAAAAAGATAAATTAAATGAAATTCTGCAAGGCTTGTCGATGAAAGCTTACGAGCAGGCAGCTGCGGCACAACAAGCAGCAGGCGGCGAAGAAGGCGCAGCAGGCGGAAACGATGACATCGTGGATGCAGAATTTGAAGAAGTTAACGACGATAAAGACAAGCAATAAGGAAGACCCGAAAAAGTCAAAGCAAAGCAACATGCTTTGGCTTTTTCAATGTCTTTGCAACACCAAACCTAACCGTGTACAATTACAGTTGATTGTTAGAGGGAGAGTGACATATGAATAAGCGAGATTATTATGAGGTGCTTGGTGTTTCCAAAACAGCATCCAAGGAAGAAATCAAAAAAGCATACCGGAAATTGTCAAAGCAATTCCATCCGGATATTAATAAGGAAGCAAATGCTTCTGAGAAGTTCCAGGAAGTAAAAGAAGCCTATGAAGTATTGAGCGATGAGCAGAAACGAGCGCAATACGATCAATTCGGTCATCAGGATCCGAACCAAGGCTTTGGCGGCGGTGGATTCGGAGGAGCGGAAGGTTTCGGTTTCGACGATATCTTCAGCACATTCTTTGGAGGCGGAACAAGACGCCGCGACCCGAACGCGCCGCGTAAAGGGGACGATCTGCAATATTCCATGACGATTGATTTCATGGACGCTGTATTCGGCAAAGAGACAGAAGTTGAAATTCCTAAAGAAGAAAATTGTGATACATGTGACGGCTCCGGAGCAAAACCTGGCACGAAGAAGAAAACGTGTCCTTATTGTGAAGGAACCGGCCAGTTGAATGTAACCCAGGATACACCTTTCGGCCGTATGGTAAACCGCAGAGCCTGCCAGCACTGTGAAGGAACCGGGCAGATTATCGAAGAGAAATGCCAAACTTGTAAAGGTGCAGGCAAAGTGCGCAAAGTTAAAAAGATCAAAGTCAGCATTCCTGCAGGTGTCGATGACGGGCAGCAATTGCGTGTCAGCGGACAAGGCGGCCCTGGCCACAATGGTGGACCATCCGGAGATCTTTATGTCGTATTCCGCGTGAAACCGCATAAAGAATTTGAACGTGAAGGCGACGATATCTATTTGGAATTGGGTCTCACATACCCACAGGCCGCACTTGGCGATGAAATCGAAGTGCCGACGGTTCATGGCAAAGTGAAATTGAAAATTCCAGCCGGTACGCAAAGCGGCGCGAGATTCCGTCTGAAAGGCAAAGGCGTGAAAAATGTCCACGGTTATGGCATCGGTGATCAGCACGTCATTATCCGAGTGAAAACACCGACGAAACTCAGCGAAAAACAGCGCCAATTATTGAGAGAATTCGCTGAAATTAGCGGAGACATCCCGGAAGAACAGGAAAGTTCTTTATTCGATAAAATCAAACGAACAATCAAAGGCGATTAAAGGAGCTGTTTGCACGTGAAATGGTCAGAACTATCCATCCATACGACGAACGAAGCGATTGAATCCGTTTCGAATATTCTGCACGAAGCCGGTGCAAGTGGAGTCGTCATTGAAGATTCGGATGATTTTTCCAAAGAAAGAGAAGATCAATTTGGAGAGATCTGGTCACTTAACGCCGATGATTTCCCGAAAGACGGCGTTATCCTGAAAGCTTATTTGCCGGTTAACAGCTTTTTGGGCGAAACCGTAGAAGCGATCAAGCTGGCAGTCAATAATCTTGTCACATTCGATATTAATATCGGAGCCAACGTGGTGACGATCAGCGAAGTGAATGAAGAAGAATGGGCAACCGCCTGGAAAAAATATTACCACCCAGTCAAAATATCCCAGCGGTTTACGATTGTGCCGACTTGGGAAACTTACAATCCTGTTTCCAGCGATGAATTGATCATTGAATTGGATCCAGGAATGGCATTTGGCACGGGGACCCATCCCACAACAGTCATGAGCCTGCAGGCACTTGAGAAGACAGTGAAAGCCGGCGAACGTGTCATCGACATCGGAACTGGTTCAGGCGTCCTGGCTATTGGTGCAGCCTTGTTGGGTGCTAAAGAAGTTCATGCACTTGATCTTGACGATATTGCAGTCAAGGCTGCAGGCATTAATGTCAAACTCAATAAAGTACAGGACAGAGTAACTGTAGCGGGCGGCAACCTTGTTGATACCATCAACGAACCGGGTGATGTAGTGGTTGCGAACATCCTGGCGGAAATCATCATGTCATTCACCGATGATGCCTTTAAAGTGGTGAAGCCGGGTGGATATTACATTACGTCCGGCATTATTTCCGCTAAGAAGAATGATGTAAAAGAAGCTTTGGAAGGATCCGGCTTTGTAATTGAGGATATTATGATGATGGAAGATTGGGTTACGATCATTTCAAAAAAACCTGAATGAACGGGGTGCAACGATGCAGCGATATTTTATTGATGGCAAAGTTCCCGACAACCGCATAACTGAAATAACTGGCGATGATGCAAAGCACATCGCCAAAGTTATGCGCCAAACTGCCGGTGATGGGCTGATAGTGGTAATGGAAGGCAAAGCCTACTCAGCGACAATCCTTACGGCTGAACGGGATATAGAAGTGCGTCTGGACGGTGAAATTGAAGCGGCTGCAGAGATGCCCAAGCAGGTGACCATTGCCTGCGGGCTGCCAAAAGGCGATAAATTGGATCTGATTGCGCAGAAAAGCACTGAACTCGGTATGCACGCGATGATTCCTTTTGCGGCTGAAAGATCAATCGTCAAATGGGATGCGGGTAAAAGCGATAAAAAAATTTCCAGGCTCCAGAAAATTGCGAAAGAGGCTGCTGAACAGTCACATCGGACGCATCTCCCCGTTATACATAACGTCCATAGCTTTAAGCAATTGCTGGAAGCTGCCGACTCTTATGACGCGGTGATCGTCGCATATGAAGAGGAAGCCCGGGCATCAGCACCGGCGCGGTTTGCCGATATTTTAAAAACAATGTATGATAAAACTACGGTATTGATTGTTTTTGGACCTGAAGGCGGTATTTCTGAAAATGAAGTTTCCAGCCTGAAAAAAGCTGGTGCGCAGTTCACTTCATTGGGACCGCGGATCCTTCGCGCGGAAACCGCTCCTTTATATGCATTGTCCGCAATGTCATATGAATTCGAATAATAAGGCGGTTTACCAAAATCCATTCAATAAAGTCACACTTGTCCGTTAGTGTTTCATTGACGGAAATCAGTAACTAATCTATTTAAGAACGGAGCATTTCAATGTCAAACATCGCATCTTATATCGACCATACTTTATTAAAACCAGAATCTACAAAAGAACAGGTGATTCAACTTTGCAAGGAAGCTGCAGAATATGAATTTGCTTCTGTATGCGTTAACCCTTCATATGTAGAAACAGCTGCTGCTGAACTGAAAGACAGCAAAGTGAAAGTCTGCACAGTAATCGGGTTCCCGCTTGGAGCTTCAACTTCTGAAACAAAAGCGTTTGAAACTAAAGACGCGATTGCAAAAGGAGCGGAAGAAATCGATATGGTGGTTAATATCGGCGCGATCAAATCCGGTGATTCTGAACTGGTGAAAAATGATATCCAGGCTGTTGTGGAAGCTGCCAAAGGCAAAGCAATCGTCAAAGTGATTATCGAAGCAAGCCTGTTGACTGACGAAGAAAAAGTTTTGGCTTCACGCCTTTCAAAAGAAGCTGGCGCGGATTTCGTTAAGACTTCAACAGGATTTTCCACTGGCGGCGCTACTGTAGCTGACGTGAAGCTGATGCGTGAAACTGTAGGGGCAGACTTAGGAGTCAAAGCTTCCGGCGGAGTCAGAAGCCTTGAGGATGTCCAAGGTATGATCGATGCTGGGGCAAGCCGCATCGGTGCAAGCTCAGGCGTGCAGATTATGCAGGGATTGAAATCGGATTCTGATTATTAACTGTTGACTCAGGTTTGAACATACGATATAATTTTTGGTATATAACACTTGTTGTTATTTGCTTCAACGTGTGTTCGGAGGGAGGGAAAAAGAGATGACAAAAACTACCGTTCGTAAAAACGAATCGATTGAAGATGCTCTTCGCCGCTTCAAACGCACTGTTTCTAAATCCGGAACAATGCAAGAGGTTAGAAAGCGCGAGTATTATGATAAGCCGAGCGTGAAACGCAAACTAAAATCAGAAGCTGCGCGTAAACGTAAATTTTAATTGACCCTTACTTTTAAAATGAGACTTTTAAAAATATGAACGATCAGCTGAAACCGGCTGCACATCCAATGTGCAGCCGGTTTTATATTTTGTCCAAACTTTTTTGGTCCGGCCATTTTCTTCGCAGTCTCTAAGCGCAATCTTCGCTATTCCAGAATTTTAAATTTATAATTAAATCAACAGGAAATTTGAAACCGATTTCAAACTCATTCGTATATAGATAAGCGGAGAAATAAAGGGGTGAGCTCTTTGAGGAAGATGAAAATCTTTACTGCTTTATTGTTGTTTGTTTTGGCATTGCTGCTGTTGATACCGGTATTCCATGCAGACAGCCATTCCGTTTACATAATTCCGGTGGAAGCGGAAGTTGAAAGAGGTCTGCAGGCATTCATCGACCGTGGTATTGAAGAAGCGGAAGAGGCGAATGCTGGCGCCATCATTTTTGAAATAGACACACCAGGCGGATTCGTCGATGCGGCGGACGGCATTGCCCGGCTTCTGCAGGATACCGACATTCAGACGATTGCCTATATCAACCAGGATGCACTGTCTGCCGGCGCATTTCTTGCGCTCAACGCTGATGAAATTTACATGCATCCCTCAGCTCGTATGGGTGCAGCGCAAGTCATTGACCAAGCGGGCAATGCCGCAGGTGACAAAGCAGATAGTGCTTGGCGGTCATCTATGGCAAATGCCGCTGAAAGTTCAGACAGAAATCCCGTGTATGCACTGGCTATGGCGGATGCTTCGATTGATGTGCCTGAATACAGAGCAGGTGAAGGCGAATTGCTGACGCTGCGTGCGGGCGAAGCTGAAGAAGTCGACTATTCCGAAGGAACCGCATCCTCTTTGGAGGAGTTACTGGAACTGAAAGGAATGGAAGACAGTGAGCTGGTTTATATCAATGAAACCTTCTCTGAAAGTCTTGCCCGCTTTCTGACAAACCCGGTAGTGGTCCCGATTCTTTTATCTGTCGCGATGCTTGGCTTGCTGCTGGAATTATTCACGCCAGGAATTGGCTTTCCGGCATTTATCGGTTTAACATCATTGATGCTGTTCTTCTATGGTCACCTTGTAGCCGGTCTGGCGGGATATGAATCGATTATCCTGTTGATTATCGGGCTCGGTTTGATGATCCTGGAATTTTTTGTGCCAGGCGGTGTAGCGGGGATTTTAGGGATTGCAGCGGTCCTCGGCAGCATCCTGCTTGCAGGCGGAGATCTTCAGACCACAGCTATCGCAATATTAATCGCAATGATTGCAGCAACTTCAGGGATGGTGATATTAGTGAAATTCTTTGGTAAAAGACTTCAGTTGTTCAACCGCATCATTCTGTCGGATTCCACTGATACCAAGAGCGGTTATGTATCAACCGCCAACCGGCCGGAACTGATCGGCCAAATGGCAGTAACCGCTACAGAATTGCGGCCATCAGGCACCATCGTTTTCGGGGACGAACGAATTGATGCCGTTTCCGAAGGCCGCTACATCGGACGCGGTAAAAATGTTAAGATTATTAAGGTAGAAGGGTCACGGATTGTAGTTCGTGAGCTGGAGAAAAAAGAGGAGGAAGAATAAATGGGAATTGATGCAATAATACTTGGAGCCAGCATAATCGGTATAATCGTAGTACTGGCAATATTCTTCACATTTGTACCGGTGACGCTATGGATTTCTGCACTTGCTGCAGGCGTCAAAATCAGCATCTTCACTTTAATCGGGATGAGATTGCGAAGAGTTATTCCTTCACGTATCGTTAACCCGCTGATCAAGGCGTCAAAAGCGGGTTTGACAGTGCAGATCAACCAATTGGAAAGTCACTATCTTGCGGGTGGTAACGTAGACCGCGTGGTAAATGCATTGATCGCTGCACACCGTGCCAATATCGAACTGCCTTTTGAACGCGCCGCTGCGATTGACCTTGCAGGACGTGACGTTTTGGAAGCCGTGCAGATGTCGGTCAACCCGAAAGTCATCGAAACTCCATTTATCGCCGGTGTTGCGATGGACGGAATCGAAGTGAAAGCGAAAGCGCGTATCACAGTGCGCGCCAATATTGACCGCCTAGTCGGTGGTGCGGGCGAAGAAACAATCGTTGCCCGTGTTGGTGAAGGTATCGTTTCCACACTCGGTTCAAGCACAAGCCACAAAAAAGTTCTTGAAAATCCTGATTTGATTTCCCAGACAGTTTTGGGCAAAGGCCTTGACTCGGGTACGGCATTCGAAATTCTATCCATTGATATTGCGGACGTTGACATCGGTAAGAATATCGGTGCAGAATTGCAGACGGAGCAAGCTGAAGCCGATAAGAAAATCGCACAGGCGAAAGCAGAAGAACGCCGTGCAATGGCTGTTGCAAGCGAGCAGGAAATGAAAGCGAAAGTCGTGGAAATGAGAGCGAAAGTTGTCGAAGCAGAAGCAGAAGTTCCGCTCGCAATGTCTGAAGCGCTCCGTACAGGCAATATCGGTGTTATGGATTATGTGAATTATAAAAATGTACAGGCTGATACGGGCATGCGCGACTCGATTGCGAAAACAAGCACACCTCAGTCGAATGACGAACAATAGTAAAGATCCACAGAGGAGGTTTGTCACGTGGAACCACTCATAGTCGCATTGATACTAATGGCGGTAAGCGCGTTTTTCGGCGGTAAAAAGAAAGAAGAAGGCGGCTCTTCGCCGAAACGTTCATCTGATAGTCAGCCGAATACCAGGGGCCGTGCCCAGGGCGGCTTTAAACGGATGGAAGATTACGCTAAAGAGGTTTATGGTGAATTCCAGGCGCAAATGAATCCTGAAGCCGATAAAAAGGAACAGGTTAAAGAAGTTGCCCGGGAAGTTGTCGAACGGCACACTAGCCGCAGACCGGACCGGCAGGCCACTCCGGTAGCCGCTAAAGAGATCGGCGGCAGATTATCGGCTCATCAGAAGCCGGTTCAGCCGGTGCGTACACAACCTGCTGCAGAAAATCGCAGTCCTTTTCCGTTAACACAAAGCGAAGCACAAAAAGCCATTATTCTGGCAGAAGTGTTTATGCCGCCAAAAGCGAAACGCAAATAATAGAAAAATATATCAGCGAAAAAGCCGGTCAAGGAATTTAAATCCTTGAGCGGTTTTTTTGATTTTATTTTATTCATATTATTATTATGTAAACTTAATAACTGGGATAATATTTTACAGTTATTCCTGTTTAATGATAGAGTTAAATCAGAATAAATAACTCAACCAAGGAGTGTCCGAATGACAGAGAATGAATTATTAGAACTTCATGTGAAAGACCCGAATGAAGCGGTGCTTCTGCTTGGTATATCCGATAACCACATGACATTAATCGAAGAAGCTTTAGATATACAAATCATTACCCGTGGTGAAGTCATTAAGCTTTCTGGTTCAGAAGAGGGCAAAGCTACCGGGAAGTTATTAATAGAACAATTACTGAAAGTGATCCGTAAAGGGATCAATATCGACCAGCGTGATATCGTATCCGCTATCGAAATGGCCAAGTCTGGAACTATAGAGTATTTTGCCGAATTGTATGATGAAGAAATTGCCAGAAACGCTGCCGGTAAGATAATCCGTGCAAAAACAATTGGACAGCGTCATTATATTCGCGCCATCCGCAGTAAAGACCTGACATTTGCCGTCGGACCTGCAGGAACGGGTAAAACCTATCTGGCAGTAGTCATGGCAGTCCAGGCACTGAAAAACGGTCATGTGAAACGGATAATATTAACCCGTCCCGCCGTTGAAGCAGGTGAAAGCTTAGGTTTCCTTCCAGGGGACTTAAAGGAAAAAGTCGATCCGTATTTGCGCCCGCTTTATGATTCAATGCACGATGTTCTGGGTGTTGAGCAAACGAACCGGTTTATCGAACGCGGAACAATCGAAGTAGCGCCTCTAGCTTATATGCGCGGAAGAACACTGGATGAAGCTTTCGTCATCCTGGATGAAGCACAGAACACTACAAAAGCTCAGATGAAGATGTTCCTGACCAGGCTTGGTTTCGGTTCAAAAATGATTATCACCGGAGACAAAACGCAAATTGACTTGCCGCGGGGAGCGGAATCAGGTTTGATTGCGTCGGAAAAAATCCTTCAGGGAGTCAGCGGGATCCAATTTATGTATCTCGAAAGCGGAGATGTCGTCCGTCACCCGTTAGTTTCCAAAATTATAGACGCCTACGAAAACCAGCCGATTTAAGGCTGGTTTTTCTTATTCTCAAGTTCTATTTAGCAAACTTTGGAAATAATTCGGAAATATCGTGAAATCAAGGACTGATATTGATATGATGGAAGTACTAAGAGTGAGGTGGTTGGATGGTCACAAGGATACGGGCGATTTATGAAAAAGCTGGTTTTAGAGTCTTCTCATTTTCGATGATTTTTTTGATAGGAATCATTCTTTTCAGTTTTCTGTACAGCACTATTAAAGGTGATACATATAATATTGAACTCTTTCAATTATCGGATGAAACAATCCGGTCATCCAAAACGGTCGAAGATCCCGTTAAAACCGAACTGGAAAGGCAACGGGCTGCCGCAGAGCTGACACCAAGTTACAAATTCAATGATGAACTCGCAACCAATCAAGCCGCTGTAATTTCTTCATTATTTGCCTATGTACAAGATGCGAAAAGCATGGAAGCCGAGGGTGAAGATGGCAAAGAACCGGCTGAACTGCAGGACATGGTAACTGAACTGCGGGAAACGACCCGTTTGATGGAGATGAGCGAAAATGGCTTGCGGCTTACAGATGATATGCTTCGTTCATTGTTGACCTTATCAGATGCGCGCCTCATAGAAATACAGCAAGAAATCGAAAGTCTCATTGAGAATGTTTTAGCGTCTCCAGTCAGGGAAGATGATCTTACCGCAAAGCGAAATGAAGTTGAACAGATGCTCCGGAATAATGAGGAAATTCCGGCATCCGTCCTTCAGGCAGCGGTAAATATCGGCAGATTCGGCGTCATGGCCAATGAAACCGTTGATGAGAGTCTGACAGAAGCACAGCTCAAGCAGGCGCGTGAAAGTGTGGAGCCCACTAAGATCCTGCAGGGGCAGGTTCTTGTACAGGAAGGGCAAGTAATCGACAGGGAAGTCTACCGTCAATTGGAACTTGCCGGTATGACCGACAACCAGACTGATTTAAAACCGGCATTAGGTCTCCTGCTGTTTGTGTTGATTGTAATGGGGCTATTATTAATAGTAGTGCTGCGCTCTAAAGAATCCGAACAAAAGAAAATGACGGCTTTATTGGTATTGGCAGCGACAGTGACAATAAGTTTGACGCTGATGAAATTGCTTAATGCGGTCAGCAGTAATTTTGATGTGGAAATATCGTTTCTTTTCCCGACCGCTTTAGCGGGCATGATCGTCCGTATGCTGATTAATGAAAGAACCGCTATTTTAGTGACTTTCATCACCGCTGCGAGTGCGGGGCTCATCCTGCAAAATTCATATTCACCGATCCTGCAGATGGAAGTTGTGTTGTACATTATTTTTGGCGGACTAGCTGGCATCTATTTGATCGAACGCGACGATCGTCGGGCAAGACTTTTGCAGACGAGCCTGTTTGTCGCTGTAGTCAATGCCCTTTTCATCGGTTTTTATCTGCTGATTTCGCAAAGCCAGTATGATATGGCTGAAGTCGGGTTTTACTTTACAGCGGCAATTATTTCGGGATTATTATCGGGTGCTTTAACCATCGGATTGCTGCCGTTTTTCGAATGGGCATTCGGATTGATTTCGCCGATGCGGTTAATCGAGTTATCCAATCCGAACCATCCGCTTCTCAAAAAAATACTGACAGAAACTCCGGGAACTTACCACCACAGTGTCATGGTGGCTAACTTGGCGGACGCTTCCTGTGAAGCGATTGGTGCAAACGGCCTTTTGGCGAGAGTTGGCTGTTATTACCATGATATCGGCAAAACAAAGCGGCCGCAGTATTTCATTGAGAATCAGGTGAATATAGCAAATCCTCACGATTCACTCCCACCTCAGACAAGCCGGGACATTATTCTAGCGCACGGTGCTCAAGGAGCGGAAATGCTGAGAAAATACAAGATGCCGAAAGAGATTATTGATATCGCTGACCAGCATCATGGAACCAGCTTATTGAAGTTCTTCTATTATAAAGAAAAAGAAAAGAATCCAGCTGTTAAGGAAGAAGATTACCGTTATAATGGACCGAAGCCCCAAACTAGGGAGAACGCGGTCATTATGGCCGCGGACAGTATTGAAGCGGCGGTCCGTTCAATGAAGGAGCCGACATCAGAAAAGATAAAAAAATTGGTGGATTCCATAATTGAAGATAAACTGAAAGACGGGCAATTTGATGAATGCGATTTGACGATGAAGGAATTGAAGACCATCAAGAACGTCATGTGTGAAACGCTGAACGGTATTTTCCATACCAGAATCGAGTACCCGAAAGATAAAGAGTAAAAGGAGGTTTTCGGCATGTTAACCATCGACTTTATGGACGAAACCGAAACGTTGAAAGAAAGCGATATTCAATTTGTGGAGAAAATCCTTCAGCATGCAGCAACTGAAGAAAATATTGAGGACGCGGAGGTATCCATCAGTTTTGTAACCAATGAAATGATCCGTGATATCAACCGTGAATACCGGGATAAAGATCAGCCGACGGATGTTATTTCATTTGCTATGGAAGAGCCAGGTGAAGGGGAAGTCGCGATACAGGGAATAGACGAACCAAGAGTACTGGGTGACATCATCATTTCACTGGACCGTACCAAAGAACAGGCAGCCGATTATGGCCATTCTTTCGAGCGTGAATTAGGTTTTTTGGCAGTCCATGGATTTCTGCATCTCCTTGGCTATGACCACATGAACGATGAAGATGAGAAGAAAATGTTCGCCAAACAGGACGTGATTTTGAATTCGCTCGGCATCACGCGTGATGGCTATGAAGGCAATTAGGTTTTTCCGTTCTTTCGTGTTTGCCTATGCCGGCATCCGGGCTGCTCTTAAAAGCGAGCAGAATATCCGGTTCCACTTTACAGCAGCTGTCATCGTTGTGATTGCAGGTCTGTTGACAGGATTATCCGCAGTCGAATGGATGGTTATCGCCCTGGTGATCGGGGGAATGCTCGCTTTTGAAATGTTCAATTCTTCAATGGAAAGAATTGTGGACCTCGCCAGTCCTGATTTGCATCCTTTGGCCAAGCAGGCAAAGGATATGGCAGCAGGCGCCGTTTTGGTATTTGCGATTGCAAGTGCTATAATTGGATTATTAATATTTTTACCAAAATGGTTTTAATCTTTATAGAGGTGATTGAGATGGAAAAAGAACAATTATTGGAACAAGCAATAGCGGCACGTGATAACGCATATGTGCCTTACTCAAAATTCCCCGTTGGCGCTGCCTTGCTGACTTCAGACGGCAAAGTCTATCTGGGATGCAATATCGAAAACGCCGGTTATTCCATGACGAACTGCGCAGAGCGCACAGCGATGTTCAAAGCTGTTTCGGAAGGTGACCATACATTTACAGCATTGGCTGTTTCAGCTGATACGGAAGGGCCGGTTTCTCCATGTGGCGCATGCCGCCAGGTACTGGCTGAATTCTGTGATCCGGATATGCCGGTCTATCTAACTAATCTAAAAGGCGATGTTCAGGATACGACAATCAGCGAACTATTGCCGGGAGCTTTTACACCGGAGGATCTTAAATATGCAGCAGGAAAATAACGGCTTCAAATCAGGTTTCATTTCCATCATCGGCCGTCCGAATGTCGGGAAATCGACGTTCCTTAACCGTGTGGTTGGCCAAAAAATTGCGATCATGAGCGATAAGCCGCAGACTACGCGCAATAAAGTCCAGGGTGTCGTAACGACCAATGATAGCCAGATGGTTTTCATCGACACACCAGGGATCAACGAACCTCGCCATAAACTGGGCGATTTCATGTTGAAAGTCGCTAAAAACACCTTCCGCGAAGTGGATGTGCTGTTGTTTGTCGCAAGTGCGGCTGACCGCATCGGCAAACAGGACCGCTACGTCCTTGATATGCTGAAAGGCATTGAAGTGCCGGTATTCCTGGTATTGAATAAAATCGATCAGGTACATCCGGACGATCTGCCGAAGATTATTGAGTCTTACCGCAATGAGTTCGATTTCGCGGAAGCGATTCCGATTTCTGCTTTACAGGGCAATAATGTGGAAAATCTGCTTGCCAAGATTTCAGAACGTCTGCCGGAAGGCCCGCAGTACTATCCGGCTGACCAGGTCACGGATCATCCGGAACGCTTCATCATTTCTGAATTGATCCGCGAAAAAGCGCTTCACCTGACGCGGGAAGAAATTCCTCACTCGATCGCTGTGGTCATTGAAAAGATTGCACCAGATGAGGAAAATCCTGAAATGGTCCGCGTTCAGGCAACCATCATGGTCGAACGTGATTCACAAAAAGGCATTGTCATCGGCAAAAAAGGTGCTTTACTGAAAGAGATCGGTTCGCGTGCCCGCCAGGATATCCAAAACCTGCTGGGGTCAAAAGTCTATTTAGAACTATGGGTGAAAGTGCAGAAAGACTGGCGCAATAAATCCCTTCATTTGCGTGATTTTGGATTCAGAGACGATGAATACTAAGGAGTAGTCTCCATGCAGAGTCAATTAGAGGGTATCGTCATTCGTACGATGCCATATGGTGAAAACAATAAAATTGTCACCTTGTTCACCCGCGAAGCAGGGAAGATCACCTGCATGGCGAGAGGTGCCAAAAAGCCCGCAAGCCGGCTGGCTGCCATTACCCAGCCTTTTACGCACGGTACTTATTCAATTTATAAAGGTAAAGGAATGGGCACGCTGCAAGCAGGCGATCAATTGGAATCGTTGCGCCATATTCGCGAAGATATCATGTCGACGGCCTATGCGAGCTACGTTACAGAACTCGTCGACAGGCTGACGGAACAGGATGAGCCGCAGCCGGGCATCTACGAGATGCTGTTTCAGGCGCTCCATGCAATCGAAGAAGGCTATGATCCTGAGGCGATTACTTTATTCGTCGAATGGAAAATGCTGCAGACGGCTGGTCTTGCCCCGACGCTGCACGAATGTGCGAATTGCGGGGCGACGGAAGGGGAGTTTGCTTTTTCTTTTCAGGAGCTCGGCTTCCTTTGCCATCGCTGCTTTCATATCGATCCTTATATCATCCGCTTGAGCCCTGCTCTTGTGAAATTAATCCGTACTTTCTATTTTGTGCCGATTGAACGTGTCGGTTCGCTGACACTGAAAAAAGAATCGAAATCATTATTGAAGCAGATTGTCCGTACGATTTATGAAGAACAGGCCGGAATCCGGCTGAAGTCGAGAAAATTTCTGGAGCAGCTTGAACGCACTCCGGAGTTTTTGCCGAAGAAAGAAGACCCGCCAAAAGACGAATAGTCTTTGGCGGGTCTTTTGCTAGTTGTGAAAGATAAAGTATGTAAAACCGATATTCCGCAAAACAGCTGCGCTTTCCGGGGGCTCGCGCTGAGCTAACTCGGGCTCGTTACACTTCGCCCGAGTGGATCTCAGCACTTCGCTTGGTCCCCCAGGAGTCTTCGCTGTTTTGCTCCATCTCTCAGTTTGCTTTCTACTTAAGAAGAATCTTTCGTTTTTATTATCTGAAGAAGCTGATTCTTCGTTTTACACAAAACCAAAATGAAGCGTCAGGCGGCGACTCCAGCGGGAACAAGAGCGAGTCCTGAGACCCCGGAGCGAGCAAGGCGAGTGAGAAGGCTCAGGCCGCTCCCCGCGGAACGCGTCCGCCGAAAGCGAAATGATTGGAGAAGCATCAGCTTCTCGAAAGCTTGAAAACCCACCAAGACGAATAGTCTTTGGTGGGTCTTTTTCTTTTTTTCTTCATTAAAACTGAATATGCTTTTCAATATATGCCTGTACTTCAGCGATCGGCATGCGCACCTGTTCCATGGAATCGCGGTGGCGCACAGTTACTTGGCCGTCTTCGACTGAATCGAAATCATAAGTGACGCAGAACGGTGTACCGATTTCATCCTGGCGGCGGTAGCGTTTACCGATAGACTGGGATTCATCGTAATCAACCATGAAATGCTTCGCCAAATCAGCGAATACTTCAGTAGCGCCTTCAGCCAGTTTCTTGGACAAAGGAAGGACAGCGGCTTTATAAGGAGCCAGTGCCGGGTGGAATTTCAATACGGTGCGCTTGTCGTCATTATCAAGCTCTTCTTCGTGGTAGGCATCAACAAGGAAGGCAAGGGTGACACGGTCAGCACCGAGTGATGGTTCGATGCAATAAGGGACGAAACGTTCGTTGGTGATCGGATCGATATAATTGAAGTCTTCACCCGAATGTTCCATATGGCGCTTCAAGTCAAAATCGGTGCGGTCAGCGATGCCCCATAGTTCACCCCAGCCGAATGGGAATTTATACTCTATATCGACTGTCGCATTCGAATAATGGGAAAGTTCATCTGCATCGTGTTCGCGAAGACGCATATTATCTTCAGACATGTTGAGGTTCAACAGCCAGTTTTTGCTGAAATCGCGCCAATACGCGTACCACTCCAAGTCTTCACCCGGTTTGCAGAAGAATTCAAGTTCCATCTGTTCGAATTCACGTGTGCGGAATGTGAAGTTGCCCGGTGTGATTTCATTTCGGAAACTCTTGCCGATCTGTGCAATCCCGAAGGGCATTCTTTTGCGCATCGAGCGCTGTACATTTTTATAGTTAACGAAAATCCCTTGAGCCGTTTCAGGACGCAGGAAGATTTCGTTTGTGGATGCTTCTGTGACACCCTGGAAAGTCTTGAACATCAAATTGAACTGGCGGATTTCCGTGAAATCATGTTTGCCGCAGACAGGGCAGTCGATTGCATGTTCTTCGATCAATTCAGCCATTTTGTCGAATGACAGGCCGTCTACGATCATTTCGATTCCTTTGGCATCCAAAGCCTCTTCGATCAATTTGTCTGCGCGGAGGCGTGATTTACAGCTCTTGCAGTCGATCATCGGATCATTGAAGTTGCCGACGTGGCCGGAAGCGATCCATGTTTTTGGATTCATCAGGATTGCGGCATCAAGTCCGACATTATAAGGCGATTCCTGAACGAATTTTTTCCACCATGCTTTTTTGATATTGTTTTTCAGTTCGACGCCAAGCGGACCGTAATCCCACGTGTTTGCCAGGCCGCCATAAATTTCTGAGCCCGGAAATACAAAGCCTCTGTGTTTTGCTAACGATACTACATCTTCCATTGACATAAAAATTACCTCCATAAAATAAAAAATCGCACACGTCCCGGACATAAAGTCCGAGGACGAGTACGTTATGACCCGCGGTTCCACCCCGATTGGCTGCTGTTGCAGCCCTCTTAAAGAAATATGGCTCCAGATTGCCTTTTCCTGCCGATGCGGGCTTACACTGTCCCCGCTCGCTCCTGTGGCAGTACTTATAGATCTTTCATTGCCTGTTATAGAATCTTAAAGTATTGTACCACGCTAAACTTTTCTTCGCAATATCGCTCTAATTAGTATATAATAATCATCATTGAGTATAACACATATTTTGAGGCGGTGAGTCCGATCGAACTCAATAAAAGACAAGAAGAGATATTGCGCATCGTCAAAGGGAATGGTCCGATAACGGGTGAGCAAATAGCTGAGCGCCTTCATCTGACGCGTGCAACATTGCGGCCTGACCTTGCCATTCTGACTATGGCTGGATTCCTGGACGCACGTCCTCGGGTCGGCTATTTTTATTCAGGCAAAAAACCAGGCCATGATGTGACCGACACGATGAATAATATGAAGGTCAAAGACTTCCAGTCGATTCCAGTTGTTGTCAGGGAAAATGTCAGTGTCTATGACGCCATCAGCCAAATGTTCCTGGATGATGTGGGCACATTGTTTGTCGTGGATAAAAATTCCTTGCTTACAGGCGTTTTATCCCGCAAGGATTTACTGCGTACAAGTATAGGCAGCCAGGATTTGACAGCCATTCCCGTACATATCATCATGACAAGGATGCCGAATATTACGTACTGCTTTAAAACCGATTCCCTGATCCAAGTGGCGAACCGGTTGATCAATCAGCAAATTGATGCGCTGCCGGTCGTTGAAGAACTGGCGAATGGTTTGAAAGTCGTAGGGCGCATAACGAAAACAAATATTACCCGGGCATTTTTGTCCTTATCCGAAAGCCATGAATTATGAGGTGAATATTAGATGAATCTACTGCGAGTATTCGTGATTTCCGATTCAGTGGGAGAAACAGGAGAACTGGTGGCTAAAGCTGCAGTCAGCCAGTATCTGAATCCTGATCAAAATGTCTCCTTGAAACGGTTTCCATATATCGATTCAATTGACCAAGTGAGAGACATCATTCATATGGCAGCAGATCAGCGTGCTTTTGTTGTTTATACACTTGTCTCAAATAAATTGCGTGAATTTATTGTGACTGAAACTGCAAGACTTAGTGTAACTGCAGTGGATTTGATGGGGCCATTGCTTGATGCGCTGAAAGTGGAGCTGAACGCTGAACCGCTTGAAGAGGCGGGACTGGTAAGAAAATTGGATGATGATTATTTCAAAAAAGTCGAAGCCATCGAGTTTGCGGTGAAATACGATGACGGCCGTGATCCAAGAGGGATCCTGATGGCCGATATTGTACTGGTGGGTATTTCGAGAACATCGAAGACTCCGCTTTCACAGTACCTGGCACATAAACGCCTGAAGGTAGCGAACGTCCCGCTGGTTCCAGAAGTGGATCCCCCGGAAGAATTATTCAGAGTGGCTCCGGAGAAATGCTTCGGACTGGTCATTTCCCCTGAAAAACTCAACCACATTCGAAAAGAAAGACTCATTGCCCTTGGTTTGAACGACGATGCCAACTATGCAAAAATCCAGCGCATCCATGAGGAAATCATTCATTTTAACAAAATTGTCGAGAAGATAAATTGTGAAGTGATTGATGTGACAAATCGGGCTGTTGAAGAAACTGCAAACCTGATAATGAGCAAATTGAAATAAACCAAGTAGAAAAGCCGCCTGGAAAGGAGGTTTTTCTGCTTTATTTGTGGATTTTTCTTTAAAAGAGTTTTATAATGAAGAATTGTGGCTAAAGCAATAAGATAGACTAAATTGATTCCTTCACATTTTTATTGAAACATGAAGGAATTTGCCGCTGTATCTCGAATTAAGTATGTTAAGCAAAAAAAGATGGTGATAATTGTGTCCAGTCGGATACCAGAAGAAGTGATTGAACAAATCCGCTCTTCTGCGGATATTGTGGATGTTGTCGGTGAATATGTCCAATTGACCAAAAGGGGCCGAAACTGGTTTGGACTGTGTCCATTCCATGGTGAAAGCACCCCGTCGTTTTCCGTCACATCCGATAAACAGATTTTTCACTGTTTCGGCTGCGGCGCTGGCGGCAATGTTATAACATTCCTGATGGATATCGAAAACCTTTCTTTTCAGGAAGCTTTATCGAGACTAGGTCAGCGGACAGGGCATGAGATAGAAATCAGCGCATCATCCGTTTCAGCGGAGGCACCGTCTAAAGCTGATAACCGGCTTGTGAATATGCATGAGTTTGCTGCTGATATGTATCATCATATTCTGTTGAATACAGAAGAAGGGCAAGCGGCACTCGATTATCTCGAAAATCGGGGATTTACCCGGGAGATGATTGAAAAATACCGGATCGGCTGGTCATTGCCGGAATGGAATTATATGTCGTCTGCCTTGCAGAAAAAAGGGTATACAGAAGAAGAGTTGACTTCAAGCGGACTTGCGATCGCCCGTGAACAATCCGATGGTTATTTCGATCGGTTCCGTGGCCGTATCATGTTCCCGATTATGAACGAAACCGGAAAAACCATCGCGTTTTCCGGCAGAATTATGGAAAACACGAAACAGGAAGCCAAATATATGAACAGTCCTGAATCGCCTGTTTTTCAAAAAAGCCAGGTCCTCTATAATTTTCACTTGGCGAGAGGTTCAATTCGCAAGAACAGGAAAATCGTTCTTTTCGAAGGGTTTATGGACGTTATAGCAGCGGGCAAAGCGGGAGTCGATAATGCGCTTGCGACAATGGGAACATCCCTGACCGCCCAGCACATCCGTATTATGAAACGTTTTGCGCAGGAAGTCGTCATATGCTTTGACGGCGATGACGCCGGATGGGAAGCAGCGAAACGTGCTGCTATTGCGCTGAATGAAGAAAAGTTCAAAGTGGAAGTTGCTGTATTGCCTGGGAAAATGGATCCGGATGATTATGTCCGCGAAAACGGCAGCGAAGCTTTTAAGGAACAGATCATTGGCAAGCCCCATGCATTCATTGCTTTTGCCATGATGCACGCTAGGCGCCATAAGAATTTCCAGTATGAAAATGATCTGCTCCAATATATTCAGGAAGTCCTGCAATTATTGGCAGGGCGGTCAACACCACTGGAAAGGGATCTTTATATTAAACAATTATCCACCGAAACAGGACTGTCCCAGGAAGCGATTTTGCAGCATTACCGCAAACTGGAGAACAAGTCAGTTGAAAGGAACCGTCCGGAAGCGCCTGTACAGGCAGTAAGGCGTGAACCTAAAAAGGTCACATCATTGCACCGGGCAGAACGTCTCTTGCTGGCGCATGCGCTGGCAGACGCTTCCGTCATGGATAAACTGGCTCAGCAGGACGGAATTCCTTTCATCAGTGAAGAGTTCCAGGCAATTTACGTGCAATTGCTCGGTTTTTATGAAGAATGGAATAAAGCGGATTTCCACAAGTTTCTCGAAACGCTCCAGGACCCGGAACTCCGGAAATTGGTGATGGAAACCGCCCTTTCAGAACGGGACCCAGACCATCCTGATGAAGAAATTTCCGATTGCCTGAAACATCTGGGCAAGCATCGGATAGAGCAGGAAATCTCATTGAAGATACAGCAATCAAAAGAAGCGGAAAAACAGCATGATCTGAAGCGTGCTTTGCTTCTTGCCCAAGAAGTGATTGCTTTACGAAAGTCGCTATAGTTTAATTCCGGTTTTTAAAGGAGGAAGTCGAATGGCTGAAAAGTCTGATCGCCAAAATGAAGTTGAAGCAAGTAACGTACCATTGACTACTGAAGGTCCGGAAGTGAGTGTCGAGGAAGCTAAGAAACAATTAATAGAGGCCGGCAAAAAGAGCGGTGAACTTAATTACGAGCAAATTGCTGATAAATTAGCGGTATTTGAGATGGAGTCCGACCAAGTGGAAGAGTTCATCGATCAATTGGAAGGCCATGGCATTGAGCTCGAAAGAAAATCAGATGATGAAGAACATTTGGATCGCCTGATGAAACCAACTGAGGAAAAATTCGACCTGAATGATTTGAGTGTTCCTCCAGGCGTAAAAATCAACGATCCTGTCCGTATGTATCTGAAAGAAATCGGCCGTGTCGACCTTTTGAAAGCAGAAGAAGAAGTGCGTCTTGCGAAACTGATCGAGCAAGGTGATGAAGAAGCTAAAAAACGTCTCGCTGAAGCGAACTTGCGTCTCGTTGTAAGTATTGCCAAGCGTTACGTTGGTCGCGGCATGCTGTTCCTGGATCTCATCCAGGAAGGGAATATGGGCCTTATCAAAGCAGTTGAGAAATTCGACTACTCAAAAGGGTTCAAATTCAGTACCTATGCTACATGGTGGATCCGTCAGGCGATAACCCGTGCAATTGCTGACCAGGCCCGCACAATCCGGATTCCAGTGCATATGGTTGAAACCATCAATAAATTAATCCGTGTTCAACGTCAGTTGCTTCAAGATCTTGGCCGTGAGCCATCACCGGAAGAAATCGGTGAAGAGATGGATCTTCAACCGGAAAAAGTACGTGAAATCCTTAAAATTGCCCAAGAGCCAGTATCTCTTGAAACACCGATTGGTGAAGAAGACGATTCGCATCTTGGTGATTTCATCGAGGATTCTGACGCACAGTCGCCGTCTGACCACGCTGCTTATGAGCTCTTGAAAGAGCAGCTCGAAGATGTCCTTGATACATTGACGGATCGTGAAGAAAATGTCTTGCGCCTGCGTTTTGGACTTGATGACGGACGTACTCGCACACTTGAAGAAGTCGGTAAAGTATTCGGTGTAACACGCGAGCGTATCCGCCAAATCGAAGCCAAAGCTCTTCGCAAGCTTCGCCATCCATCAAGAAGCAAACGTTTGAAAGACTTTTTAGAATAAGCACCGCCGTTTCTCATGTATATATGAGGAACGGTTTTTTTATTTTCATAGGAAACCTTGTCATTTTCACCTTATCTATTGAGTTTGACGGAATTTTAGCTATATAATGAATATTGTAAGCGTATTCAGATTAAAGGGGATGTAAAAAAATGAATTTCGATTTAACGCAAGAACAACAGATGATTAAGAAAACGATGAAGGAATTTGCCGACAAGGTTGTGGCTCCAGGAGCTGTCGACCGGGACAGAAGCAAGGAATTTCCGAAAGAAATTTTCAAACAGCTTTCCGACATGGGGATGATGGGATTGCCGTTTGATGAAAAATACGGCGGCGCTGGCGCCGATACGACTAGTTTTGCAATTGTCACCGAAGAATTGAGCCGTGTTTGCGCTTCTACAGGAATCACTTATTCCGCTCACATTTCACTTGGCGGAGCACCGCTTAATCTGTTCGGCACGGATGACCAGAAAGAAAAATACCTGGCTCCGATTTGTTCGGGTGAATCATTCGGCGCGTTCGGATTAACAGAACCAAATGCCGGATCTGATGCTGGCGGAACTGAAACGCGTGCAATCGAAGACGGGGATGACTGGGTTATCAACGGTTCGAAAGTATATATTACAAACGCCAGCCATGCGAAGCATTTGGCGATTACAGCAATTACAGGAATGAACGACGGCAAGAAAGAAATCAGTGCAATCATCGTTCCGACAGATGCTGAAGGTTTCACTATCATTGATAATTACGAAAAGATGGGTCTTCATTCGTCGAATACGACTGAGCTGGTCCTTGAAAATGTCCGCGTGCCAAAAGAAAATCTATTGGGTAAACGCGGAGATGGCTTCAAACAATTCCTGGTAACGCTTGACGGCGGACGTATCGGGATTGCCGCAATGGCGGTCGGGATTGCGCAAGGTGCTTTCAACAAAGCTTTGGCTTATTCCAAAGAGCGCAAGCAATTCGGCAAGACGCTTTCCGAATTCCAGATCACCCAATTCAAATTGGCTGATATGGCAATGAAGATTGAATTGGCTCGGAACATGGTCTATAAAGCTGCATGGCTGAAAGATCAAGGCCGTCCATTTACAAAAGAAGCTTCCATGGCAAAACTTTACGCATCTGAAATTTCGATGGAAGTGGCAGATGAAGCGATCCAGATCCACGGCGGCTACGGCTACATGAAAGAATATGAAGTGGAGCGCTATATGCGTGACGCTAAACTTCTTGAAATCGGTGAAGGTACTTCAGAAGTTCAACGTATGGTCATCGCGAGGCAAATTGGCTGTTAAATTACTGAATTTGTCACAAACAGTTAAAACTTCTCCGTTATGTCTTTCGGTTTCGGGCATAATACAGTACAATAATGAATGATACGAATACTATCATTTGCAGAACTTGAAGAGGGAGGGGTAACGGATGCAAAAAAATGCAATTGTACCTTATATCTTAATCATGGCTTTCGGTATCGGCTTGATTTTCTTCCTATCATTGGAAGGCGTCGGCAACGAAGCTGAAATTGCTGAAGAACACGCAGCTGAAGGAAATGAAGAGGCAGGAGCAACTGGAGAAGATGATACTGCAAGTGCAGGAGAATTTGACCCGGAAGCTAAAGCGCAGGAAAGCTGTATTTCATGCCACGGTTCAAGCTATGAAGGCGGAGTTGGGCCATCATTGATTGATACTGAAATGTCTCAAGAAGAAATTGAAGATGTCATTGCAAACGGTAAAGGCACTATGCCACCAGGCTTAGTTGAAGCTGATAACATTCCAGCAATGGCTGAGTGGGTACTATCACTCGGAGAATAATAGCAAAAAACCCTTAGTTCTTCTGGAGCTAAGGGTTTTTCTGTCAAATGGAGGATTTTGGATGAATGCGCAACAATTATCGGAAAGATTAAAACGGGTGGCCGCTTATGTTCCTAAAAAAGCAGTACTGGCTGATATCGGCAGTGACCATGCCTACCTTCCGTGCTATCTGGCTTTAAATGGCGACATTCAAAAAGGCATTGCCGGTGAAGTTGTTAAAGGCCCTTTTGAATCAGCAAGAAACCAAGTGCGTCAGGAAGGTCTGAGCGACGTCATCGAAGTCAGGCTGGCAAATGGACTGGCGGCAGTTGAATCTGCTGATGGTGTAACAGCTGTGACAATAGCTGGCATGGGGGGGCCATTGATCGCTTCCATATTGGATGACGGCAAAGAGAAGCTGGCAGGGGTCGAGCGTCTGGTCTTGCAGCCGAACGTCCATGCCAAAGCGATTCGTGAATGGGCAGCCGCAAATGGATGGTCAATTATTGGAGAAGAAATACTGAAAGAAAACGATAAAATCTACGAAATACTTGTTCTAGAACCTTCTTCGTCTCCAGTCTCCTATAATGAGCAGGAACTCTTGATGGGGCCTTTCCTCATGACTGAAAAGTCATCAGTGTTTATGGAGAAGTGGGACAGGGAAAGTTCACAGTGGAAACGGATCCTCCTGACGATGGAAACAACTGAACAAACTGTAGAGATCCTCGCAAAAAAACAGGAGCTTATCCATAAAATTCAGTTAACGGAAGAGGTGCTGCATGGTGAAAATACCTAACGGCCAGCAAATTATCGAGGAGTTTGAAAAATGGTCTCCGAAGTATCTGGCAATGGAAGGAGATCCAATCGGTTTGCATGTGGGGACATTGAATAAAAAAGTAGAGCGGGTTCTCGTGACACTTGATGTCAACGAATCGGTGGTGGATGAAGCAATCAGTAAAAAAGCTGAACTGATTATTGCACACCATCCACCGATCTTTCGTCCCTTGAAAAATCTTCAGACAGATTTTCCACAGGGTAAACTGATGGAAAAGCTGATTAAGCATGATATTGCCGTTTATGCTGCCCATACCAATCTTGATGTGGCTGACGGTGGCGTCAACGATCTTTTAGCGCAGGCATTAGACCTTCAGAACACGAATATACTTGTCCAGACATATGAAGCGGAGTTAGTTAAAATTGCTGTTTTCGTGCCTGAAAGCCATGAAGAGCAATTGCGGGACGCACTTGGCAAAGCCGGCGCGGGAGCAATTGGCGACTACGAACATTGCAGTTATACGCTGTCAGGTACAGGACGTTTCCGGCCGACAGCAGATGCTGATCCGTATATCGGGGAATCAGGCAAAATGGAAGTGACCGAAGAGTCGAAAATTGAAGTGGTGGTCCGTAAAGCGGAAAAAGACCGCGTTATTCGCGCTATGATTGCCGCACATCCCTATGAGGAAGTTGCATATGATGTATTCACTTTGGAAAATAAAGAGCTGCCGATGGGTTTGGGAAGAGTGGGAACCTTACAGAAAGAAATGACTCTCCGCAATTTTGCTGAATTTGTGAAAGAAAAACTCGATGTGCCATTTGCCAGAATGGTTGGCAATGGGGAAGACAAAGTGAAGAAAGTGGCGGTCCTGGGAGGCGATGGCAATAAATACATTTCACAGGCCAAACGTTCTGGAGCAGACGTCTATGTTACCGGCGACATGTATTTCCATACAGCGCAGGATGCACAAGCCATCGGTTTGAATATTGTCGATCCTGGTCATCATGTTGAGAAAGTCATGATCCGTGGCGTAGCCGACTATCTGGCTAAGCATACAAAATTACAATGTGAATTTATTCCTTCAGAAGTGGATACGGAACCATTTAAATTGATATGACAAAAAGCGCCATTTCTGCATTTTGCAGAAATGGCGCTTTCGCTATTAGTGTACCGCGCCTTTCAGAGCTAAGCGGGCGTTGTCGCTTTTCTAATTATTCCCCTACCGGATAAGGTTCAATACGTTCCGATGGTTTCGGATGTTTGATCTTCGGCAGGATTTTATTCAATGGTACCGAACGTTTCAATTCATGCGTTTCCGGATCGGCTGGATCAAATTTATCCAGGAAGTTCATGACTTCTTTTACGATCGGAGTCGGAGTTGAAGCACCGGCAGTTACGCCGACAGTTTCAACGCCTTCAAGCCATTCAAGTTTCAATTCGGTCAAATCGGAAATGCGGTATGCCGGTGTGCCGGCGATGTCCTGTGATACCTGTGCAAGACGGTTCGAGTTATTGCTCATCGGATCGCCAATTACAATCAGCAGGTCAGCTTCACCGGCCTGTTCGGCAACGGCTTCCTGACGAACTTGTGTAGCAAGGCAAATTTCTTTATGGACTTCAGAATGAGGGAATTTTTCAGAGAGCCTTTCCATCATCGCTACAACATCCCATTGGCTCATGGTTGTCTGGTTGGTGATGATGATTTTATCGGCTGTCAATTCCAGATTGTTTACATCATCAACGTTTTCGACCAGGTGGACTAAATCAGGAGCGACGCCGATTGCGCCTTCCGGTTCAGGGTGTCCGCTCTTGCCGATATAAACGATGTGATAACCGTCTGCCGTTTTTTCACGGATCAGATCGTGCGTAACGGTAACGTCCGGGCAGGTTGCGTCAATCGACACAAGACCTTTGCGACGCGCCAGTTCACGAACTTGCGGAGAAACGCCGTGCGCTGTGAAAATGACGGTGCCTGATTCCACTTTTTCGAGGATCTCAAGGCGGTTAGGACCATCAAGTGTGATGATGCCATCCGCTTCGAATGCATCAGTAACGTGTTTATTGTGGACAATCATTCCTAATATATAGATGGGACGGGGCAAAGTCTCGTCCATTGCGGCATTCTTTGCAATAACCATGGCATCTACCACTCCATAGCAGTATCCTCTAGGCGATATTTTCATTACTTTCATCTGGTACCGCTCCTTTCAACAATCAATACTTTCATTATAACGGAGACGGCACAGCTTTACAAAAGTTGCATCGCGTAAAATAGCCGATTTATGCTATAATATACGGAGCGTAAGGAGGGAATTATATCCCATGACAAAATTTAACGAATACTCATTGAAACCATTCCTATTAGAGGCAGTGGAAAAACTCGGCTTTACAGAACCGACAGCAATTCAGAAACAGATTATGCCGCATATATTGAAAGGCAATAGTGCAATCGGCCAATCCCACACAGGGACGGGGAAGACGCATAGTTTCATCATTCCGATCGTCGAACGTATTGAAGTGGACCGCCAGGAAGTACAGGCAGTCATCGCAGCGCCGACACGTGAACTTGGAACACAGATCTACAATGAAATACTGCGCCTGACAGAAGGTTCAGGCATCGAAGTGAAATCATTTATCGGCGGAACGGATAAACAGCGTTCCATCAATAAATTGAAGACACAGCCGCATATCGTCATCGGTACACCGGGAAGATTGAAAGATATGGTCAACGAACGCGCATTATTCGTCCATACTGCAAAAATTCTTGTAGTTGATGAAGCGGATTTGGCGTTTGATATGGGCTTTATCGAAGAAATTGATCAAGTGGCAGGAAAAATGCAGGAAGACCTTGAAATGTATGTCTTTTCCGCCACAATTCCAGAAAAACTGAAACCATTCCTCAAAAAATACATGGAATCCCCAATCCATGTGAATCTGGGCGACAAACGGCCTACAGCTGAAGGACTTGATTTCTATCTTGTACCTGTCCGCAGCAAAAAGAAAATGGAACGCCTGAAAGATGTGATGGAAGTCATCAATCCATACTTGGCGATCATTTTCGTGAACACCCGTACCAATGCGGATTATGTCGCAGACCAATTAGCGAAAGACGGCATCAAAGTCGGACGTGTACATGGTGACCTTGCTCCCCGTGAGCGTGTCAAAATGATGAGACAGATCCGCGATCTTGAATATCAATATATCGTTGCTACAGATTTAGCTGCACGAGGCATTGATATCCAAGGGGTCAGCCATGTCATCAACTATGAATTGCCTGAAGACCTCGAATTCTTCATTCACCGTGTCGGACGAACTGCCCGTGCCGGAATGAAAGGCTTAGCCATTACGTTGTTCAAGCCTGAAGAAGACGACGCGATTGTCCGCGTTGAGAAAATGGGCATTCCTTTCCAACAAAAAGACATCGTTAAAGGCGAGTTTGTGGACTTGAAAGAGCGCCACAGCAGAAAAACGCGTGTCCGCACAACTAATGAAGCGGATGCGAAAGCCAAAACGATGGTCCACAAACCGAAATCGGTAAAACCGATGTATAAGAAAAAGATGAAGTGGAAAATGGACGAAATCAAAAAAGCGGAACGCAGAAAAAACCGCAAGAAATAAGGAGTCGAATTTATGTTACTCGGATCTCACGTATCGATGAGCGGCAAGAAAATGCTGCTTGCAGCCAGTGAAGAAGCAGCTTCCTATGGAGCGTCAACTTTCATGATCTATACCGGAGCACCGCAAAACTCGCGGCGCAAACCGATTGAAGAGCTTAATATAGAAGCAGGCAAGGCACATATGGCCGCAAATGGCTTATCAAATATTGTCGTGCATGCTCCTTATATCATCAATATTGCTAACACCCAAAAGCCTGAAACTTTTGCCCATGGCGTCGAATTTCTGCAAAAGGAAATTGAGCGTACTGCGGCTCTTGGTGCAAAACAGATTGTTCTTCACCCTGGAGCACATGTTGGTGCAGGAACAGAAGCAGGGATTGCGAAAATTATTGAAGGTCTTAACGAAGTGCTAAGCCAGGACTATCCAGTGAATATTGCCCTGGAAACCATGGCCGGCAAAGGCACGGAATGCGGACGCAATTTTGAAGAAATCGCAGCGATCATCAATGGCGTCACTAACAATGAACGGTTGTCTGTCTGCTTTGATACCTGCCATACGCATGATGCAGGATACAATATCAAAGAAGATTTTAACGGCGTCCTTGAACAGTTCGACCGCACTGTCGGAATTAAACGTCTGCAGGTGCTTCATATCAATGACAGCAAAAACGTAAGAGGGGCAGCCAAAGACCGCCATGAAAATATCGGCTTTGGCGAAATCGGATTCGAAGCCTTGAACGGCATTGTCCATCACCGCGATTTGAAGGATATTCCTAAAATCCTGGAAACACCGTATGTAGGTGCTGATCCCAAAAATAAAAAAGCGCCATATGCATTTGAAATCGAAATGTTCAAAGCGGGTGTCTTTTCACCCGGCGTAATAGAAGAAATGAAAGCTCCTCTTTAATAGAGGAGTTTTTTAGATTTTCTAGCAGATATAATTCGCTTCAATCATTACGCTGCATATCTTTTAATGTCTCGAAGCTAGCGCAGCGATACAGAGACAGGCGGACGCCTTCTTCTTCATTTTAATTCTGTGAAGCAATGTTGATATAGATTTTCTCAGTTAAGCTAATAATTTGAACCCTAGATTTATAAAAAGCGATTCAGAGATATGGAGCAAAACAGCGAAGACTCCCAGAGGAACAGAACCAGAGTTGGCTTTCCAACTCTGGTTCGAGCGAAGTGCTGAGATCCACTCGGGCGAAGGGGACCGAGTCCGAGTTAGCTCAGCGCAAGCCCCCAGGAAAGCGGAGCTGTATTGC
The DNA here is from genome assembly GCF_057369535.1 of Planococcus sp. RAB007_Raresut. NCBI lineage: Bacteria > Bacillati > Bacillota > Bacilli > Caryophanales > Caryophanaceae > Planococcus > Planococcus sp. RAB007_Raresut. The sequence goes on from NZ_JBXYIF010000003.1 coordinate 305,908, forward strand.
GTAATATCGATTTCCATAAATTTTCTTTTAAGTTTAATAGGTTTACATTGCCTTGAAACTGACTTATACTTTTAAAATGTAAATCGTAATCATTATTAATTAGAAATGAGGCGGCTATATGGATGCGCCATTGATTGAAATTAAAGACATCAGTTTTGAATATGAAGAGACCAAAGCACTCGACAATATCTCAATGAAGGTGGAAAAAGGCGACTTTCTCGCGATCCTGGGCCCTAATGGATCGGGAAAATCAACCTTGCTGAAGATTATGCTCGGTTTGATAAAACCATCGAAGGGGTCTATTAAATTATTCGGAGTGGACTCAAAAAACTTCAAACACCGTGAATGGATCGGCTATGTCTCGCAGAAATCCAATTCATTCAATTCAGGATTCCCGGCTACTGTACAGGAAGTTGTGGCAGGGGGGCTAGCTAAAAAAGCGGGACTATTCCGCCGTCTGCCGAAAACGGTTGATGAAGATGTACTGGATGCATTGAAGTCGGTAGGGATGGAAGATTTTCTCGACCGAAGCATCAGCGAATTATCCGGCGGCCAACAGCAGCGGGTATTCATTGCCCGCGCTTTGGTGGCAAAACCCAAAATGCTGATTCTGGATGAGCCGACTGTCGGCATCGATCATCAGAATGTACAGGCATTCTACGATATGCTGGCTGCTCTTAACCGGGAGAAGAATATTACGCTCGTTATGGTGACACACGATGTGGATACGGTAACTGACCGGATATCCCATGTTGCCTGCTTGAACCAAACTATTCATTTCCACGGCTTTAAAGAGCAATTCCAAACCTTGAGTGATGAAGAACGCGCTTCCTGGTACGGGCATTCCGTCCGTAAAATCCATCATGTGGGAGGCGCACATTGACAATGATTGATGCTATTTTTACTTACGAATTTTTACAGAATGCCTTTGGCGCCGGTCTGATCATCGGGGTCATTGCACCGCTGCTCGGTGTCTTCATCGTCGTGCGCAGGCTGTCGCTTATTGCGGATGCCTTAAGCCATGTAACGCTAGCCGGAATTGCCGGCAGCCTCTATTTAAGCCAAAGTGTCGCAGTTTTCTCGGCATTGAACCCGCTTTTCCTCGGAATCGCCGCTTCTGTCGGGGGATCTGTTTTGATTGAACGGCTGCGGACACTGTATAAACATTACGAGGAATTGGCGATACCGATTATTCTCTCTGCAGGAATCGGTTTTGGTGCCATATTCATCTCTCTTGCACAAGGATTTTCAAATGATCTATTCGGCTATCTGTTCGGATCGGTTTCGGCTGTCAGCAGGGAGGACCTGTTGATTGTCGTCGCTATCGCAATAGTGGTTCTTGCATTTATCGTAATTTTTTTCAAGGAACTGTTCGTTTTGTCATTTGACGATGAATACGCCAAGGCTTCAGGATTGCCGGCAAAATGGATTCATTTCATGTTCATGATCGTAACGGCGCTCGTCATAGCGGGTTCGATGCGCATCGTGGGAATTCTGCTTGTATCATCTCTGATGACGATTCCAGTGGCAGCTGCTATGCGAGTAGCAAAGAGCTTTAAACAGACGATTACATTGTCTATCATCTTTGGTGAGGCATCCGTCATAGCGGGGCTGATATCAGCGTTTTATTTTGATCTGGCGCCAGGTGGAACAATAGTCGTCACATCGATTTTATTATTATTGCTAGTCTTGATCTATAAAAAAATTGCTGTAAGTGTAAAGAGAGGGGCGATTGCATGAATCTCGTAAAAGCGTGGGATATTCTGAAGGAAAACGGCTATAAGGAAACTTCAAAGCGCAATCAGATACTGGAGTTGTTCGTGAATGACGACCGTTACCTCACGGCACGTGATCTTTTGGATGTCATGCAAAAAGATTATCCGAGCATGAGCTATGATACGGTCTACCGCAATTTGGCGACTTTCGTCAGCCTCGGAATACTGGAAGAGACGGAACTGTCGGGTGAACGCCATTTCCGCATGCACTGTGAAAGTGATTCCCATCATCATCATTTCATCTGCATGGACTGCGGCAAAATAAAGGAAATTCCAGTTTGCCCGATGGATATGCTTGGAGCTGCGCTGCCAGCGTATGAAATCGATAACCATAAATTCGAAATCTATGGAAAATGTCCTGCATGTAAATAATAATTAGTTGAAAAAAGCCGATTGCTCAGAGAAGCAATCGGCTTTTTTCTATTTGTTTTGAGTTGTTAATGCGCTTTGAATTCCAAATTCGTTATCTACCCACTGTTCAGCTTCAAGCCAATTATAAACCCGAATGACCTTGTCGGGAATCGGATCCTGATTGTAAGGGGTATTGAACAGGATAACCGGAATATCGAGCTCTTCACTGATTTCTACAGCGTTGTCATGTTTGTCCTCGAAAAAGAGGTCTACATTATGGCGTTTCGCTGCAGCAATCTTTTTATGGGTGCCGATCAATTCAATGTGATCGTAGGCGATGGCATGTTTTTTGAACCACTCGAACGTAATATCCATTACGTTCTCGCCGCGAGCGGAGATATAGAATAATTCATATTGCTCTTTCCACTGGTTCAGAATATTTTTAGCGTTTTCCGACACTGGGGAAGAAGCGTATATGGTTGACTCCGCTTCCCGGAACCAGGAATAGAATTCTCCAGGCTCCAAATGGGGAAGGGCGGATGTAAGGTCATACTCTTTTATGTCATCCAAGGTCAATTCACTGTTGAATTGCTTGTTAATATGAGGGATCAGCGACGTCGGTGAAGTCACTGTCCCGTCAATATCGATTCCGAAACGGTATCTCATAGCATCACTACCTTAAACTTGTTGTTTTTCCGCTTCCGCTTTTTCTGCGGCTTGCTTATCGAAATATTCTTGTGCAAGTTTATCGATTTCTATTTTCAGCTCTTCTACCATTGTATCTTCCGGCACTTTGCGTACAGTCTTGCCGTGCATGAACAGTAATCCTTCACCGCGGGCACCCGCGATGCCGATATCCGCTTCACGCGCTTCTCCCGGTCCGTTTACAGCACAGCCAAGAACAGCTACTTTAAGCGGAGCTTTTATATGGGAAATATATTCTTCGACTTCATTGGCGATCGAAATCAAGTCAATTTCGATTCGTCCGCAAGTTGGGCAGGAGATCAATGTTGCGGCATTTGATGAAAGGCCGAACACTTTCAGCATTTCACGTGCCACTTTCACTTCTTCGACAGGATCGGCACTTAAAGAAACACGAAGCGTATTGCCGATGCCTTTTTGCAGTAAGGCACCCAGGCCTGCTGCTGATTTTACTGTTCCAGAGAATAAAGTTCCTGATTCAGTGATGCCAAGATGCAGCGGATAATCGAATGCTTTCGATGCTTTTTCGTATGCTTCTACCGCAAGCTGAACATCAGACGCTTTCAACGATACGATGATGTCATGGAAATCGAGGTCTTCAAGGATTTTAATATGGTGAAGAGCACTTTCAACCATGCCATCAGCAGTCGGATAACCGTATTTCTCTAAAATTTTACGCTCCAGAGATCCGGCATTTACGCCGATGCGAATCGGGATACCTTTTGCTTTACATGCATTGACGACTGCTTCGACTTTTTCACGTCTGCCGATATTACCTGGGTTGATGCGGATTTTATCAGCACCCTGCTCAATTGCAATCAGCGCTAATTTATAGTCAAAGTGGATATCGACAACAAGAGGGATGTTAATGCGCTTTTTGATCTCGCCGATAGCATATGCTGCGCGTTCATCCGGACATGCTACACGGACAACCTGGCAACCTGCTTCCTCGAGGCGTAGGATTTCAGCGACTGTCGCTTCCACGTCATGTGTTTTTGTTGTTGCCATACTTTGAATGAAAAGTTCATTGCTGCCGCCGATTGTGATGTCTCCAACTTTAACGGGGCGTGTTTTTGAACGGTGAATGATCTCACTCATTAATTATCTCTCCTTTTGGGATATTCCGGCTGATGCGCCGATCCCGGTTTTCTTCTGCCGGATTGTTGGAGGAAATGATTTCCTCCCCGGTACTAAGGGATGTCTATTGCTATTTTAGCAGTCACGGCTTGTAAAATACAAGAAAGAGCTTTTATAACCTAATTGCGCTGCGGCGGCTTTTTGGGATAATACTTGATTGCCAGATAAAGATAAACCAAAGTTAGCAGCGATATCAACAGCGGGAGCCATTCGCTTTTTGTAAAATAGCCGACAGCAAATGATAATATTGTCGGAAATGTGACGCCGAGAGCTGCAGTCCGCCACAGATGCCGGTATTCTCCGCGGCGCTTACGGGCTTTAAGAATCGCCATGCCAATCCAGGCGAATATACTGATCTTTATAAAGTGGTAAAGAGTAGTGGAAACAAATAGCAATACAAACGCCAAAGGATAAAGCAGCCACTCGATTTCTTCTATATAAACGAGTAAGCCCTCCAAGTCGCCAGAAACGCTGTTCAAGCCTATGACAAACTCGATAAAAGCAACGATTGTCAGAAGCAGGATAAAGAGAAATACGAAGCGCATCATTTTGCCTATCGTTAGTATCCTGACGGCTGCCTGCTTTTTAGGTTCCATTAAACTGGCCTTAAACAATTGATAAATGTTCAATTTCATCTTCCTTTCATACATGTTTATATCCTACCATGATATTAATTCGAAAAAATTTCGCTTTGTTACGGGAATGTAAATTTTTATTAAAGGTATTTACATTTCGCTATAGAACTATTCATAATAGACAAGGTGTCAATACGCTAATCTAGGAGTGATTGTTAATCGTGGAAATGAACTGGCAAGAAATACTATTCGCCTTCTTTGGCGGACTTGGTGTATTCCTTTTCTCCATTAAATATATGGGGGACGCTTTACAAAAAGCAGCAGGGGACAAACTCCGGGATATATTGGATCGTTTTACAACCAATCCATTTATGGGAGTCTTGGTTGGTATTGTCGTTACTATTCTAATTCAGTCCAGTTCAGGTACGACAGTTATTGTCGTCGGTCTGGTAAGTGCCGGCTTTATGACATTACGCCAGGCAATCGGAGTTATCATGGGAGCAAATATCGGTACGACCGTAACGGCTTTCATCATCGGACTTGATGTAGGTGCTTACGCTTTGCCGATTATGGCAGTCGGTGCTTTCCTGATATTCTTCTTCAAGAAAAATAAAGTACAGAATATCGGTCAGGTTATTTTCGGTTTCGGAGGCTTATTCTTCGGGATGGAAACGATGAGCGGAGCCATGAAACCATTGCGCGAATTGCCGGCCTTCATCGATATGACGGTCAATTTGAGCGAAATGCCAATTTTAGGTGTAGCAGTAGGAACCGTCTTCACTTTAATTGTCCAAAGTTCAAGTGGTACCATTGCAATCCTGCAGGGTCTTTACGCTGAGGGGCTTGTAGATTTGAAAGCGGCGCTTCCTGTACTTTTCGGTGATAATATCGGTACAACCATTACAGCGGTTCTTGCTGCATTAGGTACATCCGTTGCAGCCCGCCGTACAGCAGCAGTCCATGTCCTATTCAACGTTATAGGATCTGTTATCTTCCTGATTTTGCTTGTGCCATTCACAGCTTATGTAGCTTGGCTCGGCAGCACATTGGGATTGGAACCGAAAATGGAAATCGCATTTGCTCACGGAACATTCAACATTGCAAATACAATCATCCAATTCCCATTAATTGGGCTTTGGGCTTATCTTGTAACCAGGTTGATACCGGGTGAAGAAGTGACAATCGAATTCAAACCGAAGCATCTCGACATTCATTTCATCGAACAATCTCCTTCGATTGCGCTTGGACAGGCAAAAGAGGAAATCCTTCGCATGGGTCAGTATTCGGTGCAGGGACTTCAGGAAACATATGAATATCTAAAAACCAAGAGTTCTAAAAATGCAGAAACCGGTTACCAGCTGGAGGATGCAATAAACAATCTGGACGGCAAAATCACTGATTATCTTGTATTGATTTCAGCGGAATCGATTTCAGCAGCAGATTCAACACGCCATACCATGCTGATGGAAACTGTCCGTGATATCGAACGAATCGGTGACCATTTCGAAAACATCATTGAATTGATCGATTATCAGGTAAATAACCGGGTAAATCTTACTGAAGATGCAATGGAAGATTTGAAAGAAATGTTCACGTTGACTATTGCAACAGTCCAAAAAGCTTTGGATGCACTTGATACGACAAGCCATGAGCTTGCCCGTGAAGTTGCGGAACAGGAAGATCTGATTGATAAGATGGAACGCAAATTCCGTAAGAAACATATCCTTCGTTTAAATGAAGGGACATGTTCTGCACAGGCCGGAATTGTGTTCGTTGACATCGTCAGCAACCTTGAGCGAATCGGTGACCACTCAGTTAACATTGCGGAAGCTATTCTGGGCAACCGTGCTTAAGAAAAGCGGCAACACTTTCACCAAAATATTTTCATGACATTAATAATCTCCTTTTCATCTTTCTTTACATTTTAAAAAATGTAAGGCACGATGGAAGGGAGTTTTTAATTCAAAAAGATTTATTTACTTTATTTTATTTGTAAAAGCTATAAAAGGAGCGGATTTTGTCCAGACTTTAACGGTCTGAACTGGCGCATACGCTTTTCTTAAGGGGAGGAACGGCTATGGAAGCATTGGAAGTGATCGGCTGGATTGTTGTTTTACTGTTTTTTGTAATAGGATTTATCGGTTTGGTGTATCCCGTCATACCAGCAGTGCTGTTTATCTTCGGCGGATTTATCATGTACGGCCTGTTTTTCGAGTTTGCAGACCTGCCTTGGTGGTTCTGGCTAATCCAATTATTGTTCGTCGGCCTGCTTTTCAGCGCAGACGCCTTATCCAATGCCTATACCGTCAAACGTTTTGGCGGATCAAGGGCCGGATTCTGGGGAAGTATGCTTGGCCTTATCATCGGACCTTTTGTAATACCGATCATAGGTATAATCATCGGACCGTTCGTTGGAGCAATTGGTGCAGAACTGATTTTTAACCGGTCAAACTTCAAACAGGCTTTCAGATCCGGAATCGGTTCCGTTGTTGGTTTTATTACTTCGGTATTCACGAAAGGTATTATCCAATTGGTTATGGTGATTTTGTTCTTTATCGTGGTTTAACTCAGTCGAAGGTCTGATTAAACTGGATGTTCATGCATTTTAATTGTATCAACTTGTAAACTTTGATACGCTAGGAAAGTAGAACAATAGACTCAAGGAGGAATTTAATCATGGCTTATGAATTACCGGAACTACCTTACGCGTATGACGCACTGGAACCACACATCGACAAAGAGACGATGAATATTCACCACACGAAACACCATAATACTTATGTAACTAATGTAAATGCTGCCTTGGAAGGCCACGACGATCTTTCTTCAAAATCTGTAGAAGAATTGATTTCTGATTTGAACGCTGTTCCTGAAGATATTCGTACAGCTGTTCGCAATAACGGCGGAGGACATGCCAACCACTCATTATTCTGGCAATTGTTGACTCCAAACGGCACTGGCGCTCCATCAGGTGCACTTGCGGAAGCAATCGACAGCAAGTTCGGAAGCTTTGACGAATTCAAAACGAAATTCGAAAATGCCGGAAAAACTCGCTTTGGTTCAGGCTGGGCTTGGCTTGTTCTATCTAACGGCGAATTGGAAGTAACTTCAACTGCTAACCAGGATTCTCCATTGATGGACGGCAAAACGCCGATTCTTGGCGTTGATGTTTGGGAACATGCTTACTACTTGAAATACCAGAACAAACGCCCTGACTATTTGGCTGCTTTCTGGAACGTAGTAAACTGGGACGAAGTATCAAAACGCTACGAAGCTGCTAAATAATAAACAATAAATGAAACCTGACACACACTTTTTCGTCTGAAAAAGTGTGTGTTTTTTATTGTTCGATGATATACTAGCTTTTGGATATTTCACCGGAAGGAGACCTTTACTAAATGACCCAACCCACTAAGAGGAGAGTAAGCCAAGCGAAGTCGAAGCTGAAATCCCATACCGTCTTTCGCATGAATGTCCTTTTTTTCTCCATTTTCCTGCTTTTCTCAATGCTGATCCTGAGACTTGGCTATCTGCAAATCGTTAAAGGCGAGGATTATGCGCGTGCGCTTGCAAGAACGGAAGAAGTGCCTGTCAATACCAGTGTGCCAAGAGGCCGCATTTTTGACAGCGAAGGCCGCGTTCTTGTTGACAACGATCCGGTCAGTGCCATTACATATACGGCAATGCAGACGACAAAGCGCTCTGAAATGCTGGACACTGCAAGAGAACTGGCGAAACTGATTGAAAAAGACGATAAACGTGTTACCGAACGGGATAAACAGGATTTTTATATATTGCTTAACACTGAGGAAGCAACAGCGAAAGTAACGGATGAAGAACGACAAGCTATACAAAATGAAGAAATCACTGAAAAAGAAAAGCAACGCAAACTGGATACGCTGATACGCGAAAAGATTTCGGAAGAAGAGTTAGGAAGTTTAACTGCTGAAGATATTGAAACTTTGGCTATTTTCCGCGAAATGACATCAGGTTATGCACTGTCTCCGCAAATTATTAAAAACGAAGACGTGACACCGGAAGAATTTGCCCGTGTATCGGAAAGATTGACTGACCCGAAACTGAAAGGGGTCAATACGATTACTGACTGGAAACGGGTAAAGACAAGTGACCTGACGATTCTTGGCAGCACCACTACACCGGAACAGGGAATTCCTTCGAGCAGCCTTGAATATTATCTGGCACGCGATTACTCTCGCAATGACCGTGTTGGAACAAGTTTTTTAGAACAAGAATATGAACATGTGTTGCAGGGGCAAAAATCTGTAGTGAAAAATATCACAGATGGCAGAGGCCGCGTAATTGATACGATTCCTGCAGATGAAGGGAAACCGGGCAAAGACTTGATGCTGACGATTGACAGTGAATTGCAGTCTTCTGTAGAAGATATTGTAGAAAAGCATTTACGCCAATTAAAAGCAGGCCCCAATTCGCAGTTAGTGAAAGATGCCTATCTTGTCATGATGGATCCCCGCACGGGTGAAATCCTTTCAATGGTCGGCAAGCGGATTGACCGGGATGAAAATGGAAAAATGGTAATTCAAGATCATTCCTATGCAGCAGTAACTGCCGCTTATGCGTCCGGTTCTTCTGTCAAAGGTGCGACTCTTTTGACCGGCTATGCCCAGGATGCAGTGGAAATGAACGAATATTTGGTTGACGAACCTCTACAGATTAAAGACACGCCACTCAAAAGGTCTATATTCAATAAATCACTATTCAATAGAATACAGATGTCTGATCTTATGGCGATTGAACGTTCATCCAACGTTTATATGTTTAAAATTGCATTAAAGATTGCGAATGAAACTTATGCTTATAAAGAACCGATTGATATTTCAGCCAGCAGTTTTGATACAATGCGGAATTCATTTTCCCAGTTTGGACTTGGTGTAAAAACGGGCATTGACCTTCCTTTTGAAGGAACTGGCTATAATGGCGGTTCAAGCGATGGAAGTAAGATACTCGACTTTGCTATAGGCCAGTATGATACGTATACCCCTATGCAATTGGCTCAATACATTTCAACAATTGCTAATGACGGTTACCGTATGGAGCCGCATCTTGTGAAAGAAATACGGGGGCCATCAACAGACGGAAAGAACCTGGGCCCTGTGGAAACTGTCATCGAGCCGAAAATACTGAACCGAATCAGCAATTCACAGGCTGAAATTGATCATCTCAAAAAAGGGATGCGCAATGTTTATATTGGAAGCCAAGGTTCAGCCAGAGCCTATTTCAAGGATGCTGACTATACAGCTGCCGGAAAAACAGGTACTGCTGAAGTTCAATTCTATGACGATAAAACGAACCCTTACTATACTAAAGATTCCATCACAACAACGCATGTTGGTTTTGCGCCATATGAGAACCCAGAAGTTGCTTATGCTGTGATGATTCCTTATATTACGACAAATACTAGTATAGTGCCTCCGACAAGCAACATGATTGTACGGGAAGCACTCGATAAATACTTCGAACTCCGCGAAACAAAAATGGAGGAGTCTCCGTCGGTCATTAAAGCTCCTTATTCAAATGAATTAATTGAAGAAGGCGAAGAAGAACCGATAGACGCTGAAAATGAATAAGACTGAAAGCCCGTTCTGCCCGATAAGCAGAACGGGCTTTTTTGTATCCTTAATTTTAATTTTCACATTTACAATTTCTTAACAATGGCTTTATACGTCCTCAACAATCGTTCTTTATAGTTAAGACTGTAAACAAAACAAACTATTTGGGGGCGTAACTGATGAAAAACTGGAAATTCAAAATGGCTTCAACAATTCTTGGCTCGACGATGCTGCTGGCAGCGTGTGGAGGCGGCACTGACGAAGGAAGCCAGGCACAGGAAAACGGTTCAGCAACAGCCGGAGAAGTTGAAGGTTCAGTTTCAGGGGATGGATCATCTACAGTAGCACCAATTATGGAAGGTATTGTAGAAGAATACGCTGGCGCACAGCCTGGTGTTCAGGTGCAAGTTGGCGTCTCTGGCACAGGCGGCGGTTTCGAGAAATTCATGCAAGGTGAAACAGATTTCTCAAATGCATCACGCCCTATTAAAGAAGAGGAAATCGCTGCTCTTGAAGAAGCGGGAATCGATTATACGGAATTTCTGCTAGCGTATGACGGATTGTCAGTTGTGGTCAGCCAGGAAAATGACTGGGTTGAAGATTTAACGGTCGAAGACTTGAAAAAACTTTGGGTCGAAGATGGTTCTGAGAAAAAATGGTCAGACATCAACCCGGAATGGCCTGATGAAGAAGTCGTATTCTATGCACCAGGAACAGATTCAGGTACATTCGATTACTTCAATGAAGTCATCCTTGAAGATGAGGATCTGGTAAGCTCAGCTACACTTTCTGAGGATGATAACACATTGGTTCAAGGTATCCAAGCTGATCCGAATGCAATAGGATTCTTCGGATATGCTTATTATGTAGCGAATAAAGATACGTTGAAAGTTGTTAAAATCGATGGTGTTGAACCGACAAATGAAACAATTGAGTCCGGTGAATACTCACCGTTATCACGTCCGCTGTTCACATACGTGAGTAATGACTCTGCGAGTGAAAACGAAGCGGCTTATGATTTCTTTGAATACGCACTTGAAAATGCCGGTGCAATGGCCGAGGCGGTTGGTTATGTAGCATTGCCGGAAGAAGAATATGAAAAAGGCTTGGCCGACTTGGAAGCTTTGAAATAATCTGAGATAGTCCAGAAACAGGGTGAGCAGCCACTGCTCACCTTTTGGGGTTGAAAGGGGATTCATTATGCGGCAATCTGTGCAGGAAATGATCGCGCAGTCGAAAGGCAAGAAAAACAAACAATTCGTGGAAAAATTGATACCGTTCATTTTGTTCCTCATTGCATCGGTATCCGTGTTGACAACAATCGGCATTATGCTGACGTTGATCGTTGAAACAATCACTTTCTTTACCAGAGTATCCATAACAGAATTTATTTTTGGCACAACGTGGCTGCCATTCTCCAATAAAGAAGCGCAATACGGGATTCTGCCGCTTATTGTGGGAACGCTGAAAGTGACATTGATTGCGATTTTGGTAGCAGTCCCGATCGGTATTTCAGCAGCGATTTACTTGAGTGACTACGCCAGTGAAAATGTAAGGCGGGTATTGAAACCGATGCTCGAAGTTTTAGCGGGGATTCCTACAATCGTTTATGGATTTTTCGCATTGACATTCGTTACACCAGTGCTTCAAAGCATCTTTCCTGATATTAAGATATTCAATGCCATCTCACCGGGTATTGTCGTCGGCATCATGATTATTCCGATGATTGCTTCCCTGTCAGAAGATGCAATGTCATCTGTACCGAAAAGCATTCGGGAAGGTGCACTTGCAATGGGCTCTACAAAATTCGAAGTGGCCTGGAAGATTACGGTGCCTGCCGCTATGTCAGGAATCGTAGCATCTGTCGTGCTTGCGGTGTCACGCGCTATTGGCGAAACAATGATTGTTTCCCTGGCGGCCGGCTCGACACCTCGGTTCGATGGTGATTTCACCGGTTCAATCCAGACTATGACAGCTTATATTGTTCAGGTCTCTAAAGGTGATGCGGGATACGGCACAACAATTTATTATTCTATCTACGCTGTTGGCTTCACCCTATTCCTTTTCACGATGATCATGAATATTGCAGCCAATTATGTCTCTAAACGTTTCAGGGAGGAATATTGATATGAGATATATTGAACATGACACTGTCGTCAGACGGATGAATGGAAGAATGGTCGTCAATACTATTTTCAAATCAATTTTCCTTCTTGCGACTTTGACAGCTTTATTAGCGCTTTTTGTTTTGATGTACCAGATTGTTACACAGGGGATCAGCCACTTATCATTCGGCTTTCTGACGAATTTTGCTTCCAGGTTTCCGGAACAGGCGGGTATTAAAGCAGCGCTGATCGGCTCGATATGGCTGATGGCTGTAGTTGCTCCGACCTCAATAATCCTGGGAGTGGGATCGGCACTCTATCTGGAGGAATATGCTAAACAAAATCGGATAACGACTTTTATCCGAATGAACATATCAAATCTTGCCGGTGTTCCTTCAGTCGTCTTCGGTTTGCTTGGACTTACCATTTTCGTCCGGGCGCTTGCACTGGGCAACAGCATCCTGGCAGCGGGATTCACCATGAGCCTTTTAATCCTGCCGGTCATCATTGTGGCTTCTCAGGAAGCGATTCGTTCAGTGCCCGGAGAACTGCGGGATGCATCGTATGGAATGGGTGCAACAAAATGGCAGACTATAGTAAAAATCATTCTGCCAGCAGCGATTCCCGGAATTCTGACGGGAAGCATCCTGGCGCTGTCGCGAGCTATCGGTGAGACCGCTCCATTAATCGTAATCGGTGTGCCGGTCATCATTCAATTTCTTCCGGCAGGAGTCATGGATACTTTTACCGCCCTGCCCATGCAGATCTATGACTGGTCCAGCCGTCCGCAGCCGGAATTCCAGCAAGTCGCAGCAGCAGGCATCATCGTCTTGATGGTTGTTCTCCTGTTGATGAACTCAGTCGCAGTATTTATCCGCAATAAATTCGAGAAACGCTATTAGAGTGGAAGGGGTTCTACTATGTCAACAACACATGCATTAGACCAAAAAAGCAAAACTGCAGGCTACGAATCAGAAGAATCAATTGCATCGGCATCCAAATCAGTTTATGAAACGAATCAATTGAATCTTTGGTACGGTGCCAATCATGCGTTGAAAAATATTGAATTGGATATAAAGGAAAATGAAGTTACGGCAATCATCGGACCTTCAGGATGCGGCAAGTCCACATATCTGAAGACGTTGAACCGCATGGTGGAACTGGTTCCATCCGTAAAGACTTCCGGTCAGATCCTTTACCGCGGCCGTAACATCTTCGATAAGGATTATGGAGTGGAGGAATTGCGGACGCGTGTCGGCATGGTTTTCCAAAAGCCGAATCCGTTCCCCAAATCCATTTATGACAATATCGCATACGGGCCACGTATCCATGGCATTAAAAATAAAAAAATTCTGGATGAAATCGTGGAAAAAAGTCTGCGCGGCGCAGCCATCTGGGATGAAGTGAAAGATCGCCTGAACGAAAACGCCTACAGCATTTCCGGTGGACAGCAGCAGCGGATCTGCATCGCACGCGCATTGGCGATTGAGCCGGATGTCATTTTGATGGATGAGCCGACTTCTGCGCTCGATCCGATCTCAACATTAAAAATTGAAGAACTTGTCCAGGAATTGAAGAAAGATTACAGCATCATCATTGTGACGCATAATATGCAGCAGGCTGCCCGTATATCGGATAAGACGGCGTTTTTCCTCAACGGCGAAGTAATCGAATACGATAAGACGGACACCATTTTCTCAAACCCAATAGACAAACGCACAGAAGACTACATTTCCGGCAGGTTCGGCTAAGAAAGGGAGCGTTCCATTTTGTCAGTACGTGAAAAATTCGATACAGAATTGCATTCATCTCAAGACCAACTGATCCAGTTAAGTACGATGGCAGTTGATGCTCTTGGGAAATCGGTCAGTGCGCTGCTGAATCATGATATCGATGCGGCACTTGAAGTCATCGAAGATGATGTCAAGATCAATAGGCTGGAAGAAGAAATCAATGACCGCGTAATCTTGTTGATCGCTAAACAATCTCCAGTTGCAACGGATTTGCGGAGATTAATCGTCATCATCAAAGTAGCGACAGATATGGAGCGGGTAGGGGACTATGCGGTGAATATCGCAAAAGAAACCATCCGACTCGGAAAAGAAGAGCATTTGGCTCCGATCGCACAGATCGAGAAAATGCATAAACTCGCAACGGCTATGCTGATGCAAGTGATTGATGCTTTTGTCGAAGAAGATGTGGCGAAAGCAAAAGAAATAGCGGAGCTCGATGATCAGGTGGATGCCCTTTATGGACAGGTATTGACACAGTTAATGCTTGCGGGTAGCGAAGATCCCGACAAGATTAGCCAGATTACCCAATTGGCGTTTATCGGCCGATACATGGAAAGGTCAGCGGATCATGCCACAAATATCGCGGAACAATTATTCTATCTGGTGCGCGGCAGGCATTACGATTTGAATAAATAAGGATGGCACGGCGGGATTCTTTCCGCCGGCTATTTTTATGGCTTTGAAATTTCATTTGCCCTGCAGATATTTTATGGATTTTATCAGTAGACTTTATTGTGATATATGCTATAATAATTAAGTCGTATAGATCTTGCTTATTTAAAAATGATCTTTGAAAGAATTAGGAGGGAAACCGATGCGTGTTAACATCACTTTAGCTTGTACAGAATGTAGCGAACGTAACTACAGCACTGTTAAAAATAAGCGCAACAACCCTGAGCGTCTTGAAATGAAAAAATATTGCTCACGTGAACGAAAAATGACTTTACACCGTGAAACGAAGTAATGAATGGACCGCCAAAACCTCTGGGTTTTGGCTTTTTTCTTTTAAAGGGGTGCCTGTTATGGATAAATCGAGCCAGCGAAAAGAAATGATCAAAGAGTTAAAGGCAATGGATCCGAAAGATCATCAGGAAAAATCCGAAGCAATCATAAAGTTCCTCATGGAAGAGGAATCATTTCAGCAAGCTGAAGTAGTAGGACTTACTATATCAGCATTTCCAGAAGTTGATACCCGAATGCTTATTGAAGAATGCTGGAAAGCCGGTAAAAAGACCGTGGTGCCGAAATGCGAACCGCTTTCACGCACAATGGATTTCAGGGACATTAAAGACTTCGGTCAATTGGAAACTGTATATATGAAACTTCTGGAACCTATAATCGAAAAAACGGAACCTGCAGAGCCTGAGCAAATAGATTTATTGATCGTTCCTGGTGTAGTTTTTTCACATGACGGCTACCGGATCGGGTTTGGCGGAGGTTATTATGACCGCTACCTGACGGATTATAAGGGACCAACCATATCTCTTGCATTTGCCGGCCAGCTTAAAGATTCCGTGCCAGTCGAGGCCCATGATATACCAGTGCAGCGTATCTGCACGGAGGACGGCTGCCGTGAAGCAAAGCGGGTGAACCGATGAATAACTTATATGATGTAATGCAGCTGTTGAAGAGATATGGCACAATAATCTATACAGCAGATAAAAAAGCGGACCTGCATTTAATGGAAGAAGAAATCAGGGAACTATATCATTTGCAATTCATTACTGCCAAAGAATTTTCCACAGCTTTGCTGATTTTACGCAGCGAACAGAATAAAATCTAAAAGAATTTCCGTTTTTTTGAAACTTTCCGGCGTTTCATCCGTCTATTAAGAGGGTAAATATTATGTTGAGGCTATGTAATATTTGAGTAAACATTGGATTCACAATTGGACTGTAATTTCAAAAAGAAATGGAATTGATTATGAATGAAAAATTGTATCGAAAAGAGGAGGATGTTTTGGGATGTTAAAAAGAGAATGGCCTAAACATTCAATTCTTGCAATCGCGATCATCGCAACCTGGTTAAAAACCTATATTGTGTATAAAACCGCATTTTCGATTACGATTGATAATGCATTGCAGGAGTTTATCTTGTTTATTAATCCGTTAAGTATGCTGTTGTTCCTGTACGGTTTGGCTCTGTTCTTCAAGAGTGAGAAAGCTAAAAACCGTTACCTTCTTGTAATGACTTTAGTGACATCAGCTATTTTATACGGAAATGTTGCTTTCTACCGCTTTTTCAGTGATTTCATCACGTTGCCGCTGTTATTTCAAACCCAGAATTTCGGAGATTTGAAATCCAGTGCTGCAGCCAGTATTTTCTGGACAGACATATTTTACTTCTCGGATTTCCTGATTGTTTTGCTGGCGATTAAATTTCTGCCAACAGTCAAAATCAGCGAAAAAGCTTCTTCTGTTCAAAGAAAAGCATATTTTATCCTCTCAGCCGCTTTGATGTTTTTCAACTTAGGTTTGGCTGAGGCAGAACGTCCGCAGCTGTTGACACGGAGTTTCGACCGGGAGATGCTTGTTAAAAACATTGGTATGTACAATTACCATCTTTATGATGTGTATATTCAATCGAAATCACAAGCGCAGCGCGCGCTGGCAAATGGCTCTGAATTAGTGGAAGTGACCAATTATGTGAGTTCCACCCAAGCGGAGCCGTCAGAAGAAATGTTCGGCGTTGCCAAAGACCGCAATTTAATCGTAGTAACACTTGAATCGCTTCAAACTTTCGTGTTGAACAATGAGATGAATGGCGAGACTATCACACCGTTCATGAATGAATTGACGAAAGACGAAGATACGATCTACTTCCCGAATTTCTATCATCAGACCGGACTCGGGAAAACGTCCGACTCGGAGTTCATTCTTGAAAATTCACTTTATCCACGTGGAGGAAGTGCTGTATTCTTCACACACAGTGGCAATACCTTTAATTCCATGGCTGAAAAGTTAGGGGAAAACGGTTATTTCACGAATGTTCAGCATGCCAACACGAAAAGTTTCTGGAACCGGGATATCATGTATCAGGCTTTTGAAATCGATGAATTCCAGGACGTAGAAAGTTTCACAGTTGAAGAAGGCCAGGCTGTGAACTGGGGTATGAAAGATGTTCCGTTCATGCAGCAGTCGGTCGAGCATATGACTGAAATGCAGCAGCCGTTCTACAGCCGTTTACTGACATTAACGAATCATCATCCATTCTATTTGGATGAAGAAGACAAATTGATTTCTGAGTTCGATTCCAATTCAGGTACATTGAACCGTTATTTCCAAACGGCAAGATATCTGGATGAAGCAGTTAAAGAATTGTTCGATCAATTGAAAGCCGAAGGATTATATGAAAATTCCATTATCGTCATGTACGGTGACCATTACGGAATTTCCGAAAACCATAATGCGGCGATGGCCCAGTATCTTGGGAAGGAAATAACGCCTTATGAAACCGCTCAACTTCAAAAAGTTCCTTTCTTTGTGCATATTCCAGGATATGGTGAAGGCCATGTCAACGAAGAGATTGGCGGCCAAATCGATATGCGTCCAACAATCTTGAATCTGATGGGTGTAGAATCGGATGGAGATATCCAGTTCGGTGATGATCTGTTTTCAGAAGAACATGAAGAGTTCACAGTGTTCCGCGATGGACGATTTATTACTGGAGAAAATGTTTATGCCGCTGGAACATGCTATGACCTGGAAACAGGTGAAATAGATGATCCGACGGGGTGTGAGCCGTTTATTGACCGCGCTCTGCAACAGTTGAATTATTCGGAAGCGATCATCAACGGCGACCTTTTGAGATTTTATGATGAAGAAACCGGAGAACTTCTGACGGATGAAGCTCCAGCTGCAACAAACGCAAAAGAATAAAAAAATCGGACCTTTGATAGGTCCGATTTTTTATTATCCTATAAAAGGATATAAAAAACTGCCGCACAAGTGTACGGCAGTTTTTCTCGATTTAAATTGGTGCTGGAAAGCCTTGAGTGATTGCAGTAGCTACCGCAAAGGCTCCAAAAATGGCAAAAGTTCCGAAATTAAATAAAAATCCTAACACTTCTTTGTTTTTCAATGTCTGTACAGTACCTATTGCCGCCAAAACAGCGATAAGGCCAAAAATGAGTACTAATAGCCAACCTGAATCCATATATATGACACTCCCTTCAACATTAACAGCCAGTGCCGTCGTGTTCTATACTATTGTAATGAATTTAAATTGTTTTGTCGAGCGTGAAAAGTGGCATTCCCTTGAACATTCAATTGAAAAACTCCATGATATAATTAAAATCGAGGTGAAAAAAATGTTGAAAATTGAACAATTGGAATTAGGTCCTGTGCAGACAAATTGTTATATCGTTTCGAATGAAGAAAAGGAATGTCTTATATTTGATCCGGGTGAGGAAGAAAATAGAGTCAGGGAGCTATTGAAAAAACGCGCTCTCAAGCCTGTGGCGATACTGTTGACACACGCCCACTTTGACCATATCGGAGCGGTGGATGCGCTTCGTGATTTTTACGATGTCCCTGTCTATCTGCATCATTTGGAAAGGGAGTGGCTTGGCCGTCCGAACTTGAATGGCTCCGGCAAGTATGCGGCTTTGCCGGATTACCGGATAAAAGATGCGGATGTACTGATCAATGATGAAACAGAACTTGTGCTGGGTTCTTTCAGGATGGATCTATTACATACTCCTGGACATTCACCGGGCAGCCTCACTTTTTCATTTCCGGAGGAAAGGTTCGCTATTGTCGGCGATACATTATTCCGTGGGAGCATAGGGAGGACTGACCTGATAGATGGCTCTGAAACGAAACTGCTCCGTTCGATCCGCACATCGTTATTGACACTGGCTGCGGACACCGTATTGTTTCCGGGGCATGGTCCGGATACGACTCCGGCTGAAGAAGAAAAAAGCAATCCGTTTCTTTAAACCTGCGGATTCAATTACCAAATTAAAAAAGCGGCCAATGCTGGCCGCTTTTTTTTGGTTATTAGTTTGATTAATGCATTCCACCAGGAACGTGGATGAACGTTGAGTAGTATGTGAAGCCGACGAAGAATACTGTTAAGTAAGCCGCGAAGATATAAAGATACATACGCTCAGAAATATTTAAAAATCCTAGAAGTACAAAAAATCCGGTGTTGGCAACCATCAATAAAGAAACTTCCACCATATCGCCTACATAAAACAGAACTGCGAAAATCCCAGTCCACCATCCCATTAATTTAAACATGTTATTCATGGGTAATCCCTCCTTTGCCACAACACAATAATCTCATATTTATTATATAGGAAAGCGAGTCGATGTGTAAACCGCGAGTTCCGCTTTCTTTGTGACAAACCGGTGTAATATGGCAATAATAAATTTTGACAGGGGGCATCTGATGGAGTATCGCACTCCAAAAATGATTTTTGCCCCGAAAAGCGGGGGGTAAAAAATTATTATGGCACAAACTATAGCGCTTGGAAAAAGTGGTGGTTATACTATGGGGGAACAGTGAGGCGGCGCTGTTCAAATCCGGACAGGAGGGAATCATGCAGGAAATTATCGAACGGAAATGCGCCGAGCTGCTTCAAAAAGCAGCAGACTGTGACACGACTGATATCCATATCCAACCCGCACCTTCTTGCTATAAAGTTTCTTTCCGCTCATTTGAAGGATTGCGGCAGGTAACACAAATCCCCTTTGATTTTGGCGATCGGATGATTGCTTATTTCAAATATCTATCCCTTTTAGACATGAGTGAAAAAAGAAAACCTCAAACAGGCTCCTTCCATCTTCCCATAGAAAACAAATCCTTTTATTTTCGTATTTCCACTTTGCCTTCTGTTTTAACTAAAGAAAGCATCGTTATTCGTATTATGCCGGATGAAGCGGCGAAGCCGATCCATGAACTGGCGGCTTTCCGTGATTCGGCTAGATTGCTTGAAAAATTGTCCGAAGCGGGACAAGGTTTGATTCTGCTGACCGGACCGACCGGCTGCGGCAAATCGACAACGCTCTATTCGCTGTTGAAACACTGCTCAGATAAACTGAACCGCAATATCATAACGCTTGAAGATCCGGTGGAGCGAAAAAACCAGGCAATCCTGCAAATTCAGGTCAATGAAAAGGCAGGTTTGGATTACGCAGCCGGTTTAAGAGCTATTTTGAGGCATGATCCGGATATCATCATGATCGGCGAAATACGGGATGCTGAAACTGCCCATATTGCAGTGCGGGCTGCATTAACCGGACATCTTGTATTTTCTACGATCCATGCCCGCCATTCTGTGGGCTGTCTGCACCGGTTGAGAGACCTTGGAATATCTTATGAAGATATGTCACAGACCTTGATCGCGGTATCCGCACAGCGCATCGTGCCGGTATTCGCGGAAATGGGCGATGACAAACCATCTTACCGTGCTCTATACGAAATCCTGCACGGCAATCGACTGGAAGAAGCATTGGTCGCCGCGAAGGCGAATAAAGCTTACCTCCTGCCTGAACGTCTTTCTTTTATCGGCCAGATCCGGGAAGGGGTGGCGATTGGTGCGTTTGAGCGTCAGGAAAAGATCACAGAAGATCCATCTGCGTGACCGCAGCCGCTTTCTTGAAAGATTGGCCGTCCTTCTTACGGAAGGTTATTTACTGCCGACTGCGCTTACTCTGCTTTTGCCGATCCACAGCAGAACGCTCGAAGCTGCGGAAGCGGGCTTGAGCTCGATATTAAAAAGTGGAGGCAATGCTGCAGAGTTGTTGAAATTTTTGGGCTTCAAAGACAGTGTGCTTTTTCCGGTGGAGATTGCTGAACATCATGGCAGGTTGTCCGAATCATTAGAGAGTATTGCAAAGAGTTTTGGAAGAACTGAACAGGTACAGACGAAATTGAGGAATATATTGGTTTATCCAGTATCTTTGCTCGGGTTCACTTCTTTGCTGTTTCTGTTTTTCAGGATGAATTATGTGCCGAATCTGACAGAATTGATGTCTTCATTGCAAAGCGGCGATGACAGTAAAGGCGTCCCGGCCTATTTACTGAAATTGCCGGATTATTTTATTGCGGGTATGTCTGTATGCCTGTTCAGTGCCTTTGTTTTTTGGAAGATATTAAAAGCTCAAAAGGTCAACATACAGATCAATTGGTTATTGCGTATTCCTATTGTGAAAAAATACATCAGACTTTATTGGTCGCATTTGATTGCCCGGGAACTCGGCACGTTGGTCCATAGCGGGATCTCGCTTCAGGAATCGTTGAAGGTTTTGACTGAACAGAACCATCATACGGTCGTCCGCTTCATCGCTGAACGCGTTAAATCTGAAATCATCCAGGGGCAGCCATTGTCGACGGCTGTTGAACGGATGGGAATTCTTTCTTCCGATATGCCGGCATTTCTGAAGCACGGTGAACTGACAGGATTTTTAGGGAAAGAACTGATCCTGTACAGCGAAGTTCAAATGGAACAGATTGAGCAGCAGACCCAAAAATGGCTGAAAATTATTCAACCCACATTTTTTATCATTATTGCAGCGTGTATCGTCGCCGCTTATTTGGCGATTTTATTGCCGATGTATAATCTGGTCCATACAATTTAAGGAGGAAAATTAAATGAAGAGACTGAGAAACCAAAAGGGCTTTACGTTAATTGAAATGCTGATAGTCATGCTGATCATCACTGTACTGATAGCTATCGCGATTCCGAATGTATCGAAACAGACTTCAGCAGTGGATGATAAAGGGTGCAAAGCTTTTGTCCAAATGGTCCAGGGTCAAGTGGAGTCTTACCGGATGGATTTGAAAGCGGTTCCGACGGTTACAGACCTGGTAGATGAAGGATACTTAAAAACAGGTGAAACCAATTGTCCGAACGGAGACATCGTAAATATATCTATTGATGGTGTTGTGTCATCGTCCAAACCGCCGGCTTAACCAATAAGGGTTTCTCGCTGCTGGAAGTATTGATCGTTTTGGCACTGCTCATGGCGACAATCGGCATCGGTTTGCCGGCATATAACCAGATTGCGGTGCAAAAAGAAGAAGAACGTTTTTTTCAGCTTCTCAGAAATGATATCTATTTTGCGCAAACGGAAGCCTACAGCAAAGGTGTAACGGTTACTATCATGTTCAGGGGAGTGGGCAGATACGATATCTTGCGAGATCAGCACAACATCATTTCTTCACGGCCGTTCCCAAAATCAATTGTATGGAAAAGTGCCAGTAATCTGACTGCCATCGGTTATTTGCCAAGTGGATCGGTGGCCGTATCCGGCACTTTGGTTTTTACGACCAGCACAGGCGATAAAACAATTGTCGTACATCTTGGCAAAGGAAGGGTGGTTTTTTCTGAATGAAAAGGGCCTGTCATGGGCGGAAACGATGCTTAGCCTGCTGATTATCTTTATGCTGTTCGGGACCTTGATGCCGACTATGCAAAAAATGCAGCAGACACTTGATGATAAGCAATTGCGCGCCACCGCTTTTGAGACCTTGCATGAAGCGGCAAAGACGATTAAAGCTTATGGCGCCATACAGGGGGAACGCACGGTCAATGGTGTAGTATTCAGCTGGGATTATCACAGCAAGTTATGTGTGCAGTATAAAAACTATCGGTCATCACAAGAGATAATATGCCTGGAATAAAAATGGGGATCCGCAGATTTCATTCACAAGCAGGGTTTATTTACTTCGATGCGTTGATTGATCTGCTATTAGTGGCTGCAATCATGCCGCTCATCATCCTGTTTTATTTGTATACAGCGGAATATATGGCAGACCTGGATGCCGGGGAAGTGGAGTGGCGCTTGTTTACAGCCGAAATGCAAAGCTATTTGACGAACGTTGACGCTATAGAAATCATCAACGACGGAAAGGGATTCCGTGTCGTCCAAGGCGTCAACGAATACGATATAGAAGTATATGGTACCTTTATTCGAAAACAGAGACTCTTTCAGGGGCATGAAATTATGTTGACCGGCATAAGCAAATGCACTTTCAGCATCGAAGGAAGAAGGCTGACCATATATGCAATCCGTTCAAACGGAAAAGAAGAGAGGGCCGAATATGCCATTACAGGTCCTTAAATCCGAAAAAGCTGCCGCTTACCCGGTAACTATCATTTTCTTTCTCGCAGCTGTTATGATCCTGTCGCACGCCGCAACGCTATATAGCCAACATTATAAAATATATGATGGATTGGAAAATATGCACCGGCATGCTACTATACAACTACTGGCAGAAATCGAGAAAAATAAAATACCTGAGTGATTTGGGTAGTATCGGGTGGTAGGATGAAAAGAATTTATTTGGTCGGATTTATGGGGTGCGGAAAAAGTGCTGTCGGCAGGCGGCTCAGTTTTCTATTGAAAATGCCATATTATGATATGGATAAAGAAATCGCGAGACAAATGGGAATGACCGTGGCGGCGATATTTGAAAGCCGTGGAGAGGCATATTTCAGGGAGCTGGAAACACAATTTCTGCAAAATCTGAAAGACGAAGATTGCATTGTTTCCACCGGAGGCGGCGTTGCAATGCGCCCCCTCAATAGAAAAATAATGCGCCAAACGGGACTTGTATTGTTTCTGGATGCGCCATTTCGGGAAATTTGGCGAAGGATCCACAAAGATCCCAAAAGGCCGATTGTGGTGAATTCGACGAAAGAGCAGATAGAAGCCTTGTATAAAGCCCGTTATCCTCATTATAAAGCAGCTGCCCATATTACAATCCGCACTGAATTCCGAACGCTGCGGCAGATTACTCAATATGCAGCTTTTCAAGTGAATCGGTTAAAAGGCGGATAATGAACGGTCATACATGATGAATGTTCGGTTTTCAACTCTGTGCTTAAAAAAGATTGCGCTTACCCTTCAATAATGTTAGGATATAGACGAAGTTATACGATTCTGTATAGCGCTATGGACCAATCATTTTGATTTGGGCGGATGAAAGCACGGGGAGAGTACGCAAAAGCGTCGCCGAAGGAGCAAATGGCAGCAGCCGTGAATCTCTCAGGCAAAAAGACTCGTGCCGGACGCATCTCTGGAGAGTGTTGCTCTGCAACTACCAAAGAGGAAAACCGTAACGGTAAACTTTCAGGTTCCAGGACAGAGATTTCCCTTAACAGGGGAATCTCTGTCCTTTTTTTGTGGGCCAAGCAAAAACATTTGTTATTAGCAGGAGTCTCTTGGAAAGTGTATTTTATTGTCCAGACTCCAGCGCCCAGACTCTCGAGGCGAGGTCATAAGCCGCTTTGGTTTTGCGGCTGAAAAGACGCCGCTTCACCAAAGCGTCTTATGCTTGTCGAGTCTAAGCGGGCGCTTCCGCTTTTCTTATGGGATTTGATCAAAGAGGAGGAAGTTGAATGGGAGAGTTAAAACGTACCCCGTTATTCGAGTCATACTCTCAATACGGGGGTAAAACAATCGATTTCGGTGGCTGGGAATTGCCGGTGCAATTTTCAAGCATCAAAGATGAACATGAAGCTGTAAGAACAAAGGCAGGACTTTTCGATGTTTCGCATATGGGGGAAATCCTTGTGTCTGGACCGAATAGCCTGGAATTTCTTCAGAAACTCCTGACAAACGATATTGCCAAAATCAAAGATGGACAAGCTCAATATACGGCTATGTGTTATCCTGACGGCGGGACTGTCGACGATCTTTTGACTTATCGCTTTGACGAAGAAAATTACATGCTTGTGGTCAATGCCTCAAATATCGAAAAAGATTTTGAATGGATGCAAAAACACTCGATCGATGGTGTCGAGTTAAAAAATGTTTCTGATCAATA
This sequence comes from Planococcus sp. RAB007_Raresut, assembly GCF_057369535.1. NCBI lineage: Bacteria > Bacillati > Bacillota > Bacilli > Caryophanales > Caryophanaceae > Planococcus > Planococcus sp. RAB007_Raresut. Next base: position 330,713 of record NZ_JBXYIF010000003.1, read on the forward strand.
CGGATTGCTCGCACTGCAAGGTCCACTTGCCGAACAAGTTCTACAGCGGCTGAATGAAGAAAGTTTGACGGATATCAAACCTTTCCGCTTTAAAAAAGACGTTTTAATCGGCGGTTATCCGGTTCTCATTTCCCGCACTGGTTATACCGGAGAAAACGGTTTTGAAATATATGCTTCTCCTGAAGCTGCCATAGCGTTATGGGACGATATATTAAAAGAAGGAAAAGATGACGGTGTTATTCCGGCAGGTCTTGGCGCACGGGATACATTGCGTTTCGAGGCTTGTCTGGCGCTTTATGGCCAAGAACTGACAAAAGATATTTCTCCATTGGAAGCAGGCATCAATTTTGTTGTTAAACTTGCTAAAGATGATTTTGTCGGGAAAGAGGCTCTTGCCGGCCAAAAAGAAAATGGCATTCCACGTAAACTTGTTGGCATTGAAATGATCGACAAAGGAATTCCGCGTCACGGCTATTCAGTTTACTTGAACGATGAAAAAATCGGAGAAGTGACTACCGGGACACAATCACCTACATTGAAAAAAAATATCGGACTTGCACTTATTTCCACTGAACATGCTGAAATTGGCAAGGAACTTGAAGTGGAAATCCGCAATAAGCGCCTGAAAGCTATTACAGTAGAAACGCCATTTTATAAACGCAGCAATTAATTTCAATTGAAAAGGGGACAGCTATCGATGAAACATCGCTATTTACCAATGACGCCTCAAGATGAAAAAGCAATGCTCGATACAATCGGCATCCAGTCGATCGATGAATTATTTGCCGATATTCCGGAGAAAGTAAGGTTCAAAGGCGAATATAATATCAAACCGGCAAAATCAGAAAGTTCATTGACTAAAGAATTGTCGCAATTGGCTGCAAAAAATGCCGATTCCAATACGTATGCTTCTTTCCTTGGAGCGGGAGTTTATGATCATTACAAACCAATTATTGTAGATCACGTCATTTCGCGTTCGGAATTCTACACTGCCTATACACCATATCAGCCTGAAATTTCACAGGGTGAGTTGCAGGCGATTTTTGAATTCCAGACAATGATCAGTGAATTGACAGGTATGGAAATTGCCAACTCTTCGATGTACGATGGCGGAACATCACTTGCTGAAGCGGGGATGCTCGCTGCCGGGCATACACGCCGTAAAAAGATTTTAGTTTCGCGCGCGGTGCATCCAGAGTCTCGTGACGTTGTGCGTTCGTATGCACTTGGACAGTCCATCGCGGTGGAAGAAATTCCATTGAAAGATGGCCATACAGATCTTGATGCTTTGAAAGAAATGATTGACGACAATACAGCAGCTGTTATGATCCAGTATCCTAACTTCTTCGGCCAGGTTGAAAATCTGAAGGAAATCGAACCGATCGTCCACGAAGCTGGTGCATTGTTCACTGTATCCTCAAACCCATTAGCACTTGGGGCTTTAACACCTCCAGGTAAATTGGGCGCGGATATTACAGTGGGGGACGCCCAGCCATTCGGTATCCCTGAAGCATTCGGCGGACCTCATTGCGGTTATTTTGCCGTGACTAAAGCGCTGATGAGAAAAGTGCCTGGACGTCTAGTTGGTGAGACGACCGACGAAGACGGGCGCCGTGGATTTGTATTGACTTTACAAGCGCGTGAGCAACATATACGCCGCGACAAAGCCACTTCGAATATTTGTTCGAACCAGGCGTTGAACGCTCTTGCTGCATCTGTTGCCATGACTGCACTTGGCAAAGAAGGCACGAAGGAAATGGCTATCCAGAACATTACGAAAACCTACTATATGAAACAGCAATTGATAGCAGCCGGCTTTGAAATCGCTTTTGAAGGAGCGCATTTCAATGAAATCGTTGTAAAAACCGGTGCTTCAGTCAAGCAACTGAACGCTTCTCTATTGCAAAAAGGGATGATCGGCGGATACGATCTGGGCTTGAGCTATGAAGAATTTGATGGCCACATGCTGATTGCCGTTACTGAACAGCGCACTAAAGAAGAAATCGATGCATTCGTGCAGGAAATGGGGGCTACTCATGCATAAAGACAACCAACCGCTCATTTTTGAAATGACTAAAGAAGGCCGTGTCGGCTACAGCCTGCCGGAACTCGATGTACCTGAAATCGATCTTGCTGAATTATTGCCGGAAGGACTGGTACGCGTTGAAGCCGCCGATCTGCCGGAGGTTTCTGAACTTGACATCATGCGCCATTATACGGCATTATCAAAACGCAATCACGGTGTCGATTCCGGTTTCTATCCATTAGGTTCGTGCACAATGAAGTACAACCCGAAAATCAACGAGTCCGTTGCAAGATATTCCGGATTCGCCAATATCCACCCGCTGCAGGATGAGTCTACAGTGCAAGGTGCTATGGAATTGATGTATGACCTTCAGGAACACTTGAAGGAAATAACGGGCATGGATGAAGTGACGCTTCAGCCGGCTGCCGGAGCGCACGGGGAATGGACAGGATTGATGATGATCCGCGCTTTCCACGAAGCAAACGGTGATACAAAACGCACGAAAGTCATCGTTCCCGATTCAGCGCACGGTACAAACCCTGCGTCTGCGACTGTAGCTGGATTTGAAACCGTAACAGTTAAGTCAAATGAACACGGACTTGTCGATCTGGAGGATTTGAAACGCGTAGTCGGGGAAGATACGGCTGCTTTGATGCTGACTAACCCGAATACATTGGGTCTTTTCGAAGAGCAGATCCTGGAGATGGCTGCCATTATCCACGAAGTCGGCGGCAAGCTCTATTATGACGGCGCAAACTTGAACGCCGTTATGTCCAAAGCGCGTCCTGGCGACATGGGCTTCGATGTTGTCCATTTGAATCTTCATAAAACATTCACCGGCCCTCACGGAGGCGGTGGACCGGGATCAGGTCCAGTAGGCGTCAATAAAGATTTATTGCCATACCTGCCAAAACCGATTCTTGTCAAAAAAGATGGCATGTTCGCATTTGATTACGACCGTCCACAGTCAATCGGACGAGTTAAACCGTTTTATGGCAACTTCGGAATCAACGTCCGCGCTTACACGTATATTCGTTCTATGGGGCCGGATGGCCTGAAAGCAGTAACGGAATACGCGGTGCTGAACGCAAACTATATGATGCGGAGACTTGAGGAGCACTTCGACTTGCCGTATGACCGCCATTGCAAACACGAATTTGTATTGAGCGGCCGGCGCCAGAAGAAACTAGGCGTGCGAACGCTTGATATGGCTAAACGCCTGCTTGACTTCGGTTATCATCCGCCGACAATCTACTTCCCATTGAATGTAGAAGAAGGCATGATGATTGAACCGACTGAAACTGAATCGAAAGAAACGCTTGATGCTTTCATCGAGGCAATGATCCAGATTGCGCGTGAAGTGGAAGAGAATCCTGAAATTGTTCAGGATGCGCCTCATACCACAGTCATCAAACGCCTTGATGAAACAAAAGCTGCGCGGAAACCGGTTCTTCGTTACCACAAAGCTGAATAGGATACCAAAAAGGCCTGGGAGCAAATTTGCTTCCAGGCCTTTTTACATTTCAATTAAAATCCGATAAAGGAATCGGCTTCCTGCCAGTTATTGCGTTCAGCTCTTTTATTCTGCTGCAGGAGTTCTTCGATGCGTTTTTCATACGCTGAGTCTCCGTCATAATGCCAGTTCAATGCACTGGACATATAAAGCTCGTTCAGCTGTGAGATTGACAATCCTTTTGTCCGGCTTGCCATGTCCGATAATTGCGCTTCAGTAAAAATATTATTGATGTCCAGTTTTTGAAGATAGGTTTTTCTTAACTTTTGGGAAGGTGAAGGAATTTCATACGCCCGGTCGAACCGTCCCGCTCGGTTGATCAAAGCGGGATCGATCTTTTCAGGATAATTGGTTGTGCCGATGACGAATAATCCTTCACGTGCTTGAGTGCCGTCCAGCGTATTCAAGAAGACAGAGCGGGTATATTCCGGCATCGAGTCGATGTCTTCGATTACCAGGATGGCCGGAGCAAGCCTTGAAACGATGCTGAACACTTCCTGGATGGTGGAACTGTTCGTATACTCCGTGATCTGCCAATAGACCACAGGTGCTTCTGTCGATCCGGTGATCGATTTGACCAGCGTCGTTTTGCCGTTGCCTGGAGAACCATATAGTAGAATTCCCCGTTTATACGGAATGCCATAATTTCTGAAAAACTGTCCATCGTCTTTGAAGAATTCATCAATGGACCTGAAAATATCCTTTTTGACGGGCTCGTCCAGGATGACGTCAGAACGTTCGATGATGGCATGTGTACTGAAATTCCGGCGGCGGACACCGTCGTCCGTATCAACGAGAAATGTGATGTTATTCATCAGCATCTGCCGCAGCAGTTCATCGATCGCCTGTAAGAAGCTGTGTGCAGCTTCGACAGATTTTGCATAGCATTGAAATTCCGGCCAGCTTGTTTCTGCATGTGTATAGAAAGTCAGTTGGGTAACTGCGACATCATGTTCCGGAAAATAAATGATCCGATTTTCAAAAGTCGTGTCAATTGAAAGATTTGTGCTGTGAAGATCTTCAGCTGCATTTGTAATTCTGCCCTGTGGACGCGCTTCATAGATGAAGGCTAAAGTTTCATACTCCAGCTGCCTTTTTTTCATCATGTCCAGAAGGTGGCTGTGCAATTGCATAAAAGGTTCTGAAACGTCGATATGTTTCCAAGATCCCATCGAACGGTCGTTGAGGCAATTAAAAATCTTATTTGACACTTCAGCAATGTTTGCATAAACAGGCAAACTGTCTTTTAGGCTTGGATGGTGAGGGAAAAGGATATTTTCTGTCATTTCAGGCCTCCGTAAAGCGGATTTTTTGTAAAAAAAGCTCTTCCGGATGGAAGAGCTGTCAGTTAGGATTTTGATTTGATTTTGCCGGTCCATTGTTTGAACCCGCCTTGCAATTGATACAATTGATCGTAGCCTTGTTTCTTTAAGTAAATTGCTACACGGCCTGCGCGCGCACCATTCTGGTCATACAAATAAACGGGCTTGTCTGACCGTATTTCTTTGTGGCGCTGGCGTAATTGAGTCTGTGGAATATTACGTGCTCCCAGGATATGGCCGGCAGCGAAATCTTTAGGCTCACGCACGTCGATCAGCTGGGCTTTTCTGTAGCCTTCAATAAACTGGTCCTGCGTCAAAGTAGTGACTGCTTTTTTCATTCGGAAATATGACACCAACGCGTAAACAATAATCGCGAATAAAATCGCTGCGATAAAATACAAGAATTCCAATGGTCTTTCCCCTTTCTATTCTATCTTCATTATAAAAGATAACGGCCTTTTAATTCAATGGCAATATTGGCGGAAGCAGGAGAAAAAGAGGCGATGCTGTGAAATTTTGGAGATAACGGTCATATTAGCCATCATGAAAATTTATCATTTACAAAGGAAGGCAAGAAGCTTGAGACACACTTAATAAAGGATTCAATATTTAGATATATTATCTTGTTTAAGGTAAAAAGCAGACACAGCAAGAGGTTGCACGAAGAGATTCGACAATAATTACATAAATGCAAATTGGTGCAAAAAATATCACTTTCGACTCATTTTATAATTGAGGTTTCTTGAAAAGCCTGGCACAGTGATGTTTTTGAGGAAAAGAAAATGGGAATCAAAATTTTGTTATGGAATCGGGTTTCAATATCTAGTATCATGGGAACAGTATTAATACTATATATAGTGTTTGCTCTTATAATATAAAGGAGGAATTGTCAAATGGTTTCTGCAACTAATTCTGTTTTTACGTTAAATCCCGATGCTCTGAATAAGGATATCGAGCAGTTTCCGCAAGTCTATCCGATAACGCCGGACATGTCGACAACACACAAAGGTGTATCGAGGTTAGTCATGATCGACCGTTATTCTTTTAAGGATACAGAAAAGAAAACTTTAAAAGCTGGAGATTTTGTTGTTCTTACAGTCAAAGAAGATCCGAAATTCCCAGCTCGCGGATTAGGATTTATCGTATCGGTTAATCGGGCGTCGAATCAAGCGGAAGTTTGGATTGAAGAAGATTACCGCAGCGCAATCGATAACCAGGATGATCTTGAAAACGGCATTGTTGTCAGATCGCTTGACGTTATCGAAAAACCCCTGGAAGTTTATTATGAACAGATTGCTAAGCGCAACGCAGCGGGTCTTGCTTCTGTAGAAAAGACAGAAGAAAAACGCAAGGAATGGTTTGATAAATTCTATGAGCAGCTCGTCGGTCTGAAGTTTATACCTGCAGGACGCGTCCTTTATGGAGCAGGCGCAGATACAGATGTCACTTATTTTAATTGTTATGTAATGCCGTTTGTTGCAGATTCACGTGAAGGCATTTCCGATCACCGTAAACAAGTGATGGAAATCATGAGCCGCGGCGGGGGAGTCGGTACAAATGGATCGACTTTGCGCCCGCGTAACACTTTGGCACGTGGTGTTAACGGCAAATCATCCGGATCCGTATCATGGCTGGATGATATTGCAAAACTTACTCACTTGGTTGAACAAGGCGGTTCACGACGCGGGGCGCAAATGATCATGCTCGCCGACTGGCATCCGGACATTGCGGAATTCATCATCTCGAAAATGCAGAATCCGCGCATCCTTAGATACCTGATTGAAAATACTGAAGATGAAACAATTAAGAAATTGGCTAAAGATAAATTGAAGTTCAAACCATTGACTGAACAGGAAGAAGCAATGTACCAGGGTGTTCTTAATTACCGTGCAATTCCTGGCATGGGCGGTTTCAATGAGAAAATCATGCGTGATGCTGAAACGAAGCTGCGTGACGGCGGAACTTATTCCGTTCACAACGAAGAATTCCTGACAGGCGCTAATATTTCTGTTACGTTGACCAGCGACTTTATGACCGCTGTTGAAAATGACGAGGATTTCGATTTGCGGTTCCCGGCTGTAGAATCTTATTCCAAAGAAGAAATGGCTATCTATAATGAACAATGGCAGGAAGTCGGAGATGTCCGCGAGTGGGAACGGATGGGCCATAAAGTACGCACATACCGTACGATGAAAGCACGTGACCTATGGAATCTCATCAATGTCTGTGCAACGTATTCTGCAGAACCAGGCATTTTCTTCATCGACAATGCAAATGAAAAAACGAATGCCAAAGCATACGGCCAAAAAGTCGTAGCTACCAACCCTTGCGGCGAACAGCCACTGGCACCCTATTCAGTATGTAACCTGGCTGCCGTTAACCTTGCGCAATTCGCCGATCCAAAAACAAAAGAAGTTGATTTTGAATCGCTGAAAGAAACAGTGCGTGTCGGTGTCCGCATGCAGGACAATGTTATCGATGCAACTCCTTATTTCCTGGAAGAGAACCGCATCCAGGCACTCGGCGAACGCCGCGTGGGATTAGGAGTCATGGGTCTTGCCGATCTATTGATCTACTGCGACAAAGAATATGGTTCACCTGAAGGCAATGACCTCGTTGACCAGATTTTTAAAACAATCGCGGTTGCCGCCTATGAAGTTTCGACTGAGCTGGCTGCAGAACGCGGAAGCTTCCCATTCCTTGAAGGGGAAACAGAAGAACAGACTGCCGCTCTTCGCAAAGCGTTTACTGAAACAGGATTTATGCAGGGCATGCCGGAAGAAATCCGTGAAGGCATTCTGGCCAACGGCATCCGCAACTCTCATTTGCTGACAGTTGCACCTACAGGTTCCACTGGAACAATGGTAGGCGTCTCCACAGGGCTTGAGCCATATTATTCATTCACATACTACCGCAGTGGACGCCTTGGCAAATTCATCGAAGTGAAAGCGGATATCGTCCGTGAATATTTGAAGAACAACCCGGAAGCTGATGAAGAAAACTTGCCGAAAGCATTTGTCACATCAATGGATTTGGCGCCGGAAGCCCACGCTGATGTGCAGTGCATCATCCAGCGCTGGATCGATTCCTCCATTTCGAAGACAGTCAACGCACCGCGTGGATATACTGTCGAACAAGTGGAAGGCGTCTACGAACGTCTTTACAAAGGCGGCGCTAAAGGCGGAACGGTCTACGTTGACGGAAGCCGTGATTCTCAGGTGCTGACTTTGAAAGCCGAAGAAAATACATTTGAAGATGAAGCGCCGGAAGAAGTACAGACTAAACGTCCGATTGTTTTGATCGACACCATCCAGGATCTTCGCTCAACAAATGTCACGATCGGTTCAGAAGTGGGCGATACTTGTCCAGTCTGCCGTAAAGGGACAGTCGAAGAAATGGGCGGCTGCAACACATGCACGAATTGCGCCGCGCAATTGAAATGCGGACTGTAAATTAAAGACTTGAAAGCGGAAGCCTCGGCTTCCGCTTTTTTATATGGAGATAAATCTTGGGTTACACGAACGTTCAATTTCCCGCTTATAGTTGCTCGATTCCACTCGTATGATAAAATAATGAAGAAGTTACTGACGGGGAGTGAAGAAGATGCGCGCTTTAGTTTTGAATGGGCCCAATTTGAACCGGCTGGGTAAAAGGGAACCGGATGCTTACGGCACATTTACACTTGCTGAATTGGAAGATGAGCTGGAACAATTCGCATTCGCCAACGGCATTGAATTGACCTGCAGCCAGTCCAATCATGAGGGTGAAATCATCGATTGGCTCCAGCAGGCGGAACGCCAGAATCTTGACGGCATTGTTCTGAATGCAGGGGCTTATACACATACCAGCATTGCTATTCGCGATGCCATCGCTTCCATTCAAGTACCCGTTATAGAAGTACATATTTCAAATGTTCACAAACGGGAAGAATTCCGCCACCATTCCTATTTGGCACCGGTAGTGGAAGGGCAGATCACTGGATTCGGGAAAGATGTCTATTTCCTTGGTCTGCATGCCTTGCTTTTACGAAATCAGAGAGGATGACTATTTTGAAACTGCAAAAACTTCGGAACGAAATGGACCAAAATGAAATTGAAGCTTTCCTGATCACGAGCGAATACAATCTTCGCTACATTACAGAATTCACCGGTTCTTCAGGATTGGCGATAGTTACAAAAGAACAAGCGCTTTTCATCACGGATTTCCGCTATACCGAACAGGCAGCGGACCAAATAAAGGATTTTGAAATAATCCAGGCAAAAACGAATCTGCTGGAAGAAGCAGCTGAACAAGTGAAAAAATTAGGCGTGGAAACACTTAGTTTTGAAAAAGACTTCGTTACATATTCATCTTTTGAACAATACGGTGAAAAAATGGATGCGGAATTAAAACCCGTAAGCGGCATAGTTGAAAAAATACGGATGATCAAAACACCCGAAGAAGTGGAAATCCTGAAAGCTGCAGCTAAAATTGCGGATGATACATTTGAATACATCTGTACTTTCATCAAACCGGGCATGACCGAGCTTGAAGTTTCAAACGAATTGGAATTCTTCATGCGCAAGCAGGGAGCGACGTCATCTTCCTTTGACATCATCGTCGCTTCGGGCTACCGTTCGGCATTGCCGCATGGTGTCGCATCGGAGAAAGTAATCGAATCCGGCGATTTCGTCACAATGGATTTCGGCGCTTTGTATAAAGGCTATATTTCTGATATCACGCGGACTGTGTCTGTCGGGGAACCATTAGAAAAGCTGAAAGAAATTTATCAGGTTGTTCTGGACGCGCAAGAAATGGGCGTTGAAAAAATCGGGCCTGGAATGACTGGATTCGACGCTGACGCAATCGGCCGAGATTATATTAAGTCAAAAGGATATGGCGATGCATTCGGGCATTCCACTGGGCATGGCATCGGCCTTGAAGTCCATGAGGGGCCAGCTCTTTCATTCAAGTCGCAAACAGTGCTTGAACCAGGTATGGCAGTGACGGTTGAGCCGGGAATTTATTTGCCGGGTATTGGCGGAGTGCGCATTGAAGATGATATACTGATTACCGAGTCCGGAAACGAAAGACTGACCAAGTCTTCAAAAGAGCTTCGCATTTTATAAAAACGGAGGAAATTAAATGATTTCTGTAAATGATTTTAAAACAGGTGTAACAATTGAAGTAGACGGCGGCATTTGGCGCGTAATGGAATTCCAGCACGTGAAACCAGGTAAAGGGGCGGCATTCGTCCGTTCAAAATTGCGTAATCTTCGCTCTGGAAGTGTGACAGAAAAGACTTTCCGCGCTGGTGAAAAAGTTGCCAAAGCACAAATCGACAACAAAAAGATGCAATATTTGTATGCAAACGGTGATGTTCATGCGTTCATGGACACTGAAACTTATGATCAGATTGAACTGCCGGAAAAAAGCATTGAATATGAATTGAAATTCCTTCAGGAAAATATGGAAGTTCAAGTTATTCAATTCCATGGTGAAGTTCTGGGTGTTGAATTGCCGAATACCGTTGTCCTTGAAGTTGCCGAAACAGATCCGGGGATCAAGGGAGATACGGCAAGCGGCGGGACGAAACCTGCACGTCTCTCTACAGGATTGACTGTTCAGGTGCCATTCTTCGTCAACGAAGGCGATCAATTGATCATCAACACGACTGATTCGTCTTACGTTTCACGCGCACAATAAAGAAAAGCGACGGCACCCGTTAAGCTCTGAAACTCATAAAGTTGTTCAGTATGATATAGTGGCCTCCTTTGCCGGGGGCCGTTTCTATAAAAAAGGCAGTAAATCATTTAGTCATTCAATAAAATTTTGTACATAAGGGGAGTTGGGTAATTTGAAAATTCAAGAAATCCGCGAAATCATAAAGTTGGTCGATGGTTCGTCCATCAACGAATTCACATATGAAACAGAAGGCACAAAAATCAAGCTGAAGAAAAATGGCGGAGTGTCAGCTGATAATTCAGCGGCGTCAGCACAATCAGCTCCTGCAGCACCACAGGCTCCTCAAGCACCTGTAGCCCAAGAAGCGCCAGCCGCACCGGCGGTTTCTGAAGCGCCAGCTAATAATGAAAAAGCGGAACAATCAGCTTCAACTGAAGCGTCTGATGCCAATACGCACAAAATCCTGTCGCCAATGGTGGGGACATTCTATCAATCACCTTCACCGGACGAACCAGCTTATGTACAGGTTGGTGCGAAAGTTTCCGCTGAACAGGTAGTATGCATCGTAGAAGCCATGAAACTCTTCAATGAAATTGAAGCGGAAGTGGATGGGGAAATTGCTGAAATTCTTGTTAAAGACGGACAACTCGTCGAATATGGCCAGCCTTTATTCCTCGTTAAAACAAACTGAGGAAAGGGGATCTGACCAATGACGATGAAAAAAGTATTAATAGCCAATCGCGGTGAAATCGCAGTCCGGATTATCCGCGCATGCAAAGAAATGGATATCGCAACTGTCGCTGTCTATTCAGAAGCGGATAAAGAGGCATTGCACGTTGAATTAGCTGACGAAGCATATTGCATCGGCCCCAAATTATCAAAAGACAGCTATTTGAACTTTTCCAATATCATCAGTGTTGCGAAACTGACGAACTGTGACGGGATTCATCCCGGTTACGGATTTTTAGCGGAAAATGCCAGCTTCGCTGAGCTATGTGAAGAATGCGATATTATGTTCATCGGGCCAACGTCGGATGCGATCTCAAAAATGGGTACCAAGGATGTTGCCCGTGAAACTATGCGGAAAGCGGGAGTTCCGGTTGTTCCCGGATCTACGGGAATCGTCGCAAGTGAAGAAGATGGCCTTGAAATCGCTGAAAAAATCGGCTTTCCTGTCATCATCAAAGCGACTGCCGGCGGCGGAGGAAAAGGGATCCGCGTGGCAAGAAGCCGCGAAGATTTCATCACCGGCCTTCGGATGACCCAGAAAGAAGCGGCTGCCGCATTCGGCAATCCTGGCGTATATATTGAAAAGTTCATCGAAGATTTCCGTCATATCGAAATTCAAGTCCTGGCTGATTCACATGGCAACGCTGTCCATCTGGGAGAGCGTGACTGTTCGATTCAGCGCCGCATGCAAAAATTGGTGGAGGAAGCTCCATCACCCGCATTATCGCCTGAACTTCGTGCTGAAATGGGCGAAGCCGCAGTCAAAGCTGCTCTTGCAGTGGACTATCGCGGAGCAGGTACAGTGGAATTCATCTTTGATGCTGTAAACCAAAAATTCTATTTCATGGAAATGAACACGCGTATCCAGGTGGAGCATCCTGTGACGGAAATGATTACCGGTGTGGATCTTATCCAACAGCAATTGCGGGTGGCTTCCGGTGAAACATTGAGTTTCGGACAGGAAGATATCACTTTCAAAGGCTGGTCGATTGAATGCCGTATCAATGCTGAGAATCCAGCGAAGAATTTCATGCCTTCTGCGGGACGCGTGGATATGTATCTTCCGCCAGGCGGCCTCGGTGTCCGCATCGATTCTGCGATGTATTCCGGCTACAGCATTCCGCCGTATTATGATTCCATGGTCGCTAAATTGATCACATACGCTGATACACGTGAAGAGGCGGTTGCCAAAATGAAACGCGCACTTGGTGAGTTTGTCATCGAAGGTGTATTCACGACAATCCCGTTCCATTTGAAATTGATGGATCACGAAGTCTTCAAATCTGGTGATTTCAACACGAAATTCCTTGAGAAATACGATGTATTGAATTCCTAGGGAGGAATGTCACAATGGCAGAAAAAACGATTCCATATGTAAAAATGAAACCGACAAACAAGCAGGATCTTGGAAATATTGAAGTGGCTCCTGAAGTTCTTGAAATCATCGCGAGCATCGCGGCTTCGGATATTGAAGGGGTTGCCAGCATGCGCGGGAATTTTGCGTCAGGCGTTGTCGAGCGTCTTGGTAAAAAAGTGCATGGCAAAGGTGTAAAGACCGAGCTTGCGGCTGACGGTTTGATGATTGATGTCTATTGCGTCATCAATTATGGAGTATCAATTCCTCAAACTGCGCAAAAGATTCAGGAACAGGTTCGCCAGACACTCGAAAACATGACGTCTCTGCAGACGCAGGAAGTGAATGTCCATATTACCGGCATCCAGTTCGAGTCTCAGCAAAATATCGACTGATAAGGAAGAGCCTGCCCGGACACCAGATGGTGACGGGCGGCTTTTTTATTTGCAGACAGCTCTTAATAGCATGGGAATTCAGCTGTCACCACATGCTCTTATTTTCCGAACATTTCAAACATGGAAGTTCCGGTGGATTATCTGTATAATGAGGGGTAATTAGCAGTGAAAAGGAGACCGGGTTTATTATGAAACGACATGAAGCACGTGAAAAAGCACTCCAGACTTTATTTCAATTGGAGGGCACCGAACTGACGATGGTGGAAGCGATCGACCATGTAATGGATGGAGAGAACGATAATTTCTACACACTCCTTGTCGAAGGTACATATACGAATATGGCTGACATCGACGAAAAATTAAAAGGACATTTGGAAAATTGGTCGTTGGAGAGATTGCCGAAAATTGAACGCACGATCCTGCGTATGGCTGTCTTCGAACTGACATATATGGAAGATGCGCCATCCCGTGTCATCATGAATGAAGCGATTGAACTCAGTAAAACGTTCGGTGATGAAAAATCGAGCCGCTTCGTCAATGGGGTTCTATCTAAATTTACAGACGAACTAGAAAATTAATTTGGGGGGATTCACTTGTCAGCCACTTTAATCGATGGAAAAGCAACCAGCCAGAAAATCAAAAACGAAATAGCACTTCGCGTGGAACAATTAGCATCAAAAGGAATCATACCGGGATTAGCGGTCGTCCTGATCGGTGACAACCCGGCGTCCCATACATATGTAAAAAATAAAAAGAGGACATGCGAAGCACTTGGCATGCGTTCTGATTTATTGCAGTTCCCGGAGACTTTAGGTGAAGACGAATTACTGGCAGTGATCCACAACTTGAACAATGACCCTGAAATTCATGGCATACTCGTACAATTGCCGCTTCCGGGACATATCGATGAATTTAAAGTGATACTGGCGATCAATCCGGAAAAAGATGTCGACGGATTCCATCCTGTGTCAGTCGGAAATATGATGATTGGCAGGGACGCTTTTTTGCCATGTACGCCACACGGCATCATGAAACTGCTGGAAGAATATCAAATCGATCCGGCAGGCAAGCATGCGGTAGTCATCGGCAGAAGCAATATCGTCGGAAAGCCGGCGGGGCAGCTTCTATTGCAAAAGGACGCTACAGTGACATATTGCCATTCCAGAACTGTTGATTTGGTAGCTTATACCCGAACTGCGGATATTCTTGTATCTGCAGTCGGACGGGCGAAGTTTCTCAGCAAAGATTATATAAAACCTGGAGCTGTAGTCATCGATGTCGGCATGAACCGGGATGAAAACGGCAAGTTATGCGGCGACGTGAATTTTGACGACGTCCTTGAAACTGCTTCTTATGTTACACCCGTGCCAGGCGGTGTCGGTCCTATGACCATCGCTATGCTGATGGAAAATACACTCCTGTCGGCTGAAAGAGGATTAGCGGAGACAAAATGAGCTTGAGCATGTAAAATAATAAGAAACAAAGCTGTTTTTCGAAAGAAAGACAGCTTTTTAATATGGAAGATAGGGGCTGAAAACTTGACGTCCGACCCATACTTAAGTGTAAAAGCGTTAACGAAATACATAAAAAAGAAGTTTGATGCAGACCCTCATTTACGGGATGTTTACGTAAAAGGGGAGCTGTCGAATGTGAAGATCCATACGAGCGGCCATATTTATTTCACCTTGAAAGACAGTTCCGCGCGCCTCCCTGCGGTGATGTTTGCCGCGAATGCCCGTTCTGTGAAATTCAAACCTGAGAGCGGCATGACTGTACTGATACGCGGTGATGTTTCAGTATACGAAGCTTCAGGCCAGTATCAATTATATGCCCAATCAATGCAGCCGGATGGCATTGGAGATTATTATCTGGCGTTCGAGCAATTGAAGAAGAAGCTTCATGAAGAAGGTTTTTTTAACCCCTCCCATAAAAAGCAATTACCGAGATTTCCTGATAAAATCGCAGTAGTCACCGCCCCTACCGGAGCAGCTGTCAGAGATATCATCATCACATTGAACCGGCGCTATCCACTGGCCAAGGTCACGATATTTCCCACACTTGTACAAGGGGAGCAGGCGACAAGATCCATTGTCCAATCGATACAGGCAGCCAATAAATCGGATTTTGACGTCATGATTGTCGGCCGGGGCGGCGGATCCATTGAAGATCTGTGGGCTTTCAATGAAGAAGCGGTCGCCAGGGCCATTTTTGAATCACAGATTCCGATCATCTCCGCTGTAGGCCACGAGACCGACACAACGATCGCGGATTTTGTGGCAGACCTTCGCGCTGCCACACCGACAGCCGCTGCTGAACTCGCGGTGCCGAGCCGAACGGAACTGCTGGACAGGATGATAAACCAGCAGAGCGGCATGTACCGTGTCATTACGAATCTGCTCGAAAGGGAAAAGACAGCTTTAAGAAAGCTGACGACTTCGATGCCTTTCGCATATCCCGACCGCTTATATCGTCCATTCATCGAAAGAGTGGAACGCGCGACCGATTCACTACAACGGGAAGTTTTCCAGCACCTTAACCGTTCGCGGGAGAGGTATATGACCCTCGACCGTCAACTGGCCAATAGGATCCCGACACAGCGAATTCGGCAATCTAAAGCGGATATCAGCCAATTGCAAAAGCGGCTGGAGCAATCTGCAGTCCAATCCATTAATACAGATAAATTAAAATTAAGTTCGGTTATACGGACACTTGATGCTTTGAGTCCTTTAAAACTCATGGAGCGGGGCTACACCATCCCCTATAAAGACGGCGATGTAGTGAAAAGCATCCACCAGGTAGAAGCCGGAGACCAACTTAAAGTGACCATGCAGGACGGTACTGTTGAAACAACGGTCACAAAAACCATTCCAACTACAAAAGGGGAGCATACTGATGGCTGAAAAGAAAATCATGTTCAATGATGCAATGCAGCAATTGGAGGAAATCGTCCGCCAGCTCGAGCAGGGGGATGTGCCTCTTGAAGAAGCATTAACGTTATATCAAAAAGGCATGGAACTATCCAAAGTGTGCCATGATAAACTGCAGAATGCGGAAGAACAATTAGTGACGATGATGAAAGACGGCAAGGAAACACCTGTCGACATCGGAAAGGACGGAATTGAAAAATGAAGTTAAATGAATTTCGCAGCTATTACGAGCCGTTAATCCAGCAGGAGTTGCTGAATCAGATTTCTTCATTGTCAATACCTTCTTCACTAAAGGAATCCATGAATTATTCCTTGCAGGCAGGCGGCAAGCGCATTCGTCCGATACTTCTGCTTGCTGTCATGCATGAACTTGGCCATAACCATCCCGATGCTCTGAAGGTTGCGGCTGCAATTGAAATGATCCATACCTATTCATTGATCCATGACGATTTGCCAAGTATGGATGACGACGATTTGAGAAGAGGCATGCCGACAAACCATAAAGTTTATGGGGAGGCAGTCGCCATCCTGGCGGGTGACGCTCTACTTACTTACAGCTTTGGTTTAATCGCGCGCTTAGAAAATGTCACGAGCGCTGATAAAGTGCAATTGATCGATCTTATGAGTGTGTCAGCCGGTGCGGAAGGCATGGTCGGCGGCCAGATCCTTGATATTGAAGGCGAAGAAAAGAAATTGGAATTACAGGAACTTGAGCAAGTGCATCGCTTGAAAACAGGTGCGCTGCTGACTTTCAGTATACTTGCCGGTGCGATTCTTTCGCAGGCGAAACCGGAAAGCATCATGTCTTTAACCCGTTTTGGAGAACATTTGGGACTTGCTTTCCAAATTCAGGACGATATTCTGGATGTGACGGGAACTTCGGAAGAACTCGGCAAGACTGCAGGGAAAGACGAAAACAGTGAAAAAAGCACATATCCGGGTATTTTGACTTTGCCGAGAGCAAAAGAAAAATTGGATTATCATGCTTCGGAAGCATTGGCTTCAATCGACGGCCTGAATGGGGAAATGGCGTTATTGAAAGAATTGACCGAGATGATTGTCAAAAGAAAAAACTGACAATAGTTGCTCCCGTTTGTACATTCGCTGACAATTGATATAATGTAGAGAGAAATAAAGACGGAAAAATTTTTAAAAAGGTGTGTGATGGAATGGATCTTCATACGATTACTAGTCCATCTTTCTTAAAACAGCTGGACAATGATCAGCTCGTTGTATTAAAAGAAGATATCAGACGATTTTTAATAGAGAATTTATCGAAAACCGGTGGCCATATCGGTCCCAATCTGGGTGTTGTCGAATTGACAATAGCGCTTCACCGCGTTTTTGACAGCCCATCCGACAAATTGATCTGGGATGTTGGACACCAGTCCTACGTCCATAAGATCCTTACCGGAAGAGCTTCGCAATTTGATACTTTGCGCCAGTTCAAAGGACTATGCGGTTTCCCTAAACGCAATGAAAGCGACCATGATGTCTGGGAAACGGGCCATAGTTCAACTTCTTTATCCGCCGCGATGGGGATGGCTGCTGCCCGCGATATCAAAGGGGCAAAAAATCATGTCATTCCGATTATCGGCGATGGCGCACTTACAGGTGGTATGGCCTTAGAAGCACTGAACCATATCGGCCACGCCAACACGGATATGGTTGTTATCTTAAATGACAACGAAATGTCAATTGCACCGAACGTTGGGGCATTGCATTCTGTGCTTGGCCGGATGCGCACTGCCGGAAAATACAATAAAGTCAAAGATGATCTTGAGTATCTTCTTAAAAAAGTGCCTGCTGTCGGCGGCAAACTTGCCACTACTGCAGAACGTGTAAAAGACAGCCTTAAATATCTTCTGGTGTCTGGCATGTTCTTTGAGGAGCTTGGATTCACTTACCTTGGACCAATTGACGGCCATGATCTGGAAGAATTGGAAGACAATCTCCAATATGCGAAAAAAGTCGGCGGACCTGTACTATTGCATGTCGTTACGAAAAAAGGTAAAGGCTTCTTGCCTGCAGAACAGGATAAAATCGGTACATGGCACGGAACTGGCCCTTATAAGATCGATACAGGAGATCTCGTAAAATCATCATCGAAAGCACCGTCATGGAGCGGTTTGATCGCTGAGACTGTCCGCAAGCTGGCTCGCACAGATGAACGTATTGTGGCAATTACGCCTGCGATGCCTGTAGGTTCCAAGCTTGAGGGCTTTGCTTCCGAATTTCCGAATCGTTTCTACGATGTAGGAATTGCTGAACAGCATGCCACTACTATGTCCGCTGGACTTGCTACACAGGACATGAAACCTTTCCTTGCAATCTATTCGACATTCCTTCAACGTGCCTATGACCAGGTCGTACATGATATTTGCCGCCAGAATCTGAATGTGTTCATCGGCATCGACCGCTCCGGTTTGGTTGGGGCAGACGGTGAAACGCATCAGGGTGTATTTGATGTCGCATTCCTCCGTAACTTGCCGAATATGGTTGTCATGATGCCTAAAGATGAAAACGAAGGGCAGCATATGGTTAAAACCGCTATCGACTATAACGGAGGTCCGATTGCATTGCGTTATCCGCGGGGCAACGGGCTAGGTGTAGAGATGGATGAGGAGCTGCAGGCATTGCCGATCGGCAGCTGGGAAGTGTTGAAAAAAGGCACAGATGCCGTTATCCTGACTTTCGGCACGACGATACCGATGGCGATGGATGCTGCAGAAAAACTTGCTGAAAAAGGCGTCAATGCTGAAGTTGTCAATGCACGGTTCATTAAACCGATGGATGAAGAAATGCTTCACTCCATCTTCAAACGCAATATTCCAGTGATGACTATTGAAGAAGCAATCCTGCAGGGCGGTTTCGGCAGCGCAGTTCTAGAGTTTGCCCATGATAACAACTATCATGACGCCACAATCGACCGTATGGGAATTCCGGATCAATTCATCGAACACGGCGATGTTGCCGAATTGATGGATGAAATCCATATGAACAGCGATCAAGTCGTGAGCACTATTCAAAATCTGATTCCTGAAAAATCACAGGCAGGCTTTAAGGCCCTATGAATAAAATAAAAAAAGAGCGTGTGGATGTTCTCCTTGTAGAAAGGGGAATATGTGAAACACGTGAGAAAGCCAAACGGGCCATCATGGCCGGAATTATCTATTCCGGTTCTGAACGGCTGAATAAACCCGGAGAAAAGATCTTTTCGGATGCTCCTTTGCAAATGAAGGGCAACGATTTGAAGTATGTAAGCCGTGGCGGTCTGAAGCTTGAAAAAGCATTGGCTGAGTTCGATCTTTCTGTTGAAGGCAAACTGATGCTTGATATCGGTTCTTCGACCGGCGGGTTTACGGATTGCGCTTTGCAGAATGGCGCTGCTCATTGTTACGCGCTTGATGTCGGCTATAATCAGCTTGCCTGGAAAATCAGGCAGGACGACCGCGTGACAGTTATGGAACGCACGAATTTCCGCCATTCCAAAGCTGAAGATTTCACAGCAGGACTGCCTGAATTCACCAGTATTGACGTCTCGTTTATTTCGCTTAAAATCATCCTGCCGGTATTGAAAACGATACTGGTGCCGGGTGGCGATGTGATAGCTCTTGTCAAACCCCAATTCGAAGCCGGTAGGGAAAATGTCGGAAAAAAAGGCATTGTCCGCGATCCCAAAATCCATAAGGATGTGCTGATGAAAGTCGGCGGGTTCTCATCGGAAGCCGGATTTCACATTCGGAATATGTCATATTCGCCCATTACAGGGGGAGAGGGCAATATTGAATTCCTTTTTCATCTGCAATCCGCTTTTGAGGGGGAAGAAATCTCTTCCATTTCTGAAGAGCTGATTGATCAGACTGTCAAATCAGCCCATGATAATTTCTAACAGGCAAACACATTCCTTCGGGCATGTGTTTTCTTGTTTTTAGAAAGATTTAAGGTTACGATATAAAAGAATTAGAATAATTATTCATTCAGGGGGCACATTATGAATAAAGGACAACGCCATATTAAAATCCGTGATCTCATCTCGAACCGCGAGATTGAAACGCAGGATGAATTGGTGGATATATTGAAAGCTGGCGGATATGAAGTCACACAAGCTACAGTTTCCAGGGATATAAAAGAATTGCATCTTGTCAAAGTGCCGTTGCAGGACGGGCGCTATAAATACAGTTTGCCTGCGGATCAGCGCTTTAATCCGATGCAGAAATTGCATCGCGCACTAACTGATGCTTTTGTCAGCATTGACGGTGCAAGCCATTTTCTCGTCATGAAAACCTTGCCTGGCAATGCCCACGCTATAGGTTCATTGATCGACCATCTGGACTGGCCAGAGATACTCGGAACAATATGCGGCGATGACACCTGTTTGATAATATGCAGAGATACAGAACATCGGGATATATTAAAACAGCGCTTGATTGAAATGCTTTGATGAAGAGGTGAAAGCTGATGCTTCGTGAATTGGATATTAAGAATTTTGCAATCATAGATAATTTGACAGTCAGTTTTACCGAAGGGCTTACCGTGTTGACTGGCGAAACTGGAGCAGGAAAGTCGATCATCATCGATGCGGTCAATCTTTTGGCTGGCGGCAGAGGAAGCCAGGAGTTTATCAGGCATGGGGCCAGTAAAGCTGAAATAGAAGGGCTTTTTTCAATTGAAGACCCGAAGCACCCCGTTTTTCGTAAAATGGACGAGCTGGGAATAGATTCTGCTGAAGGGGATGTGTTACTGCGCCGCGAATTAAATGACAAAGGGAAAAACGTCTGCCGAATTAATGGTAAACTGGTGACGATTTCTATCTTGCGTGAAGTCGGCGGTGCATTGATCGACATCCATGGCCAGCATGAAACCCAGGAGCTGATGGATGAAAAGCGGCATCTTCATTTACTGGATCAGTATGCCGGAAAGAGTCTTTTGAAAGCAAAAGCGAGTTATTCCAATACTTATGAAAAATACACGAAACTGAAACGTGAATTTTCTTCCTATAATGAGAATGAACAGCAAATTGCACAGCGAATTGATTTGCTGACTTTCCAGCTTCGTGAAATTGAAGCTGCTGAACTTACCGCCGGTGAAGAGGAAGAGCTCGCGCTTGAACGAAAAAAACTGCAGAACTTCAATAAGATTTATGAATCGGTTTCTGCAGCGCATGAAGCGATTCAAGGAGAATCCAAAGGTTTGGACTGGGTCGGTTCTGCCATGTCTGAATTAGAACATGCCGCGTCTGTAGATGAGACATATCAAAGCCACTCGGAAATGGTAAGTGGCGCATTCTATCAATTGCAGGATACAGCAACAGAGATTAAACGCATGCTGGACGACATGGAATTCGACCCTGCCAGACTCAATGAAATTGAACAGCGCCTAGCAGCCATTCAGTCACTTAAAAGAAAGTATGGAGCTTCAGTCGAAGATATCCTCATCTATCAGGAAACCCAGACAGACGAATTGGATAAATTGCTGAACCGTGACCAGCGGCTTCAGCTGGATCAACAGAAGCTGAAGGAATTGAAAGAAGACCTGAAAGTTGATGCGGAAGAGCTGACTTTGTTAAGGAAAAAAGCGGCCAGCCGCCTGAGCAAAGATATTATGGAGCAGCTGCGTGAATTGCATATGGGCAAAGCTTCGTTTGAAGTGGTCTTTGAACCATTCGCACCTGGCAAATTCGATCGAAATGGCGGAGATTCCATTGCTTTCCATATATCTACTAATATGGGGGAGCCTCTGAAGCCTTTGACAAAAGTGGCTTCAGGCGGTGAATTGTCACGGATGATGCTTGCTTTAAAAACAATCTTTTCGAAGCATCAAGGAATCACTTCCATTATTTTCGATGAAGTTGATACGGGAGTCAGTGGCCGGGTAGCACAAGCAATCGCAGAAAAAATTGCAGCGATATCCGTGCATTCCCAGGTATTGTGCATATCCCATCTGCCACAAGTTGCGGCTATGGCTGATCAGCATCTTTTCATAGAAAAACGGATTGAAAAGAAACGTACCATTACTGCAGTCCATGAATTGGATGGCCGTGAACGAACGGAAGAAATGAGCAGGATGCTTTCGGGAGCGGAAATTACAGAATTGACATTGCAGCATGCAGACGAATTGCTTAAGCTCGCCAAAGACCGCAAACTTGCGATGAGATAAACTCCAAAGAGCAGGTACAGGAGGACGTGGAATTATGGAAAAGATAAACGTCGCGATTGCCGATGATAATCGCCAATTAGCGGATATGATGGTGGAATATCTGAATTTACAGCCGAATATGGAAGTGGTGGCAGTCGTCCATAACGGAAAAGAATGCATAGAAATGCTGAAGAAGCAGCAAGTTGATATATTATTACTGGATAATATCATGCCTTTTCTGGACGGGATTGGTGTACTGGATGCCATTAAAGGTGATGAAGAGCTTAAAGATGTCCGTGTAATCATGCTGTCTGCATTTGGTCAGGATACCTTGATGAGCCAGGCTGCTCAAAACGGTGCTTCCTATTTCATCATGAAGCCGTTTGAACTCGATCGTCTGGCTTTGCAGATTGAACATATAATGGAAGAAAAGAATGCGGAGCCAGAGGTAAAAGACGATCCCGTTACTGCAGTTATCAAAGAGATCGGGATTCCGGCACACATCAATGGTTATATTTATTTAAAAGAAGCTGTAAATCTTGTGCTGGAAGACCCGAACATTATTCATAAAGTGACGAAATCATTGTATCCGGGAATCGCTGGAAGATTTGATACCACTTCCACACGCGTAGAACGCTCAATACGCCATGCGATAGAGCTTGTGTGGAATCGCGGAGATATTAAAACGATAGCCCAGACATTCGGCTACAGCGAAGACTATTTGAGGAATCGCCCGGCTAACTCGGAATTCATTGCCATGTTGCACGAAACAGTCCACCGGAACATGGAAAATGAAAATAAGAACGCTGAATAACAGGCATTATTCACCTATGAGGGCATCGGAACAGCAGTTTCCGGTGTCCTCATTTCCATTCGGATAACTGTACATCCTACAGCATCATGGTAAAATGGACACCGAATGGAAAATAACATCCCGCACCAGAAAAATTCTCAAGCAGAAAGCGTGGTAATCATGCAAAATATAGAAATATACAGCCATCGGGGCGCCTCATCTTCTGCGCTCGAGAATACATGGCCGGCATTTCGCAAGGCCTGTGAATTGAACGTGGGCATCGAGTTGGATGTTCAGATAACGAAAGATGGAGTAGTGCTGGTATTTCATGATGACAATCTAAAAAGACTGAGCGGCAAAAACCTGATGATTGAAGAGACGGATTATGAAAAAATAAAAGATCTGAAAATAGGGAAGCGGGGACGGCGGAGATTTTCAGCCGATCGCATTCCTTTAGCATATGAAGTTTTCCACTGGGCAAAGGAAAAGTCGATTCCGCTGAATATCGAGATGAAAGAATCTTTTGCTGTTCATCCAGAAGGACCTGAAATCCTGGCGGCTATGCTTGAAGGATTAAAAGATATTCACCTCTCTTCTTTCAACGCTGATATTCTAAAGGAAATGAAAAAATGCAAACCCGAAATCGAAACAGCTCTTGTTATCAAAAAAAACCTCAAGCTTCAATTATTGGACAAGCTGACCTGGGTTGACAGTATCCATCTGCATAAACGCCTATACTCAGAAGATTTATTAGTTCGTTTAAAAAAGATGCAGAAGACGATAAGAGTATATGGAATTGTTGGCACTGAAAAGATGGTAAAACAACCTTCGCAATATCTATCTGGCATCATCACGGATTATCCGGGAAAAATCAAAGAAAAAATGCGTCTGCCTGAGTGAGGCAGACGCATTTTTTATGGAATGAGTTTTCGTAGTTGTCCAGACTGCAGCGCCCAGCTCTGGCTTATGCCTTTTAGTGCTGAGCGGCCGTTTCCGCTTTTCGTTATTGTCTAGACTCCAACGGCCAACTCCTCGAGTCGTAAGCCCCTCTGGCTAGACGGCTGAAAACATGCCGTTACGCCAGCGTGTCTTACGCTTGTCGGAGCTGAGCGGCCGTTTCCGCTTTTCGTTACTGTCTAGACTCCAGCGGCCCTGCTCTTCGGGTCATAAGCCAGATTAGCTGCGTGGCAAAGATCGCCACTTCGCTAATCCGTCTTATGCCTTTCAGAGCATAACGGGCACTGTCGCTTTTCGTTACTTCTGAAATCTCTTTGATACTGTCCCTTTTTTGCGGTCCCGATTCAGCAGGAAGCCTGCAAAAAATCCGATACCGAGGACGGTGAAAAGCAGTCCCAGTGAAAATTGAAGCCAAAGAACAGGGTAAGGTTCCAACAATTTATTGAATACAGAATCTCTCATTAGTTTTATGCCATAGGCGGCCATAATTCCAGGTATTAAAAGAATGATGAATGCTATTAAACGTCCCATGTTTCCACTCCTTCTCTACCTATTGTTCCGATTTCCGTTAAAGTTGTCAAGAAATCCTGCCTGATGTACCCTTAAATAAGATTGCAATCTATTGCATAGACAGCAAAGGAGTTTGAATTATCTTGCAAAAAGTATTGATAATAGGCGGCGGTGCAGGCGGCTCGGCTTTGCTCGAAATGCTGCGTGATTCCGAAAATCTGGAAATGGCCGGCATCGCAGACATTAATCCTGCTGCTCCGGCATTGAATCTGGCAAAAGAATTGGGAATTATCGTCAGGGAAAGCTATACGGATTTTCATAGAAACGATTTTGATATTGTGATCAATGTATCAGGGAGCAATGACGTACAGCAGCAGCTGGAAAACTACTTTCCCTCAGGCACAGTCATTATTCCAGGAAGTATTGCGAACTTCATCGTAAAGCTGATAATCGAAAAAGAACATTTTATCAAAAAGCTAAGCGGTGAAAGCCACAAACAGAATATCATTTTCAATTCAATTGAAGAAGGAATGATTGGCATTGACCAAACCAGCCATATCATTTTTATGAATCGCTCCGCTTCAAGGATGCTTGAAAAAGATTCCCGGGAAGTCATCGGAAAACACATCCATGAATTGATTTCAACCAGTGAACTTCCGAGGATTTATGAAACGGGAAGGATTGAATTGAACAGGGAATTACAATTAAAGAATGGTTTGAAAATTGTCACTTCCCGTTTCCCCATGATTGATGAAAATGGGGAAATCATCGGGGCGTTCGCGGTGTTTCAAGATATTACCGAAGTGGTTTCATTGGCGGAAGAAATTACGGATCTGAAAGAAATCCAGACGATGCTTCAAGCGATTATCCAATCGAGTGACGATGCCATTTCAGTTGTGGATGAAAACGGTTATGGGCTTCTTGTCAATCCGGCCTATACGCGGATCACCGGTCTACAGATGGAAGACGTCATCGGACAGCCTGCTTCTGCGGATATTTCTGAAGGGGAAAGTATGCATTTGCGTGCGCTTCAGACGCGGAAACCGGTGCGTGGAGTCAATCTCAAAGTAGGGCCTGCAAACCGGGAAGTAATTGTTAATGTGGCTCCCATCATCGTTGATAACATTCTTAAAGGAAGTGTCGGCGTCATTCACGATACTACGGAAATCAGATCGCTTATGAAAGAGCTGGACCGTGCAAGAAGCATCATCCGGACGTTGGAATCCAAATATACTTTTGATGACATCATCGGTCTATCTCCTGAAATGCAATTGTCACTTCAACAGGCGAAACTGGCTGCGCAAACACCCGTTACGGTATTGCTGCGAGGCGAATCAGGAACAGGCAAGGAATTATTTGCCCATGCCATCCACAGTGCCAGTGACCGCAAGTACAATAAATTTGTGCGCGTAAACTGCGCGGCATTATCTGAGGAATTGCTGGAAAGTGAGCTTTTCGGCTACGAAGAAGGTGCTTTGCCGGGAGTCAAAAGCGGTGAAAAGAAAGGATTATTTGAAGAAGCTAATAATGGGAGTATTTTCATTGATGAAATCGGAGAATTGTCTCCGGCTATACAAAGCAAATTATTGAGAGTGCTTCAAGAACATGAAACGTTGAGAATAGGAGGCGGCACTCCTATTCCTGTTAACGTCAGGGTGATCGCATCCACCAATGCCAACATGGAAAAAGCATTGTTGGATGGAACTTTCAGGGAAGATCTCTATTATCGACTCAACCGGATGCCGATTCTCATTCCGCCTCTCCGGAGCAGGAAACAGGATATCCCGCGAATCGTTGACCGCCTGCTGATGAAATTGAACCAGGAGTATGGCAGAAACGTGGAAAGCATCACCGATAAAGCGCTGCAGCTTTTGCGTTTATACGACTGGCCAGGAAATGTAAGGGAGCTTGAGAACGTCATAAGCAGAGCGATGATCTTCATGAATATCAATGAAAAAGTCCTGACAGAAAAAAATATACCATTGAATATGATTAAAGCTTCAGAAGCGAAAAACGAAGTGGCGATTGAAAGCGGCAGCCCGCTTCAGGAACAGCTTGATACTGTTGAACGGGGAATTCTTCAGCGTGCTCTTGAACAAAATAAAGGGAATAAATCCAAGACCGCAAAAGCGCTGGATGTGTCGTTAAGAACCCTCTATTACAAGTTGGAAAAGTTCGGGTTGGATTGAAATTGCAGCTTTTTGCACGATTTTGCAAGAATTTGCAAAGAGATACGCTGTTTTCACTTGATAAAACGCTTACATCCCTTATATTACAGGCTTTTTTCTGTTTTAATTAAGAAGAATGAGGTGATAATCAATGACCACATTAAATGAAATAGTTGAACAAATCTCTACAGAAGTGAAACAAAATGATGTGGCGGTTGCCGCTGCAGCCGATATGGAAGTATTGGAAGCAGTTAGCATGGCAATCTCACGCAATATAGCCAGCTTTAGTCTATTTGATGAAGAAGCCAAACTAAAAAACATGATCAAAGAACATTTTCCTCATTTATTGAATCATCCGAAAGTCAGGCTGGTTAATGTAAAAGGAGCTGCGCAAGCAGCGAATGCCGCAGTGAAATCTGTTTTCGTCAAAGATTCTAATGTCTTGATGAAAGGGCATATTCCCACGGCAGTGCTTTTGAAAGCTGTATTGAACGATGAATATGGACTGCGGACAGGTAATATTCTGTCCCATGTCGCGGCGTTCGAAATTACAGGTTTTGATCGGCTTATTTTCGTAACGGATGCAGGCATGAATATTACGCCCGATCTCATGCAAAAAGCCCAGATTATCCGGAATGCAGTGCAAGTCGCGCGTTCCGTGGGTGTGGACAATCCTGTTGTAGCACCGCTTGCAGCAGTTGAAGTCGTAAACCCGGCAATGCAGGCAACACTTGATTCGGCTGCTTTGACCGCAATGAACAAAAGAGGGCAAATCACTGATTGCACAGTGGATGGGCCATTGGCTTTGGATAATGCAATTTCAACCATAGCCGCTGAACATAAGGGCATCTCAGGAACCACCGCTGGAAAAGCGGACATCTTAGTGGTACCGAACATAGAATCCGGTAATATCCTTTATAAATCTTTGGTCTATTTCGCGAAAGCGAAAGTCGGAGGAGTCATTGCGGGTGCTAAGGCGCCGATTGTGCTGACTTCCCGGGCAGACAGTGCCGAGAGTAAATTGTTTTCACTAGCATTGGCGATAAAATCATCAGCCATTGAATAAATCATTAGGAGGAATTTGAAATGGAAATATTCAAGAAAATGGAAGAACATGATTATGAGCAATTGGTATTTTGCCAGGACAAAAATTCCGGACTTAAAGCGATCATCTGCATCCACGACACTACATTAGGGCCTGCTTTAGGCGGCACACGCATGTGGAATTACGAAACAGAAGAAGAAGCGATCGAAGACGCAATCCGTCTTGGACGCGGAATGACATATAAAAACGCTGCAGCCGGCTTAAACTTGGGCGGCGGTAAAACAGTTATCATCGGCGATCCGTTGAAAGACAAAAATGAAGAAATGTTCCGTGCATTCGGACGTTTCATCCAAGGATTGAACGGCCGTTATATTACTGCAGAAGATGTTGGCACAACTGTGGCTGATATGGATCTGATCCACGAAGAAACAGATTTCGTAACAGGAATTTCTCCTGCTTTCGGTTCTTCAGGAAATCCTTCACCGGTTACAGCTTACGGCTGCTATATCGGTATGAAAGCTGCTGCTCTTGAAGCATTCGGCGATGATTCACTTGAAGGCAAAACCGTTACTGTCCAAGGTGTCGGCAACGTAGCTTATACATTGTGCGAATACCTGCACAAAGAAGGCGCGAACCTGATCGTTACAGACATTAATAAAGATGCAGTTCAACGTGCTGTAGATAATTTCGGTGCTACAGCTGTTGAACCGAACGATATCTATTCACAGGAAGCGGATATTTTCGCTCCATGTGCGATGGGCGCAATCATCAATGACGATACAATCCCACAATTAAAAGTGAAAGTTGTTGCTGGTTCAGCAAACAACCAATTGAAAGAAGAACGCCACGGCGACGAGCTTGAAGCTCGCGGCATCGTCTATGCTCCTGACTTCGTAATCAACTCAGGCGGCGTAATCAACGTAGCTGACGAACTATACGGATACAATAACGAACGTGCAATGAAGCGTGTGGAAACAATTTACGACAGCATTTCCCGCATCTTCGCAATTTCAAAACGTGATGGAATTCCTAGCTACCAAGCAGCAGACCGTATGGCTGAAGAGCGCATCGAACGCGTCCGCAAGTCACGCAGCCAATTCCTGCGCAATGAACATAACATCATCAGCAGACGCTAAACTGAAATGGAGGGATCGCTTTGCAGGAACAGCTTTATCGCATACTGGTCATCAACCCCGGCTCTACATCGACAAAGATAGGTGTTTTTGACAACGATATTCTGATCATGGAAAAAACGATCCGCCATTCAACAGAAGCGATCAATGAATTTCCATCGATCATCGATCAATATGCATTTCGGAAACAAACCATTCTGGAAGCATTGGATGAAGAAGGAATGAATATCTCGAAGTTATCTGCTGTCTGTGGCCGTGGTGGATTGCTGCGGCCAATAGAGGGCGGCACCTACTCAGTCAATGAAGCGATGCTGGCGGATCTCCGCAAAGGCGTTTCCGGTCAGCATGCTTCCAATCTTGGCGGCATCATTGCCAATGAAATTGCTGAGGGACTGAATATACCGGCATTTATCGTAGATCCTGTAGTTGTCGACGAACTGGATCCCATTGCACGGATTTCCGGTTTTTCTCTGATAGAGCGAAAATCGATCTTCCATGCATTGAACCAGAAAGCCGTTGCCAGACGATACGCCAAAGAGAAAGGCCGGCGTTATGAGGATCTTAGGCTTATCGTCACTCATATGGGTGGAGGTATAACTGTGGGCGTCCACAAAGAGGGCCGGGTAGTCGAGGTCAATAACGGTTTGCATGGGGATGGGCCGTTCAGCCCCGAACGGGCAGGGACAGTTCCTGCCGGTGATTTGGTCGAGCTATGTTTCTCCGGCCAGTATTACCGCCATGAAATTATGAAGCGCCTTGTCGGCCAGGGTGGACTGGTCAGTTATCTGGGCACAAATGATGCCGTGACTGTTGAAAAACGTATTCAAAAAGGTGATCAACAGGCAGAGATGGTTTATGATGCCATGGCTTATCAAGTAGCTAAGGAAATTGGCTCAGCGAGTGCTGTATTGCACGGAAAAGTTGATGCCATCATTCTCACCGGCGGTCTTGCTTATGGAAAGGGTTTTGTGAAAGCGATATCTGATCGGATCAACTGGATTGCGGATGTAGCTGTACATCCAGGCGAAAACGAATTACAGGCTCTTGCTGAAGGTGCGGTAAGAGTTTTGAATAAAGAAGAATCAGCTAAAATATATCCGGCTTTATAATAGAAGGAGGACACTTACATGGCACAGAATTATGATGTAGTCATCCTTGGCGGCGGAACCGGCGGTTATGTTGCCGCAATCCGCTCTGCACAATTAGGCTTGAAAACGGCAATCGTTGAAAAAGGCGACCTTGGCGGAACTTGCCTTCACAAAGGATGCATCCCAAGCAAAGCTTTGCTTCGAAGCGCGGAAGTTTACTCCACTGCAAAAAACCATGCCGCTGATTTCGGAGTGAATACTGGAGAAGTCAGCCTTGATTTTTCTAGAGTGCAGCAGCGCAAACAAGGGATTGTCGATCAATTGCACAATGGTGTAAAAGGATTGATGAAAAAAGGGAAGATTGATGTTTATGAGGGAATCGGCCGTATTTTAGGGCCTTCCATCTTTTCTCCGAATCCTGGTACAATTTCTGTCGAAATGAACAATGGCGAAGAAAACGAAATGCTGATTCCTAATAACGTCATCATCGCAACTGGTTCACGGCCGCGCAGCCTGCCGGGTCTTGAAATTGACGGTGACTTTGTAATGAGTTCAGATGAAGCCCTCACTATGACTGAGTTGCCTAAGTCAATACTGATTGTCGGTGGCGGTGTCATCGGAATAGAATGGGCATCCATGCTAAACGATTTCGGTGTAGAAGTGACGGTCATCGAGTATGCTGACCGCATCATTCCGACTGAGGACAAAGATATCTCAAAAGAGATGCTTAAATTATTGAAGAAAAAAGGCATCAATTTTGCCACAAACGCAAAAGTAATGGCTGATACCCTTGAAAAAGGTGATAACGGAGTTACTATCCAAGCTGAAATCAATGGTGAAAACCAGAGCTTCTCTGCTGAAAAAATGCTTGTGTCCGTTGGGCGCCAGGCAAATGTTGAAAATATCGGTATCGAAAATACGGACATCATTGTCGATAAAGGGTTTATTCAAGTGAAAAACACTTTCCAGACAAAAGAGTCCCATATTTACGCAATCGGTGATGTAATCGGCGGCCTGCAATTGGCGCATGTTGCATCTCACGAAGGCATTACCGCAATTGAGCATATTAAAGGCAATAATCCGCATGCCATTGACTATGATAAAGTTTCCCGCTGCATCTACTCGAATCCCGAAGCAGCGAGCGTTGGCATTACTGAAGAGCAGGCAAAGGAAAAAGGCCATGACGTTAAAGTCGGTAAATTTTCTTTCAAAGCTATCGGAAAAGCGCTTGTCTACGGTGAAAGTGACGGTTTTGTCAAAATCATCGCTGATAAAGAAACAAATGACGTCCTTGGCGTTCATATGATCGGACCGCACGTAACGGATATGATTTCTGAAGCAGGTCTTGCAATGGTACTCGATGCAACTCCATGGGAGATTGCAGACACGATACACCCTCACCCGACATTATCCGAGGTCATGGGTGAAGCTGCTCTTGCCGTTGACGGCAAAGCAATCCACAGTTAAAGGAGGAAAATTGAATGTCAGCTAAACACGAAGAAATTGGTTTGTCGAATGACGATGTACTGAAAATGTATGAAACGATGTTAATGGCTCGCCGTGTCGATGAGCGTATGTGGCTTTTGAACCGCGCTGGTAAAATTCCGTTCGTAATTTCGTGCCAGGGGCAGGAAGCTGCACAAGTGGGCGCAGCTTTCGCACTCGATAACGAAAAAGATTATATCGCTCCTTACTACCGGGATATGGGGGTTGTCCTGCATTTCGGCATGACGCCAAAAGATTTGATGCTTTCCGCATTTGCTAAAGCAGAAGACCCGAACTCCGGCGGCCGCCAAATGCCTGGACATTTTGGCCAGAAGAAAAACCGTATCCTGACAGGCTCTTCGCCAGTTACGACTCAGCTTCCTCATGCTGTAGGAGTTGCATTAGCCGGGAAAATGAAAAAACAGGATTTCATCACTTTCACTACACTTGGTGAAGGTTCATCCAACCAAGGAGATTTCCATGAGGGCATGAACTTTGCCGGTGTCCACAAATTGCCGGTCATCATTATGGTGGAAAACAACAAATACGCGATTTCCGTTCCTTTCGAACGCCAAATAGCCAGTAAAAATGTTTCAGACCGCGCAATCGGCTATGGTATGCCAGGTGTTACCATCGATGGCAATGACCCGATTGAAGTGTACAAACACGTTAAAGAAGCAGCTGACCGCGCTCGCCGCGGCGAGGGGCCAAGTCTGATCGAAACTGTTTCAGAACGTATGACTGCGCACTCATCGGATGATGATCACAGACAATACCGTTCTGCGGATGAACTGGCAGCACAAAAAGAGAAGGATCCAATTCTTTTATTCGGTGCATACCTGAAGGAAAATAACATCCTGAATGACGAGCTTGAAAAAGAAATCAACGAGCGCATTATGGTAGTTGTAAACGAAGCAACTGACTATGCTGAAAATGCACCGTATGCGGCACCTGAAGATGCATTGAAATATGTCTATGCAGAAAAAGGAGGGAACGAATAATGGCAGTAATGAATTATATTGACGCCATAACGCTCGCCATGAAAGAAGAGATGGAACGTGACGATAACGTTTTCGTTCTCGGAGAAGATGTCGGTAAAAAAGGCGGCGTTTTCAAAGCGACGGCCGGCCTATACGATCAATTCGGCGAAGACCGTGTCCTTGATACGCCACTTGCTGAATCCGCCATTGCCGGTGTTGGAATCGGTGCAGCCATGTATGGCCTCCGTCCGATTGCTGAAATGCAATTTGCCGATTTCATCATGCCTGCGGTAAACCAGATTATTTCTGAAGCTTCACGCATTCGTTACCGTTCCAACAACGACTGGTCATGCCCGATCGTGTTCCGCGCTCCATTCGGCGGCGGCGTTCACGGCGCGCTTTACCATTCACAATCTGTGGAAGCGGTATTCGCTAACCAGCCTGGCTTGAAAATTGTCATCCCATCAACACCTTACGATGCAAAAGGACTTTTAAAAGCGGCTATCCGCGATGAAGATCCGGTTATGTTCTTTGAGCATAAACGTGCTTATCGTCTCATTAAAGGCGAAGTGCCTGAAGACGACTACACAATCGAAATCGGGAAAGCGGACGTAAAACGTGAAGGCGAAGATATCACAGTCATCACTTACGGTTTAGCTGTCCACTTCGCATTGCAGGCTGCTGAACGTCTTGCAGAAGATGGCTATTCTGCACACATCCTTGACCTTCGCACAATTTATCCATTGGATAAAGAAGCTATCATTGAAGCTGCTAAGAAAACAGGGAAAGTGCTTCTTGTAACTGAAGACAATAAAGAAGGAAGCATCATCGGTGAAGTTGCGGCAATCATTGCTGAAAACTGCCTGTTCGACCTGGATGCTCCGATCATGCGCCTTGCGGGACCTGATGTTCCGGCAATGCCATACGCGCCGACCATGGAGAAATTCTTCATGATCAACCCGGATAAAGTAGAAAAAGCGATGCGTGATCTGGCTGAATACTAAGAAAAATTTTTTAATATATAGATTGAAGTAAAGAACCAGTATAATTATGCTGCGGCGGCGCTGAGAACGATCTCTAAAGATATGGAGCAAAACAGCGAAGACTCCCAGGCGACCAAGCGAAGTGCTGAGATCCACTCGGGCGAAGTGTAACGAGCACGAGTTAGCTCAGAGCAAGCAGCCAAGTGCGGCCAAAGTATTTCGGCCAGCGCTTTGCGACGAAGCTAGCGCAGCGATGCAGGAGCACGGTTTTTGGAAAGCGGAGCTGTTTTGCGGAATATCGACTGTATAGAATCATTAATTCAACATAGTTAGAAGAAAAAGGAGGAATCCCTTTGGCTATTGAAAATATTAAGATGCCTCAACTTGGCGAAAGTGTCACTGAAGGAACGATTGAAAAATGGCTCGTTGCTCCTGGCGACCACGTCAACAAGTATGATGCACTTGCTGAAGTGAATACTGATAAAGTA
Source organism: Planococcus sp. RAB007_Raresut (assembly GCF_057369535.1). Lineage (NCBI taxonomy): Bacteria > Bacillati > Bacillota > Bacilli > Caryophanales > Caryophanaceae > Planococcus > Planococcus sp. RAB007_Raresut. The sequence continues at coordinate 364,411 of NZ_JBXYIF010000003.1, forward strand.
ACTGCGGAAGTGCCTTCTTCATTTACAGGAACGATCAAGGAATTGGTTGCTTCTGAAGGCGATACCTTGTCTGTCGGTGAAATTGTCTGCACAATCGAAACTGAAGGCGGAGATTCTGCACCGGTGGAAGAAGCGAAACCGGCTGCAGATGAAAAAGCCAATGAGATGCCAGCTGCCGGTGCAAAACCGACAGAAGGCCTGAAAGGCGAAAAAGGTTCTTCACAACCTATTAAAGCAAGTGGTTCAAAAGCACGTTATTCACCTGCAGTCATGCGCTTGGCTCAAGAAAATGACATCGATTTGACTCAGGTTGAAGGTTCAGGCAATGAAGGGCGTATTACGCGCAAAGATATTATGGCTTTGATCGAAAGCGGCAATATTCCAAAAGCTGGTGATGCGCCAGCGCCTTCTTCACAACAAGCTGAAGAAACAACTCAAGAGCAGCCTGCAGCTTCTGCACCTGCACAGAAAGCTCCATCAGCACCGATCCAAAGTGCTCCTGGAGATGTTGAAATTCCGGTTACCGGCGTTCGCCGTGCAATCGCTGCAAACATGCTTAAGAGCAAGCACGAAGCTCCGCATGCATGGATGATGATAGAAGTCGATGTTACGAACCTGGTTCAATACCGCGACTCGATCAAAGGTGATTTCAAGAAAAAAGAAGGATTCAATATCACTTATTTCGCTTTCTTCGTAAAAGCGATCTCCCAGGCACTGAAAGAATTCCCGATGATGAATTCAATGTGGGCTGGAGATAAGATCATCCAGAAGAAAGATATCAATATTTCAATTGCTGTTGCATCCGATAACGCATTGTTCGTCCCGGTCATCAAAGACGCGGATGAAAAATCTGTTAAAGGCATCGGCAAGGAAATCAACGAGCTGGCTTTGAAAGCACGTTCCGGAAAACTCGGTTCAGCTGAAATGCAGGGCGGCACATTTACAGTCAATAACACAGGATCGTTCGGTTCTGTCCAGTCGATGGGGATTATCAACCATCCACAGGCAGCGATAGTCCAGGTGGAATCGATTGTTAAGCGTCCGATGATCATGGATAACGGCATGATCGCTGCCCGCGACATGGTTAACCTTTGTCTTTCTCTTGACCACCGTGTTCTTGACGGACTTGTATGCGGCCAATTCCTTGGACGTGTCAAAGAAATCCTTGAGAACATGTCAAAAGAAAATACTTCTGTTTATTAAGAAAAGCGAAAGCGCCCGTTCAGCTCTGAAAGGCATAAGACGAATCAGCGTAGCGGTCCTGACCGCGCAGCTGAGTTGACTTATGACCCGAAGAGTTGGGCCGCTGGAGTCTGGACAATCAGAAAAAGCTTGAAGTCTCCGGACTTCAAGCTTTTTTGGCTTTAATAGACTGGCGTTCTCAGGTAAAATGGAGAAGAGATAGATGAGGGAGGGAATATTTTGACGATCGATTCGATGAAACAAACAGAATTTCCGAAACGTACATACGAAGATTGGCTGCAAGCTGCTGAAAAAGCTATTGGCGGCAAGCCGGTCGATCCAACACTAAAAACCCAGACAATTGAAGGCGTTGAATTAGAACCCTTATATACGAAAGAAATGCTGGAAGCATTGGGAGAACTTCCTGCTTTTCAGCAGGAAGCCGTAAAAAGCGGTAAAAAAGAAGCTGGCTGGTTGATTGCCCAAGAAGTTCTATCGGACTCTCCGGAAGATTTCCTGTTGAAAACAAAGGAAGATCTTCTGAAAGGCAACGATATGGTGGTTTACACCAGTTCACAGGAATTCAATTGGACCGACCAGGAACTTAAACAATTGGCGGAACTCCTGATCAAACACCCTTTCTATTTTAAATTGACAAGTGAAGACACGGATATTTTGCGGGTCTTTGATTTTATTGGAGAAACACAGCACAGCCAATTAAGAGGTGTGATCTTTTCGGAAGAAGAAACTGCAGCCCCGGGAAATGTCAGAACGCGTCTGGTTGATACCATTCCGGTACACCATGCTGGCGGAACAATCATCCATGAATTGGGCGTTGCTCTGAGTATACTGGCTGAAACAATTAAAGACGGCAATTATAAGGAAGCGTCCGCAAAGACGTGGATCCGATTTGCAGTGGATACTCAATTCTTCCAGGAAATCGCTAAACTTCGCGCGTTCCGTGGACTTTGGAAAGCATTTAGTGAGGCGTACGGGGAAGAGGCAGGTAGTATGCCTATTTATACCGAAACCTCTGTCCGTTCCTATTCAAAACTTGATCCTTACGTCAATTTGCTGCGTGCCGGCAATTCCAGTTTTGCTGCAGTGCTGGGCGGTACGGATGCCCATACGGTGCACCCGCATGATTTTCTGACGGTGTCGCAGCCATCAAGCCGAAGAATTGCCCGCAATGTGCAATTGGTCATTAAAGAAGAAAGCCATGCTTCACGTGTACTTGATGCTTCGGCTGGGTCCTATTTTATCGAGCATCTGACAAATGAATATATAGAAGCATCGTGGAATTATTTTCTTGAAATCGAAGAAGCCGGCGGCTATTCTGAAGTGATCAAATCAGGTTGGCTGGCTGACGATATTCAAGGGAAATGGCTCGAACGGAAAAAGCTCGCAGCCGAACGCAAACTCTCTTTGATCGGCACTAATATATATGCAAATCCGCAGGAAGCCGTAAAAGATCATTCTATTGATACTAGCCATTTGGAGTATATTACTGCCAAACGCTTAGCGACACCGTTTGAAAAGATTCGTGCAAGAAGCCGGGAAATAGAGCTGAAAACGGCAATTATACATTTAGGTCCGTTAAAAGACGTCAAGGCTAAATCTGATTTCGTTGAAGGCGTTTTGGCTGTCGGCGGCATCGAACCCGAGATTAGTCCAGAAATTAATGATGCCGAGGCACTTAACAGCTATTTGGCTGAACATCAATTTGATTATGCAGTGCTTTGTGGAGTTCAGGAAAAATTGGAGACAATTATTCCTGCAGTCAGCAGCACTGCGGTACTTGATGTAGCCGGTAAATATCCAGCGGAACAGATGGACTCCTGGAAATCAGCTTCTTTGTCGGATGCAGTCTATTCAGGACAAAATATCGTTGAAAAGCTGGAACAGATTCTGAACTTAGGAAAGAAGGCGCTTTAATATGACCAAACCCGATTTTTCCAAAGTCAATATGAAAAAATTCACACATAATACTGCTGAAACCATAGCCGGTGAAGATTTCCTGACAAATGAAGGGATAGCCATTAAACCGGCGTATTCTTCAGAGGATACGTCCGGAATTGAAGATTCTTTGCCGGGATACGCACCTTATATCCGAGGGCCGTATCCAACCATGTATGCTTCAAGACCTTGGACAGTCCGCCAGTATGCTGGATTTTCAACAGCTGAAGAAAGCAACGCTTTTTACCGCCGCAATCTGGCGATGGGCCAAAAAGGGTTGTCTGTCGCATTCGACTTAGCTACCCACCGCGGCTATGATTCAGATCATCCCCGTGTAGTCGGGGATGTCGGTAAAGCCGGCGTGGCAATAGACAGTGTTGAAGATATGAAGATACTGTTCGATGGCATTCCGCTTGATAAAATGTCCGTCTCTATGACAATGAACGGTGCAGTTCTTCCAATCATGGCATTTTTCATCGTAGCGGCTGAAGAACAGGGAGTGACGCCAGACCAATTGGCTGGAACGATTCAAAATGATATTTTGAAAGAGTATATGGTGCGCAATACGTATATCTATCCGCCAGCCATGTCGATGAAAATCATTGCGGATATTTTCGAATACACATCAAAAAGCATGCCGAAATTCAATTCGATATCCATCTCGGGCTACCACATCCAGGAAGCGGGAGCTACGGCTGATATTGAACTTGCCTATACACTTGCTGATGGACTTGAATATGTACGGACCGGCTTGAAAGCGGGCATCGGAATCGATTCATTTGCTCCCCGATTGTCGTTCTTCTGGGGAATCGGCATGAATTATTTCATGGAAGTGGCTAAAATGCGCGCTGCCCGCGAAATCTGGGCTAAAATGATGAAATCGTTCGATCCGCAAAATCCGAAATCTTTGGCGCTGCGCACGCATTCCCAAACTTCAGGCTGGAGTCTGACTGAACAGGATCCTTTCAATAATGTCACACGCACATTGCTTGAAGCGAATGCTGCCGCTATGGGGCATACGCAATCACTCCATACAAACGCACTGGATGAAGCAATAGCATTGCCGACAGATTTTTCTGCCCGTATTGCCCGCAATACACAGCTGTTCTTACAGGAAGAAACGGGAATGACCAATGTCATCGATCCATGGGGCGGTTCTTTCTATGTCGAGAGCCTGACAAAACAATTGACCGACAAAGCATGGGAATTGATCGAAGAAGTTGAAGAGCTCGGCGGTATGGCAAAAGCGATCGAAACAGGGTTGCCGAAAATGCGGATTGAAGAAGCGGCAGCGAAAAAGCAGGCGCAGATCGATTCGGGCGAAGAATCCATTATCGGCGTCAACCGCTATCGTCTTGACCAAGAAGATCCGATTGATATTCTGAATATCGATAATACGATGGTGCGCAAGAAACAGATTGAACGCATCGAGATGGCGAAAGCGAAACGAGACAGTGATAAAGTGAAGCATGCACTCGACGAACTTACAGCTGCAGCTAAAGAAGGAAATGAAAATATACTTGAATGTGCTGTAAATGCTGCCCGTGAAAGAGCTACACTCGGTGAAATTTCAGATGCAATCGAACTCGCATCCGGCAGACATAAGGCGGTGATCCGTTCAGTGAGCGGTGTATACAGTTCAAACTTCTCCAATCAGCAGGAAATCGAAGTCGTTAAGGAAATGACGGAAGACTTTATTGAAAATGAAGGCCGCAGACCGCGTATCCTGGTCGCTAAAATGGGGCAGGACGGCCATGACCGTGGCGCGAAGATTATTGCCACCGCTTTCGCTGACCTGGGCTTTGATGTGGATATCGGACCGCTTTTCCAGACTCCTGCGGAAACTGCCCAGCAAGCGGCTGAAAATGATGTCCATGTAATCGGTGTAAGTTCTCTTGCAGCGGGACATCGCACATTAGTGCCCGATCTTGCAGCCGAACTGAAAAAATTGGGGCGTGAAGATATTCTGATTGTAGTAGGCGGCGTAATACCTGCACAGGATTATGAATTCCTGCGCAACAACGGTGCAAGCGCCATCTTCGGACCAGGTACGGTGATTCCTGTCGCTGCCCAAAAAGTTATTGAGGAAATCTATGTACGTCTCGGATATGAGGAAGTGGCGGACTGATGGAGCGCGACAACGGCTCTAGACGTGTCATGGACGGTGTGAATGCTGCGCATGACGGCATGGCGCCGGCGCCGCGGAAAAAATTCAAAAAACCTGAAAAGAAGAATTTAAACATTGAAGAAATAGCTGAAGGCGTCAAAAGCGGTTCCCGTTTGCATCTCGGTAAAGCCATCACTTTGCTTGAAAGTTCGAATCCATCCGATAAAAAAGATGGACAGGCCCTGTTGAACAGTCTTTTGCCTTTCACCGGCAACAGCCTTCGCATCGGTATAACAGGAGTGCCAGGTGCTGGTAAAAGCACATTCATCGAAACCTTCGGTGAAATGCTCACTAACCTGGGTTTCCGAGTAGCGGTGCTGGCCATCGACCCGAGTTCATCCGTTACTGGCGGCAGCATCCTGGGTGACAAAACCAGGATGGAGCAGCTGGCCAAAAACCCGAAAGCCTTTATTCGTCCATCACCGACAGCCGGAACGCTTGGCGGCGTCCATAAAAAAACCCGAGAGACGATGCTGGTTTGTGAAGCCGCCGGCTATGACGTCATTCTAGTGGAAACAGTAGGTGTCGGTCAGAGTGAAACCTTGGTGCGTGGAATGGTTGATCTGTTCCTGCTTCTTGTTCTGACTGGAGCAGGTGATGAACTGCAGGGAATGAAAAAAGGGATACTGGAGTTGGCGGATGCCATTTTGGTCCATAAAGCTGACAGCGGGAATCTGCTTTTGGCGGAAAAAACGGTGCGTGAATATAAAGGGATGCTACACTTCCTGCAGCCGGCGACCGAAAACTGGAAAACACGCGCTCTCGCTGTTTCTTCTATTGAAAATAACGGAATCCAGGATGTCTGGGAAATGGCGAAGGAATTCGAGTCAACTGCCAAAGATAACGGCATTTTCAATAAGCGCAGACAAACCCAGACCAAGGATTGGTTCCGTTCGATGATTACAGATGAATTGTATGGCAGGTTTTTCGAAGACCCGGCCAAGCGGCGGATGGTCAAAGAATTGGAACAGAAAATTCTGGATGAGCAGCTGACAGTCGCTCAGGCAATCCATGAATTGTTCGAGTAAGCTTTTTTGCAGAACACGCCAACACCTGCTATGATTATTACAGATAATAGAAGGAGTGATAGCTTTGAGTATGGATTTTAATTTCCTAATGAATGATATAGCAACACAAGCCCGCAAAGAACTTACCGACGGTGGCTATAAAGAATTGACAACGCCTGAAGAAGTTAACGAAGCATTGACTCAACAGGGTACAAGCCTTGTCATGATCAACTCGGTTTGCGGATGCGCAGGCGGCATCGCAAGACCTGCAGCGCTTCACGCGGTCCATTATGATAAACGTCCGGATAACCTCTATACAGTGTTTGCCGGCCAGGACAAAGAAGCAACTGCTCAGGCACGCGCAATCTTCGGCGACGATCACTTGCCGTCATCTCCATCTTTCGCTATCGTCAAAGACGGAAAAATGGTGGATGAAATTGGACGCCACGAAATTGAAGGCCATGATCCAATGTCAGTCATTACACATATTCAGGCATTGTTTGAAGAGCATTGCAACGAAATCTAAAAAGAAAATGCCCCTCAAAAAGGGGCGTTTTTTTATGTCGGAACAAGAGGAGGCGAAGAATCTGAAACTTAAAAGACTATCGATCGGCTACCGTACGTTGAAAACTGCTGTCGGTGTCATCCTCGCGATTTCATTGGCGCAATTGCTGCAGCTCGAATTTTTTGTTTCCGCGGGAATTCTGACAATCCTTTGCATTCAGCCAACAAAGAAGCGTTCCATCCGCGCCGCTCTTTCCAGATTTATAGCCAGTCTGATCGCCATCGTCTATGCCTTTGTGTTTCTGGAAGGAATCGCTTATCATCCCGTCGTAGTCGGCTTGATGATTCTGCTGTTCATACCTGTGCTTGTAAGCCTTCGCTTTGCGGATGGTTTCGTATCAAGTTCCGTCATCATTTTTCATATCTACAGTGCAGGCAACTTGACTGGAAGTTTGGTTTTAAATGAAATTCTTCTCATGGTAGTCGGTTTCGGTACAGCGCTATTAGTCAATATGTACATGCCAAGCATTGAAAAGAAACTCGACGATTATCGTTACCAAACAGAAGTGCTATATGCGAAAATCTTGCATGAAATGGCAGTCTATCTGAAAGACGGCAAAAGTGACTGGGATGGCAAAGAGCTGATGCAGACGGAAGAATTATTGAGGAAAGCTAAAGCTCTGGCTTATCAGGATGTAGAAAATCACGTTACACGGCTTGAAAATAAATATTACCGGTATTTTGATATGCGCCAGGACCAATTTGAAATCATCGAACGAATTCTGCCGAAAATATCAACTTTGCCTGTGCTTGTCAAACATGCGCAATTGATCGCGGATTTTCTGAATGATCTTGCGGACCATGTGCATGCCGGCAATACCGCTTATCATTATCTCGATAAACTGGAAGTGGTAAAGAAAGAATTTTCCCAGCTGCCGCTGCCGAAAAGCCACGAAGAATTCCAATCGATGGCCGCCTTATACCAGGTGATCGAAGAATTGGATTCCTATCTGGAAATAAAACAATCCTATAGAGGATTTACAAACAAGAAAACGGCCGAGGAGTGATCTCCCCGGCCGTTTTTGTGTTCAAGATTTATTAAAGTACAAAGCTTAATCCCATCATTAAGCTGGACAGAAGCATTAAGGCAACCATAGCGTAGACGATGACTTTGCGGAATGTTTGATTTCTCATTAGCAGATAATCTCCTTTATGTGCATTTGAACTTGTAGGTAGAATAACATAATTCTCTGTATTTTTGAAGAGGCAAGTGCTTTGCGCCAAATATTCTTCAACAACTAGAGTTTTTCCCTGTGAATCGGTACAATAAGAAGGAAGCAAAAAGAAGGTGGGATAAAAGATGAAGAAAGTTGATCATATCGGCATTGCCGTACGAAACCTGGATGACGTTCTTCCATATTACACGGAAACGCTCGGCTGTCCACTGTTAAAAATCGAGGAAGTCGAATCTGAACGTGTGCGTGTAGCATTTATCGATGCGGGCAATATCAAACTGGAATTGCTTGAACCGATGGATGACAGCAGCGCGATCCATAAATTCCTTGAGAAAAAAGGCGAGGGCATCCATCATATAGCTTTTGGTGTCGAAAATATCGAACAGCGCATGGAGGAGTTGAAGGAAAAAGGCGTCCGCTTATTGAATGAACAGCCAAAAAACGGAGCAGGCGGAGCTTTAGTCGCTTTCATGCATCCGAAATCATCAAACGGCGTACTTTATGAATTGTGTCAGAAACAGTAGATAAGGGGTGTTAGTCTAGTATGGATATCTATGAAAGAATAAATGAATTGTACGACCGCAAACGCAAAATTGAACTTGGCGGCGGGGAAGCAAGGATCGATAAGCAACATGAAAAAGGCAAATTGACCGCTCGTGAACGGATTGAATTACTGGTGGACGAAGATTCATTTGTTGAATTGAACCCATTTGTTGAACACCGTACAGTGGATTTCGATATGGCTGAAGGTCCTGGGGAAGGTGTTGTTACAGGATACGGTAAAGTTGATGGCCGTCCAATCTATCTGTTTTCACAGGATTTCACTGTTTTTGGCGGAGCGTTGGGTGAAATGCACGCGATGAAAATCGCTAATGTCATGGACCTGGCCGCAAAAAATGGCGCTCCGTTTATCGGCTTGAATGATTCCGGCGGAGCGCGTATTCAGGAAGGCGTACTGTCACTTGATGGTTACGGCCAGATATTCTATCGCAATTCCATCTATTCCGGAGTCATTCCGCAAATTTCCGTGATTTTAGGCCCTTCTGCCGGCGGTGCGGTTTATTCGCCTGCCATTACCGATTTTGTATTTATGGTCGATAAAACAAGCCAGATGTTCATTACGGGACCAAAAGTGATTGAAACCGTAACCGGCGAAAAAATTTCATCTGAGGATCTTGGAGGATCACGTGTACATACTGCCATCAGCGGCAACGCCCATTTCCGGTCCGATTCGGAAGAAGAAGTATTGAAAATGGTGCGCCGCTTGATTGCTTATTTGCCTCAAAATAATCAGGAACTGCCGCCACGTCTTGAAACAGGTGAAGATGACGATTACCGTCCGGATCTTGCTGACGTCGTTCCTTACGAAGCCATCCGTCCATATGACGTGCGCAAAGTAGTGGAACAAGTGGTTGATAAAGACAGCTTCATGGAAGTTCAGCCGGAATTTGCCCGCAATATCGTTATAGGCCTAGCGCGTATTAAAGGAGAAACAGTCGGGCTTGTCTGTAACCAGCCGAAAGTCATGGCCGGCGGGTTGGATATCGATTCTTCAGATAAAGCGGCTCGGTTTATCCGTTTCTGTGATTCATTCAATATACCGTTGATTACTTTTGAAGACGTTACCGGTTTTTTCCCGGGCATTAAGCAGGAACATGGCGGCATTATCCGTCATGGCGCTAAAATTCTGTATGCTTATTCAGAAGCGACAGTGCCAAAAATGACTGTTATTTTACGCAAAGCGTACGGCGGAGCCTATGTGGCGCTCAACTCCAAATCAATTGGCGCCGATTTGGTTTATTCATGGCCGAATGCTGAAATAGCGGTTATGGGGCCACAAGGAGCTGCAAATATCATCTTCGCCCGCGAAATCGCGGCAAGTGATGATCCGGAAGCAACGCGCGCTGCCAAAATCGAAGAATATCGTGTGAAGTTTGCTAATCCCTATGTAGCCGCTGCCCGCGGTATGGTGGACGATGTCATTGATCCGCGTGAAACGCGCATCAAGCTGATTCAGGCTTTGGAAATGATGCGCCATAAGAAAGATTCGCGTCCGGCGAAGAAACATGGCAATATGCCGCTTTAAGGAAAGGATGAGGACCAAATGCAAAAAGAAAGATTATTGAACGAATTTCTGGAATTGGTTCAAATCGATTCCGAAACGAAAAATGAAGGCCATATTGCTGAGGTATTGAAAGTGAAACTGGAAGCAATGGGATTCCATATTGCAGAAGATGACTCTTCACAGCGCAATGGCCACGGGGCAAATAACTTGGTCGCAACTCTTCGGGGGGCGGCATCAAATGTGCCTGCCATCTATTTCACAGTGCATATGGATACAGTAGTGCCGGGCAATGGCGTAAAACCGCAAATTCGTGACGGCTATGTTTATTCCGACGGCACCACAATTCTTGGCGCAGATGACAAAGCTGGGATTGCTGCATTATTTGAAATGATCCGTTCCATCCAGGAAGAGCAAATTGAACATGGCGATATCCAACTGGTCATCACAGCGGGAGAAGAAAGCGGTCTGGCGGGTGCCAAGGAATTCGACTCTTCTCTTCTGTTCGCAAAATTCGGCTACGCAGTCGACAGCGACGGCAAAGTCGGAGGCATCGTGACTTCAGCTCCGAACCAGGCGAAACTGTGGACTACAATCTATGGTAAAACGGCACATGCCGGTGTAGCGCCTGAAAAAGGCGTTTCAGCCATCAATATCGCGGCTAAAGCTATCTCTTCAATGAAGCTGGGCCGCATCGATTCTGAAACGACAGCCAATATCGGCCGTTTCGAAGGCGGTAAAGCAACTAACATCGTTTGTGAAGAAGTGAATATCCTGTCGGAAGCACGCTCGATCCGGGAAGATAAGCTCGCTGCACAAACTGCTCATATGGAAAGTGTCTTTGAAGACACAGCGGAAAGCTTCGGCTGCACGGCTAAAACTGAAGTGAAATTGATGTATCCGGGTTTCCATTTTGAAGAAGATGAACCAGTAGTAGAAATTGCGAAACGGGCAGCTGAGAAAATTGGACGCCCATCACCGGTTTTGACAAGCGGTGGCGGAAGTGACGCCAATATTTTCAATGGCTTCGGAATTCCGACGGTCAATCTTTGTGTCGGATACGAAGAAATTCATACTAAAAATGAACGGATGCCGATTGAAGAACTGGAAAAACTGGCAGAACTGCTGGTCGAAATCATCAAGGAAACTGCAAGGGTTTAATTGTATATAGATAGAAGGAAGAGAGAACAGGATGTATGTTCTCTCTTTTTTTGTTAAAATAAAAGAAAATCAATTGGAGCGATTGCAATGGCTGGCCGAGTTATATTTCATATCGATATGAATAGTTTCTATGCCTCTGTCGAGCAGTCGCATGATCCTACATTAAAAGGAAAAGCCCTCGCCATAGCGGGAAATCCGAAGGAAAGGCGCGGCATCATCGTCACATGTTCGTACGAGGCAAGGGCACACGGCATTTATACGACGATGCAGGTGCATGAAGCCAAACGCAAATTTCCGGAATTGATTCTATTGCCGCCTAATTTCGAACGTTACCGTACTGCTTCAAAAGCGATGTTTGATATCCTTCGTTCCTATACTCTTCAGGTTGAACCAGTTTCGATAGATGAAGCTTATCTTGATGTAACGGATTTGCTTGATGAACGCAGCGCGCCGGGGTTGGCGGAAGAACTGCAGCAGCGCATCAAAGCGGAACTTGATCTGCCCTGCTCAATTGGCATCGCCCCAAATAAATTCTTGGCAAAAACAGCCTCGGATATGAAAAAACCGATGGGCGTCACGATTCTGCGCAAAAGAGATATTCAAAAAATGCTTTGGCCGCTGCCTGTAATTGAAATGCATGGAATCGGGGACAGTACGGCCGAAAAATTGAAGCGGCTCAGAATTTTGACAATAGGGGATCTGGCCACGGCAAATCCAGGTCTGATCAAAGAAAAAATGGGGAAAAACGGCATCAGGCTGCAGGCTCGCGCCAATGGCATCGACAGCCGCGAAGTGGATCCGGATTCGATATATGACACGAAAAGTGTCGGAACTTCCACGACTTTGCCCATCGACGAAACAGATGAAGAAAACTTGAAAAAGATCTTTCGGCAGTTAAGTGATAAAGTGGCCAAACGGCTTGAAGCGAAAGAATTGGCGGGTCCGACCGTTAGTATCCAGACCCGCAGTTCCGAATGGCAAAACCGCACACGCAGTGTTACTTTAAAAAATACTGTCTGGAAAGCGGATGATATTTACCGTAATGCCTGGGTTCTGTTTACGAAACATTGGAACGGGGAGCCGTTGCGCCTTGTCGGCGTTACGGTGTCGAATGTAGTGGATAAAGGTGAGATGACCGAACAGTTATCGTTGTTCAACTTTCAGGAACATGTAAAAGATGAACCGATTCTTGATCTGATGTCTAAGCTGGAAAAGAAATTCGGGAAATCCGTTTTATCGAAAGGCACCAAACTGAAAAAAACCAACTACGATTCAAAAACCAGTTTCAGTAAAGATTTCCTTGACGATCACGATAGAAAGTAGGTTATGTATGCAATTATTATTTTTGGGAACTGGAGCAGGCATGCCGTCGAAACAACGCAATACTTCAGCATTGGCGCTGAAGCTCTTGGAGGAAAGAGGCGCTGTCTGGCTGTTCGATTGCGGGGAAGCGACGCAGCATCAAATTCTTCACACCACATTAAAACCCCGTAAGATAGAAAAGATTTTTATCACGCATCTTCATGGTGATCATATTTATGGATTGCCAGGTCTTCTTGGGTCCCGCTCGTTCCAAGGCGGCGATGAACCAGTGGAAATATATGGTCCCCCGGGGATAAAAGAGTTTGTGGAAAGTGTTCTCCGCATCAGCAGAACGCATCTCAATTACACGATTCTTTTCATCGAAAAATTGGAAGGGGTTATTTTCGAAGATGAATTAGTGAAGGTCACAACTGCAAAACTTGATCATGTGATACCTTCCTACGGATTCAGAATCGAACAAAAACCGCTGCCGCCGAAATTGGTGATTGACCGTGCCCGTGAAATGGGGGTGCCTAAAGGTCCGTTGCTGGCAAAACTGAAAAGTGGGGAAGATGTTACTTTGGATGACGGTTCCATCATAAAAAGTGTGGATGTCACAGAACCTGGGCAACAAGGCTTTATCATTACCATTCTTGGCGATACCCGTTTTTGCCAGTCTGCAATCGAACTCGGTCAAAATGCGGATGTGCTGGTCCATGAAGGGACTTTTGACTCCAGCACAGAAAAATTGGCTGGTGAGTATGGGCACTCAACGATCAAAGAAGCGGCAGAGACAGCGAAACAGGCAAGGGCTGCCACCTTGATCGTCAATCATATGAGCTCCCGATTCCTTCCGGAAGACGAAAAGCAGCTGGTGAAAGAAATGCGCAATGTACATGAACAATCCTATATTGCACATGATTTCGATGAATTTGAATGGAAGATCCATGAGCGGCGTTTGAAAAAACTATAAACGAAAAGTTTGAAGTCTTCTATGATTAGAGGACTTCTTTTTTTTTAAGGGAAGAGAAAAACACGAGAATAAATGTAAATACATAATAAACAATAAAGATTTGTAGGAATTATTACCAGTTCAAATAAAAATTAATTCATTATTTTGGATAATATGAATTATTTTCAGCTAAATAATAGAACAAACGTTCGCTTTGTGATAAAATAACCTTACAGCTGTATGAGGGCGGTTTGGCCATTCCCCAGGAAAGGGGGTGGTGATATGACGGTTTACGAATCATTCGGATTGGTCTTTACGAGCATCGGGCTGACGATCAGCGGCTTGAGCCTGATCATTTCAATGATTTTAGTCACAAATAAAAAAAAATAACCGTCCCATGTGGCGTGGAATGACGGTTATTTAATGCCTTGAATTCCAGCCAACCGCTCTAAAATCGCGGCATACAGCTGGCCGAATGCGAAAGCATTCGGTTTTTTGCGTTATATTAATTATACTAAATCTACTCTATTTTGCAACTGACTTACACCCATCCCCGTTTATAAGGCACAGGAGCTTCTATTTCAGCCCCAAGCTCCTTCGATGCGCGGTAAGGCCAATAAGGATCGCGGAGCAGTTCGCGGGCAAGGAATACCATATCCGCCCGGTCATTCTGAAGAATTTCTTCAGCTTGCAACGGACTGGTGATCAAACCGACTGCCCCAGTTGAAATAGCTGCCCCTTGCCTGATAGTCTCAGCAAATTTCACCTGATACCCAGGATAGACTGGAATTTGGGCCGGCACTAGAGCGCCGGAACTGACATCGATCAGATCGACACCTTGCTGTTTCATCCAGCTCGCCATTTCAAGATACAGTTCAGGGGTCATGCCGCCGTCTGTATAATCGTGGGCTGAAATTCGGACAAACAGTGGTTTGTGCCATACCTCATTGACGGCATCGATAATTTCCCTGAGAATCCGGTACCGGTTTTCCGCACTGCCTCCATATTCATCCCTCCGCTTATTAGTCAGTGGTGATAGAAACTCGTTAATCAGATAACCGTGGGCTGCGTGCAGTTCTATACAATCGAAACCGGCTTGATCTGAACGGATGGCTCCCAGTTTAAAAGCTTCAACGGTTTCTGCAATTTCCTGTTTTGTCATTTCGGCAGGAGTTTTGTAATTTTCATTAAAGGGAAGGGCAGAGGGGGCTTGAATTTCACCTTCGACTGTCGCTTTTCTCCCGGCATGCGCCAATTGGATGCCAGTCTTGGCGCCGGAAATTTTTATCAGGCGGACTAGTTCTGATAGTCCGTCAATATGTTCGTCATCCCATATACCGAGGTCGCGGGCAGAAATGCGGCCTTGCGGCTGTACTGCGGTTGCTTCAAGAATAATGAGCCCGGAGCCGCCGATAGCGCGTGTCGGGTAATGGATGCGATGCCAGTCCGTGACGCGGCCATCCTCTTTGTCGCTTTCATACATGCACATGGGTGCCATTACGATTCTGTTTTTAAAAGTCACATTTTTTATAGTCAATGGTTCAAAAAGTTTTGCCATGAATAATCCTCCTTCATACATAAACTTAGTATACCCGAAGAATTATTTGAATTCTTTTCCAAGCTCCCGGGAACGGGCAGCCGCAGCGCTGACACATTGTTCCACGATGTCCTTGAAATTGTTTTCGGCCAGCGAGTCAAGCCCTGCCGCCGTCGTGCCGTTCGGGCTGGTCACTTTCCGTCGCAATTCCGCAAAATCTTCCTGCTGCATCATCTCTGCAGCACCCAGGAAAGTCTGTCGAACCAATTTCTTTGAATCTGCTGCTGACAGTCCGTTTGCGACGCCAGCTTCACGCATGGCTTCCGCAAAATAATAAAGATATGCAGGTCCGCTTCCCGCTACGCCAGTCAGCGCGTGCAATTGCTCTTCTTCAACAACGGTGACGCTGCCGATTGATGATAGCAAATTACGAAGTTCATGCTGCTGTTCTTTCGTCACATATTTACTCCAAGCGACTCCGGTGGCGGACTTCCCGACCTGTGCAGAGGTATTTGGCATAGCACGTGCCACAGGGAAGTTGCCGACATGTCGCTGGATCGTGTCAATGGAGACCCCAGCAGCTACAGAAACAATCACGGTATTGCCTGTCAATTTCTTCTTGATGCCGCCAAGCGCAGCTGCAACATCTTTCGGCTTCATCGCCAAAAGAATAAAATTCGCATCTTTTAATTCTGTTTTATCTTCATCAACAATATTAACGCCGTATTCGTCATGAAGAAATTCCAGCCGCTCATAATCTGATCGGTTCATTACCGAAATTTCCTCGGGTTTCATTATCCGTTTATTGATCCACCCATGAATCATGGATTCAGCCATTGATCCGGCTCCTACACATACAATTTTCATCTTGCTCCACTTCCTTTTCTCAAAATAAAAAGCGCAATCATCCCTGTTCATCAAGGACGAAAACGCTGTGTTTCCGCGGTACCACCTAGCTTTGTCAATTAAGACACCACTCGATATCCTTAACGCGGATCTACGGCCGTGTTTCCACGGCAGCTCAAAAGCAGGTTCAAAAAGGGAGCGGGAGGTGCGCATTTCAGCTTCAGCGGCACTCTCTTTACACCATCACCTTTTTTACTGATCTTTATCATCGCTCACATATGTATATCAATTATACGGACACCTATTTTGAATGTCAAATAGCGATCCAGGGTGACGGAAAACACAATTAACGGTATGATAGGTGAATACTCATTCATTTTTAAGGGGAGATCTATTGTGAATATAAATGACCATCTACATAAAATTATTATACCGACGCCGTTTGCTGTCGGTGACGTAAATTCCTATCTATTGAAAGGAGATGCGTTGACTCTGGTCGATGCGGGCCCTAAAACGCCTGAAGCATGGGAAGCGCTTAAATTCGGTTTGAATGAAGCAGGCTTCCGTCCGGAAGATGTGGAACAAGTGGTTCTGACACATCACCACCCAGACCATGCAGGCTGGATCGATGGATTTGAAAATGCGAAATTGTTTGGTCATCCTTATAATGACCTTTGGCTTAGAAGAGATCAGGCATTTTTTGATTTTCACGATGCTTTCTATCTTGAACGACTAAAAGAAGAGGGCGTACCGGAAGATCAGCTTTTCTGGATCAAACGCATGAAGCGCCCGCTCAGCCTGATGGGCAGCCGGCCTCTTGATATGACAATCAACGAAGGCGACGTTTTGCCGGGCCATCCTGGCTGGGAAGTCATGGAAACATTAGGCCACGCGCAGAGCCATCTATCTTTCTGGAATAAAGAAAGTGGTGAAATGATTGGCGGAGACCATGTAATCGCAAAAGTTTCATCAAACCCTTTGATCGAACCGCCGCTTGATCCTTCGATGGGCAGACCTAAATCGCTGCTGCAATATAACGCTTCGTTGGCACGTCTATTAAAAATGCCTGTAGATGTGATATACAGCGGCCACGGGGAAGAAGTGCGAAACAGCCATGAATTGATCTCTGAACGTCTCGCGAAACAACATGAGCGGGCGATGAAAGTTTTGGGTATGATCGGTGACAGTGAAAAAACGGTTTACGATTTGACTGTAGAATTATTTCCGCGGGCATACGAGAAAGAGTTGGGGCTGACCCTGTCAGAAACAATCGGTCAAATCGATTATCTGCTGGAAGATGGACTGATTACAGAACGGATGGATGAGAAAGGAATCTTCCATTATAAAGAAACCTAAATTTACTGCTAATTGTTTTTATTGCAACTATTTGTTTCAGGGTGTAAAATAAACGCGTCAGTAACTAAGTTTTTGCCATCACGATTAACAGGAAAAGGAATGAATCAATTTGAAAAAATGGGGTTTATTATTAGCGGGAATGTTGTTCTTGTCAGCGTGTTCAGAAGAAGAAGCGAAACCTGCTGAAACTGAAGAAAAAGAAGAAGCGGCAGCAGAGCAGGAACAAGTTGAAATGACGGAAAGCGGGTTTATCACCCAGATCCGTAATGATAAAGTACTGGTCAATAATATTTATTTCGCTGTGGATGAAGAAGTGACAGTAGAGTCTGCAGATAGTTCTGAGAGCACTGAAGCTGTTTTGAGTGACATCCGTACTGGCATGAAAGTGGATATCGTTTATAACGGACCGCTTGAACAAGCCTTTCCGTTACAAGCTGAAGCTGCCAGCATCACAATTTTGAACGATGCTGAATCGGTTAAACAATCCGAGGCATTACAGGCCTACATCAATAAAGAGCAAGTTGCCAGCCTCCTTATTCTTGGACAGCCGATTGTAAGGGACAACGAAATCGGGTTCCTGTTCAACAATATGGATACAGGTAAAATGCAGGAAGTCCGCATCGACTTGGATACACATGAATATACAGAAGGCAACAAAGAAGAAGCGGAAACAGAAGACGCAAGCTAAAAGCAGTACGGTGGAACCGGATTCCACCGTACTTTTTTTGTGTACATTTTTAGACGTTACCACTTGCATGAAATTTTCATGCGTGTTATTGTATGTATATTAATTTTAATTAATGTATAAAAATACAAAGGTGGTTTTTCTATTGAATAAGAAAATTGTTCTTGCCTATTCAGGCGGACTTGATACATCGGTGGCCATTCCGTGGCTTAAATCAGAAGGCTACGATGTAGTGGCAGTATGCCTGGACATCGGAGAAGGCAAAGATCTTGAATTTATTAAACAAAAAGCGCTTCAGGTGGGAGCGGTTGAAAGTTATATGGTGGATGCGAGAGATGAATTCGCGGATAATTATGCATTAATATCCATGCAGGCTCATACGCTGTATGAAGGGAAATATCCGCTTGTATCGGCATTGTCTCGTCCATTGATATCGAAGAAGCTGGTTGAAATCGCTGAACAATGCGGCGCGACAGCAGTTGCACACGGCTGCACAGGAAAAGGAAATGACCAGGTGCGTTTCGAAGTATCAATCAAGTCCCTGAACCCGGCGCTTGAAGTTGTGGCTCCTGTCAGACAATGGGGCTGGTCGCGTGATGAAGAAATCGCTTATGCAAAGCAGCATGATGTGCCGATACCGGTGAATCTGGACAGCCCGTTTTCAATCGATATGAATCTATGGGGCCGTGCCAATGAATGCGGCATCCTTGAAGATCCCTGGGCGACACCGCCGGCAGATGCCTATGAATTGACGAACGCATTGGAAGACACGCCGGATACACCGGACATCGTCGAAATTGAATTCGTGAAAGGTGTACCGGTTAAACTCGACGGCATTGCCTATTCATTCAAGGAATTGATATTCGAATTAAATCATTTGGCAGGGAAGCATGGCGTCGGACGCATCGACCATGTGGAGAACCGTCTTGTCGGCATCAAATCCCGTGAAATTTATGAAGCACCAGCAGCCATGACATTGATTGCCGCGCATAAAGAGCTGGAAGATATCACTCTTGTAAAAGAAATGGCGCATTTCAAACCGGTCATCGAGAAGAAAATGACGGAACTAATTTATGAAGGCTTATGGTTCTCGCCGCTGCGCACAGCGCTTGAAGCATTCTTGAAAGAAACACAGGAATTCGTCAACGGCACAGTACGTGTCAAATTATTCAAAGGGCATTCAATTGTTGAAGGGCGCAAGTCTCCGAATTCATTGTACAGCGAGCAATTGGCGACATATTCTACCGACGACACATTCAATCACCAGTCAGCAGTCGGCTTTATTGAATTATGGGGCCTTCCGACAGTCGTCAATGCAATGGTCAATAAAAAACCAGTGCCTGTAACGGAACAGGTAAAAGAAGAGGTGAAATCATGACCAAGCTCTGGGGCGGCCGTTTTCAAAAATCGGCCGAACAATGGGTTGATGAGTTCGGCGCTTCGATCGGATTTGACCAAAAGCTGGTGATGGAAGATATCGAAGGGAGCAAGGCGCATGTCAAAATGCTTGGCACCTGCGGAATTCTGACGGATGATGAAACGTCATTGATCCTTTCCGGACTTGAAACGCTAAAACAAAAAGCGGATGCCGGCGAACTTGAATACAGTTCAGCCAATGAAGATATCCATTTGAACCTTGAAAAATTCCTGATTGATGAAATCGGGCCAGTCGGCGGCAAACTCCATACCGGAAGAAGCCGCAATGATCAAGTAGCGACCGATATGCATCTATACCTGAAGAATCGTGTAGGTGAAATAATCAGAGCAGTCGATAATTTCCAGCAGGCCATTTTGGAGCAGGCGGAAAGCCATGTTGAAACGATAGTCCCTGGCTACACACATTTACAGCGTGCGCAGCCGATATCGTTCGGCCATCATCTGATGACTTATTTCTGGATGCTGCAGCGCGACAAAGAGCGGTTGAAGGAATCCTTGAAACGAATTGATGTGTCGCCGCTTGGAGCGGGGGCAATGTCGGGCACGACCTTTCCGATTGATCGGGAACTGGCTGCGGAACATCTGGGTTTTGCGGACGTTTATGCAAACAGCATCGACGCGGTCAGTGATCGGGATTTCATCGTCGAGTTCCTGTCGAACGCTTCAATGATGATGATGCACATGTCCCGTTTCGCGGAAGAAATAATTCTTTGGTCAAGTGAGGAATTCCGATTTATCGAGCTGGATGATGCGTTCTCGACAGGTTCGAGCATTATGCCGCAGAAGAAAAATCCGGATATGGCTGAGTTGATCCGCGGCAAGACTGGACGCGTTTACGGCAATCTATTCGGTTTATTGACTACATTAAAAGGGCTGCCGCTGGCCTATAATAAAGATATGCAGGAAGATAAGGAAGGAATGTTTGATACAGTTCATACGCTTATGGGATCATTGCCGATATTTGAAGGAATGGTCCGCACCATGACCGTGCGTACGGATTCCATGGAAAAGGCAGTATCAGCAGATTTTTCCAATGCCACTGAACTGGCCGATTATCTTGCTGCGAAAGGAATGCCTTTCAGGGAAGCGCATGACGTCACGGGCAAATTGGTGTTTACATGCATTCAGCGCGGATATTATTTGAAAGATCTGCCGTTGGAAGACATGAAAGCAGCGAGCCCGTTGATCGGTGAAGACATTTATGAAACGCTCAAACCGCGCACGGCTGTTGAACGCCGAGATTCGTTGGGCGGAACTGGGTTTGGCCAGGTGCGCCGCCAATTGGAACTGGCAAAGACGCTGGTTAAGGTATAAAACAGACAGGAAACTCATAAGGAGCCAATGCAGAAAAATTTTGCATTGGCTTTTTTCTATTTGATCTCCACCGGAAGGCTGATTTATTTCATTTTACGAAATACTTCTCCTATTTTATCGAAACATTTGATAAACTTAAAAAGTTCGATACATACAATAAATTACAGCAAGGGGAAGACTGGAATGCGCGTATTTTTGGAGTTGAGCTGGTTTTTTAAAGAAAGGAAGAAACAATACGCCATCGGCATTTTTCTGTTGATGATTGTGGCGCTGCTCGGTGTACTGCCGCCGCGCATCATAGGGTTTGTGGTGGATGAAATCAGCAAAGGCACTTTGACACCCGCTTATCTGATGAAATGGCTGGGTATTCTTGCCGCATCTGCACTGATTATGTACGTGCTGCGCTATGCATGGCGCTTGATGATCTTCGGTTCATCGATTATTTTAGCGCGCAATCTGCGGCGGCAGCTGTTTCACCATTTCACACAAATGTCACCGTCTTTCTATCAGAAAAGACGTGTGGGCGACTTGATGGCACATGCCACCAATGATTTACAGGCTGTGCAGATGACGGCCGGCGCAGGAGTTTTGACGCTTTTTGACTCACTGGCAACTGGCGGATTCGTCATTGCGGCGATGGCCATCACCATTGATTGGAAGCTGACATTGATTGTCTTAATTCCTCTGCCATTGATGGCTTACCTGACAAATTATTACGGCAGGCTGATGCATCTTCGTTTCCACGATGCACAGGCGGCATTTTCGGGGTTGAATGACAAGACCCAGGAAAGTATCTCCGGAATGAAAGTGATCAAAACTTTTGGACAGGAAAAAGAGGACGTTGAAGATTTCCGCGCCCTTTCGAAACGGGTAGTGGATGAAAACATCCGTGTCGCCCGGGTCGATTCTTTATTCGATCCGACTATATCAGCTATTATTGGCATCTGTTATTTTCTAGCCATCGGATTTGGTTCTTATTTCGTGACGAATGGTGATATGACAATAGGAGATCTAATTGCTTTTACTGCATATCTGGGATTATTGGTATGGCCGATGCTTGCATTCGGATGGCTTTTCAATATTGTGGAGCGGGGCCGTGCTTCTTATGACCGGATTCGGAATCTGCTTGCGGAACCGGTGGACATAGATGACCGGAAAGGCGCACTCGATATCCATCCGGAAGGGGATATCGTTTTCGACCTCGAAGAATTCAAATTTACAGATGATGACCGGGCGGCGCTTCGGGATGTCCGCTTTAAGTTGAAGCGTGGAGAAACGCTGGGCATTGTCGGCAAAACCGGATCCGGCAAATCGGCTATTCTGCGGCTGTTGCTGAGGGAATTTGAAAATTACAGCGGCGAAATTCTTTTCGGCGGACGCTCCATCAACGATTATAAGAAGAAAAAGCTGAGAGAGGCGATCGGTTATGTTCCTCAGGATCATTTCCTGTTCTCGACAACGGTCGCTGGCAATATCGCATTCGCGAGACCTGAAGCGACTGAAGAGGAAATCCATCAGGCGGCACAGCTGGCTCATATCCATCAAGACATTTTAAACTTTACAGAAGGCTATAATACTGTAGTCGGCGAACGGGGTGTGTCGTTATCGGGCGG
Source organism: Planococcus sp. RAB007_Raresut (assembly GCF_057369535.1). Classification (NCBI taxonomy): domain Bacteria; kingdom Bacillati; phylum Bacillota; class Bacilli; order Caryophanales; family Caryophanaceae; genus Planococcus; species Planococcus sp. RAB007_Raresut. Next base: position 386,727 of record NZ_JBXYIF010000003.1, read on the forward strand.
ACAGAAACAGCGGATTTCGATTGCGCGTGCTTTGATGATGGGGCCGGAATTACTCATTCTGGATGATTCATTGTCAGCGGTAGACGCTAAAACGGAAGAAGCGATTCTGGAATCACTGAAACGGACGCGTACTGGCGAAACGACAATCATTACCTCCCACCGGCTAAGTGCCATTCAGCACGCTCATCAAATAGTAGTCATGGAAGCCGGCACAGTGGCGGAAATCGGTTCCCATGATGAATTGATGGAGAAAAAAGGGATTTATTTTGAAATGTATGAGCTGCAGCAACTTGAGGCACTCGTCGAGCAGGGAGGCGAGACGCAATGAATGAAAAACAAAAAGAATTGACCGGCAGAGATCAATGGGTGGTATTCAAACGCCTGCTCGTTTATTTGATTCCCCATAAAAAAATGCTGTCCGTTGCCATGTTGCTGCTGGTATTGACAGTACTTGGCGATGTGCTTGGACCGTTGATCATCAAAACCTTCATCGATGGCTATTTGACTCCGGGCAATTTCCCGACAGGTCCGGTAACCGGCTTGGCGCTTGGTTATTTATTCATCCAGGTTTCAAATGTCATCATCAGTTATTTTCAATTGCTGAAATTCCAGGAGGCGGCGCTTAAAATCATTCAGCAAATGCGCATCGACGTCTTTACAAAAGTGCAGAGCCTCGGGATGCGTTATTTCGATAAGACACCAGCGGGGGGCATTGTTTCCCGGGTCACGAATGATACAGAAGCGATAAAAGAAATGTTCGTTACCGTACTCATTGGCTTTATTCAGAGCATATTCCTGATTATCGGTGTATACATTGCCATGTTCTTCCTGAATGTGCGACTGGCATTGATCACGTTGATCCTGTTGCCGATCCTATTTTGGATCATGTACATCTACCGGAAATACAGCTCGATTTTCTACCAGGATCTGCGTGAGCGGCTCGGTCAGCTGAACGCTAAAATTTCCGAGTCGGTGCAGGGAATGGGCATGATCCAGGCTTTCAGCCAGGAACGCCGGATGCAGGATGAATTCAATGAAATCAATGAAAAACACTGGAATGCCGGAAAACGAAATATTAAAATTGACGGCTTGTTGCTGCGGCCAGCGATTGACCTGGTTTATACACTGGCGTTGATTATGCTGCTCAGTTATTTCGGCATCACATCATTCAATTCAACCATTGAAGTCGGGGTCATTTATGCATTTGTCACCTATATAGACCGATTCTTTGAACCGATCAATCAAGTCATGCAGCGTTTGTCGATTTTCCAGCAGGCGATTGTAGCTGCGTCTCGTGTCTTCGATTTATTAGATGAAAAGGACGAAGCACCAGCTCAAAAAGAGGCGGCAGCTGAGATTACAGAAGGCCGCATCGAATTCAGGAATGTCAGCTTTTCCTATGACGGCCAGGCGGAAGTTTTGAAGAATATCTCGTTTACAGCCGAACCCGGGAAGACTGTCGCTCTTGTGGGGCATACGGGAAGCGGAAAAAGTTCAATCATCAATTTATTGATGCGATTTTATGAATATGAAAAAGGGGACATCCTGATAGACGGCGTCAACGTGAAGAATTACCGTTCAAGCGAACTGCGCAGAAAAATGGGACTCGTCCTGCAAGATCCGTTTTTATTTTATGGAACGATTGAAAGCAATATACGGCTCTATAATCCGGATATGCCGTTTTCTGAAATCCGTGCAGCTACTGAATTTGTGCAAGCCGATAAATTCATTGCACAATTGCCGGATGGCTATGACCATAAAGTGACGGAGAGAGGTTCCACATTCTCGAGCGGCCAGCGCCAGCTGCTGGCTTTTGCCAGAACAATGGCAGCTGATCCGAAGATTCTTGTGCTGGATGAAGCAACAGCCAATATTGATACGGAAACGGAAGTCGCCATTCAGACGAGCCTTGAAAGGATGCGGAAGGGCAGGACCACTATTGCAATCGCTCATAGACTAAGCACAATTCAGGATGCGGAACTGATTCTCGTTATGCATCAGGGGGAAATTGTCGAACGCGGAACCCACCAGCAGCTGTTGGCAGCGCGGGGACTCTATCATAAAATGTACCTGCTTCAAAACGGCATTGTGGAAAACGTCAGTAAGTAAAAAGCGAATACGATCATTGGAGGATCCCATGAAGAAAATCATTCCGGTTGTATTGCTGATTGTCTTTATATTTTGCGGAACGGCTCAGGCTTTGTCCTGGGCATATCCTTTTGTGGTTTGGGACGGAAGACTTTATGAAGTATTAGAAGCAGAGCAGGTGCCTGCAAGTGATATTGCTGAACCAATAGGCAGAGTGGCGACAATGGCGGATGATATGTCAGGCGCATACAACGGCAACGCTTCGAATTATTACCCAAGCGGCACTGTCTATTATGCTATTAACGGAAAAGATCTTGCGAAAACAATCGCAGTGGAAGTGGAAAATGAATATTTAGAAGCCGTCTACCGGCAAAAACCGGAGTTTCACTTTATGAATCTTTTATTGGATTATCGTATTTTAATGATTCTTGTCCTCGTGATTATGGCATGCGTTATCTATATTGCCAGGCATAAAACAAGAGGAAATTAAAGAAACTGGAGTTACGGACAGGAGAGAAAGAATTTCATCTTTCTCTCCTGTTTTTTCTATATAATAGAAGAAACTTTTAATAAATAATTGATTCTGTTGTATAACCGTTGTTCCGCTAAGCTCATTCACAAAGAGTTCACAGGCAAAAGGGCAGTTTTCTGTGGACAAATTTGATAAGATGGGAAGAGCATAATGAAGGAGTGGAAACAGTGGCAAGTGACATTAACCTTTTCCTGGCCTTTGGGGCAGGATTCCTCAGCTTCATTTCACCATGCACATTGCCTTTATATCCGGCATTTTTATCCTATATTACCGGCATGTCGCTTGATGAAATCAAAAACGACAAGAAAGTCATGCAGCGCAGGGGCATGTTCCATACGCTTTTCTTCCTGCTTGGATTTTCAACGATTTTTATCGCACTCGGCTTCAGCACATCGTTCTTCTATGAATGGTTTATCCGCTATGATGAATTGATCCGCCAAGTTGGCGCCATTTTCATCGTTATATTCGGTCTAATGATCGTCGGCGTATTCCAGCCGAAATTCCTGATGGCAGATAAGAAGTTTTCATTTAAGAACCGTCCATCCGGTTTTCTCGGAACTTTTATCATCGGTTTGGCGTTTGCCGCTGGCTGGACACCTTGTACGGGACCGATAACGGCAGCCATTTACACGTTGGCCGCAGCAAATCCAGGTTCAGGTGTCTGGTATATGCTTGCATATGTTCTCGGTTTTGCGATTCCGTTCTTCGTTCTTTCGTTCTTCGTAACCCGCCTCGGCTGGCTGCGCAAGCACAATAACACGATTATGAAAGTCGGCGGATTCATCATGATTGCAGTCGGAATTTTGCTGTTCTTTGATGGAATGACTTACCTAATCCGTATTTTGAGCCCAATTTTCGGGGATTTCCAGGGCTTCTAATTGATCTTAAAGCAGGTGAAAACAATGAAAACCATCAATTACATGAATGAATACCGGCAATTAGTCAGCAGTAAAGAATCTTTTTTGTTGTTTGTCAAAACCGATAATTGTTCTGTCTGTGAAGGGCTGCGTCCGAAAATTAATGAGTTTAAGGAGGGATTGAATGTTTGAACAGATCCCTCCGGTAGTTTACTTGGCGATTACAACCGTTGGAGCGGTCTTTATGGGGATTTTTGCAATCTTTGTAAGGTCTCGCTCAGCCAAGAAACCGGCTTCCGTGAAAAAAATTCTATTGCCGCCGTTATTTATGTCTACAGGTGCATTGATGTTCATCTTTCCTTTCTTCCGGGTAGCGCCACCGCAAATTGCTGAAGCGCTGGCCGCCGGCATCCTTTTTTCGGTGGTTTTAATTTGGACATCGAAATTTGAAGAAAGAGAAGGAGAAATCTATTTAAAGCAATCGAAAGCATTTATCTTCATTTTAATCGGATTATTGCTGGTCCGTTTGCTTGCTAAAGTGATTCTCAGCTCCACCATTGATATCGGTGAATTGGCCGGCATGTTCTGGATCCTGGCATTCGGGATGATTATTCCTTGGCGTGTGGCTATGTATCTGCAATTTAAAAAACTGGCAGAAAAAAATAAAAGCGCAGTACCCGGTTGATGGGTACTGCGTTTTTGTTTATCACTTTTCCTTATTGCTCAAAATAATGTTCATACGGTGCGACATCGATATTGAGCTCGTCCAACTTTTTACGCAAAAATTTATGGTCGCGTTTTGGCGTCGCCTGGATATAGCCTCTGATAATATGTTCATGCTCCATTTTTGAAACTTTTTCTTCCAACAGGATCTGTCCGATTCTGCCTGCTATTTTTTGTTTGGCAACTGGCCGAAACAAGTCGGGTACAGGCTGTACCAATTCATTCAATAATTCTTTTTCACGGTCTCCCCATAAATGGATGGTTTTGCCGACATAATATTCTTCCCAATTCAAATCCGACAGTCCGTCTTTTTTTGGAATGGATTTCAGGAACTTCCTGAACATAAAATACCCGCCAATCGCGAATAAACCGACAAGGACCACTACCCAAAACAGGATGAACCATAAAAACCAACCTTCTAATGCCACGATATTCACCTCATACCTTCCGATATCTCCATTATAAGAGCTAAATAAAAAAAATTCATTAAAAATGTATCCCTTTTTATCCTAACTGTCTATATAGCGGGTGAGAGGAGGTGAGACAAAATGGCAAACAGCGACTTCAAAAAGGCGAGCATCCGCCTGACATTCGATAATGGTTTTGATGCACTCGGCAAACCGAGGAAGAAAGTGAAAGCGTACCACAATGTATCAGATACGGCATCAGCAACCGGAATTTTCGAATCAGCCCGTGTACTGACGGAATTCGGAAGCAAACCGCTGATGGATTTGGAAAAGCAGTCTAACCTTTCGATCTACGCATAATTACACTAGGGGGGAATAGGAAATGGCAAAAACATTGGAATTGATTTTTGAAACAGGCGCCGGCAAAGATGTGGTGCTTTCTGTTGAAGAACCGAGAGAAGACCTGACGGCTCTGGAACTCGCGGCTGGCATGCAGACGATCATCACGCAAAACATCTTTGAGGTTGAAGGCTCGCCATTTGCAATCGCCAAAGGTGCACGGGTAGTTGAACGAAACATCGTCGACTACGAAGTATAAGAACTGGAGCCCTCCTGAAATGGAGGGCTTTTTAACTTATAGCTGAAAGAGAGGAGGAGAAAGAATGGAAGATTGGATGCGATTGATCCAGGAAGTGGGCTTTCCGATTTTTGTATCGTTTTATCTGATGCACCGGGTGGAAACCAAACTTGTGGCGATACATGAAGCATTGATCGCCATCAGGCTATGATTTCACAAATTCGTGACAAAGGCTGCTTGATGTGAGTTGTCTAGACCGCGTTCTTCATTTAAGATGAAGGCAGTATGTATTGTGGAGGCGGCACGATGAAGAAAATAATGGCATTTGCGGTAATCAGTTTTGTGTTGCTGCTGGCAGCTTGCGGCAATTCCGCAATCGAAGATTTTGAGCACACCGACCAGCGAGGAGAACAAGTCACACTTGAGAGCCTTAAAGGAACCCCTTGGCTGTCCACTTTTGTTTTTACAAATTGTACGACGGTATGTCCGCCTATGACTTTCAATATGGCAAGCATCCAGGAAGAATTGGCGGCACAGGGAATAGATGAATATAAAATTATTGCTTTTTCAGTAGATCCTGCCATAGATAAACCTGATGTGCTGGCAGATTATCTCAATAAATTCAATGTGCCGGATGAATCGAAATGGCATCTTTTGACCGGTTATTCGCAAGACTATATCGCTGAATATGCCAAAGATAACTTTCAGTCTTTTGTAAAAAATGACCCTTCAAGTGATCAGGTTGTGCATGGCACCAGTTTTTATTTAATGGACAAAAACGGCGAGGTGGCGCATAACTACGACGGTTATGGAGATGTTCCTGTCGAAGAAATTGTTGGGGATTTAAAAGAGTTATTGGATGAAAGCGAATAAAATAAAAGGCTCATTCCTACTATGGAATGAGTCTTTTATGCGTATTAAAGCTGTTGTTTCTTTAATAGATCCCGAATTTCGACAAGCAATTCTTCTTTTTTGTCCAGTTCAGGTACAACTTCCTCATCCGGCATTTCTTCCTTGCGACGGAATTTCATGAACAGGCGGATGACCATAAAAATAGAAAAAGAAATAATTAAGAAATCCAGCACCGACTGTAAAAAAGCACCGTATTTCAGCGTTGCATCGCCGACTTGATATACAGCTTCCGCAATGCTGAACCCACCCAGCAGCAATCCCACTGCAGGCATGATCAAATCCTCCACCAGCGATGTCACGATCTTACCGAATGCAGCGCCGATCACAACAGCGATCGCTAAATCCAATACATTGCCTTTTAAAGCAAATGCTTTAAAATCATTCCACATTTGATTCACCTCCGTATATTACTTTACATTTAGAAATCGGGAAAAGATAGTACTTGTGGCGACAGAACTAAGGAGCTTTTTATGCTAAACTAGAGAAAATAAGCAGTTGGGCGTGAAGAAATGAAAAAGAAAAAAAGAAAACTGAAAAAAGGCGGCATGCTGAAGATTCTCTTTCTGATCACTTTATTGCCGGCACTTTTGGTCAGTTTTACATTATTCGTCATCGTGTATTATTTTTTTAATCCTGATACGGTAATGACAGCCCTTAAGGAGACTCCAAATATATTCAGGGAAATGCAAGTTCCAGAAGAATATATCCCATTGTATAAAGAAACAGCTGAAGAATACGGAATTCCTTGGACCTTGCTGGCAGCGCATCATCGTGTTGAAACAAGATTTTCCACTATGGATCCTTTATTGTCGCCGGTTGGTGCCGAAGGGCATATGCAGTTCATGCCATGCACTTTCGTGGGATGGAGCCATCCAACCTGTTCAGGACTGGGGCAGGGGGAAATACCAGAGGATGAGAAAACGGATCCTGAGGTTATAAAATCATTTGGAGGTTATGGGATTGACGGCAACGAAGACGGAGTGGCAGATCCTTATGACCTGACGGATGCCCTTTATAGCGCAGCGAATTATTTGTCTAAAAACGGGGCAGCAGACGGTGAATTGGAAAAAGCGATTTTCCAATATAACCACAGCGATGAATATGTAGAAGAGATTTTGTATTATTACAATTTGTATAATGAAGAATTTGCTGAATAGAAAAAGAGCGGACAAGTTGTCCGCTCTTTTTTTTCTTATTTAATTATGCGCGATTGCGTCTGTTTTTGCCCATTGAACCAAGAATCAGGCTCAATACGAATACTAGAACCAAAGCACCGATCAATGCAGGAATGATGTAAACATCCCAGATTTCAGGTCCCCAGTCTCCAAGCAACAGGCTGCCTAGCCATGCGCCGATAATACCTGCGATAATGTTGCCGATGATACCACCTGGAATATCTTTACCTAAAATAAGTCCTGCTAGCCAACCGATGATACCGCCCATGATTAGAAATAAAATGAATCCCATCGTGTTCCAACTCCTTTTTTAGTAGTTATGATTGCTACACTACTGATATAACCTCATTCGGGAATTTTAAAACATCGACTAGGAAAATTTTATAAAACCTGTGCGCCTAAGGTATTGGCAAAATGCCGCAAAGCCCAGTTATGGCCCTCTTGGTCAAAGCTTGCTACCGCGTCTTGATAGATTGAAATCGCAAAGCCTTTATTATATGCATCGACTGCCGTGTGGAGGACGCAAATATCAGTACACACGCCGACAATGTGAATTTCTTCAATTTTTCTTTCACGCAGCAGGATCTCAAGATTGGTTCCCGCAAAGGCACTGTAACGAGTTTTATCCATCCAAAGTATTTTATCTTTGTTCGCTTCATACAGCGAGCTCAATTGCCCATAAAGATTTCTGCCTTCTGTTCCTCTTATATTATGGGGAGGGAATAGTTTATGCTCGGGATGCAGTGTATCGTCTTCTTCATGCAAGTCCACTGGAAAAACGATAAAATCATCGTTCTCCAAAAATTTTTCGGTTAACGCGCATATAGCGTTTTCAATTAACTGACCAGGCTTGCCGCAAGTCAATTTTCCGTCATCAGCCACAAAGTCGACTGTGTAATCCACAACCAGCAACGCTTTTTTCATCCTGATTCCTCCAGTCTCTATTTTCTTCTATCTAACCATAATGAAATGAAATTAGAAAGAGCAAGGCTATTGATAATAGACAGAATATTCGATATAATAAAGAGAAAAGAAAGGGTGAAACCGCATGCAATATGAAAACGTCGAACGTTTGAATAGGCAAGGGATGTGGTTTGTTGTCATCCACACGATCATCGTCTTCAACTTGGCGCTGAATTTCGGGTTCTTTTCTTAAGCAGACAGGCAGGTTAAGCAAAAGTGTCATTCACAAGTGAAGAAGCCGGCGAAGGAATATCCTTTGCCGGCTTCTTCATTTTTGCTGTGTAATATTATTTCTTTAATCGTTGCAGGGAATCTTTTAGAATACGGGACGCTGAATCGAGAGATACTCCCAAAATTCCCTGGATTTCTTCCAGGTTTTTTTGTTCTGCCGAGTAAAGATAATGGACATAGGCAAACCGGATATCCCCCGAACGCATTGGCATGCCGATAAAGGAGGACAGGGCTTCTGTGTAATCGGAAAGTGAACCCATCTGGAACATTGTGTATTCATTATTTACCTTGGATGAAAGAAGGTAAGGAGTTCCTCGGAAAATCGCGCGCTCAATTCCCTCGAGAAGAACAGCAATTTCTTTTCCGGTAAAGTCGATTCGGCTCATATAACCATCTTTCTTTTCGAAGGCAAGAGTCAGTTTATGGCCTTTGTCTTCAAAATGGCTGATGTCTATCCCAGCCATATCTCGAAGCCGAAGCCCTCGAAGGTAGAGGATGTAAAGAATTTTTGCGTTCAACGAAAGTTGTTCGGTATCGAGCACTGCATCTTTTTTCGCCAGCAGCTGCGCATAATCGAGGTGAATATCCGGCGGAGTCAGATCGAGTTTCTCCGAGTATTTGAATTTTGGCATAAAATCAACCGGAATCCGGCCGATTCGCCACATATAATCGAACCATTGGCGGATAAAAATGATTTTTCTATTTAATGTACTGTCCTTGATGCCGGTTTTTCGCTGTTCATGGAGAAAATTTTGTATGTCAACCGGCCGTATTTCATGTGGTTCCACCGATTTTTTATAAGATCTGGCAAGGAAAGCGAGAAGGGAATGGATCAATTGGACTTCGTGGACTACCGTATTCGGGCTGATGCCGTTTTCCAAACGATATTTTTCATAACCATAAGGCATGCTGCTCACCTCTGCATCTTTTATTTACTGAAAATTATACCATATTTAGAAGCGAAGGGAACGTGCTTTCCCGTAGGGGCAAAGGAAGGGGAGATTTGAGATTAGAGTAGATATTAGTGCAGGAACTTATTTAAATAATATTTTCCCTTGAATACTTTGATACATAAGGGTTTATCATAAAATTCAAAAGAAGTCGACAAGAAAATTAAATTCGCTCATAATTAACATTGAAAAGATGTAAGAAAAGATTGAGTTGACCGTCAATTAATAGGGTATGCAATGAGTAGGGCTGGCTATAAAAGCTGAAAGGGGAGAAAAAATGTATAAAGAGGAGAATGAGGCAATTCGCAGACGCATTTTTAATGTGATGGAAGGCCTTTCTGACGAGAAATTGAATGAGAAGCCGGCTGAAGGCAAATGGTCTCCTATGCAGATACTGGATCATCTTCAATTAATGGAAAATGTCATTGCTAAAAATATATCAAAAGAGCTGGAACGGGACGCCAGCAAAAAAGCTGTTAAAAAGCCCATTCAACTGACAGTCAGCAGGGCGATAAAAGTAGATGCACCGTCCTTTACAGTCCCATCGGAAGATTATATCAGACTTGATGAAATGAAAGAGAAATTAAGGGCATCACGGGAACGATTAAATAATGTGTATGACAATGCTTCTAAAGATTCATTAAAATCGAAGTCTTTGCCACATCCAGTGTTTGGAAACGTTCCGCTTGAACAATGGTTTCCATTTGTTGGCCTGCATGAGAAAAGACATTTTAAACAGCTTGAAAACACCTTAAGAGAAATTGATGAGAAACAAAAACAGTAATTAGAAAAACTTATCACATTCCATAATTTTAATGTAATTTACTTATGCATCGGTTTTCGTTATGATGGAAGAGGAGAAAAGAAGCTATTTAAAGCCTTTTCAGAGAATCAAAGGAGGAACACGACATGGCAAAAAGCAGTTTGCACAACAGCCGCACTTCTTTTGAGCTAAACGGCAAAACGTATAATTATTACCGTCTGGCTGCACTTGAAGAAGCAGGAATCGCGAAAGTATCACGCCTTCCTTACTCAGTAAAAGTTCTATTGGAATCCGTATTGCGTCAGCATGACGGATATGTGATCAAAGATGAGCACGTTGAAGAATTGGCGAAATGGGGCAAGAATGCCAATAAAGAAGCGGAAGTTCCATTCAAACCTTCCCGCGTAATTTTGCAGGATTTCACGGGTGTGCCGGTAGTAGTCGACTTGGCAGCATTGCGCTCAGCAATGTCTAAACTTGGTGGAGATCCAGATAAGATCAACCCTGAAATTCCGGTTGACCTTGTAATTGACCACTCTGTACAAGTAGATAACTACGGTTCCCAAGATGCGCTTCGCATCAACATGGAATTGGAATTCGACCGCAACGCGGAGCGTTACCAATTCCTTAACTGGGCTCAAAAAGCTTATGACAACTATCGTGCGGTTCCACCTGCTACAGGTATCGTTCACCAAGTTAACCTTGAGTACTTGGCGAATGTTGTCCATGCAGTTGAAAACGCTGATGGAACATTCGAAGCTTTCCCTGATACATTGGTGGGAACTGATTCCCACACGACAATGATCAACGGAATCGGCGTTCTTGGATGGGGAGTTGGCGGCATCGAGGCGGAAGCCGGTATGCTTGGACAACCATCTTATTTCCCAATTCCTGAAGTTATCGGTGTGAAAATGACTGGAGAATTGCCAAACGGTGCAACTGCTACTGACTTGGCGCTTAAAGTCACTGAAACATTGCGTAAAAAAGGTGTTGTAGGTAAATTCGTCGAGTTCTTCGGCACAGGTGTAACAACATTGCCGCTTGCTGACCGTGCGACAATTGCTAACATGGCTCCTGAATACGGCGCAACTTGCGGTTTCTTCCCAGTTGATGAAGAAGCATTGAACTATATGCGTCTGACTGCCCGTACAGAAGAGCAAATTGCAATCACTAAAGAATACTTAAAAGCGAACGACATGTTCTTCACTGTTGAAAACGAAGATCCGATCTACACGGACCTTGTTGAAATCAACCTTTCTGAAATCGAACCAAACCTTGCAGGACCAAAACGTCCACAAGATTTGATTCCGTTGTCTGCTATGAAAACTGAATTCAATAAAGCTGTAACAGCGCCTGAAGGGCCGCATGGCTTTGCGCTTGATGAAGCTGAAATCGCTAAAACAGCAACTGTAAACTTCAAAGACGGACGCTCCGTTGAAATGAAGACTGGTTCTTTGGCAATTGCAGCAATTACATCTTGTACAAATACATCAAACCCATACGTAATGCTTGGCGCGGGACTTGTAGCGAAAAAAGCCGTTGAAAGAGGCTTGACTCCTCCTGCTTACGTTAAAACTTCCCTTGCACCAGGTTCAAAAGTAGTTACTGGGTACTTGCAGGATTCTGGTTTATTGGATTACATGAACCAAATCGGCTTCAACCTTGTAGGTTACGGCTGTACAACATGTATCGGTAACTCAGGCCCGTTGCTTCCTGAAATCGAAGATGCGATTTTGGACAATGACTTGCTTGTTTCTTCAGTACTTTCCGGTAACCGTAACTTTGAAGGGCGCATCCACCCATTGGTAAAAGCGAACTACCTTGCATCACCAATGCTGGTAGTAGCTTATGCTCTTGCTGGAACAGTGGATATCGATTTCGAAGTTGATCCAATCGGACAGGACCAAGATGGAAATGATGTCTTCTTTAAAGATATCTGGCCATCAACAAGTGAAATCAAGGAAGCTGTTCACAACACAGTTACACCTGAATTGTTCCGTAAAGAATATGAGCATGTATTCAGCGAGAACGAAGCATGGAACGCAATCGAAACAAACGACGATGCACTTTATGATTTCGATGACAATTCAACTTATATCCAAAACCCGCCGTTCTTTGAAAACATGTCAACAGAACCGGCGCCAATCCAGCCATTGGCTGACTTGCGCGTAGTTGCAAAATTTGCTGACTCGATTACAACTGACCACATCTCACCAGCCGGTGCGATCGGTAAAGATACTCCTGCGGGCAAATACTTGCGTGAAAACGGCGTGGAACCACGCAACTTCAACTCTTATGGTTCTCGACGCGGCAACCATGAAGTTATGATGCGCGGAACATTCGCCAACATCCGTATCCGTAACCAGGTAGCTCCAGGAACAACTGGCGGTTACACTACTTACTGGCCAACGGGTGAAACGATGGCTATCTATGATGCAGCCATGAAATACCAGGAACAAGGCACTGGCCTTGCTATCTTGACAGGCAAAGACTACGGCATGGGCTCTTCTCGTGACTGGGCAGCAAAAGGTACCTTCCTATTGGGCATCAAAACTGTCATCGCGGAAAGCTACGAGCGTATTCACCGTTCGAACCTTGTCATGATGGGCGTTCTGCCGCTTCAATTCTTGAACGGCCAAAACGCAGAATCACTGGGTCTTACTGGCCGCGAGTCAATCTCAGTAAACTTGACGGATGATGTTAAACCACGCGACATCCTTAAAGTTACTGCAACTGCTGAAGACGGCAAAGTGACAGAGTTCGATGTCCTTGCACGCTTCGATTCTGAAGTTGAAGTTGATTACTACCGTCACGGCGGTATCCTGCAAATGGTGCTTCGCAACAAATTGTTGGAAGTATAGAAAAGCGGAAACGGCCGTTGGAGTCTTGACATCAACAAAACAGAATAATATCTAAAGGCTGCCCTCGGGCAGCCTTTTCTCTTAGAATTTTAAAAGCAGTTTCTGTATACTGACATAGAGGTGAAAGTGAAATGCATATCAGTGAAAAAGAAATAGAAATCCGCTATGCGGAAACAGACCAGATGGGTGTCGTTTATCATGCGAACTATATTATCTGGCTCGAGATTGGCCGCACAAAGCTGATTGAAGATGTAGGTTTTACATACGCGGAAATGGAAAAACAGGGCTATCTGTCACCAGTGACCGACATTTCAATCCAGTATAAGGCAGCGATGCGCTACGGCCAGAAAGCGACTGTCCGAACATGGGTTGAAGAACACGGCCGCCTGCGAACCACATATGGCTACGAAATCCTGCACGAAGACGGCACACTTGCAGCTAAAGCAACATCTGAACATGTAGTCGTAAAGAAAGATACTTTCCGTCCCGTTTCTTTGCAGAAAATCTATCCTGAATGGCATGAAAAATACGAAGAAATAAAAAAGAGGGAAGAACATGGCGTTCGGAATTAAGAGAGCTGAACTAGAACGCTGGAAACGGGAAGTGGAAACGGGAGATATTGCTTTTTTGACCCATTACTGGGTTGATGAACGATTTCCCGGCTGCAGCACAGTGACAAAAGTCGGCTGCAGCGATCTGGAAAAGTTGGAATTATGGGGAAAAAAATATGGACTGCAGCCGGAATGGCTGGATCTTCGCGGAAATTATCCGCATTTCGATCTTTTTGGAGACCGTCAAAAATCAATTTTGAAAGCGGAAAATCTTCTGGAGCAAGTGGAACGCTTGGAGAAAAAATAGAAAAGCCGGAAAGGAAGAATGAATCTTCCTTTCCGGCTTTCTGTATTTTATTCGTATGAGTAATCCAATTCCTGAAGTTCGTCATTGACGCTTACAGTTAAATCGTGGCCATCGAAATACCAGAGATCGTTCTGTTCGATAAAATAAGTCACACCGTCTTTTTCAATTTCAGCAGCAGTCTCATTGGGCTGATCTTTTGTTACGCCTAGTGAAAAGCCTGGCTGAAGTCCGGAGCCTCCGTATCTTACAAAAAATCGAACGCTCTCTCCGGATGCGACTTCCATTTCAACGTGGAACCATTTAAAAGCATCTTCACTTATTTTAATTTCCATGAAGCTCACGTCCTTTCAGGTTTCGGGTTACATAAACTTAATCTTAGGTTCTGTACCCGAACGAATGCGCGCGATGTTGGCGCGGTGGCGATAGAAGATGAACGCCGCCAATACCAAAATCACGGCGAGGAAAGGATAATCTCCTGTGTTAACAGCATAAATGATGGCGTAAATTACAGCAACTACAGCGAGTATCATGGATGACAATGAAACCATTTTCGTGATTTTCAGTGCAATCAACAGAACGGCTACAGCAACTAAGAACAACGGCCATTGGTAGCCAAGCAGAATGCCGCCGGAAGTTGCCACTGCTTTTCCGCCTTTGAATTTAGCGAATACAGGGTACATATGTCCCACAACCGCAATCAGACCGAACACCAGAGGATGGATATTCGTATCGATATACATCGGAATAAGCGTTGCCGCAGTCCCTTTCAAAATATCAAGAATGGTGACAATCAGACCCGCCGTAGTTCCGAGAACCCTGAAGGTATTGGTAGCGCCGAGGTTGCCGCTGCCTTTTGTACGGACATCAGTATTGTAGAAAATTTTGCCGATCCACAAAGCGGAAGGGATCGAACCAAGTAAATAGGCCAATAAAACGGGTAGCAATATTTCCATTGTAGACTCCTTTTAATCTCTCTATTTAGTATTATCAGTTTAACACGCTAAAAGATCTTATAACAATAATTGCAGGATTTTTATGAAACAGCGAGAATATCATGTATGATAGAATAAAAAGGATAGGTGATTCTCTTGAATAATCCAAGCAGAGAAGAAATCAAAGAAGTACTGGATAATGCCAAAACCATCGCTGTAGTCGGATTAAGTCCAAATCCGAACAGAACTTCCTATATGGTTTCAGAAGCGATGCAAAAAGCTGGATATCGGATTATTCCGGTCAACCCGGTTGCCGATGAAGTGCTGGGTGAGAAAAGTTACGCGTCCATTAAAGACATACCGGAACCGGTGGACATCGTCAATGTTTTCAGACGCAGTGAGTTTCTTACAGATCTGGCAGAGGAATTTGTCGAGATTGATTGCCCTGTTTTTTGGACGCAGTTGAACGTAGTTGATGACGATGTATTCAAACGGTTAACAGAAGAAGGCTACACGGTCATCATGGACCGCTGCATCAAAGTCGAACACGCCATCCTTAAATAAGCGATTAGAGGAAAAGGGCGCCTGGCGCTCTTTTTCTATGGTTATTGACAGATGCCGAACTTATCGATACGATTAAAAGATAGAGATATGCGAACAGATGTTTGTTGGAGGGAATTAGATGGCTAAAACGAAGAATACGGCATATAACGAAGAAGCGATCCAGGTACTCGAAGGCTTGGATGCCGTCAGAAAACGGCCTGGTATGTATATCGGTTCGACGGATACACGAGGCCTTCACCATTTGGTCTATGAAATAGTCGATAACTCGGTCGATGAAGCTTTGGCTGGTTTTGGTGACAAAATCAGCGTCACTATACACGAAGATAACAGTATCAGCGTCCGCGATTATGGCCGCGGTATGCCCACTGGCATGCACCGCAGCGGGAAACCGACGCCTGAAGTCATTTTGACTGTTCTTCATGCTGGGGGTAAATTCGGACAAGGCGGTTATAAAACAAGCGGCGGTCTGCATGGTGTAGGTGCTTCAGTTGTGAACGCCTTATCCGAATACCTGGAAGTCACCATTTACAGAGACGGCAAGAAATACCGTCAGCGCTTTGAAAACGGTGGAAAGCCTGCAACGACACTTGAAGAGATTGGATCCACAAAAGAAAGCGGCACGAATATTCATTTCCGTCCTGATCCCTCGATTTTTTCAGCCACTAAATATAATTATGAAACCTTGAGTGAACGCTTGCGTGAATCCGCGTTTCTGTTAAAAGGCCTGAGAATCGAATTGACCGATAAACGGAGCGAAGAAGAACAGCGCGAAGAGTTTTTCTTTGAAACGGGCATCGAGGCATTCGTGGAATATTTAAATGAAGAAAAAGATACGTTGCATAAAGTTGCCTATATCGAAGGCAAACAGGAAGAGCTGGAAGTCGAGTTTTCATTCCAGTTCAATGATGGATATTCGGAGACGATCCTGTCCTTCGTCAATAACGTCCGCACCCGTGACGGCGGTACACATGAAACCGGCGCAAAAGCGGCGATGACCCGTGTATTCAATGACTATGCCCGGAAAATCAACCTGTTGAAAGATAAGGATAAAAATCTTGAAGGTTCCGATATCCGAGAAGGGATAGCGGCGATTGTTTCTGTTCGGATTCCTGAAGCCTTATTGCAATTTGAGGGACAGACAAAGAGCAAGCTGGGTACCAGTGAAGCACGAAGTATCGTGGATGCTGTCGTATCCCAGAAGTTGATGTACTTCCTGGAAGAGAATGCGGACCTCAGTGCATCGCTGGTTCGTAAAGCGATCCGCGCGTCACAGGCCCGTTTAGCTGCACGTAAAGCGCGTGAAGATGCGCGAAACGGCAAAAAGCGCAAGAAATCGGATATGCTGCTGTCCGGTAAACTGACGCCAGCCCAATCGCGAAATGCCGCTAAAAACGAATTGTATCTTGTAGAGGGTGACTCTGCCGGAGGTTCTGCCAAACAAGGGCGTGACCGGACATTCCAGGCCATTTTGCCGCTAAGAGGTAAAGTCGTCAATACAGAAAAAGCGAAACTTGAAGAAATTATGAAAAATGAAGAAATCTCGACGATCATCCATGCTATCGGCGGAGGGGTATCATCGGATTTCTCAATAGATGACATTGCCTACAATAAAGTCATTATCATGACAGATGCTGATACGGATGGGGCGCATATCCAGGTATTGCTGCTGACATTCTTCTACCGCTATATGAAACCGCTGATTGAAGCCGGCAAAGTGTTTATTGCGCTGCCGCCGCTTTATAAGGTTTCCAAAGGCATAGGCAAAAAAGAAGTCGTCGATTACGCATGGACTGAAGCGGATCTTGAGGCATCCACAAAGAAAATAGGTAAAGGTTACATGCTGCAGCGCTATAAAGGTCTAGGCGAGATGAATGCCGATCAATTATGGGAAACGACGATGAATCCGGATACACGTACATTGATCCGTGTGACTATTGAAGACGGAGCCCGCGCTGAACGCCGCATCACGACATTGATGGGCGATAAAGTTGAACCAAGAAGAAAGTGGATTGAGAATAACGTCGACTTTGGAATGGAAGAGGACAGTAATATTCTGGAGAACGACCTGATCCACGCTGAGGAGGAACTCGTATGACGCAAATCGAACGTTTTCAGGATCTGCCATTAGAAGAAGTCATCGGCGATCGGTTTGGGCGTTACAGTAAATATATAATCCAGGACCGCGCTTTGCCGGATGCCCGTGATGGGCTGAAACCCGTGCAGCGCCGAATTCTATATGCTATGTACCATGAAGGCAACACAAATGAAAAAGCATTCCGTAAGTCTGCAAAAACGGTCGGTAACGTTATCGGTAACTACCATCCCCACGGAGACAGTTCGGTTTATGAAGCTATGGTCCGTTTAAGCCAGGACTGGAAAATACGCCATATGCTTGTTGAAATGCACGGCAACAACGGCTCCATGGATGGTGATTCACCAGCCGCTATGCGTTATACGGAAGCACGCCTGTCAGCAATTTCAGGTGAATTGCTGCGTGATATCGACAAGCGGACAGTTGAATTCATTCCGAACTTCGATGATTCCGATATGGAACCGACTGTTTTGCCAGCCCGCTTCCCGAATTTATTGGTGAACGGGTCGACTGGGATATCAGCTGGCTACGCAACAGACATTCCACCGCATGCACTGCACGAAGTTTTGGACGCTGTCCTTATGCGGATGGACAATCCTGAAGCAACGGTGGATGAATTGATGAAGGTCATCAAAGGACCGGATTTCCCGACAGGCGGCATCATCCAAGGCGTTGACGGGATCAGAAAAGCTTATGAAACCGGCAAAGGCAAGATCATCGTCCGTTCTAAAGCTGATATTGAGCCGTTAAAAGGCGGCAAGGAACAAATCGTCATCACTGAAATTCCATTTGAAGTCAATAAAGCGACAATGATTAAAAAAATTGATGATCAGCGTTTCGACCGAAAGCTTGATGGAATTTCCGAAGTTCGCGATGAATCCGATAGAACCGGCTTGCGCATCGTCATTGAGTTGAAGAAAGACGTCCAGGCAGCTGGCATTTTAAACTACCTTTATAAAAACACCGACTTGCAGGTAAGCTATAACTTCAATATGGTCGCCATTTATAAACGCCGACCAACGATGATGACGCTGCAGACATTGCTGGATGCTTATATCGCGCATCAAAAAGAAATTGTAACGAAACGCTCTGAGTTTGATCTGCATAAAGCAAAAGACCGCATGCATATTGTCGAAGGTTTGATGAAAGCTTTGTCCATTCTGGATAAAGTCATCAAAACCATCCGCGCGTCAAAAGATAAGCGGGATGCGAAAAATAACTTGATCGAGTCCTTCTTATTTTCTGAAGCACAAGCTGAAGCAATCGTTTCCTTGCAGCTCTATAGGTTAACCAATACCGATATTACCGAACTGCAAAAAGAAGAAGCTTCACTTAAGAAGCTTATTGATGAATTGACCGGCATTTTAACAAGTGCCACAAAGTTAAAAAACGTCATCAAAAAAGAGCTTGCAGGTGTCCGTAAACAATTCGCAGAACCACGCAGATCAGTTATTGAAGATAAGATCGAAGAAATAACGATTACACGCGAAGTGATGATACCAAGTGAAGAAGTGGTCGTTACTGTAACTAAAGAGGGCTATGTAAAACGCACAAGCACAAGGTCACATGCCGCATCCAATGGTCGCGATTTCGCCATGAAGGAATCCGATCACCTGTTGTTTGAAGGCAACCTCAATACACAGCACACCATTCTGCTCTTTACGACCAAAGGCAATTTTGTTTACCAGCCTATCAACGAATTGCCGGACATCAAGTGGAAGGATCTTGGACAGCATTTGTCCAGTATCGTCCAGCTTGAACCCGACGAATCAATTCTTGCGGTTTATCCATTCGAGAACTTTGATGCGGATGCCAGTATCCTTACTGTATCGAAACTTGGCCAAGTGAAACGTTCCGCTTTAAAGGACTATCAAGTGCAGCGTTATTCCCGGGCTATCAAAACGATGAATCTGAAAAAAGAAGATTCCATGATTTTCGCTGGTTTGGTTACAAAGGAAACCGAATTGTTCATAGGCACGAATCATGCCTATGGCGTTCGTTTCCCACTGGACGAAATTCCTTTGACGGGACTACGTACGGGCGGGGTAAAAGGAGTAAACCTGAAAGATAAAGACTTTGCTGTATCAGCGGTGCTTATTGAACCTGAAGTGAAACGGGATCTGGTAGTTGTTACGCAGCGCGGGGCAGCCAAAAAGATGCGTATTACAGAATTCGAAACAGGCAGCCGAGCAAAACGCGGAGTCGTCATGTTGCGTGAATTGAAGTCAAATCCGCATCGTGTCATTTCTGTACACGGTATAACAGGCAATGAGGAAATAATTTTAGAAACAGCAAAAAACATTCGTCTGACTTTGCCAGCGGCGAATCTTAAACCGGTAGACCGCTATTCCAACGGATCGTTTGTTCTGGACGAGTCTACAGATGGAAAAGTGCAGGATGTTTATCTGGTGCCGAATAAAGATTAAGAAAAGCGTCTCCCGAGAGGGGGCGCTTTTTTATATATCAAAAAATGGTCCCGGAATTATCGTATAAGCATATACTAATGTTATTATATTTTTATTATGTAAACAAAATTATTCGGATTAGATCTTGTCAGTAACGTTGAGTGACAATAAAGAGATAAAAGAAACAGAAAATCTTACTTGCTTAAAAAATTCACAAAAAAAAAGCAACCTTAGAAGGCTGCTTTAATTCGAGATTACCGTACTTTTCCAAAATATAATGTATCGTAATTTTCATGTTCAGCATCGGGATTGATTGTCTGCAGGTCCTGCGGCAGATGGATGATGCTGTCGGCAGTATTTGTCAGACGTTTCACCTGGCGTTTATTCTGTGGATCCCGCTCAGAACGGTCAACGATTCTATCCGTAATCGCGCGGACAGCTGCGTTCATATCCACCACAGAATTCACGGTTCCTTTCGCTGCATCGACAAAGACGCTCACTTTTTCAGATTTGACTGCAATTTCCTCTTGCAGCTCAGTAGTTGTATGGGTGAGGTTGGAAACCTCCAAGTTCAATCCGTCGACGCGTTCTTTCAGGTTATCTGCTGAACCTTTAATCTTTTTCATTGGTTCCTTCATGCCTTTTATGAACAAGACCACTCCGATGATTGCGATAATCAGCCCCAGCACAAGGATTCCAAGCGCAATCCACCACCATATTGTTGAATCCATTCTGATTCCTCCTCTATTATGTTCGTGTATTGCTCTTTCTATACCCCTAATTCTAGTCAAATTAACATACATGTCTCTTTGTATTTGCCATTTTATTCATAAAGTTTTCTAAATTCCTTTATAAAGTTCCGGTCAATACGCTGTTTGAGAACCCAAGGCAACTTTCCATGCATTGAAAAATTTCCATATGTCAGAAAAGCTTCTCCGCCTCCTGTGGAAAGAATGGAGACATAACGATCTTGGGGAATGAAAGGTTTCAGGTCTCCTGAATCCAATTGGCTCTTCAGGTTATGCCAAAGAATCGGTCCCTGTCTGACTGCGTAAACACCATTCTTCGACAAAGTTGGATAGCGGTCAATCGTAATGCAATCACCGGCTCCAAAAATCTCTGGATGCTGGACACTTTGCAAATATTCATTAACCAGAAGAAATCCACTGTTATTTGTATCGATGCCTGATTCTTGGAAGAGGCTGAAACTTTTCGGACCTGTCACCCAGAGCACCTCAGATTTTGGAAAGGATAGGCCGGAGCTGGTGACAATACTTTCATTTGCAATTGTTTCCACAGTTTCATCAGTGTAAAAAGACAAATCTTTCTGGCGTGCTATTAATTGGATTTTATCTGAAATTTTGCTATGTAATCCGGAAAGAAGGGGTGTTGCACTAATTAATACTGTATTTAAAGGCAATGAATGCTTTTTTCGCCAGGCATTAACCGAAAACGCCAATTCAACCCCTGATGCGCCGCCTCCAACTATAACCGGATATTCGGTCTCCCGTACTCGTTTTAATTGATCAGGAAACAGGAAATTCGGTTTGATGGTTGTAATTGATGATTTCATATCTTCCGGAACTCCGGCTGCGGAGCCGATATCAAATGACACATAATCGAACTCGAAAATTGATCCGCTGGAACCCGTAAGTTTTCTGGCATTTACATCCACCGCAACAACTTGATCACAGATAAATCCCGCTCCAACCTTTTCACAAAGGCGTTTCAAATCGACCCTGATTTCTTCTTGACTATACACATCCTCTGAAAATCCGGAAAACATTCCTGAATAGTATTGATATTCGGAAGGGGAGATCATTACGACCCGGCAGTTTGGCGGGAATTCATCCGCCAGCTGGCCAAGACAATGAAGATGGGCATGTCCGCCGCCAACCAGAACGAGTGTCTTCATGTTTTTGCCTCCAGACTATTTCAAAATTTTTCTGGCTTCTGTCATACGCTGAAAAATAGTAATGATTTGCATCGCCAAAAAAATCAAAGTAATGGCAGTTAAATATGTTGAAAAGGCAATCATTAGGGTAAAGAGAATAAAACCTTCTGTCCTTTCGGCTAAACCTGCTTGATAGTAGAAGGATTTCATCCCTTGTTTATCCGACAAGGCACCCACTGTCAGGAATACGGTCATCGCGATAATAATGGAAACGCTCAACAGCAGCAATACCCACATTGATTCCGGAAAACGGAATGCGAGCCCGAGTATCACGCTGATTTCCACCATACGGTCAAAACTGATATCCAGTAAGGTCCCCCAAGCGGAAGGTTTTGTTTTCCTCGCCATCGTTCCGTCCACTACATCGAGATAGCCGGATATCCAGAGAGCGATTATAGCTAATAATGGATAATCCAGATAGATGAAAATACCAGTGGATATACCGATGATAAAAGCGATTTTTGTAACAGTATCGGCTGTCAAACCTCGTTTCAATAAAAAATCAGCTGTTTTTTCAATAGCTGGCTGAACATGTTTTCGCGCGTGCGTATCAAGCATAAAATCACCTTTTCGTTTAGGGGTTAATTTCAGTATAGTATAACTCTGAAATTCAAACCCGCAATTTCACTTTAGGTGAATGAGCGGATCACAAATGAGTGCGAGGGTAATTAAGAGCAAATTTTTAGACTTTATTGTTAAACTGAATTTATTACAGGAAAAGAAAGGAAATGGTATAGATGGTAAAAAAATATGACATTGCAATAATCGGAGCAGGCGCAGCAGGCTTGACTGCGGCATTCACAGCAGCTGGATTTTCAAAAAAAGTTGTATTGATCGATAAAAATCTGCCAGGCGGAGAATGTACATGGTCCGGTTGTATACCGAGCAAATCATTGATTAACATTGCTGAAGAAGTCCACCATGCGAAAAAATACACCCCAGACCTGCAAGTTGATACATCGGTTGTATTAAAAGATATTCAGGATGTCATTCAAAAGGTATATGCAGGTGAATCCCCAGAAGTGTTGAAAAAATCCGGCATCGATTTTATCAACGGCTATGCAAAATTCATCGAACCGCATGCCGTGGAAGTCGAAGGCGAACGCATTGAAGCTAAGAAAATAATCCTATCAACCGGCTCTTCGCCGCTCGTTCCACCTATTGAAGGACTGGATAAAGTGTCTTATTTAACAAACGAAACCATTTTTAAACTGAAATCTTTTCCTAAAACGATGACCATTCTTGGCGGAGGCGCAATTGGAGTCGAGTTGAGCCAAGCATTGAACCGAATCGGTGTAAAAGTGACACTTGTAGAAAAATTTGAAAGAATCTTGCCTAAAGACGAAAAAGATCAAGTCCTTATGATTCAAAAGCGTCTGCTTGATGAAGGCGTAGTAATCCATACGTCTGCAACTGCGGTAAAAGCTGTACAGCAAGGCGATCAAGTCGACTTGGTCATCGAGAAAAACGGCAAGGAAACCACGATTACCAACGCTTCACTATTGGTGGCTCTTGGCCGCAAAGCTAATGTGGATGGCTATGACCTAGAAAAAGCTGGTGTAAAATATGATTCGAAGAGTATTCAAGTGGATGATCATATGGAAACTACCGCTAAAGGAATATATGCCATCGGAGATGTTGTTGGCCCATACCAATTATCGCATATGGCAAATTACCAAGGCATTACCGCAACTCAAAACGCCATCCTGCCAATCAATAAGAAAATCGATTATGAAAATGTGACTTGGTGCACTTATACCGATCCGGAACTTGGCAGATCGGGTCTTTCAGAAGAGGAAGCACGTGAAAAATATGGTGACGACATTCGGGTATATGAACATGAATATGCTGAGATCGATCGAGCCAATACAAAAAAAGACAGTATTGGCACAGTAAAAATCATATTGGACAAAAAAGGCTACATCTTGGGTGCAAGCATCCTTGGCGACCGTGCAGGAGAAATAATCAGTCAGATTCAGACCATCAAGTCGCTTCATATCAATATGGGCAAACTGTCTGGTGTCATTCATCCATACCCGACTTACAGCGAAGTTCTTGTGAAGATTGGCAAAAAGGTGTACGTCGACAATCTGTTGAATCAGCCAGTGGTCAAAACTTTCAATAAAGCCAGATCTGGTGAATTGCCTGCTGAAAAAATCGGAATATACGGAGCTGCTGCGGCTGCAGGAATCGGTATCGCCAACATGGCGATCAAGAACAATGTCAAGCCCAAACTTGGTGTTGAGGATGGCCGTCTTAAAGAAATGCCAATTACTCCAAATGCGGTTTCTTCTCAGACCAAAGCAAAAGATAAATATGTTCAGCCCCTCCCATATATGGGCAGTCAGCAACTATCCCAAAAATGCCTGATTGGCATGCTCAAAGGCTATAAAGGTGTTGAGATTGTCCAAGTAGAGGAAAATTATGTGTATGCTATAGCCAAATCGAAAACGTTTAAATTCAAGGATGATCTTGAGTTCTACTTCAACGATGCGGCACAGCAAATTGAGTTTCGATCGGCTTCACGAGTAGGTGCGTCAGATGCGGGGGGCAATCGTAAGCGTTATGAAGAGATGCGAAAACGATATTTGAGCATTGCATCCCATAATCGAAACCAGTGAACAGAGCGAACGCATTGCTCTTTTTTAAATGGCTGATGGTGCTGACGGGCATCGGCCTCGCAGTCTGGCTGGGCCGTTCAGTATTAGATGTCGATGCGGCACAGCTGCGTGTTTGGATCGAGTCTTATGGTAGATGGGCGCCGTTGGTCTATATCGTCGTCTATACTATAAGACCCTTGATCTTTTTTCCGGCATCCCTGTTATCGCTTGCAGGCGGCCTGGTCTTCGGTGTCTGGCTGGGTACCTTGTATACCATCGCCGGTGCTGTCAGCGGGGCAATCCTTTCTTACACCGTCGCAAGAGGACTCGGAAAGAAAATAATCCGGAAGAATTGGGACGGTAAAGCAGCAAAAATCCAGCAGCAAATGGAACAAAATGGATTTTTCTATGTATTGATTTTCCGTTTGATTCCTGTAATCAATTTTGATTTGATCAGTTATCTTGCTGCTTTTTCCAAAGTCCGATTCGCATCCTTTGCTTTAGCGACGCTGATTGGCATCATTCCAGGAACATTTGCGTATAATTTTTTAGGAAGCAGTGCCGGCAGCGGCAATCCGAAATTAATCTTGCTGGCTGGCAGCGTTTTTATTTTGCTGACAGTTATTCCAATCTATTTACGCAAGCATTGGCTCGAAAAAAAGGCAGGAAAATTTTAAATAAGCAGTTCATATTGGATTTAGGAAGTGAAGACGATGAAGAAAAAAACATTAACCGCGTCCGTGCTGCTGGCTTTAACGCTGTCGGCATGTTCGGCGCAATCGGGTAATGAGGAGTCGGAGGATTCAGCCAATCTGCTTTCAGCTGATTGGCAGGTCGTCACCGATAAAGCAAAAGGGCAAGAAGTGAATATGTATATGTGGGGCGGCAATGACAATATCAACCGCTACCTGGATGATTGGGTGGCGCCGCGCATGAAAGAAATGCATGATATTGAGCTTTCACGTGTCCCCGTGAGCGACGCCCAGGATTTCATCAATCAATTGCTGGATGAAAAATCAGCCGGCAAGACAGCCGGCAGCATCGATGTCATTTGGATCAACGGGGAAAATTTCAAAACCGCAAAAGACAATGGCTTGCTGTTTGGTGATTTCGCCGGTCAATTGCCTAATTTCAATGAGTACATAAACCAGGAGGCTCCTGAGATTTCACATGATTTCGGCGAACCGGTTGAAGGCCTTGAAGCGCCATGGGGAAAAGCCCAGTTCGTGTTTGTGCATGATGGACAAAAAGTGGATGCGCCTCCGAAATCCATGGAACAGCTCGCTGGATGGGTCCAGGAAAATCCCGGCCAGTTTACGTACCCCGCCTTGCCTGATTTTACCGGCAGCGCTTTTATCCGGCACGTCCTTTATGAAACGACAGGCGGCCATGAACAATATGAACAGCCCGCTGCTGAAATCGAAGATCTGGAATCGCGATTGGAACCGATGTGGGAATACCTGAATGGTATTGAACCTTATTTATGGCGCGAAGGGGAAACCTATCCGGAGAGTTTGGCAAAACTGGACCAGCTGTACGCAAGCGGGGAAGTGTCGATGACGATGAGCTACGACCCGGCACTGGCAGCCAGTGAAGTGCTGAAAGGGCGTTTCCCGGAATCTACACGCACGTTCCTATTGGATGGGGGCACGCTTTCCAACACTCACTTCCTCTCCATTCCTTTTAATTCATCCGATAAAGCGGGAGCGATGGTGGCGATCAATGAAATGATGTCACCCGAAGCCCAGACTGCTAAGTTGTCACCGGAAAATTGGGGCGATTTATCAGCGCTGGATCTGGAAAAGTTATCTCCTGAACAGCAGCAGGCGATGAATGGTGTTGAACTCGGGGAAGCGACACTTTCCCTGGAAGAACTTGAAAATAATCGATTGCCGGAATTGTCTTCGGATTATATAGAAATCATCGAAAAAGGGTGGATGGAAAATGTGGCGAAAGAGTAAACCTTATCTTTTGCTGCTACCGGCCACCGGTGTGATTGTCCTCCTGTTTTTTGGAGGACTTTTTGACGGGTTGCTGAAAAGCCTCGGCTATTTTCCAGCAATCGGGGAAAATCAAATGAGCTTTATCGCATATAGGGATTTATTGGGCTCAGAAAGCTTCTGGGAATCGCTTGGACTTACGATAAGAGTTGCCGCGATTTCTTCGTTATTGGCTGGAATACTGGGTGGTGCGCTGGCAATTGCGCTGTTCATGCTGAGCCTTTCTTCCAAAACAAAACACTCGAGGCTTTGGCAGCGGTTGTTCCAGTTGCCGCTGACAATCCCTCATCTGGTGGCCGGCTATGTGATCGTTCTGCTTTTCATGCAAAGCGGGCTCTTATCCAAATTATTGGCTGCAGCCGGGATCATTAAGGAAATAAACGAATTCCCGGTGCTGGTCAATGATGCATTCGGCTGGGGCATCATACTCGCCTATACATGGAAAGAAGTTCCCTTTATAATGCTGATGCTTTATCCCGTACTGGCAAGGATCCAAAAATCATGGCGGGACGTGTCACGCGTCTACGGGGCTGGGACTTTCCGTTTCATCCGTGAAATTGCCTTGCCGATTATGATGCCGTCATGGATCATAGCTGTTTTCATCGTCTTCGTCTTTACTTTTTCCGCTTTTGAAATACCCTTTTTGCTGGGTGTAACTTATCCGAGCATGCTGCCTGTTTATTCATTTCAGCTGTATACAAGCGGAACACTTGCTGAGCGGCCGGAAGCTTTGGCTGTGAACATTATTCTGGCGGTGATGACCATCGCTCTCGGTTTGGTTGTCTATTATTTCAGTAAGCGCTGGAAGATAACGAAGGGGTGGCAATAATGAAACGGATGTTTTTACCCCTTCGAATCTGTCTGTCTCTTATATTATTCCTGTTCATCGGCCTTCCTTTCATCGCGTTATTGATATCGAGTATAGCCGCAGGCTGGCAGTGGCCTGATTTGTTTCCTGAGACATTCAGTTTCCGCGCCTGGGAATATGTTCTCGTTGGCAGTTCCGGAACATGGCAATCCATCGGAACCAGTTTACTGATTGCACTTATCGTAATGATTATTAATATTTTACTGGCGGTCCCCGCAGCAAACGCATTGGTGCGCTTTCAATTCAGAGGCAAATGGCTGGCGGAAGCCATTCTATTTGCTCCCATCATCATTCCGCCGTTTGTCGCTGTGATGGGGATCCATTTGACTTTCCTGCGGCTTGGCTTGACGGAAACGATTCTTGGCGTCGTGCTGGCGCATATTTCACCGACGCTTCCTTATATGGTGCGTGCTGTAATGGTCAGTTACAGCACATTATCAACAGACTGGGAAAATCAGGCGCGCATGCTCGGAGCGGGTCCGATCCATCGTTTCTATCATGTCGTATTGCCGCATTTGCTGCCGGGAATCGCGGCTGGGGCAAGTTTGAGCATCCTGATTTCCTTAAGCCAATACCTCATCACTTTCATAATCGGTTCCGGCCAGGTGGTGACTTTGCCGATTCTGCTGTTCCCATTCATCAGCGGCGGCGATCCGGCTGTTGCCTCAGCCTACTCGCTGTTGTTCGCAGGGATGGCCATTTTGGCTTTGTTCTCATTGGATGTGGCTTTAAAAAAATATTACCAGACAAAAAACCCGTCAGTTCTAAAAGTTAAGGGGGCGAAGAGATGACCGGTCTGCACATCGAACAAGTTGAGAAAAAGTATAAGACAGCTGAAACTGATCAAAAAGATTCTTTTGCCCTCGAACCAATCGACCTTGCTATTTGTGAAGGAGAGTTCTTCTCGCTGCTGGGGCCTTCCGGCTGCGGTAAAACCACGCTTCTTAAACTCATTGCAGGTTTATTGGAGGGAGATGCAGGAAAAATCCGATTTGGAGACAAGGATCTGACTCACGTGCCTCCGGAAGCGCGCCGTTTTTCCATGGTATTTCAACAATCGCTGCTGTTCCCCCACATGACAATCGGAGAAAACACGGCTTTTGGCTTGAAAATGCAGAAAGTCGGCAAAAAAGAACGGCTCTCTGAAGCGAAGCGCATGCTTGGGATGGTGGGGCTGGAGGGTTATGAGAACCGGTTTCCTGAGGAGCTGAGCGGCGGACAGCAACAGCGCGCAGCACTGGCAAGGGCGCTGGTTGCAAAGCCCCGGCTGCTATTGATGGATGAACCGTTCAGCGCACTTGATCCCGGCCTTCGTGAAGATATGAGAGAGCTGCTAAGCGGGATTCAACGGGAGCTTGGTGTGACAGTGCTGTTCGTCACCCATGACCGTGAAGAAGCTTTTGAATTGTCCGACCGCATCGGAATTATGAGCGACGGGCGATTACTTCAGGTTGGTACGGCCATGGAATTATATGAGCAGCCCGCCAGTTCAAAAGTCGCTTCCTTTCTGGGCTTGAAAAACATTATCAGCGGCAATATCAGAGCTGGTTATTTCAAATCCGAGGATAATGGCATGGAATTCCAAACCATCCATAAGATGGCTGACGGCAGACAGTTTCTGATTTTGCGTCCTGAAACATTGCGTCCAATAGTTTCGAACAGCCAGGCGCCTATCGGTTCGGTGCGATTCAAAGGGGCAGTGAGCAAATTGAAATTCAAACATGGTGCTTATACAGCCCAGATCCAGGCAGGGAACCTGCAGCTGGAATGCGCGTTATCACGCGATGAGGCGGAAAAACTGGAACCGGCGCAGGCAATGGAACTCTATGTGAACCAAAGCGATTTACAATTTGTTGAGCACTGATTTCATCCAACGGGTTTTGCTTTTACACTGAACTGCATTTATGGATGCCCGGATACAATGAACAACCAGCAGTATTCTTCCGTTATACCGGAGGAATACTGTTTTTTTTAAGCCGATTTGAGCGCATCAAATTTATAGTTTCTTTTTAGGCATATTGTGCTATTATATGTAAGATATTTCATATTAAAGGGGAGAAAGAGATGAATCATTCGGCTATTCAATCAAACAGAGAGACAGCTTATTTCATAATCAGTTTAGTGTTCAGCATTTTAATCTACATCCTGGTTCTTGTATCAGTTATCGGAATTGCAATTGCACTCGGTATTTTCGCTTTTGTATTATTCGCTAATGCCATGATGCTGGGTTCCATTCGCGGCAACGGCGTCCGCATACATGAAAGGCAATTTCCGGATGTCTACGACAGTGTCCAGTCACTCTCTAAACAAATCGGATTGAAAACCGTTCCGGATGTTTTCGTCATTCAATCTGAAGGGGCATTGAATGCATTTGCCACCCGTTTTTTCGGAAGAAATATGGTGGTCTTGTATTCCGAGGTTTTTGAATTGGCGCGTGAACAGGGCAAAGACGAACTTGACTTTATCATCGCCCATGAATTGGCGCATATCAAACGCCGCCATGTCTGGAAGAACATCGTACTGATACCGGCCGATTTTATTCCATTTTTAAGCCAGGCCTACAGCCGTTCCTGTGAATATACATGCGATCGCCATGCAGCCTATCTTATTCAAAATTCGCCAGCTGCCAAACGCGCGCTGACATTGCTCGGAATCGGAAAGAAAATGTATGCTGAAGTAAACGAGGATGCTTACCGTGAACAAATCCGGACGGAATCGAATGGTTTTGTCTGGCTGAGCGAAGTACTATCATCACACCCGCGCCTGCCGAAAAGGATACAGGCGATACAGCAGTTTGAAGGCAGCGGAGAACGCCTCTATACTCCCAATCACGGCAAAATCGTCTTCGGAATGCTGTTGCTTGGTGGAGCGGGTATGGCTGTCTACTTTATCAGTATCCTGTTATTGGCAGGAGGCACACTGGTGTTTTCGCAATTTGCCAATGAGCTTCCTGAATCTTATTTTACCGAAGAAGACCCTTATTATAATGAAGACTATTCCTTAGAAGGGCAGACGGATTTGATGGCAGCTGTTTCTGCTGGGGATATCGTGGGCATCGACCGCGCGCTGGCTGACGGGGACGAAATCCTTGCGCGCGATTCTGAAGGGTCCGATGCTTTAATGTATGCCGTCTATTCAGGACAGCCTGATATTGTTTCCTACCTGCTGGATGCGGGGGCAGATGCCAATACAGCTGATGATTACGCCACCGCATTGACCAATGCCATCATGTATGGAGACAATCAGACAGCACTTGTGCTGATGGATAATGGAGCTGATCCGTATCAGGCAGGCCCTGACGGCATGAACGCTTTGGAATATGCAGGGGCTTCGTCTCCTGATGAGCTGTATGCATCTTTACAGGCCGGAGAGTATTAAAAGAAATGAAAAAGGAAGGTTCCCTGCTCAGAGTGGGAGACCTTCCTTTTCTGCATTTCATTTAGTTTAGGACACAAGCTTTAAGCCGACAGCAGAACCGAGCACCATGGCAATAAACAGAATCCGCTTCCAGTCTTTTGCTTCATTATAGAAAAGCATGCCGAGGATGGCGCCGCCAGAGGCACCGATTCCGGTCCAGACGGCATAAGCCGTACTCATAGGCAGAGTTTCCATGGCGAAAGATAAAAACAGGAAACTCAAGCCAAATCCCAAAAGCAGCAGCAGGAAGGATTGCCAATTCCGATCATTATGCCATTTATTAATCATTGCGACACCGGCCATTTCGAATAATCCGGCGGCAAGCAGAGAAAACCAGGCCATTACGATGCAACTCCTTTTTCACTATTGTCATCCGTTATCAGTTTCAACCCGACTACACCAGCCAGTAGAACGGCGATCAATAACAGTTTCGCCAATTGGACCGGTTCGCCGAAAAGAATGATATCGGCGATCACAGTGCCCGCAGTCCCCATTCCGACAAAAACAGCGTAAACAGTGCCTACCGGCAATTTGCGTCCAGCCATGATCATCAGATAGAAACTGACGATGATCGCAATGACAGTGCCCGTCCAAGGCCAAAAACCATCCGCGTGCTTTAAGCCAATCACCCAGAAAACTTCAAAAAAAGCGGCTATATAAACCTTCACCCATTCAATATTCATTTCAAAAACCTCCATTTTCAAATTTCAATTAAAAAACCCGGGAGCAACTGATAAACAGTTTCTCCCAGGCTTTTGTCCCTCCGTGTCACAGCAAGCTGTGCGTTTTCTCTCGGACCAGGCCGAGCAAAGCTCGCGGAACCCTAGAAAACATTGTCTTCTATTTGATTACTTAAAATTATACACACGATTTTGATTCAACGGAAGTAAAACTGCTTTCCTCCATTAATAAGCATAGTACAGATACCATATCAAACGAGATGGTTGACGCTGGAAAATCCGCGTGATATGATTATCTCGAATTAAAGATATATGAATTATATTTAAAAGAGGTGAAAAGCATGGAAGTCACCAACCGCAATTTAAAGGCAGTGACCGTTATTATTCGGGCTGCTGATGCCATAAGGGAAGTCATCAAAAGCGATGCAGCGGACAACGGCATGAATCCCACCGAGTTTTCTGTGCTTGAGTTGCTGTATCATCAAGGCAGGCAGCCGATTCAATCCATTGGCAAAAAAGTTTTGATTGCCAGCAGCAGCATTACGTATGTTATCGATAAACTGGAAGTGAAGAACTATGTCCGGCGTTCCGAATTTTCCGAAGACCGGCGTGTCACATTCGCTGAATTGACAGAAGAAGGACAAGAGTTGATGAAACGAATATGGCCTATACACGAGGAAAAAGTTAATGGTTTATTTGAAGGATTAAACACGGAAGAAACAGAAGCGATCATAAGCGATTTGAAAAAAGTGGGCTATCAGGCAATGAAAAGCTAAGTTTACTTACCCGGAAATTATCTGTAGTTCGAGATAAAAACTATTTTGAGGAGAGATCATTATTATGAATGAATTAAAAGGAATCCACCATGTAACCGCAATTACCAGCAGTGCCGAAAAGAATTATGAGTTTTTCACCTATGTACTAGGTATGCGGCTGGTGAAGAAAACAGTCAATCAGGATGATATCCAGACATACCATTTGTTTTTTGCAGATGATAAAGGTTCAGCAGGAACCGATATGACATTCTTCGATTTCCCAGGCATTCCGAAAGGGACACACGGCACGAACGAAATTTACAAGACTGCTTTCCGTGTTCCTTCCGATGCAGCGTTGGATTATTGGGTGAAACGTTTTGACAAATATGAAGTGAAGCATTCGGGCATCAAAGAGTTATTCGGCAAAAAGACTCTGTCATTCGCTGATTTTGACGACCAGCAATATATGCTGGTATCGGACGAATTGAATGAAGGGGTGGAGTCCGGAACACCATGGCAGAATGGCCCCGTTCCGTTGGAATTCGCCATCACCGGCTTGGGACCGATCCATATCCGGATAGCGCAATTTGATTATCTAAAAGAAGTGCTGGAAAAAGTGATGTTGATGCGGGAACTCGCTAAAGAAGGTTCGCTGCACTTATTCGAAATGGGAGAAGGCGGAAACGGCGCCCAGCTCATCGTAGAATACAACGCCATCCTACCAGCTGGTCAGCAAGGATTTGGTACAGTTCACCATACGGCGTTCCGCGTCCATGATACTTCAGTGTTAAATGAATGGATCGATCATATGCAAGCAGCTGGCTTCGGCACATCGGGTTATGTCGACCGTTTCTTCTTCGAATCCTTGTATGCACGAGTAGCGCCGGGAATTCTATTTGAATGGGCAACGGACGGCCCTGGATTTATGGGGGATGAGCCTTATGAAACATTAGGCGAAAAACTGAGCTTGCCGCCATTCCTGGAAGCACAACGTGAGCGGATTGAAAACATGGTGCGTCCAATCGACACAGTCCGCAGCACGCGCGATATCGAAAAAGAATATCTTTAAAAACGAGTAAATTTAAAAACTATCTTTCATTTTGAAGGTGCCCAGGGGGCATCTTCTTTTTATTTAGCTGAATTTCGGTCTTCTCTAACAGATTTTGGATATTTCACTCATGTCGTTTTTTCATTCTGAATCTTCAGGTATGATTAAGAGGTAGACTCAGCTGCAGGAGAGGCAGGAAGCCAATGGAAACTAAGAGCTCCCCTAAAATACTAGCAATTGCCAGCGTATCAGGCGGCGGCAAATCGACAGCAGTTGCCAATCTGACGGAACGATTGCCGAATGCCAAGGCGCTTTGTTTCGACGATTATAATTTTCGAGGCCCAGCCGATATAGTGCTCTGGCTGGAACGTGGAATGGATTATGACGAATGGAACCTTGAGCCGTTGCTAACGGATATCAAGACACTGCTTACAGAACCCCTGGATTTTATTGTCCTGGATTTCCCTTTTGCCCGTTTACATACAGCATCAAGATCATACATAGATTTTACGATTTTTATCGATACCCCGTTGGATCTAGCACTTGTGAGGCGAATAAAGAGAGACTTCGCCGACAGTACCAGCAACGAAATAATAACCGACGTCGACCATTATGAAAACAAAGGAAGAGCGGCTTATCTTCAAATGCTGGAGGATATCAAACCGGATTCTGATGCAGTAATCGATGGCAGTGGTACCAGAGAAGAAGTAACCCAAGCGATATTGCGGCAGCTTTCTAAACACCAATATTTGGACATAGAGGAGGACGCTTAAATGATTTTACATACGGTTACAAAAGGGAACGGGGAGGCGCTCGTTTTCCTTCATACAGGACTTCAAACTTCTGCAACTGATTTCATTCCACAACAAGCAGTATTCAGTGAACACTACCAGGTGATATCGCCGGATCTGAGAGGACATGGGAAATCTGATGCAGCGGACATCAGCAATTTCTTTGAGGATTCTGCCCATGATCTGGACGAAACTTTTGAAAAGCTTGGCATCCAGTCAGCACATATAGTCGGCGCTTCGTTAGGTGCCTTGGTTGCCATAGTTTTTGCAAAACGTTTTCCCGCCAAAGTAAAAACCTTAACCATCTCAGGCGTAACGAAACAAAAACCGGAGAATTGGCAAAGTTTGCACCAAGAGGATGCAAAAATGCAAGCTCAATTAGTGCAGAATGAAGAAGCGAATTCCTTTTTTACTGACCTTCACGGACCAGAGTGGAAAAGGTTTATCGAAATGGGCAAATCTGAAGACTGGTATCCATTTAATGAAACCAGCGATTTAAGTCGGATTTCTTCACCAGTCCTCGTGATTGCCGGTGAAGGCAGCCAGAACGAATCCCGCAGTGCAATTGAATATAGCGCTGCACAAGATAATATTCACATTTCCATCATTCCATTCGCTTCCCATTTGGTACACGCCGAACAGCCGGAATTGTACACAGAAGTTTTAGGACGATTCTTAAAAAGTATCTAAAAAGAATAAATCTATTACTGATATACAGCCTGATTATATAGCGGATAATGTACTCGGCGCCGCTTTATGGATAAAGCAAGAACTTGCGAAGGAGAAATAGCGTATGAATATCAGAAATTCGGCCAAAGCTGTAATCTTGAAGGAAGCTAAGCTGCTGCTGACAAAGAACAGAGATGATGAAGGGGATTTTTACCTTTTTCCCGGGGGCGGCCAGAACCATGGAGAACCCTTGAGAGAGACGATTAAAAGAGAATGCATTGAGGAAGTGGGTGCAGTAGTAGAGGCTGGAGAATTGCTTCATATAAGGGAGTACATCGGCAAAAACCATGAACATGCCGCATTCGATGCTTCCATACACCAAATCGAGTATTATTTTAAAGTCAATTTGGTAACTAAAGAAGAGGATTTTTTTATACCCGAAAACCCAGATTTCCATCAAACCGGTATTGAATGGGTACCGGTGACTGAACTTAAAAGTTTGAGAGTTTATCCTAAAGCGATTGTTCCCGCTATATTTGATTTATTGGAGTATCGAAAAGCTGCAGTATATCTTGGGGATGTAAACTGAAGATAGAGTATCGAAAAAGCGGCAGCCATAACCGGCTGCCGCTTTTTACTGTGTGAATGGTATTAAGTTGTGGTTTTTCTTTGCAAGCGGGTTGGTGCTGAAACACAATTGGGGCATTTTAAATAATTTTTATCCTCGATTAATTGTTTTACATAGGCAGGGCAGTTTGTAAATTCCCTATAAGTGATCGGGGTGGAGACAAAACCGCAGGAATCACCAGCAAATTGCTGAGAGTGGATGCGTTTGCTCTTATGGTCGATGAAGTATTTCATGCCTTTCACTCCTTCATATAGCCAGAAAATAACGCCGAAAAGAATTTAGCTCCTTTTCGGCGTTATCTTCAGCACTAATGTCTGTGATATACGACCATTTACTGTGAATTATAGTAGAGGATTTGTGACAAAAAATTTAAGCTTCCGCCTTATCCCTTTTTTGTGTGATGCTTATGATTCAACTTTAACCAGTTCTTGATCGAAAGTAAAGAATAAATATGAATATTTGATAAATTAATATTTATTTGTCGTTTTATCATTTGAAGCCATCATCTTTTCACTCTGAAGAATCATCTGATATTTTCTCCTGCAAACCGTCCACATCCGTAAATTGGATGCTTCCAATTTTACCTTGCTCAGGAACAATGGCTCTTCCTGCAAGGTTATATACTTTCGATTCTCCATTTGGATCTGTGTAGTCAACTTCTGCAGAGAACGAGTAATTGGTCGCAGTATTTTCGCTTTGTTCAATATTCAAATCCAACAATTCCATTTCATAATTGCGCTGATTGTCCATAGCGAAGAAATAATGAAAATCCATGGGCTGAACTTTGAAATTATCAAAGCCATTCATCGTGAAATAAGGCTTGAATTTTTTCTCGATGTATTCTTCATAGGCAAGCAATTCAGGTGTGCCTTCCATGGGATCACTGGTATGTTCAGTATCAGCGGCATATACTTCCTCCATACGCTGCCATTTCGCATAGACGACTTCAAAAAATTCATCTTCGGGTTTATTCAGCTGCATAGCCAGGACTTCTTCAATCGCTTCTTCATCAGTAAGAGATCCAGCAGTTTCCTGGGTATCGTTCATAAAGGAGAATACGAGGAAAAAGGTTACTGCAACAAGAGCAACTGAAATAACAGCAGGCATTACAGGATATGATCGTTTCTTCTGAATCCGGTTCTGCAGCTTTAAGTACGTTGCCTTTTTCAACTCTTCAGAACGTTCAATATTATTCAGTTCTTTGAAAAGCTGATCTGGGTTCTTAGAAAGATTCATGAATAACGCCATCCTTTCCTGCTAATTCTAGTTTCAAAGCATCCATTGCCCGACCGGATTTGGTTTTTACTTTAGCTTCCGTCCAGCCCAGTATGTATGCGGTGTCTTTAATTGAAAGTTCTTGGATCTTGCGAAGAATGATGACGTCACGATAATCTTTCTTTAAGCGATTAATGGCATTGTGTAATTCCAGTACTTGCTCTTTCCGTTCTGCTGAAGCATCTGGTGCAATTGAGGAAGTTTCTTGATCGTGTTCATCACCCCAGGAAAAAAATTGGACGAGGCGTTTTCTGCGGAAATGATCATAAGTGACATTACGCGCGATTTTCAGCAGCCACGTGGCAGGGGAAGCTTCTTCATTAAATGAAGACAAGCCTTTGAAAGCTTTATAAAATGTTTCCTGTGTCAGATCTTCGGCATTTTCCTTATTGCGAACTAATAGAAAAATATATCGGTAAACGCGATCACTGTGTTCATGGTAATAGTTTTCAATTTGCTGGTTCACGTTTTTCGCCTCCTTATATAAGAATAGACGAAGATGGAGCGGGGAAGTATCGCTTATTAAACATTTTTTCAATTCTTTTACAGGGGAAAGCTAAATGGACGTTCGTTTTAAAAACGTCTGGTTTAAAACATTTAAGATTTGGAAATTTATAAAAGGCGGGGTGATTTTATGTGGGATTTTGCATTCATTGCACTTTATGCTTTAATCATTACCCTGGTCATTGAAATTGGAGTCATCCTATTCCATATGACCGGACTCGAGAAAGAAATTGCCCGCTACCAGGTTATCTCTATGCTGACTGGAACGGGTTTTACTACACAAGAATCCGCTTAAATCATCGATCATCCAATCAGGAGAAGAATCAGCAGCGGCCTGATCTTATTCGGCTATTTCTCATTAGCTGTAATTATTTCTTCCATCGCTACAATCCTTTCAAATGACCTTCGACTAGAACTGCTGTTCATCATTATTGTGATTTTAGCTGTATTCTTATTGATATTCAAAAACAATTTGGTGTTCAAAAAATTGGAAAATCGTTTCGAACATGAAATGGATACCGAATACAATCTTGAAGATTGGCCAATGAAGACAGCGCTTGCTCTCAACGAAGATGAGATGGTGGCTATTATCCAAATTAAAAATAAATCCGAATATATTGGTGAAAAAGGCAAAACTTTGGTCGAGGAAAATCTCGATGTTGTTCTTCTGATTATTAGAAGAGGAGATGAAATTCTGCGTTTTGATCTCTTTGAAGTGGAACTGCAGGAAGGGGATAAGATTATGATCATCGGTAAAGAAGACCATATTAAGGAAAGATACAAAGGGATGCTGTCGGAAGAAGAAACGTAAAATTCAATTGCATAGAAAGAAGTTGACCCGAGTCAAGGAAAATTCTAAAAATTAGGGTTAAGGTATAGACAGAGGTGATTTTATGAAGTCTATACTTATTATCATAGCCGTACTGTTGCTAACTGCATGCCAGAATTCCTCAGCAGTTATGACTTTGGAAGACGCGTCACCGGATCAGCTGATTTCGGCCACAAAGGCGGGACTAACCCTTGAATTGCTTCAAGATACTTTTCAAGAATCTCCTTCAATCCTGGAAACAACGTTAATGAACAATAGCTCTAAGGATTTTGAATTTGGAGACTATTATTACCTTGAAGTCGAAAAAGAAGGTGCCTGGTTCCTATTGGTGCATTCGGACGCGGTGTTTATCGAAAATCCAAAGTTAACAGATTTCGGAAGAGTGTTACCTGCTGGCAGCCAGGTCCAACAGTATTTCTCTATTGATATGCTCGGTTTAAAACTTCCGCCTGGACAGTACCGTGTGGTTAAAACATTTTTATCAAACTC
This sequence comes from Planococcus sp. RAB007_Raresut, assembly GCF_057369535.1. NCBI lineage: Bacteria > Bacillati > Bacillota > Bacilli > Caryophanales > Caryophanaceae > Planococcus > Planococcus sp. RAB007_Raresut. The sequence goes on from NZ_JBXYIF010000003.1 coordinate 425,124, forward strand.
ACTTCCTTTCCAAGAAATTTCCTTAGCTGTTCCCTTTAAAGTGGAATAACACATAAAATAGCCGGATCAACTATCTACACGTTGATCTGGCTTTTTATTGAAACTTACATAAATTTAAGATGAGCTTTGTATAGCATGTGCTGATAAAGCTTTTTGAAATAAAAACGCCAATTCTTTTATCGCGTCCAACTCTTCTTTTTCATCTGGGAACAGATCCACTTTAACCACATGGTCAATTACAATTGAACCTCTGCTCTTGAATTCATTTTTCATTGTGTCGACAGCTTCGCAAAATTGAAAATAAGCCGTATCTCCCGAACCAAATAAACCGATTACTTTACCGTTTAAATCGACGTTTTGGAGATTATCATTGAATACATCCGTTTCAAAAGGCAAATCTCCATCATCATAAGTGTAGGTGCCGAACAGGATGCCATCATACTCCTTTAATTCCTTCACATCGACTTCGGTCATCTCCAGATTTTTTGAAGTAATATCAAGTACTTTCGTATCCAGATGCTGTTCCAGCAAAGACGCGATTTCTTCGGTATTTCCAGTGGAACTTGCGTACAGGATGAGCACTTTTTTCATCGTAAACACTCCTGTCAGATTCCTAAAACTTTATTCCTGTTAACTTAGTTTATAACGAATAAGCAGAGAAGAAATTGATGGCCGTCAAGTGGTCGGTCATTTAAAGAGAATCTTTATTCAATAAATGATTTTTGAATAATCAGATAATTAATGATAGTATTAGATAAACTAATATTTCAATAAAGATATTATATAAAAGGCAGGTGAAAAGAATGGCAGAAGCAATGAAAACAGTCATCTTTAAAATTGAACGCAGAGATCACCCCGACCAAAAACCATACTGGGAGAAATTTGAACTTCCATATCGAATGAACATGAATGTTATTTCAGCTTTGATGGAAATTCGTCGTAATCCTGTAAATATAGAGGGGAAGAAAACCACACCAGTTGCATGGGATATGAATTGCCTAGAGGAAGTATGCGGCGCATGTTCAATGGTTATCAATGGAAAAGCTCGTCAATCCTGCACAGCATTGGTCGATCAGCTGGAGCAGCCGATTAATCTGCAGCCAATGAAAACTTTTCCCGTAGTGCGTGATTTGGTCATTGACCGCAGTACGATGTTTACGACTTTAAAAAAATTGAAAGCATGGATTCCCATCGACGGAACTTATGATTTAGGAGAAGGACCGAGGATGCCTGAAAGAAAAAGGCAATGGGCTTATGAACTATCCAAATGCATGACTTGCGGTGTATGTTTGGAGGCATGTCCAAATGTAAACGATAAATCCGAGTTTATTGGGGCAGCACCAATCTCGCAGGTTCGTCTAATGAATGCACACCCAACAGGGGCTATGAACAAAGATGAACGATTGACCTTATTGATGGGCCCAGGAGGAATCCAGCAATGCGGTATGGCGCAAAACTGTGTAGAATCATGTCCTAAAGGGATTCCACTGACTACGTCCATTTCTGCCATGAACCGGGAAACAACCGTCCAAATGTTTCGGAACTTCTTTGGAAGCGATCGGATGGTGGATTAGTTTTAAAGCACTTAAAAAAGGGAAGTCTTATTGAAAGATCAAGAAGGAGGGATTATTGTGTCCATTGAAAATAAGCCAGAAGAAAAATATACGTCCCGCAATGAAAGGGAAGAAATCGGCCGACGGACCAACGCTGGTTTTGCAAGGGTAGAACGTGCTGAGTTTGAAGAAGGGGCAAGCGACATTCCGACAGGACCGGTAGGACAAAAACTAACGGAAGAAGAAATTCGCCGCCGTGTAGGTGAAGGGAATTTCGATACTGCGAAAGATGACCGCCAAACGAATTCGATCAATAGTTGAATAGTTACAAATAAAAGCTGGAACCGTCCGATAAAACGGACGGTTCCAGCTTTTTTAAGTTCTCTTAAAAAGTAAAGCCTTCAGGCATATTCAAAATAACAACTATCACATTTCGATTTTCAACTGACTGTTGCAAAACTTCTGCTTCCGCACGGCTGAAACCCAGCTCTTCGAATTGGTTGCGCAATACCGTTTCTTTTGGGCTCAACAAATTGGAAATGACAGAATCAATACCTTCTTCTTTCAAACCGAATTTATTGGCATTCGCCATTTTCACCAAGTCCTTAGTGCGTTTTGCATCGTCGGTGAAAATATACATATCTTTGGCCAACACACCCTCAGTTTTTAGATGTTCGATGTCCCTGATGGCTTCATCGTCATGACGATATTCCCGGTATGACAGAGTCATTTCTTCACCTCCAAGTTTTGTCGGAGCAAACCTGGTGCCAAGAATGACCAGATCAAGTGGGCTTCTTCTGGCGAGCGAGGAGAAATAACCGCTTTTTTTGGATATGGAGAAGATGGACTGAATTTTTCAATATGTTTTTTCACATAAGGATTCTGCTCAACAGCTTGCAAGTAAAGGTCTTGGGTAGCTCGAGAATGCATACTGTGTTTACGTGCAATCAGCCATTTGAACCATGTATAGAATGCATTATCCGAATAGTCGTCTTCATAATGGTGAATGAGGCTTTCTGCTTGCTGTAAACGGTCAAGCACAATCAATGATGAAACTGCTAAATAACGTGCTCCTTGGTGATCAGCCGGGTTAAGCTGCAGCAATCCCTGAAATTGGTCAAAAGCGTTTTCATACTCTTCATTTTCCCAATAATGAATTCCAAGCTGGAATACTGCCCGTAAATAAGGCCGGTTTGCAATATAGAGCCAAGAAACTTCCATTTCAGATTCGTAATTCAATTTACCGCTGGAAACTGCCTTTTCCAAAAGAGATTTTTTCACCTCAGACTCCATCTCCATTTCCGCCGCTAACAAGAAGCCATCCGGAAGTTGAGGGTCGTATTGTTGTAACGCTGTTATTTCTTCGGGCAACACACTTCCGATTCCTTTATCAAACAAACGATAAGCGAGAAGCTGAGCTTTTTCAGAATCTGATTTCGGTTCGTAAGGCTTTGCATGATAATATTCCATTTGGCGTTTCAATGCAGCTTCGCTGCTGATTTCCGCATGTTTTAAGTGCATGAAAAGCTGCCAGTTCTGCAATTCATTTGCCTTTGGATTTGTACCTACTTCAAACGCGTATTCCGCTTCTTTATCCTGATGGGCCACAGTTTCCATATAGAAACTCTGAAGATTATCCGCAAACAACTCGATATCTGCTGTGTCATTCTCAAAAACAGCAGCTAATTTTTCAGTATTCCAATCTAAGTCGATCAGATTCTGATTCATGCCGAATTGGACAGCCCCATCAATTGCAGCAGTCGGAACATGCGCAAGCGACAGCAGATAATGGTAAAAAGTTTCAATTAAGTCATCACTCTTTAAATCCTGGTCAATCATGAATTTTTCAAGTTGTTCAACGGATTCCAGTATTTCCGCAGGCACTTCATGGGCACCACGGAGACCACTGGAAAACATCTGATACACATTTATTATATTTTGCTTGTAAAAGGTTTGTTCGTTTTTTGCGCTGGATGTCCTGAACATTGTTTTCAACTTTTCAATTGTTTCCGGATTAACTTCAATTGAAGTCGTAACACTGTTCAAAACCATAAGAAAATGATTGCTGATACGCGCGTCAGGCAAATAGAATCCCATGGCGATATTTCCAGTTTCAACAGCGAAAGACTCATTAACATCTATTTCATAAACTTCCTGTGATAATAAGTCCCGCATTTGTGCCCTGTAATTTGAAATGGACAAAATTTCTCCTGCGAGATATTGAGGATTCTTCCACGATTCAAGAATACTGTTAATTTGTGAATGATGGTCCTGCTCAATTTTCGAATCAATATACCCGTTCCAAATATCGACATGTTCAGAAAAGAAATAAATATCACCAATAATTCCGCCTGACTTTTCTTCGCCATACAGTGGCACCAGTAAATCCTCGGTTTTATTTTTCCAGTCGAGCAACCCTTTTTGCTGAGAGGGGCGGGGGTGCGTGCTGAAGAATTCCTGAAGAATTCCCTGAAGAACCGTGTTTTGTTCTTGCCGGATGATTTTTTCAGAGTCATTAATTCCACAGCACTTTTTATATTTCTTTCCGCTTCCGCATGTACAAGAATCATTGCGTCCGATAGCTGCCGCTTTTCCTTTTTGGAATTTTGTCATTCTGCCGGCTCCGCAAGCAGAAGACGTTCCTCGTCACGGCTATGTATCGCGTTCACCACTAATAATGCATGAAATTGTTTCATCACTTCATAAGTCAATCCCTCTTCTTTAAGCATCTTTTTAATATCCTCTGCAATTATGCGCAGAAGATCATGATCGCGAGTCAATTTTGCTACAGTATCTTCAAGATTCGGATTATTTTCAAGCATTTCAAGATAGAATCCTTCTTCTTCCGCATCTGCATGGCTGATAATGCGGGTTTCCCAGTATTCAATCAGATGATCCGCTGCCTGTAAGGCTACTTCAAACTCTTTAGCTCTCAGTAAATCCTCTATTTCTTCTGTTTTAGCGATGGCTCCTGATAAAGCTCCTTCGTGAATAGCGTGGTGAGCGTGCAGTTGACGTAATGATGGTCCTGACATAATACTTCATCCTCTCTTTTTTTCCCCAGTATAGCATGGAAAAAAGCCGGTTTTTTCAGCTAGGGGCATTCCCTTACCGAAAGAGGGAAGTCCCTGATATGGTACAGCTATTTTTCGCTATAAGCTTTCTATATTGGGTCTAATAGACATGAAGCATTGCATTCAAATTCCTTCGGGGAGAGGATTATAAAAATGAAAAATCCAGTTTTATTGATTATAAGTACTTTAATGCTGGCATCTTGTGGCAATACCTCCGCTGATGCAAAAGATAAACTCCGGATTTCGGCAGCATCCAGCCTGTCTCAAACCATGGAGTCTATTGAAGAGGATTTTCGGAAAGAATACCCTGAAATCGATTTGGAGTTTAACTATGGATCATCCAGCAAGCTGAGAAATCAGCTGCAGCAAGGCGCTCCAGCAGATCTGTTTTTATCAGCGAGTGCAAAAGACATGGATCAACTGGTAAAGGAACGGATTGTAATAGAAGAAACGGTAAACGATTTCGCACAGAATCATTTGGTGCTAGCTTCGTCGGAGATATTTGAGAATGAAGATTTGAATTTGATCCTCTCTGGCAATGATCTGTTAATCGGAGTAGGAGAGCCGGACAGTGTTCCGCTTGGGTATTATACTAAAGAAGCACTGGCGGGTCTTGGGCTTTGGCAACTGGTTGAAAACAAAGTCATTTACGCTAAAGATGCACGACAAATTCTAAGCTATGTAGAAAGCGGGAACACTGATGTGGGGTTTGTATATTCTTCGGACGCCCGCATTTCTTCCGAGATCAAAACCATCATTAATGTGCCAGAGAATGGGCAGCAGATCATTTATCCCGCTGCTATAGTTGAAAGAACAGGTAACAGACAAGCAGCTGAAGATTTTCTTGATTTTTTGCTGAGCGATAAAGGTCAGCAAGTATTAGTGGAATATGGGTTTTCCGCTGCCAAAGGAGACTTGCCTTGATGCCATATGATATGTCCCCGTTTGTTTTATCTTTAAAAATTGCATCAATATCAACTCTTTTTGTATTTATCATCAGTATTTTGCTCGCCCGATGGATGGGCAGAAGAGATTTTTTCGGCAAAAGCTTAATCGAAGCATTGATCTTATTGCCACTGGTTCTGCCGCCGACTGTCATCGGTTTTGCGTTGATCTTTCTATTCGGAATTAATGGTCCATTAGGAATACTTTTGGAAGATTGGTTTGGCATACGGATTGTTTTTACTTGGGTCGGAGCGGTCATTGCCTCTTTTGTTGTCTCATTGCCTTTAATGTACCAAAGTACATTGGCTGCCTTTGAAAAAATCGATGCCCGATGGGAAAATGTAGCGCGAACGATGGGGATTTCAGAAATGCGAATATTCCTCACTATCACTTTTCCACTCGCGTGGCCTGGGATTTTCGCCGGTTTAATTCTGTCGTTTGCAAGAGGAATTGGAGAATTTGGTGCGACTTTGATGATTGCGGGTTATATACCCGGGGAAACGGAAACGGTGCCTCTTGCAATCTACTTCGCTTATGAAGCCGGGCAAATGGAAAAAGCGGCATTCTGGGTGATTATCATTTCTTCATTGGGCTTAGCCGTTATATCTTGGTTGAACTACTGGCGGAAAAAAAACAGTTTGCGTCTTGGAAGGGAGTAGGAAATTGCTGACAGTGAATATCAGGAAACAGCTTGAAAAATACGAACTCCTTATTCAATTTCAAATAAACAATGAAATTTTGGCACTGACAGGTCCTTCCGGTTCCGGAAAAACCACACTGCTGAACTGCATAGCAGGTATCACAAATCCGGACACTGGAGACATTTCTTTGAATGGACGAATGTTTTTCGCTCAGCAGAAAAAACCTTTGAAGATTCAAAAACGAAAAGTTGGATACTTATTTCAGGATTATGCGCTTTTTCCACATTTTACAGCAGAAAAAAACATTCTTTTCAGTTTATCAAGAGGCGCTGATCTCTCGCATATCAATGAATTGACAAAACTTCTTGGGATCAATGGAGTCTTAGCCAAATATCCTCACCAAATTTCGGGCGGTGAAAAACAGCGCGTTGCACTGGCACGGGCACTCGCTGCAAAACCCGATATGCTTCTATTGGATGAACCGTTTTCAGCACTGGATGATGAGACTCGGGACCGCTGCCATCAGGAATTATTACGCATCCATAAATCATGGGGAATTCCGATTATTCTTGTTACACACCGAAAAACAGATGCTGAAAAGTTAGCCGATCGAATAATCAAGTTAGATAAAGGACAAGTCATGGAACAATGGACAAAATAAGCATCTCTCTTCTATAGAAGAGAAATGCTTATTTTTTGATTTTTGGAACAAGGGTTTTCCAGTAGTTCAATAGGACTTTCCCTAATGGGAAGATCTGAACGGAAAATCCATAATGGGTTTATACGAATGATATAGAATTGATTCCCTTCAATAGTCTTTCATTCTGAGAAGGAGTGGTTACGAGGTTATGAAAAAAAGATTCGGATTTAACTTTTTTAAACCCATTGAAAGTTATTCAGGAAGCTGGTCCATACTCGAAGAAAAAAGCAGGGATTGGGAAAATATGTACCGCCAAAGATGGTCGCACGATAAAGTGGTCCGCACGACTCACGGCGTTAACTGTACAGGCTCATGCAGTTGGAAAGTTTTTGTGAAAAACGGAATCATCACATGGGAGAATCAGCAGATCGACTATCCCTCGTGTGGTCCGGACATGCCGGAATTTGAACCCCGCGGATGTCCGCGAGGAGCAACATTCTCTTGGTACGAATACAGTCCGCTTCGCGTGAAGTATCCATATATGCGCGGTCGTTTATGGCGTTTATGGAAAGCTGCGAGGAGTGCGCATGCAAATCCGGTAGAAGCATGGGCAAGTATAGTGGAAGATCCGGAAAAAGCGCAATTCTATAAATCTGCTCGCGGGAAAGGCGGGCATATCCGTGTGAACTGGGAAGACGCATTGGAATTGATAGCAGCTCAGCTGATTTATACGATCCAAAAATACGGTCCTGACAGAATAGCCGGCTTCACACCGATACCAGCAATGTCAATGGTCAGTTATGCATCTGGAGCTCGTTTCATTTCATTGCTTGGGGGACAGATGTTGAGTTTCTATGATTGGTATGCGGATCTTCCGCCCGCTTCTCCTCAAATTTGGGGAGAGCAAACAGATGTACCGGAATCTTCGGATTGGTACAACGCTGGATATTTGATGATGTGGGGTTCCAACGTTCCAATGACCCGTACTCCAGACGCCCATTTCATGACTGAAGTTCGTTATAAAGGAACAAAAGTGGTTTCCGTAGCACCGGATTTCGCTGAAAACGTTAAATTCGCGGACAACTGGCTTGCGCCGAATCCTGGAACTGATGCGGCACTTGCCCAAGCCATGACGCATGTAATATTGGATGAGTTCTACCAGCAGCGCCAAGAACCGATGTTCATCAATTACGCAAAACAATACACCGATATGCCATTTATGGTCTTGCTGGATCCCCACGAAGATACGCTAAAAGGCGGTCGTTTCTTGCGTGCAAGTGATTTAGGGGATGGTTCACAGCATTCAGACTGGAAACCGGTCATTTATGATGAAGCCGTTGATGGACTGATGGTTCCGAATGGCACCATGGGACAACGATGGGAAGAAGACAAAAAATGGAATCTGATTTTAGAGAATGAAGACGGCAGCACAGTCGAACCTGCTTTGACAATTGAAGGGCACGGGGAAGAATGGGTGGAGATCGCTTTCCCTTATTTCGATAATGCTGGTAACGGTGTATTCAAACGGGTTGTTCCGGCCAAAAAATTTGTTTTGGCTGACGGGACAGAACGATATGCATGTACAGTTTATGACTTGATGATGAGCCAATACGGTGTTGCACGAATCGACAGTCCATTGAACGCCAAAGATTATTTCGATGAAACTTCACATTATACGCCTGCTTGGCAGGAAAAAATCACTTCTGTCAAAGCATCGATCGTCGTACAGATCGCGCGTGAATTTGCTCAAAACTCAATCGATACAGGCGGTCGTTCAATGATCATCATGGGTGCAGGAATTAACCACTGGTTCAACAGTGATACAATTTACCGCTCCATCTTGAACCTTGTTGTTCTGACCGCTTCACAAGGCGTAAACGGAGGCGGATGGGCGCATTATGTCGGACAGGAAAAATGCCGTCCGATTGAAGGCTGGTCGACAATCGCCTTTGCTAAAGACTGGCAGGGACCTGCGCGGCTGCAAAATGCCACTTCATTCTTCTATTTTGCAACAGAGCAATGGAGATACGAAGAAAGCGGCACCGACAGCTTAAAATCGCCGACAGGCGGAGAAGTCAGCTATCAGCATCCAGCTGATTATAATGTTTTGGCTGCGCGATTGGGCTGGCTGCCATCTTATCCACAATTTGAAAAGAACAGTTTGTTGTTTGCAGAAGAAGCAGCGCAGCAAGGCAAAAAGTCGAATAAGGAAATCATCGACCATGCAGTTGAACAAGTCACTTCAAGAGAAACAAAATTCTCAATTGAAGATCCGGGCGCACCGGAAAACTTTCCGCGTTCACTGTTCATCTGGCGTTCGAACTTGATATCGAGTTCTGCAAAAGGACAGGAATATTTCATGAAGCATTTGCTTGGCGCATCCGATGGCCTGCTTGCTGAACCGAATACGGAAGAAAAACCGGAAGAGATCGTTTGGCGGGAAGATGTAGAAGGAAAGCTTGATTTAATGGTTGCGCTAGATTTCCGGATGACGTCAACACCGCTGTATGCAGATATCGTATTGCCAGCTGCCACCTGGTACGAAAAGACGGATTTATCTTCGACAGATATGCATCCGTTCGTCCATCCGTTCAATCCGGCGGTAAACCCGTTATGGGAATCCCGTTCCGACTGGGATATCTACAGCAAACTGGCTGAAAAATTCTCGGAAATGGCGAAAACACATTTGCCGGGAGTTTATAAAGACGTCGTTACGACGCCTCTTGCTCACGATACAGTCAGTGAAATTGCTCAGCCGATGGGGCTTGTAAAAGATTGGACTAAAGGTGAAATCGCTGCTGAACCAGGTAAAACTATGCCAAACTTCAGCATCGTTGAACGCGATTATACAAAAATCCATGATAAATACATTTCTTTAGGACCGAATTTGGTGGTCGGAAAAACCGGAGCACACGGTGTCAGCTTCTCAGTAGCTGATGAATATGAAGAGTTGAAACATATTAACGGAACATTCTTTGATGATTCCATCAAAAATGGTTTGCCGAAAATCCAGACGGCAAGACAAGTAGCAGATGCAATGTTGAATCTGTCTTCGGCGACAAATGGACGGGTGTCACAAAAAGCTTACGCGGAAGCTGAAAAAGATACAGGGGTCCAACTGAAAGATATTTCAGCCGATCGTGCTGCTGAAAAGATTACATTCCAGAGCATCACCGTTCAGCCGCGTGAAGTAATTCCGACACCGGTATTCAGTGGATCCAATAAAATGGGCCGCCGCTATTCACCTTTTACTACCAACATTGAAAGGCTCGTTCCATTCCGTACATTGACGGGAAGGCAGCATTTCTATATCGATCATGAAATCTTCCAGCAATACGGAGAAGCACTTCCGATTTATAAACCGACATTGCCGCCGATGGTTTTCGGAGCCAATGATAAGAAGATTAAAGGCGGAGTCGATTCGTTGGTCTTGCGTTATCTGACGCCGCACGGCAAATGGAATATCCACTCCACTTATCAGGACAATCAGCATATGCTGACATTGTTCCGTGGGGGACCGACAGTCTGGATCAACAATGAAGACGCCGCTTCCCACGATATCAATGATAATGACTGGCTTGAAGTCTATAACCGAAACGGTGTTGTCACTGCTAGAGCTGTAGTCAGCCACCGGATGCCAAGAGGCACGATGTTCATGTACCACGCACAGGACAAGCACATCAATGTACCAGGCTCTGAAATTACAGATACGCGCGGGGGAAGCCATAATGCACCGACACGAATCCACATGAAACCGACACAAATGGTCGGCGGCTATGCACAGCTCAGCTACGGATTCAATTATTACGGACCGATCGGCAATCAGCGCGACGTCTATGTAGCTGTTCGGAAAATGAAGGAGGTAGACTGGCTTGAAAATTAAAGCGCAAGTAGCAATGGTGATGAATCTTGATAAATGTATCGGCTGCCATACATGCAGTGTTACGTGTAAAACCACATGGACAAACCGGAAAGGCGCAGAATACATGTGGTTCAACAATGTGGAAACGAAACCCGGCATCGGGTATCCGAAACGTTGGGAAGATCAGGAGCTCTATAAAGGAGGCTGGCAGCTCCGCAAAGGGAAATTAGAACTCAAATCAGGGAACAAACTGTCCAAAGTTGCATTAGGGAAAATTTTCTATAATCCGGATATGCCGGAAATGAAAGATTATTATGAGCCTTGGACTTATAACTACGAACATTTGACGAATGCGGGGGAATCAGAACATTCTCCTGTAGCTCGTGCCCATTCCGCGATCACGGGAGAAAAAATGGATCTTGAATGGGGTCCGAACTGGGAAGATGACTTGGCAGGGGCACACATTACAGGGCCTTTGGATCCGAATATCCAGAAAATCGAAGAGGAAATCAAATTCAATTTCGAAAAATCCTTTATGATTTATTTGCCAAGACTATGTGAGCACTGTCTGAATCCAAGTTGTGTAGCTTCTTGTCCATCCGGAGCAATCTATAAGAGAGAAGAAGACGGAATTGTTCTTGTGGATCAGGAAGCATGCCGAGGCTGGCGTTATTGCATGACCGGCTGTCCGTATAAGAAAGTCTATTTCAACTGGCAGACAAACAAAGCGGAAAAATGCACATTCTGCTTCCCGCGTATTGAATCCGGCTTGCCGACCGTCTGCTCGGAAACATGCACCGGAAGAATTCGTTACCTCGGTGTCTTGCTTTATGACGCCGACCGGGTGTTGGAAGTAGCATCGACACCGGATGAAAAAGACCTTTATAAAGCACAATGCGATTTGTTTATCGATCCGTTTGATCCTGACATGATTGCACAAGCCCGCAAAGACGGAATTTCGGAAGATTGGATTGAAGCAGCACAGAACTCGCCGGTTTACAAACTGGCTATTGAACACCAATTGGCGTTCCCGCTCCATCCGGAATATCGGACGCTTCCGATGGTTTGGTATGTGCCGCCGCTCAGCCCGATCATGAATTATTTCGAAGGTAAAGATTCGATTAAAAATCCGGATATGATTTTCCCGGCAATTGAAGAAATGCGTACTCCTATTCAGTACTTGGCCAATATGCTGACTGCGGGGGATACCGTAACAGTCAAGCATTCACTTCAGCGGATGGCGATGATGCGTTCTTACATGCGTGCACTTTCGTCCGGCAAAGAATTTGATAACAGCCGTCTTGAACGTGTCGGCATGACGCCTCATCAAACAGAATCCATGTATCGTTTGCTGGCTATTGCAAAATACGAAGATCGCTTTGTTATCCCGAGCACTCACCGTGAAGGACGCGTCAATCCATATCGTGCTCAGGGCATGGAAGGATTTGACACGGACGGCATGGGAGGCTGGGGAACAGATTCCGGCGGCTCTTGTGACGGCTGTGGACCTGCCAGCCCGAGCCCGACTGGAACGGCAACCAAAACTGGCAAGGAAATTTATGAAGAGAACTTCTACGGAGGGATCTGGCGTGATTAACCTGGAAAAATTATATGACTTTAAAGAATCATTCGGGTTTTTTGCCCATCACTTAACTTATCCCGAAAAATTGGATTTCCATCCGCAAATGATTGAAGAGTCATTTGCGGAAGCCCATCCTGCTCTTGTGCATGTTAAAGAATATTGGGGGCAGATGCATGAGATCAGTTTGGATGAAATTCAAGAGATGTACACGGATACATTTGATTTTCAAAAAGACTGCACCTTATTTATGACTTATTTTAAATTTGAAGACGCCAAAGAACGTGGCCAGATGCTTGCCAAATTGAAAGTGCTGTATGAAATGTATGGGCTTGAAATGCCGGAATCGGAGCTGTCGGATTTTCTGCCGCTCATGTGTGAATTTCTGTATGCGGCGGAATGGCTCGGTGATCCCCGCTCTCCGCAGAGCTTCGGCTTGCTGATTGCTGTTCTTGAAGATGGAACCTATCACTTGCTTCAGTCTCTCGAAAAGCACGAAAGCCCATATTTCCACTTAGTCAAAGGCTTGCGGGAAACATTCAAGGCATGTATTGAACAGGAGGTTCAGGCATGAGTTGGATCAATCAATTTCTTTGGGTGGTTTTCCCTTACTTTTGCATCGCCGTATTTATTTTCGGACATATCTACAGGTACCGCGTCGATAAGTTCAGTTGGACCGCAAAATCCAGCGAATTCATCGAAAAAAAACAATTGATGATCGGGAGTCTGTTGTTTCATCTTGGAATCATTCCGGTGATTGCCGGTCATATCGGAGGACTGGCTGTGCCGAAATCCTGGATGCAGACAATTGGTGTCAACGATCACCTTTACCATATCGGCGCGCTTTATATCGGTGGGTTTTTCGGATTCGTGACACTGGCCGGAATGCTGATCCTGACATTCCGCCGCTTCTCCATAAGGAGTGTGCGTCAGTTAAGTTCATTTTCCGATTTAGCCGTAAATACCTTATTGCTTTTTATCGTCATAATGGGCATGTATGCAACCGTAGTGACAAATGCGGTACAGCCCGATTTTGATTATCGGTCGACAATTTCCGTCTGGTTCCGCGGTTTGTTCTTTTTAAACCCGAACGCGGCATTGATGACTGTGGTTCCACTGTCTTTTCAATTACATGTTTTAACAGGATTTGCGATTTTTGCTTTCTGGCCATTCACCAGACTCGTGCATGTTTGGAGTGTTCCATTGAATTATGTTGGGAGAAGTTATATTCTATACAGAAGACATAAACCAACCAATTGAAAAAGAGGGCTTCCTCTTTTTCTTTTTAAATAGGAGATAAAAATATGAAAAATAATGCGGATCACCAAACTCAAATCGATCAATTCCGTGCTGGCACAGGCTTTGATCTTGTCGCAATCGCCTTGATAGAACCGGCTGAAAATCAATATGTTTTAAAATGGAAATATACTTCCGGAAATACGAGCAGCCGGATTAAAAAAATTCTGCTGCAATCTGGAAAAGGGATAGCTGGTATGGTTTTTAAAACGGGGAAACCGTTGATAGTGAAGGACCGAGGCGACTTTGCTCAAAATGATGATTTATTCAACTTTCCGATACTGGTCTTTGAGAATTTGAGAAGTTTTGGAGCTGTACCGTTATGGCACAATGGGAGAGTTGCAGGCGTTTTGCTTGGTGGATACCGTGAGGAAGGATTAATGACAGAAGAAAAGATGGTGTTATTGATTCAGAAAGCTGCTTCAGGAATCGGAAATTTGGATGGAAAGGATTTGATCTTGCATTGATGCCGCCAAACACTGATTTTCAAAGTGAATTGATGTTGAAAATGTATGCAAACAGTTCTGAAGCCATCTTTTTTTTCGACAGGAATGGAAAGACGCTTTCCTTGAATCCTGCAGCGGAAAATATTATAGAAAAAGATGTGCTGGAGCAGCTGATTGCCGGAGCGGATTCAGCGATTTGTGAAGCTTGCAGAGGCTTTACGAGCGAATCGGAAAACCAAACATGCAAAAATTGTTTTTTTGAAAGTGTCCAACCTGAAAACTTTACGTCTTTTCAAATTCATTTGAAGACGAAAGGCAAAGGAGTGATTCCCTATACCGCCACTTTTCATACCATCGATACAGAAAGAGGTATCCGGGTTTTCATGCTGCGTGATCTGACGACCCAATTTGAAACTCAGAAGAAATTGCATCAAAACACCATGATGAGACATGTCATAGAAGCTCAGGAAAACGAAAGAAAACGCATTTCACGTGAATTACACGACAGTGTGGCGCAGGAGTTGCTGAGTGCTGTTGTGGAGTTGCGTGCTTTAAAGTACATGACAGGCGATCAAAAAGTGCTGGACAAGGCAGAAGATACCAAAGCTACTTTGACGCGCTTGCTGGATGATATCCGCAATCTGTCATTGGAATTGCGCCCGGCATCGCTGGATGATTTTGGACTGGAAGCCGCATTCCGCTCACACTTCAAGCGAATTGAAGAAAGTTACGGCATCAGTATCGAACTGATTTCTTCTATTAATAAGAAACGCTTTGAAAGTGAAATTGAAACAGTCTTTTACCGGATATGCCAGGAAGCTTTATTGAACTCCATCAAATATGCATTCGTCGAAGATCTAAAAGTTCATTTGTTTGAAAAAAATCATCATCTACATCTAATCGCTGTAGATGAAGGATTAGGTTTTAAAGAGGGCCAGTCACCGAAAGGTACGGGATTAGGCCTATTCGGAATGAGAGAACGCGCAGAATTGGTTAGCGGTAAAGTTGAAATCACATCCGAACTTGGGAAAGGGACGAAAGTGCATTTAAGTGTACCTTTATGAAAAGGGGTGGGAGGATGAAAATTGTCATAGCGGACGACCACGCGATAGTAAGAAGCGGTTTTTCTATGATTTTAAATTTTCAGGAAGACATGGAAGTCATCGGACTTGCCGCTGACGGTATCGAAGCTTATCAAATGGTTGCCAAACATCAACCCGATGTGCTGCTGTTGGATTTAAGCATGCCTCCGGGTGAGAGCGGTTTGATTGCCACCGGGAAGATCAAAGAAGATTTTCCTGAAACCAAAATTCTTATTTTAACTATGCACGATGACGAAGAGTATTTGTTTCACGTTCTGAAAAATGGTGCTTCAGGATATATGCTGAAAAATGCACCGGATGAGGAACTTTTGTCCGCCATCCGTACTATTTATAACGGGGGAACATACATACATCCTAAAATGGCGACTTCACTTGTCCGCGAATTTTTCAATAAAAATTCCAGTACTTCTCAAAATGATCCGTTTGAGCTGCTGTCGAAACGAGAAATCGAGGTTCTCCCTTTAATCGCAAAAGGCTACGGCAATAAAGAAATTGCCCAGAAACTTTATATTTCCGTGAAAACAGTGGAAGCGCATAAAGCGAAAATTATGGAGAAGCTGCAACTGAAAAGTCGACCGGAATTGGTTGAGTACGCCTTAAAGAAAAAGTTATTGAATTTTTAATACTTCTGGAGGGATAGGAATGTCAGACTTTGCAGAACTGCGTTTTAAGGAACCAGGCATGCGGCTTCTTGAAAATGAACACAGGTATTTAACTTATTTAATGGATGAATGGCATGCGCACGTATTGGATTTTGAAAGAGATGATATGACTCTTGAAGAAGGCCGGGAAAAATTGAAGCTGATCCGGCAAAAGCTTTATGAATTTGTGGAACCGCTAAAAAACCATACGGATAAAGAAGAAGAGCATTTCTTCCCGGTGTTGGGTACTTATATCGGATTTGAACAAGGGCCGCTCATGGGCATTCAGGAAGAACACCAGGAAATAGACGGTTATATCGGCCATTTCTTCCACCATACAAGAGGAAATATAGATTTGATGACGCTGGACGATATGAAAACGATCGCCAAAGACGCAGGTGAGGCCTATGAAGTATTGACGATCCATTTCGTCAAAGAGGAAACTGTGCTGTTTCCGATGGCTGAAAAGCTGATGAAGGCAGTTGATCAGGACGAGCTATACGAAAAAATGAAAACATTGATCTCTTAAAGCCGCTTCCAGTTAAGCGGTTTTTTGTTTTGGTTTTTTTTAGGGTTTCCCCTCAGACTGCAAGGGGACTCCCTTATTAATAAGCTCTCGGACTAGCGATACAATGGAATCAGGGAATCGATAATTGAACTCGTAAAGAAAATTATTGCAGAAAAGGTGATTTGGATGATCAAGAAAGTGCAGTTGCCGTTACAAACGATGAACTTAGTAGTTGGATTCATGGTGTGGGTTATCATATCCTCACTGATCCCATTTATCAGTGAAGACATTACAATCCCACCGGAACGCTTAGCTATCGTCACAGCAGTACCAGTTGTTCTAGGATCCATCCTGCGGATCCCGCTTGGTTATTATGCCAACGTATTCGGGGCAAGGATTATTTTTCTGCTCAGTTTTATCCTATTGCTGTTTCCGGTGTTTTACTTAAGTGAAGCATCTACTTTTACAGATTTGATTATTGGTGGATTGTTTCTCGGTATCGGGGGAGCGGTATTCTCGGTGGGAGTAACGTCATTGCCTAAATACTATCCAAAAGAAAAGCATGGACTTGTTAATGGGATCTACGGGGCAGGTAATATCGGCACTGCGATCACCACGTTTTCCGCACCGTTGATCGCCACTCAAATCGGCTGGTCGGCAACCATCAAACTGTACTTAATCTTGCTGCTGATATTTGCTTTGCTGAACTTCTTCCTTGGGGACCGTCATGAAGCGAAAGTGAAAACCCCTATTTTCGAGCAGATTAAAGGCGTTTATAAAAACGAAAAGCTTTGGTTCTTTTCATTGTTTTACTTCATCACGTTCGGTTCGTTCGTCGCATTCACCATCTACTTGCCGAACTTTCTGGTCAACAATTTCGGCCTCGAAAAAGTGGACGCTGGCATGCGGACTGCAGGCTTTATCGCTGTCGCGACTTTCCTTCGTCCAGTAGGCGGCTGGCTGGCGGATAAATTGCAGCCATTGCTTTTATTGATGGGTACATTTTTTGTTTATACAATCGCAGCAATCGTGCTGGCTTTCTCGCCATCCATCGGTTTATATACGGTTGGCAGCATTGCGATTGCAGTGAGTGCAGGCATTGGAAATGGTGTCATCTTCAAACTTGTACCGTTTTACTTCAATAAGCAAGCCGGTATCGTCAACGGCATCGTCTCCATGATGGGGGGACTGGGAGGCTTTTTCCCGCCGATCATGCTGTCAATCATCTTTTCGATCACCGGAGCATATTCAATCGGCTTCATGCTGCTGTCTCAAGTGGCGTTAGCCAGCCTCATACTTGTCGTTTGGCTGTATTATCAGGACCGGCTGCAACTTGCTGGTGAAGTGTTCAATTCCACCGGCCAGGGTATTCTGGTCACTGATATTTCGGGGAAGATCAGAACGGTTAATCCAGCGTTCACAGAACTGACTGGTTTCGAGAAAGACGATGTAATAGGGGAGAACCCGAGCATCATGAAATCAGGACGGCAATCAAAAGAATTCTATCAGCAGATGTGGCAGGAAATAAAAGAAAAAGGCATGTGGCAAGGTGAAATATGGAATAAACGAAAAAACGGGGAAGAATACCTGCAATGGCTCAATATCAGTGCAGTAATGGACGATACCGGAGAAGTGGTTCGATATGTAGGAACGTTTACGGATATCACTTCCGAATATAAGAAGAAACATACTTCTGTTTTCCAATGATCATCAAACTGAAAGGAGGTCTTCCAGTGGATGGCCGTTATTCAAGACAGGAATTGTTCAAACCAATTGGCAAGGAAGGGCAAAAGGACATAAGCCAGGCAGTAGTTACGATTGTCGGCTGCGGGGCTCTGGGTTCTGCTATTGCTGAAACCATGGCACGAGCAGGGGTTGGAGAAGTCCATCTGGTTGACCGTGATTATGTGGAACTTTCAAATTTACAGCGCCAACAGCTTTTCACCGAAAAAGATGCAGAAGAGATGACACCAAAAGTCGAGGCAGCCAAAATTCGCTTAACAGCTATAAGAAGCGATCTACGCCTTACAACTTATTTGCAGCATCTTGACGGTGCATTGATGGAAAAGCTGGCACAATCCAGCGATTTGATCCTGGATGCCACGGATAATTTTGAAACCCGTCTTGTGTTGAATGATGCAGCCGCAAAATACAAAATACCATGGATTTACGGTGCCTGTATGGGAAGCTCCGGTGTCGTTTTCCCTTTCATTCCCGGTTATTCAGCCTGTTTCCGATGCCTATTGCCTGTACTGCCTTCTCTTAACGAAACCTGTGATACAGCGGGCATCATTCCCACGGCAGTTCAAGTTACAGCGGCTTTGCAATGTACAGAAGCTATCAAGTGGTTAAGCGGCAATAAATCGGCGATGAGAAGTAAAATGCACCATTTCAATCTATGGGACAACACCGTCCATGATCTAGGCATCAGCCGCATTAAAAATGAAAACTGTGAGACTTGCGGAATCCAACCGGTCTATCCCGCGCTGCAATCTGCTTCGGCTGGAACAATTGCGGTGCTTTGTGGCAGGGACGCGGTGCAATTCCTGCCGAATCCGAACAGGAATTTCGGAATGGTGGATGCGCTAAAAATAGGGGAAAAGTTGAAAGCACCAGTTAGATCCACTCCTTATTTTGTCGAGATGAAAGTCTATGGTAAAAGGGCAGTAGTATTTGCGGACGGCCGCATCCTGCTCCATGGCATTCGGAACAAATCCGAGGGGCAGAAATTCTATCATCAATTATTCGGCTGATGCTGAAGGGGGAAGGACATGTCTGAACAATTTAACAGTATCGGCGGTATCCGCATTGCCGTAGTGACTGTAAGTGATACCCGGACCATGGAAACAGACCACAGCGGTGGATTGATTAAACGATTAATATCGAATCAGAAAGATTTGGAAGTGGTGGATCATCGTATCGTCAAAGATGATATTGAGGAGATTCGGGGAATCGTTAAAAAGTGGCTGGGAGAAGAATCCATCGATGTCATTATAACCACAGGAGGTACGGGAATCGCCAAGAGGGATAATACGATTGAATCGATTGTGCCGTTTTACGATAAGGAAATAACAGGGTTTGGGGAACTGTTCCGGCACTTGAGTTTCACGGAAGACATCGGCACAAGAGCTATGCTCAGCCGCGCTTCGGCAGGAACGGCTTCAGATAAAGCCATTTTCATCCTGCCAGGTTCACGCGGAGCAGTGAAACTAGGGATGGAGAGGCTCATTTTGCCGGAACTCCACCACATTAGCTTCGAATTAAAAAAACATATTCAGTCTCGCTGATAATCGCCTGATTTACCACCGGTTTTTGTCAACAGCAAAGTAGGGCCGATCACCATTTCCTTGCCAGCTGCTTTACACATATCATAAATCGTCAATGCTGCGGCCGACGCTGCTGTCATTGCTTCCATTTCAACACCTGTTGGACCTTTTGTTTTTACGACTGCATATAAAAGAATTTCATAATGGCCATTGGTTTCATCGACATTCCATTCAAACTGTATGTCCACGCCACTCAAAGCCAAAGGATGGCACATCGGAATAATCTGTGCAGTATTTTTGGCAGCCATGATTCCAGCGACCTGTGCAACTGCAAAGACATCCCCTTTTTTATTGGTGCCGTCTTTGATCTGCTGGTAAATCGCTTCGTTGATCAATACAGCAGAAGCTGCGCGGGCAGTACGCACCGTTTCATTTTTTTCAGATACATCGACCATTTTCGCGCGGCCTTGTTCGTTGAAATGTGTCAGTTCAGACATTCGAATCATCCTTTCAAGTTCATATGGATTCAGTATATCAGGATTAAACGGGGAGTAGATACTATTGATGGAACATCGTAAACCGATTCCAGTCTCGGAAGCTGTTCAAAAAGTGATGGACCATGCACATACAATCGGGACTGAAATGGTTCCACTGGCAAACAGCTATAACAGAATACTTGCAGAACCGATTGTCGCAGGACATGCGGTGCCGCCTTTCGACCGTTCGCCTTATGACGGATTCGCCATCATTTCCAGTAGTTCACGGGAAGCTTCGGGTGATAACCGGATTCGTTTTGAAATAGTGGACCATATTGGAGCAGGAGAAGTGTCAGAATCAGTGCTAAGTGGGAATCGAGCGGTCCGTATTATGACCGGAGCGCCGTTGCCTGAAAACGCGGACGCCATTGTCATGTTTGAACAGACGGTTGAATCAACGGATTCATTCACTATTCGCAAGCCATTTGATCCGCTGGAGAATGTGTCTCTGGAAGGAGAAGATGTACAGCAGGGAGAAACTGTCATCGAGAGCGGCCACTTGATCCATCCTGGAACAGTGGCATTGCTGGCGACTTTCGGTTACGCAAACGTCCAGGTTGCCAGGCAGCCGGTGGTCGGCATTCTGTCTACCGGTACAGAGTTACTGGATGTCTCGGAACCACTTGTACCCGGGAAAATCCGCAACAGCAATGGACCGATGATTGCAGCGCAACTTGCCAGAATGGGCATTGGCTGCAGAGTCTATGGACTTTCAATGGATGACCTGGATCAAAGCTTCAATATTGTAAAAAAAGCGGCGGCTGAAACTGACTGCCTGATAACAACAGGCGGCGTTTCCGTGGGAGATTTTGATTTCCTGCCGGCGATTTATGAACGGCTTGGAGCAGAGGTGCTGTTCAATAAAGTTGCCATGCGTCCAGGAAGTGTCACGACTGTCGCGGTAGCAGACGGCAAATACTTATTCGGCCTCTCCGGCAATCCGTCAGCCTGCTTTACAGGATTTGAATTGTTTGTCCGCCCAGCTCTTTTGAAAATGATGGGAGCGGAAAAAAAATATTTGCCCCATACTAAGGCAATACTTGTTGAAGATTTTACAAAAGCCAATCCGTTTACACGATTTATCCGTGCAGTTTATGATGGTGAGTTTATCAAACCAGCAGGGTTCAATAAGTCGAATGCGGTTGCGTCCATCGCTAAAGGCAATGCGCTGATTGTGTTGCCGGGAGGGACCAGAGGCTACCAAAAAGGGGATACCGTGGATGTGCTGCTGCTGGGTGTCGAAGAAGGCAGTGCATCATGGAAAATATAAAGGCACTACAAATCGTGGGTTTCAAAAACAGCGGCAAAACGACATTGCTTAGTCGTTTTATGGAAATGGCTCTGAAATTCAATAAGCAAGTTTCCACCATAAAACATCATGGCCATGGAGGCGATTTGGAAATGCCTTCCCCAGAAACTGACAGTATGCGCTTCTTCGAAAAAGGCGCAACCAGTTCACTGGCTTATGGAAATGGCATTGTCCAGCTGCACCTCCAAACAAAAGAAGATGATCTGCAGAAGTTCATCCTGTTATCCCAACTGGCTGAACCCGATCTGATATTGATTGAAGGATTTAAAAAAGCGGATTTTCCAAAAGTTGTTCTTGTCCGAAGTGCTGAAGACTGGCAGGAGCTCCAAAAACTCACAAATATCAAATTGGTCATCATTCATAAAGGTGTCGCATTAAACAATATCAAATCTATCGAATTGGACAATGAAACAGAAATCAATAGGTTTTTTGTCCACTGGATGGAAGGGGATAACGGATGAAACCATACAGTGTTATAACCGAACCGATAATCCCGCAGCTTTATGCGGATTACGTATTGCGCCCAGAGGCAGGAGCGGTGACGCTTTTTACAGGACATGTCCGTGAATGGACAAAAGGGGTCCAGACAGTGTATCTCGCATATGAAGCTTATGTCCCGATGGCTGAGAAGAAATTAGCTCAAATCGGAAACGAAATCGAAGAAAAATGGGAGGGTACCCGGGTGGCTATTGCGCACCGCATCGGCGAACTTGAAATCAGCGATATCGCTGTGGTTATCGCTGTCTCCTCACCTCACAGAAGAACGGCATATGAAGCGAATGAATACGCAATTGAACGAATCAAAGAAATTGTGCCGATATGGAAAAAAGAAATTTGGAACGATGGAGAACAATGGATTGGGGACCAAAAGAAAAAGCCGGAAGGAGAATTGAAATGATCACTGTACATTATTTTGCGGGCATTCGGCAAATGACCGGAATTAAGACAGAAGACATTGATTATGCAGGCATGACTGTTCGCCAATTAAAAGAACAGCTCTTTCATAAATATCCGGAAATGCAGGGAAGTTCGCTGCATGTCGCTGTAAATGAAGAATATGCACTGCCGACGGATATCCTGTCAGAAGGAGACGCCGTGGCGTTGATCCCGCCTGTCAGTGGCGGATGAAGACCATCGGCATACTACTCGCCGGTGGGCTTTCCCGACGTTTCGGTTCTCCTAAAGCATTTGCCAAAATCGGAGATGAGTTGTTTTATGAAAAAGTCTATCAGGCACTAGCTGCCGCTTGTGATGAGGTGGTTATTGTCACCAGGAAAGAACTGGTGCAGTTATTTCCACCAGAACTGGATGTGATAACAGATCATGTCTCCGTTTCCGGAAAGGGACCACTGGCAGGTATATATACAGTGATGAAAATGAGAATTGCGGCAAGTTATATGGTTCTTCCATGTGATATGCCGTTTATCGGTCCTGCTGAAACATCGGCATTCAAACAATTAGTGCCGAAGAATGCACAGGTCACGGGGATTGTTACCGAAGATGAGAAGATTCCACTGTTCAGTTACTGGGCTGGTAATTTTGCCGAAGAGCTCGAACAGGCAATCGCCAATGAAAGATTAGGCGTATTTGATTTTCTTCGTATTTTGGACACCCAATGGATAGACCATTCATTGCTTCATCCGAATAAAGATAAATTTCGCAATATTAATAGAAATAATTTATAGAAAGGGAGGGCGTTAATATGGAAGGACAACCATTGAAAGATCGACTGGGCCGGCCGATACGTGATTTACGGATTTCTGTCACCGACCGCTGCAATTTCCGGTGTTCTTATTGCATGCCAAAAGAAGTGTTTGGTGATGATTATGCATTTCTGCCCAAGCAGGAGTTGCTGTCATTTGAAGAAATTCACCGGCTGACCAAGATTTTCGTATCAATGGGGGTCAAAAAAATCAGGCTGACAGGCGGCGAACCGTTAATGCGCCGGGGATTGCCGGAACTTATTAAGAAAGTCCTCTCTGTAGAAGGTGTAGAAGATATCGGTTTGACCACCAATGGGCTGTTTTTGAAACAGCAAGGAGCGGCGCTTTACGCAGCAGGACTGCGGCGGCTCAACATCAGTTTAGATGCACTGGATGCAGAACTGTTCGGCAAACTGAACGGCAGAGGCGTCAGTCCGGCGCCGATTCTTGAAAACATCGATTTTGCAAAAGAGCTCGGGTTTGAAATTAAAGTGAATATGGTCGTCCAAAAAGATGTGAATGAACAGGAAATATTGCCGATGGCC
This sequence comes from Planococcus sp. RAB007_Raresut, assembly GCF_057369535.1. Taxonomy (NCBI): domain Bacteria; kingdom Bacillati; phylum Bacillota; class Bacilli; order Caryophanales; family Caryophanaceae; genus Planococcus; species Planococcus sp. RAB007_Raresut. Next base: position 448,771 of record NZ_JBXYIF010000003.1, read on the forward strand.
GCTTATTTCAAAGAGAAAGGCATAACGCTTCGTTTTATTGAATTTATGGATGTCGGAAATGATAATGGCTGGAGTTTTAAGAAAGTCGTTACGAAGAAAAAAATACTCGAATTACTCCAAAACGAATATGAGCTGGAAGCGGTTGATGAAGATTATTACGGAGAAGTGGCAAAACGGTTCCGTTATAAAGACAGTGCCTCACAAGTCGGCTTTATCACTTCTGTTTCAGAATCATTTTGTTCTTCGTGTACACGGGCACGCCTGTCATCTGATGGTAAATTCTATACATGCCTCTTTGCTGTTCAAGGGTTTGACATCAGGGAATTGATCCGGAGCGGGATGGACGATGACGCGCTATTGGAGGCCGTCAGTAATGTATGGGCTGGCCGAACTGATCGCTACTCCGATGAACGGACGGAACAAACGGCTAAAAACCGCAATAAAATTGGAATGTCATATATTGGTGGATAGGTCTTCGTTATGACTGTTCCTAATTACTTCCCCTGTGACTGAGTATTTTCAGTAACTGGGGACTTTTTTTGCTTTCTTGATGCCGGTCAATTTGTTCTTCAGCTCCATCCACTATGATTGGGATAGAAATAGTATTGGAAGAAGGAGTTGAAGGAAAATGGCTGGTTTGATCCATCAGTATAAAAAGAAGATTACATTCTTTGCAGGGTTCTTGCTCATTTTAGCCCTGTTTTTCAATGGTCTGGCGTTTACAGAATTTCAGCAGCTGACCCTGATCGCAGCGACGCTCATTGCGGGCATACCAATCGGGTTAAAAGCGTTGCAAGCAATGCGCATGAAAGCATTCAGCATCGAGATGCTGGTTACTATCGCAGTTATTGGCGCACTAGTAATCGGTGAATACACAGAATCTGCGATTGTTACATTTTTATTTCTGTTCGGGGATTATCTGGAAGCACGGACATTGGAGAAAACAAGATCTTCCTTAAAGAGTCTGATTGATTTGACACCTGAAGAAGCAACAATTGTTCGGGACGGGATAAATATTACCGTACCGGTTGAAGAAGTTGGCATAGGAGACCGGGTCATCGTCCGAACTGGCGGTAAAATTCCGGTGGATGGAACAATTATTAGCGGTCAGGCATTGCTGGCTGAAGCAGCCATCACTGGTGAATCTGTGCCGGCCTTGAAAAAGAATGGAGACAATGTATACAGCAGTACTATGATCGAATCGGGCTATATCGAAGTCCTGGCTGAAAAAGTCGGGGACGATACTATATTTGCAAAAATCATTGAACTCGTGGAAGAAGCACAGGAATCTAAAACGAAAACCGAAAAGTTTCTTAACAGGTTCTCAGCAGTTTATACACCCGGTGTCGTCGTGCTGTCGGTAATGGTCTATATTCTATCAGCGGACCTGCATTTGGCCATCACTTTTCTCGTTATCGCCTGTCCAGGGGCATTGGTCATCGGTGCACCTGTTTCTAGTGTAGCGGGTATCGGGAACGGGGCGAAAAATGGGGTCCTCATCAAAGGCGGCGAAGTGATGGACCGCTTTTCAAAAGTGGATACGCTTGTTTTCGATAAAACGGGCACTTTGACGAAAGGAAAACCACAAGTGACTGCTATTAAATCGCTAAATAGTTTGGAAGAAAGCGATTTGCTGCGCATGGTGGCTTCTGCAGAAACAGTATCAGAACACCATTTAGGCAAAACCATTGTCAAAGAGGCTGAAATCCGCGGCATTAAACTGGCTTCACCTGAAAAATCCAAAGTCAAAAAAGGACGCGGTTTGATGGCGTTAGTCGATGGAAAATGCGTGGCGATCGGCAACCGCAAACTTATGGAGTCTAATGACGTAGAGATCCCTTCAGAAATAATGGCATATGCGATTGAACGGGAAAAAATGGGCAATACAGCTATCTTCATTTCAGCAGATAGAGAGCTCGCAGGCATCATATCCATTGCCGATCAGATTCGGGAAGATGCACCAGCTGCACTTGCTGAAATGAGAAGAAACGGCATTAAGAGAATCATTATGCTGACAGGAGATAATCGATTTACGGCTGAACGAGTGGCCACAGCACTTGGCTTGGATGAATTCCATCCAGAACTGCTGCCGGCTGACAAAGTAAAATTTATCCAACAATTGCAGGCAGAAGGTCACATTGTGGCAATGGCAGGAGATGGCGTCAACGATGCGCCGGCAATTGCAGCAGCAAATATTGGAATAGCCATGGGGGAAGGCGGTACAGATATTTCAATGGAAACAGCGGATGCCGTATTGATGGCAGATAAACTTCTGCAATTCTCCCATGCCTACTCTTTATCCAAAGCGACGATACGCAATATGAAACAAAACACTGTCTTTGCCATAGGGATTGTCGGGGTATTACTGGCAGGTGTATTAATGGGATCCATCCATTTAGCTTCCGGCATGTTCATACACGAAGCAAGTGTTTTGTTAGTCATCTTGAATGCCATGCGATTAATGCACTTCAATCAGTATAAAATCAAGAAAGAAAATATATTGCGGCCAGTTCAGGCTTAGCAATATAACCAGGAGGAAGAATCATGTTGAAAGTTACATTTAAAATGGAACCGTTAACTTGTCCGTCATGCATTAAAAAGATCGAAAACGCTGTAATAAAACTACAAGGAGTTAAAAGTGTGAACGTTCTCTTTCACGCCGGAAAAGTGAAAGTAGTATTTAACGAAGAATTGGTTTCTGCTCAAGAAGTCGAAGAAGCCATTGTGCGTCTGGGTTATCCGGTCCTATCAACAAAAGTAGCTTGAACCAGACCGCTAAAGCCCAGATAAAAATGAAGTTTTCAGATTTATGGTAAAATTAATACAACGAAATAATAGAAGTGTTTAGCAGTTAAGGAGGGTGCAAGATGCCGCTGCAGGAACCGGGTAAACTTAATGAAGCAAAGAAAACGGAAAATCATAAATCATGCGTTTCCATCGTACCGATTTTTAATCACTTAGAAGACGATGAAATGAACAGTATCGTAAAATCAGCAGTACATCTTAACTTAAAAAAGAATGAGGTTCTATACCGCGCCGGTGATCATTCCAATTCACTGTATATCGTCCATAAAGGAAAAATCAGGGTTTACCGGTTATCAGAAAATGGCAGAGAGCAGCTTATCCGAATACTGAATCCGGGAGAGTTTACTGGTGAATTGGCGTTATTCAGGGAGTCGGTCCATGAAGTCTATGCCGAAGCTATGGAACACACGGAAATTTGCAGCATACAACGGGGCGATTTACAGGAAATTCTCCAGCAGCATCCTACTATTTCATTGAAAATCTTAAACGAATTTTCAAAGCGACTGGATAATACAGAACATCTCATGACCAGTTTCGCCACAGAAAATGCAGAGACGCGAATCGCTCTTTACTTGGCACAGCAGGCAGAGGACAATGATTATGAAAATATAGTCTTGCCGATGTCACGAAAAGATTTAGCCTCTTATCTTGGAACCACACCAGAAACAATCAGCCGAAAACTGGCGAAATTTGAAGATGAGGGCTTGATTCGCCAAAAAGATCATCGGACGATAGAAATCCTGGACTTAGAGTCGCTCCAATCAGTCTGATAAATAACTTAAACACTTAAAAACAGCCATTCGACATCGAGTGGCTGTTTTTAAGTCTAGGCCACGGTATGCATTGGGTTTGTACTGGAGCAGCTGGGGAATGAAAAGGGTGAACAGATAAAAATGTTGCTTGGTATCCAATGAGATAAAGGAGTGAAGGGATGTTTGATAAAAAAGCAGGAGCCTACGTCATTGATTTTTTGAAGCAATGGAAAGTGGACCATATTTACGGAATGCCAGGAGATTCAATCAATGAATTCATGGAGGAACTGCGTAAAGATGAAGACATCCGGTTTATCCAGATCCGTCACGAAGAAACGGGTGCGCTGGCTGCAGCAGCTCATGCCAAGCTGACGGGTCAGATCGGGGTCTGTATGTCAATAGCGGGACCTGGAGCGGTTCACCTGCAAAACGGGCTTTATGATGCAAAAAAAGACAAGGTGCCTGTATTGTCCATTGTCGGACAGGTAAGCAGTGAGCTGGTCGGTACGGATAATTTCCAGGAATTGAAGCTGGAGACGATGTTTGAGCAAGTGGCGGTTTATAACAGACGCGTACAGACCGCCGAGCAACTTCCAGATATGCTGAATCAGGCAATTAGGTCTGCGTATGCGGAAAATGGACCGGCCGTGCTGATTGTTTCGGATGATTTGTTCAGTTCGAAGATAAAATATGAAAAAGCCATGACTTCGTCAAACTATTCCCAACCAAAACTGAGACCAGCGGAAGAAGACCTTGAACAGGCGGCTGCTTTGATCAAATCCGCTAAAAAACCTGTCATTTTGGGAGGGAAAGGGGCAAAAGGAGCGGTTGCGGAACTGTTGATGTTTGCTGAGGAGATTAAAGCACCGCTTATTGCTTCATTTCCATCTAAAGGCCTGATTCCTGACGGGCATCCCAATCATATGGGCCATCTCGGGCAATTAGGGACTGAACCGGCTAAGGAAGTGATGAAGGAAGCGGATTTATTGATATTAGCGGGTACTGCCTATCCATACCGGGATTATTTGCCGAATGATGCTCCAGCCATCCAAATTGATATCGATCCGGCTGTAATCGGTAAATATTATCCGGCAACCATAGGCATTGCCAGTGAATTGGAACCGGTCATGGCTTGGTTTATTGAAAATATCCAGCCTAAAGATGATACATTCCTTAAAAAATCTCAAGAAAAACGGGATAAATGGGATGAGAGGTTGCAGCAGGAGATGGCGAAAGAGACGGAGCAGCTGCAGCCACAGCAAGTAATAGCAGAAGTGCAGAGTATTTTGGAACCTGGAGCGGTCGTATCACTCGACGTAGGAAGCGTGACGCTCTGGTCCGCACGGTATTTAAAGCTGACAGATCAAAAAATGGTCGTTTCCGCATGGATTGCAACGATGGGCTGCGGTTTGCCCGGTGCAATAGCCGGAAAACTGGCGTATCCGGAGAAACAAGTAATCGCTTTGATCGGTGACGGCGGTTTTTCAATGGGCATGCAGGATTTTGTGACAGCGGTCAAATACGATCTGCCAATCATTATAGTGGTCATGAACAACCAGAAGATCCAATTGATTGAAACCGAACAGGAAGAAATGGGGAACAAACCGACGAATATCGAGCTTGCCAATATAGATTTTGCGGCGTTTGCTGAAGCTTGCGGCGGCTTAGGCTACACAGCCAAAAACCCCCAAGAGTTAAAAGATGCGCTGGAGATGGCTAAAGTCAGCAACAAAGCTGCAGTAATTGATGCATACGTGGAAGATATCGATTTTGAGACGCTGTAAAGTTGGATCAGAGATGAATTGGAATACATGAAATGATAGAAATTATAAGGCAGCAAACAATAAAAATTAAATAAGCTATAAAGATTTCAATGAAATTAGAAAAACGAAATTGCTGAAAGTTCCACAGGCAATTTCGTTTATTTATTTTGAGACCATATCAGAGATTAAATAAATGTCTCAAACAATTTTTATGGTTGTAAAACAGAAACGTATTTGAAGCAACTAAAACGTCAATATAAGTGATATTGTGAAATTAGGCTGGTTTCAATGAAAAAACAGCTTTCGTCTCAATATCAAAAGTATACTTATGATTTGATACGCAACTTCCTATAATTTATATTATGTCTACTTAATTATTTTTTAAGTTATTGCTACCTCTATCACTCCTAGCCTTTTTAGCGTTATTATGCATTTTGATCTTATCTCTTAAAATTGATACATCTTCTTTTTCTTTGTTGAACTCTTCATACTTCCTTTCTAAAAATAGTTCTTTATCTTTATAAAGCCATTCAGAAAAGTTTTTAATTGTTTTTCTACCACTAACATAAACTCGATAATGATTTTCGTGTGTAGTAAAATTCGTTGCAAATCCATGTACTTCAATTTTGTTTTGTAATGATTTCATGAATTCTATCGAACCACCAACAATACTGACAAAGTAGCTCTTATAATTTACATATCCATCTCCATCAAAATAACCTCGAATAAAATGAGACATATATTCTTCTGGTATTATTGGGAAGATTAATTCTTTCGATTTTTTGCTTGTAACTCCATGTAGTTTCATTAAATCGGTTTTCATAATTTTACTGTGAATATTTAAGATGTAAACGCCTGTAATTGGATTCTGTATGATAGGATGAGTTGATTCTATTACGTCTTTTATTTGCATAAGAATATACTTTTCCTTATGGGCGAAACTTATTGTTTGCTGATCTTGTACCATACATCCGTCGGCCATAAAAAAGCCCAATATATATGCCATATTATTGGACCATGTTTTAAAATAGTTTTCGTTCACTTTAAATTTTCTTTTCCAACTGCCTATAGGTCTCATTTCGACCTGATTTTTATTAAGTATCGAACGTATATATCTGGCTGAAACGTTCGAGAAACTACCTATTTCAGAAGTACTGTAACCTTCCAAGTATAAAGCAATTATCTCATTTTGAGTTAATATGGATTTACTTCTTTTATTAGGAAATTCATTCAAAACGAACACTCCTTCCTATAAATAACCTTTAAAATTTTTTAAAAACCCCTCAAAACGAATTTTGAGGGGTTTTCATTACTATAAGTAATCCAAATTAAAGTATTCATATACGATCTATACAAAACTGATAAATCGCAGCTGTTGCCAGACAGTCACCGAGCGCGTCGTGCGCATTATGCTCAAGCTCCAGGAACGCTGATAAAGTCGTCAGCTTATGGTTCGGTGTCTCTGGTATCACTTTACGCGCCAGTTTCACTGTATCGATAACCGTATACTCCGGTATCGGCGTGATTTCCTCCAATGCGTACAGGAATCCCATATCAAACGGCGCGTTATGCGCGATGATCGGCAATCCTCCGATGAACTGGATCAATTCATGTGCAACTTCCTCGATAACCGGTGCATCACGCACATCTGCATTCGTAATGCCTGTTATCCGCGTAATCGTGCTTGAGATGTGCTGTTCGGGATTAATCGTTAAATACATGGTGTCCTTATGCATATGGTTAATGTATTTGACGGCGCCGATTTGAATGATTTTATCGCTGCCGGCACGCAGACCGGTTGTCTCAAAATCAAGTACAACGTAGTCATCAACCCGTTTCATACTGGATTTATATTTACGCGGTTTTGCTGGAGCTTTACGCGTCCAGGACGGACGCGTTTCGCGCATTTTCTGTTCGAGAATCTCTCTTGGACTCGGTCTTTCCATTTAATCCACTCCTTTTCACTCCTGCAGTGTCCCTGCGTGAGCATACAGCGTCCTACAGGCCACTCGTGCGTTTCATATCACGAATTGCCTGTATCGACAGTCTAACCAATAATACTACACTTAAAAATAGACCTGCATATGACGCTATATTTAAATATACCGCATATGCTGTGTCGATAAACTGTGCAATAGCCAATAAAGCTGCTGACACGAGACCGAATGTGATGCCTGTCATCAGCAATACGAAACGTGAAAACAATTGCGTGACGAACATGGAATTATGTTTGTCCGAAAATACGTCGTGATGTAAGATCACTTTGCCAGACTCCACGCGCTGGACAAGCCGGTCCAATCTTTTAGGCACTTTCATTAACTCCGGAAGCCATACAGCCAGCTCTTCTTCCAATTTTTCTTTCGTTGCTGAAGGCTGTGTAAAAGGTTTAAACAGATAAGAAGCTTTATACTTTTTGGCAAATGTCTTGGATTCCCTGAACATATCGAAATCCGGATCCATCGTGTGGATCGTGCTGTCGAGAACGATTAATGCCCGTAACGCCGTACCCACCGGCGGATAGAATTTCAAGCCGAAATCCCGTACGATATCAAACATGGAATGGATCAATTCCCGTGTCGGGATCTTATCGATATAAGAGATGCGCATAAGGCTTTGGCCAATAGCGTATTCAAATTTCTTTCGATCCATGCTTTGGGTGTCCTGTACAAGTGCCATCACTGCGTCAGCCATGACTTCTGCATCATTCTGCTGAATACCGATAACAAAAAGGTTCAGCGCCTTCTGCTGTTCATCAGACAACCTTCCGACTGCACCGAAATCCAGAATGATCGGACTGCCGTCCATACGATCCACAAAGATGTTGCCTGGATGCGGATCTGCATGGAAAATACCGTTGAAAAACATCTGTTCCAGATAAGAGAAAAGAATAGTCCGTGCAAATTCACTGCGATCGACCTGATAGCGGTCAAATAATTCCTGTCCTTTCGCAATGCTCTTGCCCTCCAGATATTCCAGTACGATAATTTTGTCATTGCTGTATTCTGTATAGACTTTTGGAACCTTGATATCATAATCGCTTTTTCCCATAATATTGCCGAGCTGAATTGTATTGCGTATCTCAATATTAAAATTCACTTCTTCACGCATACTGTTGGCAAAACCGATTGCCAGATCCCGGATGCCGATGCTGTTGATCCAAGCGGATTTCACGGACAGCCATTCGGTGAATGCCACCAGTAAGTTCAAATCATCTCTCATGATGCTTCGAATATCAGGACGCAGCAGTTTCACGACCACTTCATCACCATTTCTCAAGAGCGCCTTATGAACTTGACCGATGGATCCCGCAGCAATCGGTTCCTTATCAACCTCCGCAAAAACATCTTCTATCCGGTAAGGCAGTTTTTCATTCAATAAACGCTCTACTTGCTCACTCGTGAGCGGTTTGACATTTTGCTGCAATGAACCCAGTTCTCTGATAAATGCAGGTGGAAACAATTCGGTGTGGGTCGAAAGCATCTGGCCGAACTTTATAAATATGCCTCCGCTTTCCTCCAGCGTAACACGGAAAGCACGCGCCAGTTCAAGGTCATTCTCCCCCCGGTGGCGTGCAAAATCCAGCGCCTGTGAAAATCCGTTGCGGACTGAAATCTCAAGGATCCTGCTGAGACGCCTCTGCTCTCTCAGCCGATTTCTCCAGCGTATAAAAAAGATAGCTTTCCCAGTCTTCGGTTCTCCTGATTCACCCAGCTCAACCGGATCAAATAATTCAAAGAATAAATACAATAACATCGAGATCAGCAGCATGCTGCCAATCCAAAGAATAGATGTTTCATCTTGAACGATTTGAATCGCGCCTAAATCCATGTAATCTGTAAAACGCAAATAAGAATACCAGTAAAGGAATGTTGTAAGGACAACTCCCAATGACACAGAAAGAATGCGTTTCCGGATATCCACTTTCGGACCCATCAAACGGCCGCTGATAATATAAATTAGGACAGCAATCACTAATAACTCAAGAAAAAACTTCAAAAAGCCCATTGCGGCAACTCCCTTCGATATTTTCAGAATTTATCGTCAATACCATTACCATTAGTATATCAAAAATAAAAGTTTTATTTTACTAATGAAAAAACCTCCGAAACTGGAGGTTTTATGAGTGCAACAGAACCATTTGATATTTAATTGAAAGCGGAACTTTTCATGATCGAGTTCACGAGATGCACTGTGTCCCATTCCCTATCTGAAAAGTAAACGATAGGATAGTCTCCAGGGAATAAAAGACCGGCAATTTCATCGGGTGATTTTCCTTCGCGCGCAAGTACTTGCACTTTTTCGGAGACTTCCTCCAAATAACTGAGCTTTTTCTCGAGCAACTCTCTTCCATTTTCAAGATATCCGGCATGACTGCAATAAATCGCTTCAAAATCTTGCTGAAGCAGCAGCTCGATTGATGCCATTATTTGTGGAATCGACTCCGATTTCATACTGACTTTTGTTCTTGAAGAAACAAAAAGATCACCCGTGAACATAAGTTTTCGTTCCAGATTATATAAGGCGATGTGGTCATCAGCATGTCCTGGTGTATACAAGACCTGCCATTCCAGAGTGTTTGAAACGATTTCGGTCTTCAGAATTCCAGGAGCAAAAGCTTTTCGGCCTCCCCACGTATACTGCCGGTAAGCTGGATAGTCACCGTCCTCTAAACAAACAGCAAGGCCAGCTGGATGAATGTAAATAGGCTTATCCAAATTGTTCTGGATCCAGGCCGCGTTTCCTGTGTGGTCTTCATGATTATGAGTGAGAATAACTTGTTCAAATATGTGCGTGCGGAAAAAAGGCAGCAATTCTTCCTGTAAAATTTCGGGACCACAATCGATCAGCATGCCATCAACCAAATAAAGAAATACCTTCTGTCCAATCGCTTCGATCAAACCTTCAGCACAAATCACACCGCCTCGTTCATAGACAGTCAACATAAAAAAATTCCACTTCCTTTTCAGCTCTTAGTTAATGGATAGCTTTTTCTTTTCAATGCGTCCCAGTAAGTTATAAGGACGAGTTTCCCAGGTCTCATAAGGTACGCAATCTTCGGCCTGCATAGCGTCCAAGGTTCTGGAAACCATATGGGGCCGCGTTATGTATTCTTCTATATTATCTTCTGTCAACGCAACGAATTTCGCGTCGAAGATTTCTTCCGGCTGCATCCTGATTTCAGACTTGATACAAGTTGCCCGGAATACCACAGACAAAATTTCGCTGCTTGCGCTATAATAGACACCAGTTATTCCTTGAAGATCAATACTTATCCCTGTTTCCTCCAGTACTTCCCTGCGAACTGCTTCATCCAGTGCTTCGCCTTGCTCCACTTGGCCGCCCGGCGGCTCCCATGTGTCTTTGCGCCAATGCGCTTTGATAAGTAAAGCCTCTCCCTCTTCATTCGTTATATAAGCGGACACTGCCACAATATGTCTTGGGTAACTATCACTCATGAGTCTGCCTCCTGGGACTTTTGATTACTTATTACTATTTTGTTTTATTTGGTAAATCCTTTTGTATTTATCTACATATACTTCCTGAATAAATGTCAAATTCTTTTTTCATTAAGCAGGTCTTTTACCAATCGGATCATAATTGTTATATGGCCGTCCAAGTCGTCTTCAAACTCCGTTAGCTTGTTAAAACCTTTAGCTTTATAGAAGTTGACACCCGTTTCATTTTCTTTTTCCACATTTACGAATACCTTTGACACATCCTGTGCGTTGTTTATTCCTTCATTCAATAAAGCTGTACCCATTCCCTTGCCTTGATGTTCAGGAAGCAGATAAATAGCTCCCAACTCCACTTCACCTTCTTCTTTTACATTTGAAAAATTGCCGAACCCCACAACATGGCCGTCAGCTTCCGCAACATACAAGGAAGACACAGCGAGACGTCGCTTCATCATTTCGTCACTGTAGGCTGAATTTAAAAAGCTTTCCTGGATATGTGCCGGAATTATTCCTTCATATGTATCGTTCCAGCTCGTTTTCGCAACTTGCTGGACCTCTTTAATGTCTTCTTCTTTCATGTCACGGATTTGGAAGCTCATATTTTTCTCCTGTTCTATTTTTATTGATATTGCTCGATAATCTCAAGCATCCTTTCACTGGCATACGCACCTGGATTGACCACATTGGCTTCCGTCCAGTAACCGAGTCGCAGAGAAGTGCCGTCTTCCAAGTGGATATCTAAGAATGTGCTGTCTTCATTGCCAATTTTTTCGTAAATTTTATCAAAGCCCACGTATTCCAGAGCCAAATACTCACCGAGAAATTCCTTCCAATGTTCTTCTTTCAAATCCGTTATAAAACTTCCGTCGAAATAGCTTCTAAGACTCATTCCCACAACTTTTCCTTCTATATCATAAAGATCACCGATCGTCTGGGCTTTCTTATTTTCATTCACTTCGTAAATCATATCATTTGCAATTACACGGAAATCGGAATCGTAGCCGATAAATTCGAATACTTCAGTACCCACGTCCAAAAACGCTGCATCGCCGTTCTCCATCCGGTGATTCGAACAGGCATTACCATCCATTTGAAAGCTTATTTCCCCCACCACTTCGCCTTTCATATGCTCTTCAACCGGTATTGATTCATTCCATAACGCAGAATACTGGATATCGTTTATTTTTAAAACATCTACCCAATCGATAACGCCATCAGGACATTCCTTGTCTTGCTGTGCAGACTGAGTGGTCTGTGCTGGCTTCGCTGCCTTCTCTTCAAACGGTGATGAACATCCGGACATTGTAACGAGAGTCATTAGTATAAAGAAAGTTCTTTTCATTATCCTACCCCCTTTTAATCTTAGGCGAAATAAAACAAAAAAGGTTACAGTTTCCTTTAAAATTTCCATTAAATTGATAAACGTGATGAATAATTAGTAAAAACTCCCGTTAATTCACTATCGATTCCCTGGGATTACTTTGATAACGTTAGTTATAGAACCTATTAGTTCAATTTGCTTCTTGTTTGCTGTATTTGGAATTTAGAGATAATCCTTATGTAATTTACTACATATATTAGTATTGGATACCTCTATCTTTTAGAATTCACTACAATTTATTATTTAAAATGCAGAGTTAAACGTTCATCGCCTCTTGTTCGACGCGGTCCAGGAACGCTTCCACTGTCTTTAAGTTGCTCTTATTGCTGGCCATTTTCATCATGGCCCTGCCAATAAAATTACGTCCTTGGTTACAGCCGGAATAAACCAATTTGGTCTCCTTTTCGCCTTGTTTGATCAGCGAAAAACATAAGTCGATTTCAAATGCCTTGCCGGTCACAAAAAAGATTTGCTTATATTTTTTGTCAGGTTTATCCTCATAAGCCAGTGTATTGACGATATAGGTCTCAATTCGCTTTCCTTCTTTATAGCTCTGCAAATGTTTTGCTCCAACTTCCTGTTCGGACTTTTCAATCAGCTCATGCTTTTCAATTTCCGGCATGATTTTTTGGATATTGGCATCCGCAAACAGCAACCACACCTTGTCGATATCCTGATGCTTAACACGTTCTTCTTCCCATTCAATCATCCTCACTTTTCCCCTTCCCGATCATCCATTACTGGATATTATAATTTGAGTGTCTCTTTTCCCTAGTTATTACCAGTATAGCCCTGTTATAAATAAATTAAAAGAAAGCCCGGACATCCGGGCTTTCTCAGTAATCTTTATTCTTTTGCAGCTTTTTCCGCCTTGGTTTCAACGCGCTGCATAAAATCCCGGACTGTTTCGTTCCGTCTTTTTTTGCTGCCGGCCATCAGCATGGCTTTCCCTGTAACTGTCAATCCTTTTTGGGTCCCCTCATAGGTGAACAGTGTAAGATCTTCGCCTTTTTTATCCAATGTGAAGATATAATTGACTTCAAAAAGGCCGTTCATCTCAAATCGGGTATGGCGGACTTTTTTATTGAGTGTGTCTTCAAACAGCATAGTTTCTACTATATAGGTCTGCAGCTGTTTGCCTTCCATATAACTTTGCGCATGTTTTGCACCCGTTTCATTGTTTTCATTTTCCACCAGTACGTGATCTTCCAGTTTAGGATAAAGAATTTTGGCGTTTTCGTCCAAAAACAGCTGCCAAACCTTCTCAATCGGTTGTTTAATCATCATTTCTTCTTTCCATTTCACCAAATGACCACTTCCTCTTCTGAATGCCCTGCTTGTTCTTCCAGATAAATGGATATACTATCCGGAAGCAACCCAATACTGTCCGCATTTTAAAAATACAATCCTCAAATCTATAATACTATCCGGAAGCAGCAAAATACTATCCGCAGCTGTTTTTAGAACGGATTGGTCGCCCACAAGCTCGATTTCGGAATGAAAATCCGCGGATGCAGCTTGAGCTGGGCAACCATATATTCAGCCAGATCTTCTGCCTGCATGAATTTCTCTTCACTCTTCTCCGGTTTATTGCCATCACCGAAAAATTCAGTGATAACAAGGCTCGGAGTCAATGCAAAAACACGGATATTGTATTTGCGGACTTCCTGTGACAGCGATTCAGTCATGCCGAGCACGCCAAACTTCGAAGCACTATAGGCACTAGATCCTTCTGTGCCTTTGACACCGGACATGGAGGAGATATTGATGATATCCCCGCCGTTTTTCTCGATCAATTGCGGCAGAACAGCGCGTGTCACATAATACATTCCCATCAGATTGACATCGATCATCTTTTTCCACTCGCTTGGATCGATTTCGAGAAATGGGCCGAATGTGCCGATCCCCGCATTATTGATCAATATGTCCGCCGGTCCGAGATCTCTTGTCAGTTTCTCCACTGCCTGGTTGACCTCCTCCATATCTGAAACATCAGCTGTCGCATAGCTCGCCTCGACGCCTCGGCTATTCAATTCTTCCGCAACCGACTTCAGATCGGATTCTGTGCGTGCCATCATTCCGATATTGACGCCTTCTTCCGCCAGTGCAATAGCCGTCGCCTTTCCGATCCCCTTACCCGCTCCCGTAATGATTGCCGTCTTCCCTTTCAGTAATTGAGCCATTATCTTCATTCCTTCCTATTGCTTTATTGTAATTAAAAGCTTCTTTTTAGGAATTCCCTTTTCCGTCAAATCTACACTTCATATTTTTAGCAGCAGCATATTTCTGATTCAATGAACTGTTTGTTAGTAATAAAGCCGTTTAATAACAAACTCAGGAAGTCCTCTATATCAAGACCGTGTTTTACAAAACTGAAAATTAAGTTGTTTAATTTCTGATGTTAATCCAGATATCATTGATATAAAAAAATAATAACGTTGTTTAAAAAGAGCAGATACTTTATAAAAAGTACCTGCTCTTACTCTGGAACTGCCGATAAGCAATCATATGTAAACAAAATTAATTAAAGCACATTTTCTTCTCAAAGAAGAGAAATTACGGAATAATCACCATCGAAATCGTACGATCTGTTCCATCTTTATCTTCTTTTCTATTATAGTATTTTTCCATTAACGTACTTAACTCCGACTGAAAATCTTCGAATGAGTTATCTGTTAAGTTCAATTTCACTAAGGAAAATGTCGCTTGATCTTGAGTACCTTCGCCAACTCTGTTCTCATGATAGTCTTTGTAGTTCTGAAGAATATACATAAAAAAGTAAGTTACAAATTTTATTTTATCGCTGTATGTTGCAGACTGCCAATCTTCTTCACTGATCTTATAGGCTTGGGTATTCAGCGCATACAGCTTTTCTTCAACTTTTCCAATTCGATTTATGCCAACGACTTTCAATAAATCGTCATCAACCATTGAGTTCACATGTCTGTATAATGTTGCTTGCGATACTTCTTTCAATAGTTTATTCAGTTGCATAATCGAGTATCCTTCATCGACATCTATTAATTCCAAAGCGATTTTAAACCTGACCTGGTTTTTAAATAAATCAAATTCCATCTATTTCAATCCCCTTTTTATTCATGATAGTGAGCTGTTATATAGACTTTCTTCGGGATTACCAACTTCTTGTCACCATTTATATCAGGATTTTCTTACAATAAAAAATGATATTACTCTTTAATGTATTTTGAGTCTGTATCTAAAATACAATAATATGGTTGACTTTTCAATTATCATTATTGATAATGATAATTGAAGGAGTGATTCAGATGAATACAGATATGTCTGCTCTACTGGAAATTGACTGGCCACAGATTTTGCCTTTTGCCTTGCCAATTATTTTCTTCAACTTATTACTGATTGGAGTTGCACTCTATGATTGGTACAAAAGAAAAGTGCTGATTGTCTCCCCCTATATTTGGCTGGTCATCATTCTATTGCTCCAATTGCTCGGACCGATACTGTATTTAGTGATTGGAAGGAGAATGATCCGAAATGATTACAGTCGAGAAGCTTCATAAGACCATCAAAAAAAGAAAAATTTTAAGCGATGTCACCTTCTCAATTGCCGAAGGCGAGTGTGTGGGCTTGTTGGGACCGAACGGAGCCGGAAAAACGACGCTCATTAAATGCATGACCGGCATTCTGCAACATGAACAAGGAGCCATCACTTTCAATTCCACACCCATCGTGCAGCACAAGAAAAGCATTGGCTATTTGTCCCAGCAGACGGACTTCAAGCCGTGGATGACCTGTGAAGAATCGCTCTTTTTCTTCGGAAAATTGTCGGGCTTGGATAAGGAGTTTTTACAGGGGAATATTTCAGCGGTTTTAAAAGAAGTCGGGCTTGAGGAAAAGGGACATTACAAAGTGGAACAATTATCCGGCGGCATGAAGCAGCGGCTAGGGATCGCCCAGGCCATTTTGCACCAGCCGCTGCTGCTGATTTTGGATGAACCGGTTTCTGCGTTGGATCCGATCGGCCGGAATGAAGTAAAAAAATTGATCGCTCGCTTAAAGAAGCGGACGACCGTCATCATTTCGACCCATATATTGGATGACGCCAGCGAATTTTGCGACCGGTTTATCATCATTAAAAATGGAAGGATTGTCGTAAACATAAATGACGATTTTCAGAAAACAGAGCGTAAACAAATTCTTGTGAAGATGGGGAATGTCCCAAAAACAAGTGAAGCTTTGAAAAGCTCTGAGGTTGAAGGCGTTGAATGCCTATCACCGAACACCTTTCTTTTAACAGGAGCTAAAGAATTGCATTTAAATAAAGTCGTAAACGACTTCGCTGCAAAAGAAATGGATATTACGTCCATTGAGTTTTATGAAAGAGGGATAGAAGAAATTTTCCTGGAGATGGTGTCGGACACATGACAAACTTTTATACATTAACGCGCACTGAACTAGTAGAAGCCGCAAAAGAATTTAAGTTCATCTGGTTAACGCTGTTTTTCGTGATTTTGGGCCTTACTCAACCGCTGATCACTAAATACATGGACGTTATACTTGAAAATGTTGGCGGCGCAGATGGCATCACCATCGATCCGAACCGGCCGGTACCAAGTTCTGCTGAAGTTCTACTGTCCACCATTTCCGGCCAATTCAATCAAATCGGACTCATCATCCTGATTATTAGCTTAATGGGGCTGATTGCAGCCGACCGCAATAGCGGTATGCAAGATTTCATATTGACCCGCCCTGTTTCACTGCGCTCCTACCTAGTGTCAAAGCTGGCTGGCCATTGGATAATCAGCATGTTCAGCATCTCCATAGGGGCAGTCGTTTCCTATGTTTACACCATCTTCTTATTCGGTTCTTTCTCTTTTTCAAACTTTGTGCTGTTTCTGCTGTTGTACAGTTTGTGGATCCTTTTCGTCGTGAGTCTTGCCATCTTGATCAGTACCTTTGTGAAGAGCCCCATCCTGATCGCCGTCACAACAATCGCTGCTTCTATTTTCTTTATTCTGATCAAGGGGTTCAACCACCTCTTGTTCCAGCTATCCCCAGGCGGCATCTTAAATCTGGCGGAGAACCAGTTGCTGTCGGTCCACGACTTGAATTACTTCAGTATTGCAACTTGTTTGGCATTCATTTCACTGAATCTCTCATGGGCCAGTAGGAATCTGAAAAAGGCATAATTGAAGGAGGCTGGTTCAAATGTTATCGATTAACAACTTGACCAAGTTATACAAAGGATCTGAAAAAGGCATTAAGAACTTAACCTTAGATTTGGTTAAAGGCGATATTTGCGCTTTCATCGGCATGAACGGGGCAGGAAAAACGACTTCCATAAAATCCATCGTGGGCATTCATGGCTTCGATCAAGGAGATATTGAATTAGATGGCGTGAGTATAAAGAAAAACCCACAAGAATTTAAACAGATGGTCGGATACTCGCCCGACACTCCTGTACTCTACGGAAACATGACGGGGTATTCGTACTTGGAACTCATTGGAAGCATTTATCAAATTGATAACGCGACGATAAACGAGCAATTGAACACTTTGCTGAAAAAGCTCAATTTCGGCAGTGCTATCCATGAGTTGATTTCTACCTATTCGCATGGCATGAAACAAAGACTGGTGCTCATTTCCATCCTTATGCACAATCCAAAACTGATCATATTGGATGAACCCTTTGTCGGATTGGATCCGAACGCCACTTATTTTTTACAGGAAGAAATGAAGAAACGGGCAGCTGAAGGATCCATTGTGTTGTATTCGACTCATGTTTTAGAAGTAGCGGAAAAGCTCTGCAACAAAGTGGTCATGATCCACAACGGCGAAGTGGTCGTCAATGATACGATGATCAATCTATTGTCCGAAAGTAGCTTAAGTGAAAAATTCAGGAGCATCACAGCACATGAGTAAGCTCATCCAATTGCAAAAGTATAGCTTAGCAAATGATTTTCAGTTTTACAGATTGGGATCATCCACTAATCAGGACGACCGAAAGCATGCTGTTCTTACGTTGGCGGGCTATTGTGCCGCTGTTGTCATGGCCATTGGCTATATTGTCTATATCGCCTTTGATTTGTACATCCGCGAAGAATCCATGTTGTTTTTTCCGATTCTTTCGTCCATTTTGTTTTGGGCCTTGGGGTTCTGGACCATCTTAAGCGGCCTTAAAAAATTGATTTTTTCTTCAGATACTGAACTTATTTTCAGCCTGCCCATGCCATTGTGGCAAGCCAAGCTATTTAATGTAATCAAACTCCTGATCCTTTATTTACTCATTGCTGCAATAGCCGTTTTTGCTGGCATCTTGTTGCATATGTTCATTCTTCCCGACTTCTGGTTCGTACTATTATCCAGTCTTCTTCTTGTTGTGATCCTCCCTTTACTAGTTATCGCAACAACATTCATCATTTCATTAGCAGTAAAAGTTCTCCTTAATTTTTTAAGAATCCATAGTAATGTGATCGAAGCTTTGCTTACATTCTTTTTATTCCTTTCACCTCTTTTATACAACACGTACAACTCTGCTTCATTAAATTACAAAGACATTTTTTCCAATAGTTCTCCACTCTACTTATTCGGCATCATTAGCAATTCTACATCAGAAGTTGGCTTCTTCAATTTAGTGTGCTTACTAGGAATAACTCTCGCTCTTGTTCTCATAACCGGCTACGTATTTACTAAAAGATATGCTTTCTTAGTTGCAAGCTACTCTACTTCGTCAAAAAGGAAAGCTCGTGATTCTAGCACACTTTCTTCCAATAGTTTATTTAAAAATCTATTCTCAAAAGAGCTGAAACTTTATCTATCATCTATCACCTATGTCAGCAATACGGTACTAACACCTGCGCTATTACTAATTGGCAGCCTGGCTTACTTGTTCAATATTTCCCCTCTGTTGTATGACTATACCTTGGAACTGTCAATTATCACGTTATCAAGCAAGTATATCTTCATACTATTTACTACTGTATGCATTCTTTTGACCACAACAACTTCATCAAGCCTATCTTTTGAAGGCCAAAGCATCTGGATTTTGTTGACGTCTCCGCTCTCTTTGATGGACCTTGCAAAAGCCAAGATCGCATTAAACGTGCTGCTATTTGTGCCGGGATTAGCTTGTGCTATTTTGGTCTATACTCAAAATTTCAGTTCATCGTTATTGGATTCACTGCTCTTCATTTCTTTTACCATCACTAGTTTACTTCTTTTCAGCATTGTGGGCTTCTTTGTCAATTTGAAATTCCCTAATTATAACTGGTCCAGTGAGATGGAAGTAATCAAGCAGGGTAAATCCACTATAATCACCGCTATTCTCAGTACATGTCTCCTCTCTATTACCGGGATTTTAATCATACTGGATTTCAGTTTCACATTTCATCTTCTTTTATTGGTCAATGTCTCCATAATTACATTCCTAATTTATAAACTAAGGGAAAGCTCGTTAATTATGGATTAAAGCAATGAGCTCCGCCAAGTATGAATTAAACAACATGTCTTGAACAGTTGGCACCAGAAGCTTTGGCGTCGTTTTCCTGTTAATGCAGCTCTTGGAAGATGGATTTTGAATTTGTTGTTTCTTCTTTCTTCCCATTAATCGAATGGTTACAGGCATTGGTTACACTCATTGTTGGTGTGTACTAAATAGAAGGGAGACATTCAGAAATCACCAAATATCTCCCTTCTATTTTGCAGCTTCCGATAACGCTATGATATGTAAACTACTATTTATATGGCGCACTATCCTTAGAGTAAAAACTCAAAACTGAAACAGGTCTTAAAATAA
>NZ_JBXYIF010000040.1:0-397 GCF_057369535.1 Planococcus sp. RAB007_Raresut
CTTCTTCCAGTTACATCGTGGAAGATGATTATGATTCAGAATTCCGTTATCGTGGCGCCTCCATTCCAACGTTGGCTCATTTAGACGCTTTGAATCACGTGATTTATTTTGGATCATTCTCTAAAACCTTGTTGCCTTCTATTCGGATTAGTTATCTTGTCCTCCCCTTATCTTTAATGAAAGAATATGAAGCATTCAATGCACTGCAAAAACCCACAGTTTCCAAAATCGATCAGTTAGTCGTTGCAGAATTCATTAAGACCGGAGGATATGAAAAGCACATCGCCAAAATGCGAACCCTTTACCGCTCAAAGAGAAAATGCTTGATTGAAGCGATAGATGAATTTTTAGGAGAAGATTTTTCTGTTAGAGGAGATGAGGCTGGACTGCATATCAT
>NZ_JBXYIF010000041.1:0-386 GCF_057369535.1 Planococcus sp. RAB007_Raresut
AGTGCTCCTGTCAACGTCACGATATCTTCCGATGCGATTGCCGAGATCAACAGTGGTCCGCCGACGAAGTCTTTCGTGAGACGGTCTTTCTTATTATATACCTCGAGCTGTGGCACCTCACTCGCACCGAGTTCTTCCAATACCGCATTCCTGGTATCGATTTGATTCAGGTAGTGCGGGTTCGATGCAACGATGACGTGGAGGATCAAGTCGGCACCGACGACTTCCTGCAAAGTCGAACGAAACGCCGCAACGAGTTTCGTCGGCAAGTCACGGATAAATCCGACCGTATCGGTGATCAGCACTTTCCCGCCTCGCGGAAGTTCGAGCTCGCGCGTCAACGGGTCGAGCGTCGCGAACAGTTCATCCTGCTCGTACGTGTCGGC
>NZ_JBXYIF010000042.1:0-379 GCF_057369535.1 Planococcus sp. RAB007_Raresut
TCCGAAGTAGCTCAGTGGTAGAGCACCGCACTGTTAATGCGATGGTCGTAGGTTCGAGTCCTACCTTCGGAGCCATTCCGGCCCCTTGGTCAAGCGGTTAAGACACCGCCCTTTCACGGCGGTAACACGGGTTCGAATCCCGTAGGGGTCACCATTTTTATTTTCAAGATATTTATACATAATGAATTATCCTTGAATAACATTTTGGATTTCTTTAAGCATTAAATTCCATACAGTGTTATACTGGTTAGACGTCGTAGAAATACGAGAGAATATTGAGATGTGAAAAACTCACTATATATTATTATCGCGGGGTAGAGCAACGAACCGCACGAAGACGGTGAGTAACACCGAAGCAGGCGAAGCCGATGCAGGTGTC
>NZ_JBXYIF010000043.1:0-377 GCF_057369535.1 Planococcus sp. RAB007_Raresut
GCGATAGATGAATTTTTAGGAGAAGATTTTTCTGTTAGAGGAGATGAGGCTGGACTGCATATCATTGTCCAATTACCTGCTTACTTAACGGAACGAGAAGCAATTGCAAGGGCTGATTCGCTCGGCATTGAAGTTGATTCCGTATCCCATATGTATCAAGAAACCAAAATCACCGACCGAGTGATCATCGGCTATGGGGCTCCGACTATCGGAGAAATTCGGAAGGGCATTCAATCGCTTGCATCGGTCTGGAAAAGTCCCTAAGTTAAATTTTTAAGGATGGGCTTTATATCTATTAAGCGTTCGTAAAAGTACACTTTCCCAAACGCAAAGAAAGAGAAAAAGCTGTATTAGCTTCTTCTCTTCCTATAAGCCCT
>NZ_JBXYIF010000044.1:0-377 GCF_057369535.1 Planococcus sp. RAB007_Raresut
CTTCACCAGAAAGCCGTTGAAGGCCTTGTTCGATTTGAACTGTCTCACGTGACGCATCGTAACTGTTTTGTTGTGATGAGAACGGAACATCAATCTCAACGCCACCTACCGCATCAATGAAATCAACGAACCCTTGGAAGTTGAGCGAGACGACATGGTCGATTTCAACACCGACTAAATCTTCGATCGTGTTCGTCGCCATCCGCATCCCGTTGTTCGGATTCGATTCATCCATCGAACCGAAATAGTAAGCGTGTGTGATCTTATCTTGGTCAAGTCCCGTCTTGCCATAAGGAATGTTATAACCCGTGTAGTCGATGTTGACATACGAATCACGCGGGATACTGAGCATCGTCGTCTGCTTTTCTTTCTTGTTT
>NZ_JBXYIF010000045.1:0-375 GCF_057369535.1 Planococcus sp. RAB007_Raresut
TCCGTCTCTTCAATTCATATTGGATGCGACGACGATTGCGATGCGGCTTCTGCCAGCCATTATCGGGCTAGCGGACGCCATGCAGTTCGGACGATCGAATCTGGAAGCCGGGACGATCGCGATTGCAACGTATGTCGGTAGCGGTGCCGTTCGAATCGACGAAGGTGCGTTCGTGATGGCGGGCATCGGGGATGTGATCACAGCCGGTGTGACCGCTGCAATCGCTACACTTCTAGTCATGAAGCTCGCTCCCCACTTGAAGACGTATACGGTCATTGTTATGCCGATGACCATCATTGTCGTCGCAGGAGGCATCGGTACCTTCTTGTTGACGTACATTTCCCAAATCACGACGTATATCGGTCTACTCATCAT
>NZ_JBXYIF010000046.1:0-371 GCF_057369535.1 Planococcus sp. RAB007_Raresut
GTGCGCTCGAGCAAGTAGATAAGCCACCTGACGTCACGAGCCAGGTTAGCGCAGACACCGTGCACGAACGTGAGACCGAGGAAAGCCATGCTAGATAAGACAGGATGAATGGCAGAGAACCCGTTGCGGACGGACTCGAAGGCGACAAGGAGCAATCCGACGGAAAAGACGCTGACGAACCACCAGAATCCGAAGTTAGAGAATGAACGTTTTGGGTCATGCACCATATGATGTCGATTCCGGATGATCGATGCCATTCTCTCCACCTCCTTTATTAGAATATTCTGAATATTTAGTAACACTACTATACTATCCTGTACCCATTTCCGACTATTTGAATACGCGCACAACATGCTGAATCGTGAGGATTT
>NZ_JBXYIF010000047.1:0-365 GCF_057369535.1 Planococcus sp. RAB007_Raresut
TAGCAATGTCGGGACGATGGCGACCGTGTATAAGGTGAAACCCCACAGTCGATATATGACATTTTTCCATGATGATTTCACACTCTACACAGCAACCTCGAACGATACAGATAAAGTAGAAGAACTAGAAAAGAATCCATATACGCATATTTTAATCGGCTACGATGTAGATGGTGTGGGCCACACTTACTTAGAAATCCTCGATAAAGCGACCGTGTCGGATGATGAATCGATGAAAGAGAAAGTATGGAATGAGAAACTTGAAGGATGGTTCGATGGTCCGGACGATCCAAAGCTTGTGATCCTTCAAATCGAACCGGAATCGATGCGCGTGATGAACAAGAAAGGTCAACCACCACAAGAAG
>NZ_JBXYIF010000048.1:0-363 GCF_057369535.1 Planococcus sp. RAB007_Raresut
TTTATTATTATCAGTTTGTTGGCACAATCATTTTGGTTATTGGGTAAACGCTATTTTGTACGTGAACAACGTAAAAAAGAAATAGCCCTCCATTTTAAGGATTTGCATCCTTATGAGCAATTAGGTGTTGTTTGGTTGTTGGATGCGGCTAAAGATCAACAGGTTTTTATTGAACGAGTGTATGCCCAATCTGGCTTGTTAAACAACATTGTTGCCGCCCAATTTGATTATAAAAATGGGAATTATGACGCAGCTTTGCAGCACTTGGAGCAATCGGCGCCGGTCGCGTTTGAATTGGCTGAATTGCAACGTATAGATATTTTTTTAGCGCAACAACAAGAAGAAAAAGCACTCACGCATTTA
>NZ_JBXYIF010000049.1:0-356 GCF_057369535.1 Planococcus sp. RAB007_Raresut
GGGTCGGCTTGTATATCTGAATAAATAATATAGTCCAAGCCAATTTGATCTAAAATTTTTAAGATGGGTAGGTGAAGCTGATGCTGAATCATTCCCTGATCAGTAACTAAGAGCGCTTTATGATAATTCTGTGATTGCAGAATACTGCCAAGTTCATTGATAGAGCCCAAGCCTGAAATAATGTTGGAAACGGTCTGAAATTGAAATGAGTTCATACTTGTGTCCTTTCTGCTTGGAAAATCTAATTGTTTTCATTCTGCCACGTGTATTTAGGAATGTCAGTATTTCTCTCTATGTATCCGACATAGTCTAAAAACATCGTTAAATTGTTAATAAAACTCTACAAATGCAAAATT
>NZ_JBXYIF010000004.1:0-392957 GCF_057369535.1 Planococcus sp. RAB007_Raresut
TGGCACCCAAAGAATTTGGGGCGCAAGCAGCCTAATGAAGGTGTTTTATATGTGTCTCATATCGCTATGTCAGTCTATTCCCTTACTGGCTTTTTATGTTCAACAATAATTTTTTGGTAGGCCCTTACTTCTGATGCCCGCCAATCAGCCGGGTCCGGGCGATGGCGGTGCCGGCTTCTGTTCCGGAAACTGCGCGGTAAATGGCCGAATAGCCATATTTGTTGCGGATTTGATCCATCGCTGCCCCGAGGCGGCGCTTTTCCCACTTGCGCGCTTCAAAAAGACTTAATTGCATCGAAGATTCCTCTTCCAGATTGCCGATGGAAATTGAAATCTGGCGCACGGGCTTCTTCTGAAAATGTTCATCGAAAATTATTTGGCAGACTTTGTAGATTTGAAGGGTATCATTGGTGGCTTCCTCCAAAGACCGCGAACGGGAAAACCCGCCGCCGAATGCGGATTTGCTGTAGCCGACGCTGAGGTGGATGGTGCGTCCCGCCCTTCTGGCCTGACGGGTTCGCATAGCGATGTCTTCGCACATTTCGAGGATGATGGTCATGATGTCTTCCACTTCTATGTAATCGCGGTACAGAATTTGCCCTTTCCCGTAGCTGACCTGTCCGCTCACGAGCGGCGAACCAAGATCTGACAGATCAATGCCGTTGGCGTGCTGATAAAGCTGGTGGCCGAGTATACCGAAACGCTCTTCCAGTGTTTTGACATCCGTACAGGCGAGGTCGCCCACCGAAAAAATGCCCATGCTGTTGAGGGTGTTTTCAGTCCGGGAACCGATTCCCCACATTTCGCTGAGCGGCGCAAGCGGCCACAATTTCTCCGGGACATCGTCATATGTCCATTTGGCAAAGCCGACTTTTTTGCCTTCCTGATCCAGCGCCAGCTTAGCGAGCAGCATATTGGGGCCGACACCAACCGCGGAAGGCAAGCCGAATTGGCGCAGCAAAGCGTCCTGAATGTGGGCAATGAGCGCTTCGGTATCGCCCCATAGCGTGCCGACATCGGTAAAATCAATAAAACTTTCATCGACACTGTAGACATGGACGGCTTTTTTCGGCACGAATTCCGTAATGAGTTCGGTGATAGCCATAGAGACCCGCAGAAAGAATTCCATTTTTGGTTCGATCAGGCGGATCCGCGGATCGTCCGGAATCTCGAACAGCCGTGTGCCGGTTTTGACGCCAAAGTCTTTCTTCATCCGTGGCGACGCCGCCAGCACAACACTTCCTTTCCGTTCCTGATTGCCGACAACAGCGATATGGGCCGCAAGCGGATCGAGCCCTTCCTGGATAGCGGCACAACTGGCATAAAAGCTGCGCATATCAAGGCAGGCAATGGTCCGTTCGGGCAATTCCTTCATCTTCATATCGCAACCTCCTCTGAATAAGAACATTCGTTCTTATTCTATACCTCAAAAACTCCTTGGACAATCCTCTTTTCCGCAATAAAATAATTTCCATCAAAAAATAACTCAAATAATGGATATCCATTATTTCTGTTTTATTTCCCTAAAAATGCAAAAAAGAGCTGGATTTTCTGTTGCCACAGCTCTTGTCGCCTATATAGATCCTTTTCTTACTGCTCGATCAATATGCCATCTTCCTGGGGAAAGAGTTTCGATGCTTTAGCACGGTACGCCGGGAAAAAGTCTTCATCGCCGCCGACTTCCCCCTCCTCGCACAGCAGCCGGTAAATTTCCGGATTCCAGATTTTTTTGCCTATATGGAATTGGAAATTCGTATTTTGGCCGAATTTCTTTTTGAACAGATACAGGGTGTCCTCCGGATTATTGGTGACGCCTCCTCCGGCATGAATCAGATCGATGCCATTTTCTTTGCCCCACATGGCAACCGCATAGGTCATCACATAGACCGGTGAAAGGTGGTTGCAGTTTTCAACTGTTCCCGACAGATGGGTGTGCATGAAGCTTCCACAAACAAAATGCACTTCCGCTCCAATGACCTCTCCCTCGTACAGGGCTTCCACCAGAACAATCCTGTCGCCAAAATATTTGAGGCAATTACTGAAATATTTATCATCGAAATAATAATAAGATTCCGCATTGAGGCGTTTCATCGTCGCGTAATAGACTTCCTTGAAACTGTCCAGCGATTCAGGATTAACAGTGACGCGGTATTCGACGCCTGCCTTCAGCGCTTTCCGGATGGCTTTTCTGGCAGATTTGGAAAATTCGGATGCGATCGGGTCTTCGTAATCTTTTAAAGTCGTACCCGTCGTTTCACGCAGATACGCCGTTTCGTAGAATTCACGGAAGTCTTCGACATTTTTCAGGATCGGATGAAAACGAATGAATTCGGAAACGATGTTCTGTTTTTCGCAATAACTTTCAAACGCCTGATGGAATTGTCGGACCAGCTCCCTCCTTCCCCCTTTTTTACAATTTTTGATGACTGGACCTCCGTAGCCATATGGTGTGATCGCGTCATAATATTTCTGCCCCGCCAAAGTGAACGGGATTTCCCGTTTGATGAACAAATGATGCACAATGCCAAGAGGATGGCTGAATTTGAATACTTCACAAACTCCTTTTTCCATTTTTTCATAGAGCTTGCCGTAATCCTGTGTAAAGAATAGTTCCGACATAATCAAGACCTCTTTTCGCAGTGTATTTTCCAAACTGTTTTGAATATCATCCAATAATCAGGTTAAAACTGAGTTAAATGGGGACAATGGATTTTATTTTATTCATCAGGAGCCGTTTAACCCAGATTTAACCCGCTTTTATTAGCATTGAAAGTGATTAGTAAACAACGTGAAGGGAGAGAGAATTTTGAGTGTGAGCATAAAAACAGGATTACCCGACGTTTTCTTTTTGCCCCAATGGGCGAGCGCATACGAAAGCCAGGACGGCGGAGTGGCGCAGGTGTTTGAATTCGAACACAGCCTCGGACGCGTTCATTACACTTTCATCAAACGCACCGTACCAGGCACCACAGGGTACTTTGATACAATCACGCCTTTCGGGCTGAATGGGCCGCTCATTGCCGAATGTGAGGCCGGCCGTGAACAGGAACTGGCAGCTGCATTTGATGAAGCTTTCCAGCAATATTGCCACGACAGCCGGATTATCGCGGAATATATCCGTTTCAATCCATGGATCGGCAATATCGAGCATTTCGGTGAATTCTACGGGATCGACAAACGCGGCATTGCCATGTATGTCGATTTGTCGACCGAGGACTATTTTATGGATGAATTCAAATCCGGAACGCGCCAGCAAGTGCGCCGCGCCTTAAAGAATAGCGTCACCATCGAATATGATTTCACCGGTGAAACGCTGGATGATTTTTGCCGTATCTATGAACTGATGGCTCAAAGGAACAGCATCCCGGAATATTATGTGTTCAGCAGAAAATTTCTTGAAGACAGTTTCCGCACGCTTGCAGGCAAGCAATTTATCATTAACGCAGTACATGAAGGCAAACGGATATCAACAGCCTTGATGGTTCATCATGGCGATTACCTCCACTACCACCTTGCGGCCAATGATCCGGCTTATTTCAAATTCGCCGCCAACAGCCTGGTGCTGTCCGAAGCCTGCCGCTGGGGCGTCGACAACGGCAAGAAGCAATTGCACCTTGGCGGAGCCAGTACAGAACCGCTGCATCGGTTCAAGAGCGGATTCACAAAAACAGAGCCGCTCGATATCCTGACCGGCAAAAAAATTCGGAATGCCGCTGTCTATGAAAGAATTTCACGCGCGAAAGTCGCGGCCAAACCGGACACAAATACCGGCCATTTCCCGATTTATCGGGGATAGCCGCTTCCACAAATGAAAAACAGCATTCGAGTCTATCTGCAATAGACTCGAATGCTGTTTTCTGTTTGGCCGCCTTATCTTCACTTAATTTCTTCTTTGACCCTCAAGTTTTCCCGGTAGGCTGGAAAGAAAGAACTTCCGGCTTCTGCATCGGTTTCACAGCACAGCTGATCGTAGATTTCCCTGTTCCAGATTTTCCTGCCGACATGAAACTCGAGTTCCTGGGCGCGGCCGTATTTCTTCTTATAAAGATATAATTTATCATCCGGATCATTCGTCCGCCCGCCGCCGTGATGGATCAATTTGATATTATTTTCCATGCCCCATCTGAGCAGCGCATACTGCAGAATATTCGGCGCATATAAGTCGTGGTATTCTTCAAGGCTGCCTGTCAGGTGAACATGCAGCACACCATCGCTTGCAAAATTCAGGCTCATGGCGATGACCGTCTGTTTCCAGCTCACTTCGACGATCACCAGCTGCGGACGCAGCAGGCTGACACATTGAGTAAAATACTCCTCATCGAAATAATAATAATCATCCGCTTGATTGCGTTCCATGGTCTGCAGGTAAAGCTCGCGAAATTCATCAAGACTGTCCGGATTTACATAGACCCGGTACTCGACACCCTGCTTCAGAGCTTTCCGTATATATCGCCTGACCGAAGGCGAATATTCGCTCATCAATGGATCTTTAGTAGCTTGAAGACGGGTTTGGATCGTGTTGCGCATGAAGGCAGTGTCATAGAAATCACCAAAGTCTGCAGCGTTTTTCAGCACCGGATGGAAACGGATAAATTCACTGACGATATTTTCCCTCATACAATATTGTTCAAAGTCCATTATAAACGCCTGGGCGAGTTCCTCCTTGTCCACACCGTCAGCAGGACGCATGACTGGCCCGCCATAGCCGTATGGCGTCGTCAGATCGTAGTACATCTCGCCGTCCGGAAGCCGGATTGGAATTTCCCGTTTGATGAACAGATGGCGAACGGACCCCAGCGCATTTCGAAATTCATAGACTTCACATTTTCCATTCTCGATTTTTTCATACAGCATTCCATAATCTTTATTGAAATAAATATCCTTCATTTTTTCACCTCGCCTATTCGGATTGATCGCTGCTTGAACTATGCTTAGATTCCGATTTTAAACACCTATGGTTAAACTAAGGTAAAAAAATTGGCTAAAGGAAAATAAAAACGATAAGATTATGGTAGGAAATGAAGGCAGGAGGTTTTTGACATGGAATTACATAAATGGAGCGGCCATATTGACCAGGCGATGGGCTTTGTTGCCAGTTTGCCGAATGCACGGCTGATTTACCTGATGAACGGGCAGGATGCAGTCCTGTTATACGAAACGGAAGGTGCAGCACTGTTGCCGGATGTGGATACCTATGAGATTCTCGATGCAAGCGGAGACATTAATGCAGGATTCTTTGCGGTTTTCAATAATATACCGGTGACAGAAGAAGGCAAGGAACGGTTTGAAGAAAGATTCCGGAACCGCGCCCGCAAAATCGAAGACGAACCTGGATTCAAAGCGATTCGCGTGCTGCGTCCGTTGAATTCGGATACTTATGTGATCCTCACGCTATGGGAAGATGAAAATTCCTTCAAAGACTGGCAGCAGTCGAATGCTTATGGCAGCGCGCACGCCAAACGCGGAACAGCAGAAGGCATCGATAAAGTTCCAAATATTTTCCCGCGCCCCTCCTATGTGACAACTTACGTAAGATAAAAAAGCGCTGATCTAAAGTAAATCTAAAAGCCCGTACAGGATTTTCTGTACGGGCTTTCGGGTTATTCCGCCGCTAAACTTTGCATCTGGCTTTCGCTCGATAGGCGGGGAAGAAATCTTCTTCCATTGCCACATCTGCGGCTTCGTATAATTTCTTATAGATTTCCGGGTTCCAAATTTTTTTGCCAGCTTGAAAACCGAAAGAGTGATGTTTGCCGAATTGCTTTTTAAACTGATATAAGCTGTCATCAAGGCTGTTGGTCAGGCCGCCGCCTCCGTGGAGCAGATGATATCCATTCTCTTTCCCCCACAGGGTAGTGGCATATTGCATAATATAGACAGGATAAAGATGATGATATTCTTCATACGTTCCTGAAAGGTGGGTATGAAGGATTTTATTGTATTTAAAAGTCAGCGTCATACCGATGATTTCCCCGTGATACCAAGCTTCCGTGACTAAAAGATGGCCTCCGAGCGTACTTGCCAGTTCGTCGAAATAATCGTCACCGAAAAAATAATAATCATCCGCGTTTTTGCGTTCCATCGTGGCGTAATAGATACTTTTAAAAGCCTCAAGATTATCCGGGTTTTCAATCACTCTGTATTTTACGCCTTCCCTCAGTGCCCGGCGTATATTTTTACGTGGTGTTTTCGAAAGTTCCTCCGCAATTGGATCTTCGTGTGCCAGAAGATTGGTGCCAACCGTGGGCCGCATATATTGGACATCATACATATGCTTGAAATCTCTGGCATTATCCAGCAAAGGGTGAAAACGGATGAATTCACTTACGATCCTCTGATGTGTGCAATGCCGGGCAAACGCCTTATGAAATTCGCGCACTAATTCCTTCCGGGTTTCAGTTTGGTATTCTGTAATGACCGGTCCGCCATAACCATAAGGTGTGACTATATCGTAATAAACCCTGTCATCAATTTTTTCGGAAATCTCACGTTTAATATACATATGCTGAACTTTTCCGAACAGATGATCAAAGTCGAAAATCTCAAAATGACCTTTTTCCACTTTTTCATATAGCTTTCCGTATTTCGGATCAAAGTATATATCGATCAATTTAAACTGCCCCCTTCTGAGAGATCGTGTTGGTGATTAGCTGTAACAACACAATATTCTCAGCAGGTTAAGTAAAGGTTAAATCCCAGCAACATTATTTCCTGTGTATTTATAGCCGATCAATCCTTCAACTTTCTCTTACGGAGCAGATAATCGATCAGCCAGCATATTGCAATCCCAGCCGCTGCGCCGGCACTGTCGATCAGTACATCCCGCACTTCCCCGCTTCTTCCTTCGATGAAAAGCTGATGGAATTCATCCGAGGCCGCATACAAAACGGCAATCGTGAAAGCCGCCACAAGTGTGCGTCCCCCTAATCGTCCCCATCTTCCAAGCGCATTCACCAATAAGACGCCTAACACCAGATAAGCGATGAAATGCGCATTTTTCCGCACCAATGTATGGAATTGTTCGACGCGCGCGTCACTGCCCGGGAATACATCAGTGATGATGCCAAGAAGAAATTCGGTGATGCCTGAGCTGAGGCCGCTTGAAACAGACGCCGGCTGATGGGACAGGATAAAAATCAGGCTCATCCAGCCGATTGCCATACCCCATGCTATTTTTTTATTTTTCATCTATGTACATCCTTTTCTTATTCAATTAAACAGCTGTTTCCCATTATATCATCACGGAAAACAAAAGGCTCTGTTCGAATGGGACAGCTGCTTGACCAATAAAAATCCATGAAAAAAGAAGCGGCATAGTCACCGCTTCCTGCCATTTCGATTTTAATTCTTACCAATTGCCATTGGATCCGGCACAAATTTCGTCATCAGCATATCTTCGCCTTCCTGATTGGTGATTAGAAGTGTATTGTATATCTTTTCAATCGTTTCATACAGTTCTTCTGCAGTGTTCGTGACGATATTGAAACGCCCGAACATTTGCGTATAGGAACCGGTGACTATGATTTCGTCCCCTTGATCCACATTGATGACGCAGGAAATGACTTGCGGCATCGCTTTGACTTCATCCAGACCGCGGATTTCCCCAATGATCCCAGCTTCGAGCAGAATCGGCAGATTACAGGACGGCAAAGGCATATGGCCGTTGTCGAATTCCCGTAAATCGTATTTGTCGATTGGATTGCTGACGGCGAAATCGAGCATCATCTCAAGAATATCGATGTCCGTCTGCTTTTTGATGATGTGATAATGCTGTTCCCCGCTGAGCCGGAAGCCCATTTCATAAATATAGAAATTGCCGTCCTCATAAAGGGATTGGATGAAAACAGTGCCATTTTCTATGCCGATGCCATTGATCATATCGCGGATTTTCCAATCCAGCGTTTCGATGAACGTATCCTGATGTTTGGAAGGAAACACCATTGCGGTCGGCAATGGCGGATGTTCTTTTGAATGTTTATAGACATAACGGTCACAAACCGCGGTGAGGACGATATTGCTGTTTTGTATAGTGTAGAACATTTGGACACCGTAGGAATTATCGATGAACCGTTCGGCTATCGCTTTTTTCGAATTAGAAAAATCCATTGCTTTAGCGAACCCCTGTTTTACTTCTTCAATATCATAACAAACAGTTATCCCTTTGCTGGCATAGCTGTCAACCGGCTTGATGATGACCGGAAATTCCCAGGATGCAACGGCTGTTTCTTCGAGTTCTCCCGCCAATTCCCTTTCTTCGATAACGGGAACATCAAAACGTCGGCAAATTTCCTTGAATTTATCTTTATTTGATGTAATGCCTAATTGCTCTTCTGTCGCATAAAACGGCAAGCCCATTTTTTTGCACAGGGCAACAGCATTCCATGTATTTATATCTTCAAAGGCAGTGAATACACCGTCCACTTTTTCTTCCCGGACGATCTTTGCCAAGCCTTCAATATCGGCAGTGCTCGTGTTATAAGATTTGTCGGCATAGCTTTTAGCCGGCGAACCGATGACATTGTCGACAACAATCGGCGACATGCCTATCCGTTTAGCAGTTTCCACCACATTGATCATATGTTTTGTTCCACCGAGTACAAGAATCTTCTTCTGGTCAACCTTCGTCATTTCCCAGACCTCCTTGATTTCACTAGCCTACATTCGATAAAACTTCACTTAATCCCTTTAATTTTCCAGAAATAAGTTATATAGTCCTAAAACGATAAATGACAAAAATAAAAAAAATGTGGCTGCACATCTTAATAACTATTAAATTAACAAGAAAATTACTAAATGTCAATTAAATTTCTGAATTTTAAGATATTTAAGCATTCTTTACAGTTTTAGTGTCTTTTTGTTAAATAAGATAAAAAAAACGGCCCCCATTCGGGAGCCGGTTCGATTAAGCTTTGGATGCAATTTTTGATTGTCTGTCGAGTGCGTTCTGACGGTATTTCTTCTTCTCTTTTTTGGACATATTCTTGAATTCTTCAAGGAATTCTTCGTAATGCGCCAATACTTCAGAAGCAGGACCGTATTCTTTTACAATGCCAAACTCCAGCCAAAGTATTTTTTCACAGAACTTTTTCATCTGGGAAATGGAGTGGCTGACAAAGAACATCGTTTTTCCTTGTTCTTTAAACTCCATCATTTTGTTCAGGCTTTTTTCAGCAAAAGCTTTATCCCCTACCGACAAAGCTTCGTCGATAATCAGGATATCAGGATTGACGCGCACTGAAATCGAAAACCCAAGACGCGACTTCATCCCGCTTGAATAAGTTTTGACGGGCTGATCGATAAATTTCTCCAGTTCCGCGAACTCGATGATTTCTTCTTCCATTGCATTGATTTCTGTTTTTGAAAAACCAAGCATAAGAAGCTTCAATTCAATATTTTCGCGTCCGGTGAGTTTATTGTCCAGACCGGCGTTGACCGCAATCAGCGAGACATTGCCGTTGCTCACGACTTTCCCCGCCGTTGGTGGAATTACGCCAGCAATGATGTTGGCCAAGGTGGATTTACCTGAGCCGTTGATGCCGACCAGGCCGACAATCGACCCCTCCTCCACTTCGAAGGAAACATCCTGCAGCGCATAGAAGGCTTCGCCGTATTCCTTATGGGGAATCAGCAAATCGAGCAGCCGTTCAGAGCTTTTCTTATATAATTTATATCGTTTGGAAACATTTTGAACTTCGACCGAATTAGGCATATGACTCACTTCCCATTTTATAGGAAATCAATAAATTGACTTCTGAATTTCACGTGCAGATAAGCGCCAACAATAAATGTGATTAAGATGACTCCACAGAAATAGAGTGTGTAAATCGGACTTTCAAGGAAATACCATCCTTCTCCAAGTAATGAGTATCGGTATCCTTCGATAACATAATAAAAAGGATTTAGCATCATATAAGGCTGCACAGATTCCGGTAATATCGTCGGCGGCCATAGAATAGGTGACAGATAGAGCAGCATGCGCATTACTGACTGCAACAGCATCTGAACGTCACGGATGATCGTCGTCAAAGTCGAGGTGATCAACACGAGACTAAACAGGAACGCTAGGAGCCCTATCATGTACAGCGGCAATTGCAGATAGTAAATTGAAATCGGATAACCGATAAACTGCAGGAAAAGCATACCCAATCCCAGCAGAATCAAGTGGGGGTAGAATTGCGCAAAAATAACATAACTCGGAATGACACTCATCGGGAAATTCATCTTTGCAAGCATCTTTATTTTGCTGAATATCGACTTCGAGCCTTTCATCACGGATTGTGTGATAAAGAACCAAGCGAGTATTCCGGCAAACATCCATTGCAGATAGGGTATATCGCCGACAGGTTCGCGCTGTCGAATACCGAAACCGAAGACGAACCAATAAATGGCGATTTGGATGGCTGGATTGATAATTTCCCATGCCATGCCCAGGTAATTTCCGCTAGCCATGCTGCGCAGTTCATATATGGAAAGTCTTCTGACTAAATAGAAGTATTGAATTTGTTCCTGCAATACTTTAAAAACTGATTTCATAAAAATTCCTCACCTACTTATATTTTATCATACTACTCGAGGAAGGCTTCTACCACTCGCTGAGCAGCATGACCGTCTTCCAATGAGGAAAATTTGTTTCGGAACGCATCGAATTTTGGGTGGCTCCGTATGTCAGTGTCCTGTAATTCATTGATGGCCGCGAATAAATCAGCTTCAGTCTGGACAATCGGACCAGGTGCATCGTTCTCGATATCGATATAAAAGCCGCGTAATTGATCGCGGTAATTTTCAAGATCATACATGAAGAACACGATCGGACGATTCAGGATTGCGTAATCGAAGAACACTGACGAATAGTCAGTGATCAAAAGATCTGACACCAAATACAGATCCCGGATATCAGGATAAGTCGAAACGTCATATACAATGCCCTCGTGAGCCGTAAAATCGAAATTCTCGGCTACCAGGTAATGCATTCTTGACAGCAAGACCCATTCATCGCCGAATTCCCGCTTCCACCGCTCCAGATCGAATTGGAATTCGAATCTGTATTTCCCTTTTTGGTAAAATTCATTGTCCCGCCAGGTTGGTGCATAAAGCATGACTTTCTTTTCTTCCGGAATACCCAAATCTTTTTTAATGCTGCTGAGCAGCGTATCCGAATAATTGGACAGCACATCATTCCGGGGATAGCCGGATTCAATGACTTTGCCTCCATATTCAAATGCGCGGGTGAAAATCTCCGTTGAATAAGCATTCGGCGAAACAAGATAATCCCATTTGCCGGCTTCCAATACGAAGTTCCGTTTATAATTCTCCGTATCCGTTCCAGGCATATGGATTTCTTCAATGTCTGTGCCAAGTTTTTTTAATGGCGTTCCGTGCCATGTCTGGATATAAACCGTCTTATCCGGCTTCGGCATCCAATTCGGCAGACGCACATTATTAACCCAATACTTCGCGCGCGGAAATTCCAGGAACCATCGCAGCGAGAAGCGCCGGATATATGGCACGCCGAAACTTTCGAATAATGGTATTGCCTGCTTATCCACACTCCAGACAAGCTGGAAATCCGGATAATGTTCCTTCATATATTCGTAAATTGCCCGTGGGCTATCACTGTATTGTTTGGCATGGAAACTTTCGAATATGACCAAATTGCCCTTTTTCGGCAGGCCACCGAGAAGGACGAAAATGATCCGAAATAGTTTCAAAACCAGTGCATTGTTCTTTAAACGTCTAATCACTGCCAGTCCTCGATTCTGGATAAAAATTTCAAATTAAAGTACGTCTTATTGGATATTCCTTCATTTCATCGGTATTAAACAGATTTCCGCTGTATTCCTGCAAACATGGGATTCCGCTCCATAGACGAAGCCTTCATAATATTGAAGAAATACGGTGAAATTGAAACTAAACCAGCCTATTTTCGTCTAAGGGTGTAAATAATGTTTCAGCAGTATATATATAGGAAACTAAATCAGTATAGCCAAAGAAAATTTCTAAAAGATTTTTTGCTAACAATAAAACATCTTATCATTTTCTTAAGCATAAGGGAATAGAATCATATGTCCATAAAGATTCCATATATTTAACATAATGAAACAACAATCTTTTTTCTATTATAAGTGTTATTAAAAGCCGCCAGACGATTCGCGTTTAAAACAGTTCATCTTCCAAGCCGTGTGATACAATAGCGAATAGGCTGAATTCACGGACGGAATTTGTGAACGGATGATGGCAAATAAGGCCATCAACAGATAAGAGTAAGATCGTATTTGCCGCGGGAATATTTTCTTTGCAGACGAATGATGATACTATACTTTAAGCGGCAAAACATATACGAGATGTGGAGTGTAGAAAACATGAAAAAAGTCATAACATACGGTACATTTGATTTGATTCATCACGGGCATATTAATATCCTGAAGCGCGCAAAAGAGTTCGGCGACTACTTGATCGTCGGCTTATCTTCTGACGAATTCAATGATATTAAAGGTAAAGCCGCGTACCACTCCTATGAAGAACGGAAATTGATCCTTGAATCCATAAAATACGTAGATGAAGTGATACCAGAAACAAATTGGGGTCAGAAAGTGGATGACATCCAGCAGAACGATGTACAGGTTTTTGTAATGGGCTCTGATTGGGAAGGCAAATTCGATGAACTGAAAGACTATTGCGAAGTCGTGTACTTGCCGAGAACTGAAGGCATCTCGACTTCCAAAATCAAAACGGATCTCTTGAACAAACAATGAAAAGCGAACTGATCATTTCCATATACCTGTTTTTCTTTAAAATCGCTTTTTCCCTTTTCAACCTGCTGCCTTTGAAAAATAAAACGGTATTCCTATCCTCATTCGGCGATAACGCTTTTTTCATCGCCAATGAATTGGCATCCTCCGGAAACCACCGTCTGGTTTTTGTTAATCAGACCCGGTGCAAAATGGATTTTTCAACAATTCCCACTGCCAATAAAAAAATCTATACATTCGAATCACTTAATATAGTAGATACCATTTTTTCCATCTACCATCTGGCGACATCCAAATATGTCTTTGTAGATAATTATGCCGGTGTCCTGTCGGTCATCGAGTTCCGCAAAGAAGTCAAATGCATTCAATTATGGCATGCGGCCGGCGCCATTAAACAATTCGGCTGGCGCGACCCTGAAACGGATGCCAGAAGCATGCGCGCGAAAGTGCGTTTCCAGGAAGTGTACGACCGATTCCAGTACATCCCTGTCGGCTCACGCCAAATGGCGGAAATTTTCTCAGAAGCATTCCAGGTCGATATGAGCCATTTTCTTTATACAGGTGTTCCGCAAACAGATTTTTATTATGATGAAGAGCTGAAAGCTGACGGACTGAAAAATGTAATGGATGCGTATCCTTCGATCAAAGGCAAGAAAGTCGTATTGTATGCGCCGACTTTCCGCAAAGACGAATTGCAGCGCATGGCTGTTGCTTTTGATATCCAGTTGTTTCTAGAGACTTTGGACGAGGATTACGTGCTTTTGGTTCGACTGCACCCTTCTGTACATGCTGCGGCTAAAGTTCCAGATCACCCGCGGGTTATCCTGGCTAGCGATTATCCGCATATCAATGAATTGTTGCTGGCAAGTGATGTCCTGGTTTCTGACTACTCTTCAATTCCTGTTGAATTCTCAATGCTTGGTAAAAAGATGATTTTCTTCACTTACGACATCGAGGAATACAACCGCACGCAAGGAATTTGGCAGGTCAATGACTTGTTCTTCCCAGGTCCGATGGTTACCGGTACGGCTGAAGTCATCGAGCACATTCTAGATCCGCATATTGATCAGAAGAAAATCGAACAGTTTTGCAGCCACTGGAACACGTTTTCAAACGGACGCTCTTCCAAACAATTGATTACCGCAATTTATGAACCAGAAGATCTATAAACAATGGAGCCGACCGGGCAAATAGCCGGTCGGTTTTTTCGTGTTTCCACATCATCACAGGAAAAACAGCGAATCTGCATCTATTTTATACACATTCATACTATTACATGATATACACTCGTGTAAAAAGTTCAAACTTATTCCAAATATATCAATAAGACTGTTTACATTATACTAAGACTAAAGTTATAATCCGCCTAAGAAGTTTTTAATTTTCTGCTATAGGGGGATAAAATTTGAGAAAATATTATGTTTCCGGCTGCTTAGTCCTGGTTTTATTGGGTTTGATCCTTTTGCCGATACATATGAATTCTGAGAATGACATAGAAGAGACTGCAGTATCCAAACAAATACCTGCCACCACCGCTCCTGTCGCGGTTACTATAGAACCCGTTCCTGAAGTGCAAGCTGAAATGGCTGCAGAGATATCAGCAACCCCGTCGATTCCTGTACTGATGTACCATATTTTATTGGAAGAACGGAACGATGTAATCAGTGTCGACCCACTTCGATTCAGAGAACAGATGTCAGCGATCAAAGAAGCCGGGTTTACGACCATAACGGATTACCAGCTGGCTGATCATTTGATGAATAAAACAAAGCTGCCTGATAAGCCTATTCTCATAACCTTTGATGACGGCTATAAAAGTGTTTATACAGAAGCATTTCCTGTTTTGGAAGAGCTCGACATGAAAGCGACAGTAAATGTCATAGCCAGCAGAATTTTTGAAACGCCGAGTGCCCTGCATCCGGAAGAATATGAAAAATTCACTTGGCCAGAAGCCCGCTCGATGGAAGGGACGATGATTGTTCAGGCCCACACGTGGGATTCACACCATCAGAAAACGAATGAACACAACGAATTGAAAGGTGTACTCTCCGGGCCCATGCCGAATGAGTCCGGTTTCGAATCACAAGAAGAATTTGAAAAAAGAGTTTTCGAAGATCTTCTGCTAAGCAAGAAGACCATTGAAGAAAAAATGGGGTATGATGTCGTAACTCTAGCCTATCCATATGGCCATTACTCGGAGGATACGATCCGCCTGGCGCAAGTGGCCGGTTATAAAATAGCCTTCACCGTCAAGTCCGGCCTGGTGAACCGGGACACCGACGCGCATTTCGAACTGGACCGCATCACGGCGAACGGCGCTTTCTCAGGAGAAGAGCTTATAGCGAAGATTGAAACCTCACAATAATATAAGCGTATGAAAAAACCCCCGATATCTCGTGAGATATCGGGGGTTAAATTATGCGTGTGAACTCGATTAACTTATTCCTGCAAAGCTGTCTCCATTTTGAATAACTCTGTTTTGCTGAGCACTGCACCATGCGAATTTAGGACAGCCAATTGGATATCCGCCCCTGCACTGATGAGATCCTGGCTGACGGAAAAGGCGGCTACTCCTTCTTCCGCCTTGCGCCAGGCGATTTCTTCAATCGGCTCTCCGTCGACAAGAAGTTTTGCATACTTCGGTGCGCCTTCTACAAAGATTTCGTAGAGATTGCCTTTTTCGGCTACTTTTTGGACGGTCATATCAGGATAGAGCCCAAGATGATATTCAGGAGCCGCTTCAACTTTAAGATCAGGAAGCAGATCAGCGGTGTGGCGTTTACCGTGAAGCCAATCATACTGGATAATTTTCAGGTCTTCCATCTCTTTTGTATTGCCGCCCATTTTGGATTGCCACTGCGCATATGGTACGACCGCTTCATCTTTATCGCGCATGCGGTCAAGAATCGCGGTAATCGCATTCCCTTCCACTCCCGCCATTTCCATTGTGATCGGACCGAATTGATTCGGTGACAGATCAAGTTCACGCGACTCGTTGCCATCAGACTGCCAAATGAAATACGGAACTTTATGTGTAGCGAGGTAATCATCATAATCGTTCAGCATGTCGTCCACCACACCTGCGCCATTCTCACCGTATAATTCATTGCCGTTCGGGAATGCCGGGAAATGGTCGCCGAAGAATACGACAATCGATGGTTCGTCACGCTGTTCAAGATTTTCGATAAGACGCCCGAGCTCTTTGTCGACATTGTTGACGACAGCCGTATAATAATTCAGATACGGCTGGGTTTCCGGCGGCAAGGTGCCATCTTTCAGAAAATCGGACTTCTCTTTTTGCCAATACGGCACGTGGCCTTCAGCCGCCACTGCATGGATAAAGTCAGGACCTTCCGTATAATCCAGCGTTTCAAGCGTTGAATCGGTGATGTGCTTATCTTCCGGGAATGATTGCGACGGATCGTTCGGACGGTCAAGGTCCATAAAGTCACCGGAAATGAATTGATCGAACCCTAATTGTTTATACACGGATTCACGTTGATAGAACCAGCCGAAATACGTGTGGATCGCTGTGGTTTCGTAGCCCGCTTTACGGAAAGTGTGAGCGGCTGACGGCAGCGGCTTCTTGACAAATAGCTGATAAGGAACAAAATCCGCTCGCATGAATTGCATGCTGAAACCGGTCAAAGCTTCAAATTCCACGTTGGCAGTCCCTCCGCCAAACTCCGGCGAATACATTGAACCGTGAAGCGACTCATTATAATACTTACGGAAATTCGGAATTGGATCTTGCTTGAAATGCTGCTCACCGAAGAAATATGGATCGGCGAACGACTCACTCATGATGAAAATGACATTCGGCTTTTCAGAATTTTCTTCAGCCGGAGCCGGCTCATATTCCGCGCCGATCTCTTCCAGCTTATCAACCGAATAGCCTTCCGGCGGCTCGACTTCAGCTTCTTTCGCAAGCATGACGAAGTTACCGAGTACCCCGTTTTGCATCAGCGCAATTTCAAGTTTCCACCAGGACGTCTGGAAGTTAGCCTGCTTCATCGGTGAAAAAGGTTTATCCGTCCATAGAGCGAACAGGAATAGCGCTGACAATAAAAAGACGCCTGCCTTCAGCAGCCAGTTTTCTTTTACCCGAGGGATTACCAGGAAAATTGCCGCGAGCAGCAATAACAAACCGACTCCCGCCAACACCAATAAAGGAATATTAAAATCAACCGGCAACTCGAAACCGCCGAGTTCATCCAAAAGATAGAAGTCACCGAGTGCAACCGGCGAACTGCGGAGTTCCATTTTGATTTTGTTTGCAACCGCGAAAACGATGAGCAGGATACTGAGTATGACACCCGACAGCATAAACCAGCGCCGCGGCAGGATATAAAAGAGATTGAACAATGCCAATACCAGGAACACGTTAACGAATACGCGCTTGTCAAAATCCGCGAACCATTGCCCGATCGGCAGCGTCAGGACCTGGCGCACAATCAGTTCTGATGCTATTAATGTCACAATCGGTAAAGCGACCATGAAAAGAATAGTCAAAATCCGAGTGGCTGTTTTGTTAAGTTTAGGTATTTTCATGATAACTCTACACTCTTTTCTTTATTTTTAATGCTAGATATGTATTAAAAAACAGGACATTTTCCCGCTAGTATACCATTTTTGGAGTTGGCAGTCACCCAGTGTCCGTGGAATCGGGCGTTCAGTGCGGTAATCGGGCGTTCAGCGTGATAATCGGGCGCTCAGGAAATTATTCAGGCGTTCAGCATCGAAGCAACTATTTTTCAGCCAATTCAAAAGCGGCATCCGCCTTTCGGAGGAGGTGCCGCTTTTAAATGCAACTTTTCAATTTTTAATTAGTTCCCTCTCACATTCAAATATTCTTCCAATGTTTTTCCACTGGCTTTGATCTTCGGAGCTTCTCCTGAACCGACATAGCGGAAATGCCACGGTTCGAACATATAACCGGTGATGCTTTCCTTGCCTTTTGGATAGCGCAGGATGAAACCATATTTATGCGCGTTCGCTGCCAGCCATTTGCCTTCAGCTGTATCGGCGAATGAGGATTTCAGCCAATGATACTGATTCGTTCCGCCGAAATTGAACGCCAGTCCTGACTGGTGCTCACTGTGTCCAGGGCGCGCGCTGTACCGGTCGGCCGCTGCCTGTCCGTCACGCTTCACGTAATTCTCATAAAGCGTCTTCTGGTAAGAATATGAACGGAATGCGCTGATGACACTTAAAGAGACGCCATCATTTTTGGCGGCAGACACCATTGCGTTGACACCCTGCTGCGCAACCGGGATGATTTCCGGATTATAGGTCGACGGCAATGCGTAGACTTTATTGACGACCAGAATGCCGCCTGCGTATTTGCCTGGTGTATTCGTTGACGGCGCCGGATATTTCGGTGGTTCCGGCGGTGGCGGAATAACGACCGGCCCTGCCTGGAATTTCGCCGGATTCAATAGACGCGCCATAAACACGGCGAAATGCTGGCGTTCAAGGCTGCTTTCCGGTTTAAAGTAACCGCCAGGAAAACCGTCCGTGATTTTAGCGGTAGCCAAACGGCTGATATACGCATTCGCCCAGTGGCCCGTGCTGACGTCGACGAATTTCACTTTATTATTGGAATCGAGCGCATAAGCCTCGGTCAGGATTTTTGCCATTTCGGCACGCGTCAATTTACCTTTAGGATCAAAAATCTTCGCGCCCTCTTTTGTAGTTTTTCCATTAATAAATCCGATTTCCACCGCTTTTGCCACTTCCGCATAACCTTCCGTATTGGAGTTCATATCTGCGAAACCCGGATTTGCGGCTGTCGGGTTCTCAATTTTCATTTCGCGTAAAATCATTCGCACCGCGTCAAGCCGAGTAATATTGGCTGTCGGACGGAACGTGCCATCGGGATAACCGCGAATGATTTCCAATCCGGTCAGATAATCGATTTCGGCTTTATAATCTTTTATGTCCGGAAATGTTACGGCAGCTTCAGCTTTATTGGGTGTGAGTTCTGTCTGGCCGATTGCTGGAAGCAGCGGAGTCACTAAGACAATTGCTGCCAGTGACAAAGCGACTTTTTTGAAGATTGTCTGCTTTTTCATGATCGTTTTCCTCTTTTCGGCTGTCATTGGATTGCTTTAAGTGAAGTATATAGCAGCAGCCATCGCATTTCCATAATTCACTAATCACTTTTATTATTTATTTGAACTTTAAGTGTGGCTGCCATCCTGGAAATTTCCGTTGAAACCTTCCTTACTGTCAACCGTATTACTATGCAAGAGGTGATGAATCATGAGAGGCAGAAAAATACTTCCTGTTTTGCTGGTGTTCTTCCTGATACTGCTGATACCGACACAGGCACTGGCTGTCGACTTTGAAATTACAGAAGTCCGGATTGATGCACAATTAAATGAAGATGGCACGGCAGATATTACTGAAAAATTCACTTATCAATTTGAAGATGATTTTGAAGGCATTACCCGCGGTTTGATTGAGCAGACAGGCACCACCATTGAGAATTTCTCAGCTACGGAAAATGACAATCCGCTGAAAGTCGAGAAGGAAGATGGCGTCTACAAAATTTACCGGGCAGGTGAAGATGATGAAACCATCCAGGTGGAATTGACTTACCGAATCGACGGTGCAATGGAGAAGTTTGAAGATGGCGCCCAGTTCTACTGGTCATTTATTGACGAGAGCAACGAGAGCGAATACGGCGATATGATGATTACTGTCCTCCCGCCTGCTGAAGCCAACAGCACTGAGGCGCTTGGCTACGACGAAGCCTATAACACCGAAATGATTACAAATGATGGCGCGGCTGTTTTCGAACTTGGGCAGGTGCCCGATGAAGAAAATGTCACTGTCCGCGCGATTTTTGAACCGGAGCTGTTCCCAGCATTGAGCCAGCAGGATGGAACAATCCGGGATGACTTGGCTGCTGACCGCGAGCAACTCGAAAACGAAGCGGCGCTGTTCGCCCAGAATCAGCAAACCGCTAAAAATATCGGGATTCCAGCTATCGCGATAGCCGGCGCTCTGTTGCTCGCCGGGATTTTATTCGCATGGCTGCGCGCCGTTCAGCGGAAACGGAAAATCAATAATTACCCGTATGAATTTTTCGTTCCGAAAGAGTCCATGAGTATTCCGGCGCTGCT
The DNA here is from genome assembly GCF_057369535.1 of Planococcus sp. RAB007_Raresut. NCBI lineage: Bacteria > Bacillati > Bacillota > Bacilli > Caryophanales > Caryophanaceae > Planococcus > Planococcus sp. RAB007_Raresut. The sequence goes on from NZ_JBXYIF010000004.1 coordinate 19,880, forward strand.
CCATTTCACGAATTCCATCTACCTGTCGCCAAACGTCATTTCGGCGGCAATCATGGAACTGATGCGAAAAGGCAATGTCCGGCAGCTGTCGGAAGACCATTTCGAGCTGATCGACCGGAATACCGATCATCCGCATGAAGAGACTTTGATCGGTTTGCTGTTCGACCAGATTGGTGACGGACGCGAGTTCACACTTGAACAAGTCGAGGAATATACGAAAAATGAGGATAACCACGCTGATTATAACGAAGCGATCGATAAATGGAATAAAGGCATCAGCGCTGAAGTGAAAGAAAAGGATTTTCGCGAGAAACATCCGGCGCTGCGCTGGACGGCTGGAGCTATGAGCGTATTGTTTATCGGACTCGCCATCTACATGGGCATCTATGAAATCTTCCCGTGGATGGCCGCTTCCATCGTGCTTGCAATGCTTGCGTTCGGCTTCGCGATCAGCTATTCACCGATCACTTTCGAAGGACATGAAGTGCGACGCAATTGGAGAAAATTAAAAGCCGCGATGCAAGAAATGCCTGCTGAACAATGGAACCGCTTGACGAAAGATGAAAAGCAACGGGCTTATGCCTACCTGCTTGGCAGCGACCAGAAAACAGCTGAACGCAAAGCGACTGTCTTCACATCTGCCGAATCGCAGATGGACGGTTCAAGCTTCGTCATGAACCCAATCTTCATGACGGCCATCTTCGTCTCCGCGGGGACTACCACCAGTGCCAGCGCGAGCGGCGGCGTTGCCGGATCCGGAACAGGAGTCGGCGGCGGTGGCGGCGGATCGGGTGCGTTTTAGGAATTGGGATATGGTGATACGTTGAATGAAGACTCCGCTGAGGCGGGGTCTTTTTTTGTGGGTGGGGTTTAGTTGAGAGTAAGTTAGTCGGAAGTGAGGGAGTGGGAATGAGAGATAGCGCAAATTTTTATTTGTTTACTTATATTTTTAGTGCTCCGCACATAAATCTTGCTGTGCGCACATAAATCCTGCTCACCGCACATAAATCCCGCTCACCGCACACAAATCCTCCCCACCGCACATAAATCTCCCCCACCGCACATAAAAGTCATCATCTCCCCCTTAAATGGATTTTCTCCACCTATCTCCCTCTAAAAACAACAAAAATAAACCGGCCCCAGCAGATTTCCATCTGCCGCCACCGGTTTATTCACCATTCTACCCCTGATGCTTCTCCAAAAACTCCAGCATCCGGCTATAAACTTCAATTTCGTTCTCTTTACGCGAGAATCCATGCCCCTCGTCATCCAATACCAGATATTCCACGTCGCGGCCAGCTTCCTGCAGCTTAGCAACAATCTGATCGGATTCTTCTTTGACGACACGCGGATCCTTCGCCCCTTGGATGACCAGCATCGGCTTGATCATGCCGTCGAGATACGTCGTTGGCGTGTCTTTGATGAAGCGCTCCTTGTCACGTTCCGGGTTGCCGATCCAGCGTTCCATCATTGGCTTCCAATGTTCCGGCACCGAATTATAGAACGTGAACAGGTCGGATACGCCGAAGATGTCGACGACGGCTTTGAAATATTCCGGATGGCGGCCGTGCAGTAACAGTGCCATATAACCGCCGTAGCTTCCGCCGACCAGGAATAATTTGTCGCGGTCGCTTATGCCTTCTTCAAACAGCCACTCGATTCCCGCGAGGCAGTCGAGCCGCGGTCCCTCGCCCCAGTCCTGCTCCACCAATTTGACGAATGATGCGCCGTAGCCCGTGCTGCCGCGGAAGTTCGGCGCGAATATCGAGTAGCCCCGGTTCAGGAAGCATTGGAACATCGACCGGAAAATTTTGCGCTCCGCCGCCTGTGGTCCGCCGTGCGGCCAGAATATCGTATGTCCATTATCATTTTCAGGCTTGGCTCTGAACAATAAAGCCTCGATTTCCATCCCGTCAAATGATTTATAAGTCACCACATCCGGCTCCACCATGTCTTCCGACTCCAGGCCAAGCACATTATTCTTCGTTAATTGTGTCCATTCCGTTCCGTCTTCCAAGCGGAAAATATTATGCGGTACAGTCGCGCTGCGGCCCAATAGATACACGGCACCTGACTTCGTCACCACCACTTTATCGATGCTGGCCGCGGGTGCTTCCAACTTCACCGGATCCTCCATTTTCAGATCCGCACGGTAAAGGTAATCGGTGACGCCTTTTTCCGTTGTGATATAAAAAGTCTCACTTTCTTTATGCCACTTCAAACTTTCCACGCTTTCATTTTCAATCGACATTACGCGTGAGAACTGTTTCGAATCAATTTCGAATTTCGCTAAATAATTATACTCGCTGTCAAAATTCGTCACGAAATAAATCGTGTTATCATCCGTGAATACCGGTTCCGACGCAATGTGCACCTGCGACGCATCCGGCGTCAGGTTATGCGTTTCATCGCCAAACTTCACAAATGACGTAACGTAAGTGTTGGCGAATGCACGCGAATAAACGAATGCTTCTTCATTGTCCGACACGGCCGCAAGCTCCGTAGCGCCCCCTTCTCCTTCAAGCAAAAGCGTATCGGAACCATCCTCAATATTCCGGACGCGGGTATTCAAGTATGTTGGATTTCCTTCCGAAGTCATGTAATATAGGCGTTTGCCATCATCACTCAAATGCGAAAAGAAATACTTCTGGTCCGGCTCGCCCGTGATCAGCGGCTGCGGCAGCCCGCCTTCATAAGGCAACGCATAAATCTGGTGGTTCTCGTCGCCGTCTTTATCGTAGCCGGCCAGCACAAAACGATTTTCCGGATCGATTTTAATGAAACTTACAGACTCATCCCGCTGCGCGAATAAATACGGGAATCCATTCGGCAAATCCATCGCCCATAAATTCACATTGCCATTTAGATTGGAACTGAAAATCAAACGTTTCTCATCACGGCTTACCGCAAAATCGGAAATTGTATATGTACGGAAAAATTGCTCCACTGTCGGTTTTGGAAAGTTAATCATGTCGCTGCCCCCTGTATGCTTTTAATTTTTATAAGATGCCTGAATCTTATGAACTTATATTAATCATACCTTAATTAGCGACATGGCAACAGCCAACCAAATAAAATACCACACAATTCTGATAATAGTTGGTGACCTTCCCCTTCCTTTTCGTTACAATAGTAAGTGAACGTGAAAACGTGACACCAAGAAACTCTTTAAACTAAGGACCATACACCCAAGGAGGCTTCCCGATGACGAATTTACAGGAAATTGCTCAATCCGAAGATTACGGGCAATTCGAATTGAAAGAATTATACCAAGCGACTCAAATGCTTTTGCAGGAGTTCCAAAAGACGAAAACGGAACCTGAAAAGCTGCAAGATATAATTGGCCACTTGAAGAAACGCCTCGAAGGACAAGCGGCGTATCCGCTTGCGATCCTGCTGGAGTCAAGCCAGCTGGGCATCCAACATCAATTGCAGAAGGACTGGAACAGCCCAATGAAGCAACGCCAGCTCTTCCTGTTCGAAAGTCTGTTCTTCCAGTTCCGCGGCAAAGTGCCGCCGACAATCTGGAATCAGATTTGCTTGAACTATGCGGAAGTACTTATTTACGTCGGCCGTTCAATGGATGGAATGCACGTACTTGAACAAATGGTTGAACATGAAAACGATGACCCGTCCTATCAGCGTAAAGACGCGGAACGCGGCTGGGGACTCTTGTTTTATTCCACGTTCCTCACCGGCAAGGAAGAAAAAGCCGATGCGCTTCATAAATCGCGCGAATTATTGAGCCAGGGCGCTGAGAAAATCACCGACGCCAATGGCCGCGCGCTTTACGCGGACCGCCTCAAGCTGGCGCAGAAAATGCTGGATGAAATCGGTCCGGTCGATGTCACGGCGAATTATAAGCCGAACTTTTTCGAAGGCCGCGAGAAAGAATACCGCGACTGGTGCGCGAAGCAGCATTTATTGCTTAATCACGACAACGAAGTCGATCCGGAAGGCACGATGAAACTCGATACGCTGCGCTACCGCTATAAAGGCCAGGATAAAGACCGCGGCGTGTTCCTCGAGGCTTTCATGGATTCGCTCATCGCCGAATTCACGGCGCACCGTGAGAAATTATACGACGCGCTCGAGCTCGACAAATCCGACCCGATGCGCAATGAGCAATTGAAAACCGTTTACCGTGAATCGTTCACGATGTTCAATAAAACCGCTCAGTTCATCAACCATTATTACAAACTCGATATTAAAAATCAGCACGCGGTCATGCAGCGTATCTGGTTCGAAGAAGAACATCCGAAAAATCCGTTGAAGCCGTTCATCCGTAATACCAAAAACAGCGCCCTCAAGGCATTGTACTGGTTATCTAAGGAAGTTTACGGCTACGAGCGCTCTGAATCCCAAAATCTCGCTATGATCCGCTCACTTCAAATTCGCGATCAATTGGAACGCAGTTTCGTTCAGGTCATCACGAAACAGGAAGAAATCGCAAAAACAGGCGAGCTCCGCAAATACCAGATGACGCAGGCTGAACTTGAACGCCTGGCGCTCTCCACCACATTCAAAGCGCGCAACGCGTTGATGTATCTTGGTTTTGCAGTGGGTATGGAGAAAGAATAAGTGAAATTGGAAAGCCGTCCCTCGTTGGTTGAGGGACGGCTTTTATTGTGTTAATTCATTTTCATTTACTTCTTCAAAACCCCTATTACTCTGCCGTTGATGTGAACATCTTCACTTCTCATCATAATCGGCTCGTAATCCGGATTTTCTGACATCAATAATATATTGCTGCCCATTAAAGAGTATTTTTTCATAGTTGCTTCTTCATCAATTACGGCAATGACAATGTCACCGTTGGATGCTGTATTTTGCTGATGGACGATGACGATATCGCCTTTTTCGATTCCCGCTCCAGTCATGCTGTCGCCAGTCACCGTAAGAGAAAATGTATCTGCTGGCGAAACCACCCAATCACGAGGGAAATAATTCATTGCCTCATAGTCCTCAGACGCGAGTGCCGGCATACCAGCTGCTACATTACCGATCAGCGGAACTGCAATTGTTTCGAGGACCTGCAGCAAAACATCCTCACCAGCTTCTTTTATTACGATTTCATCGGCTACATCGTTTTCCACAGCATACTCATATTGCCGGCCATTTTTCAGATTCATATACAAGCGCTTATTTTTCGTGTCTGGCAGGAACTGCGAGCGGCATTTTGGTAAATCCTGAACCTCTTCGCCCTGCCTGTCGATGATTTTAACTTCCAAACCATCCGTTGCAATTCCATAGAAGGCCCGGCTTTCCGCTTCCATATAAGATTTCAGCTGCACAAGCGCATCTTCTATTCCGGTTCCAAAACTTTTTACTTCCGCAAGAATATACGGTCGCGCTTCGCCACCGCTGTAAATATTCACTGCGACATCACAATAGCCTTTTTTGGAAAATTGCTGCACTTTATACTCCAATTCCAACAAATCATATGGATATCCGTATACTTCATGCAGTTCCCGAATCAGCCATTGGCGGACAACTTCTTCTTTGGAATGAAGATCGACCAACTGTTCCATCATTTGATAATTGGCCATGCTGATCGACTCGAAATGGCGGAGAGAGGCATCTTTCTTCATTCGCATATGATTTCTGTTAATTTCTTTAATGAATTTCGAAGGCAATTTCACTGACGACATATACAAGAGCTCATTAGCACGGGTCATGCCCACGTAAAGCAATTTGCGTTCATCCGTTTCAACTGTTTTTTGATCTTCTTCGTCCTCATACAGCTCTTGCGGAATCAAGCCTTTGTTCAGGTCAATCAAGAATATCACCTTGAATTCCAGACCTTTAATGGAGTGCATCGTAACGAGTTTCACTTTATCAGATTCGAAATCAGGGTTTTGGCTCTGCAAGATTTCACAGGGAATGCCGGCAAGTTCCAAGTCTGCGGCTGCGCTCTCGATGTGGCGATTGCCGCGTGCCACAACACAAATATCAGACAGCGCATAATCATTGCGAAGTACAGCAATTTCTTCCGCGATAAACTTCGCCTGCTGCTTTGGTGTATTGAAGAACCTGTAAATCGGTGGATGGCCATGTCTGTCAATTAAAGCCGGCTTGACGAAATCCACATTCGATTGGATATTTTCGTCTGCTTCAATCAGATTGAACGCAGCAGTTGAAATCTCAGTTGTGGTCCGGTAATTCTTGCTCAGCGTTCTGGACTTTCCGCTCATATCATAGCCGATCGTTGTATACGGCCTCCCTTTTCCAAGCCATGACTGTGGATAGATGCTTTGTGTATTATCCGCAACAAACATAAGCGAGGAATGGCTTTTCTCACGGTAAAGTTCGTTCAGGAATTCGAGCTGTACACGGGTAAGGTCCTGGCTTTCATCAATAATAATATGCGTGTAACGGTTGGTGTTTCCCCGACGTACTTCTTCCAGCGCAATCAAATTCATTTGCTTGAAAGTTACCTGGCCGTCTTTCGCCAACAATTCCATAAAGTGCTGTGAAACATCGAAAATTGCTGCTCGGAGCTGGGAATTCTTAAGCAGCTTTTGTGGTGTTCCACCGTCACCCGACGCCCGTCCTACACGGTCAGCAGACTGGTAAGCTTCCACATCATTCATAGAGCAAGCCAAGATCCACTCCACTTCATCCATTAAAAATTTGCTGTTTTTTGGTGACAGCAATTTTACGTCAGGATACGATTTCTTCGCTTCATGGATAGCCAAAATTATCGTCTTTCTCGCTTGTTCCTGTTTCGCGATTTCAAATCGCTTGCCTACACGCTTTTCATAACGCTTAAATTCCTTGAACAACAAACTGTCAATTGTCGCAATTTCTACTTCTGCATCTGAAGAGAAAAAGCGCGTTGCTTCCATTTGATCGGTATCCGCCATTCGGCCATATTGATGTTTTATGTAATGAAGCAAAGTTTTATTATATGTAACCAAAAGAATCCTATCATCCTCTTCATGGCAATAATGATCCTTTAAAAAGTTTATCCGCCGGATTGCCACTGTCGTCTTACCGGATCCCGCCACCCCTTTTACCAGCATCGGCCCTGTTGGCTCCAGTTCCACTATCCGTCGTTGCTCAATATTCAGCTTCACACCATACACCCCCTGAATTTACATCTTCTACCTATATCTTATGAATATCGTCGTTAAATAGCAAGGTAATAGTAATAAAATAGGGGATTAATGCAGCTTTTTGCTTATATAGAGATTATCTTAATATTATGAAGCTCTAAAAAAAATCTGCAGGTTGAAAAAAGCTTTCGCGGTTCGCGAAAGCTTCCTTTTAAAGATTGGACGTTTTTCGCATTTCGCCTGGTTTTGGCAAAATGCATCCATTACAAACTAAGCTCTCCCACGCACAAAAACCCATACAAAAGAAAAACCACCCCCAACAGACCCAAAAGTCTGCCGGAAATGGCTTGAAAACTAAAATTTATCTTTTATAACACGCTATTCGGATGCGGCTTCGTGATATCCACCGCATACACGTCGATTTTATTGACGATCAAGTCGCGGATGCCATAGATTGGACGCTCGTTGCGCTCCGTTTCTTCTATATAATCATTCACCTTTTCCTGCAGCTGGATGCCGACCGACTTGCCGCCGCTCGCATCCGTGAAACTCTCGCGGAAAGCCTGTTCGTACCAAAGGTTCGACACTTGAATATTCTTCAATGTGCCTTCCTCTTCATTCGTCCCCACCACCAGGTAATGGTTGCCGTACTCATCTCTCACCAAATCGTTGGTCTGGATTTTTTGCATACTCATCGTTTCATGTCCCCTTCCATTCATCTTTTTTGACCCATATGTAGGATGTCTTCCTTACTTTGTATTCTCTAATTCCACGCCAAATAAACCCGAAAATCAGAATCCGTCCTGTTTGCGGCGTGCAAGGTTTTATTCACCTGCCTCATCCTGCTCATTTTCTGGATAGACCACGACCGCACCATCGTCTTTTTTCACCTCAGCCTCAGCGCCCCACATGCCGACTTCGTGCTCGACAAGTTCGATGCTTTCATCTTTACTGTCAATGATGTGATGCACCTTATGCCCGTTCGCAACCAGCCAATTGCTGATCAGAAACCGGTGACAGCGGGATGGATGCCGCTCCGAGCAGCAATAAGCGACGCGTCGTTCCGCGGCAATCGCCAGTAATTCATCGATGCCATCTTTAAATTCATCGGTCAACGTATAATCGGCGTAATTATGGAAAGAACGGTTATTCCACCCCGCATTCACGTGGTCTTCAATTTCCTTGGACTTGCGGCGGCGTCCGCCAAGCTTTGGAAAATGTTGATACGTGATATTTTCGGCCTCCAGCCATTTTGGAAAAACGTCCTTTGAAAACTGCGGCCACTTGCGGCTGCCGGGAAAAGCCCGCACATCCGCCAGCACTTCAATTGAATGTTCCTTAAGCATCTTCTCAAAAAATTCCTTTGAATGGCTCGAATGGCCAATCGTGTAAATTTCCATTCACTTTCACTCCCATGTTTGCTCTTCCTATACACATTCCTGTCAGCCGGTGGAATTAAACACAGCCCTGCAAAAAGCCGCTTTCGGAATCCTTCCCGAAAGCAGCTGCGTATATCTTATCCTATTTTAATTTCCAATTCTTATTGTCGTTTTTAATGAAAGTTTCTTCACCTGTTTCCCGATCACGAATGATTTTGTCTTCAGTCGGGACGTCTTCTTTCCCTTCATCCGGAGCGTTCTCGTGCTCATTTTCGATTACATGCTTTTCCTTCTGTTCGTGGTGTTTGCCCTCAGTATTTTCCTTTTCATTCACGCTATCCAGGATTTTATCGATATATGAATCATTGCCTTCTGTATCTTTTCTTGTCATTGTGAATTCCTCCCATGCGAGCTTTTAGTCTTTATTTACCCAATCACCTGCAAAATAATCCGAGTGGAAATCGGCTGAAAGAATGTCCTTTACAATTCTTAACACGTTTGTTTCATACGCTTTACGTACCATTGAGATAATGAAACCGGCAAGAGAATGAAAGGAGCTGGAGAAAGCATGAAAATTGCAGTGATTGGCGACTTGCATTATCCGACGGTGAAAGAGGAATACGCGTTATCGCAGCGAGAACGGCAAGTTTTTTATGAAAGCTTTATGGCGCATTTTTTCTCGGTACCGGCTGACCTCTACGTATCCATCGGTGATTTGACCAACTTCGGCACGCAAGATGAACTCGAAGGCATTTACTCCATCATTGACCAGCACCAGAAACCGTTTGTCCATGTCCTTGGAAATCATGATGTCTATGCGCTGCCACGCGAGGAGGTTCTGAAGATTACCAAGCAGGACCGCTTTCATTCCCTGTCGACAGACTCCGCGGTGTTGGCCTTTCTCGACACTGCACAGGAGCAGAATTATGAAGACTGGGGCGGAACCTTAAATTTAGAGCAGCAATTCTGGCTCTCGGATGTCATTGAAGAATCCGGCACACGCCCGCTGCTCGTCTTTGGCCACCATCCCGTTTACGGCACCACTAAAAACTCCAGCAAAGAAAAACGTTCCATTTCACCCGACATTCCTATGTGGGATTTATTGAATAAAAAACAGAACGCCGGCCTGTATGTTAACGGCCATAACCATTTCAACTCGATTGCGGCGCGCGAACATTGGACTTTCCTGCAAATTGCAGCGGTGCTTGATGAGCAGGCCGTTCGGGTCATCGATATTTCGGATGCGATGATTTCAATCGATTACGTGCCATTCGTCGATCCAAACCTTAGGCAGCAGGCACACACCATCGGCTGCGCCATCGACCATTTCAGTCTTAATACGCATCGTCTCGGAACTGAAGCCGACGTGAAATATGCCATTCCCCTGGCTGCGCCGACAATTAAAATACCTTAAGGAGAGATCCGTATGAAAGACAATAAAAAGAAGCTTTCCGAAGAGGAAGCCACTCAAGCCAATCTGGACATTCAGGAAGAATTTGATGATAACGAAAAGCGGCGCGACGAAACTTCTTCTCCGGTTCCATTTGCCGCAAACAATACTGCTCCGTTAGCGCCGGATGAAAGTAAAAAAAATAAATAACTGGCCAAAAGCCAGGATTGCGGACTTTCCCGCTTTCCTGGCTTTTTCATTAGATGCATCTCCAGAAAAAGGTTTTATTGTGACAGATGAAGAAATTGAAAGAGGTGGATAAGATATGGTCGAATATAGAGAAAGGAGTTGAATAGCATGGAAAAAATCAATAAGTATATCAATAGTGTATTCACTAAAGAGGATGAGGTGCTTGAAGGCGTCATCAGATCCATCGAAGAACACGGCATGCGCCAGATCTCTGTGCCCCCGGCATCTGGGAAGCTGTTGACGATGCTCGTTTCCATTTCCGGCGCGAAAAATATTCTGGAAATCGGTGCACTCGGAGGCTACAGCGGCATCTGCCTGGCCAGAGGCTTCGGTTCCAAAGGGAAATTGACGTCGCTTGAACTGGAAGAGAGTTACGCAGAACTCGCCAAAAGCAATTTGTCGAAAGCGGGCTTTGAAAGTCAGGTCAATTACCTGACAGGTCCTGCGCTCGAAAGCCTTGAAAAACTGATTGACGAAGGTGCAAACTTCGACTTTTTCTTCATTGACGCCGACAAAGGCAATTATGTAAATTACCTCGAAGCCTGCATCAAACTCGCACAGCCCGGTGCAATCATCGTTGCAGATAATGTGCTGGCAGGCGGCAGTGTCGCAGATTCATCAATCGAACCGCGCCAAAACACTGAAATCATGAAGTCGTTCAATGAAATAGTGGCGAAACATCCGCAATTAGAGTCGCTGCTCATGCCGATTGGTGATGGGATGACGGTTTCGAAGGTGAGGAAATAAAGAAATGCGCAAAGGCGGTTGCCTTTGCGCATCTTTCTATAAAATTCTAAATTGAAATTTGCTTAACTCTAAACCCCTCGCCCACAACACTTCTTATACTTCTTTCCACTGCCACAAATACAAGGCTCATTGCGACCTGTCTTTTGTTCGCTAGCTCCTAAAGGGCGCAGCTCATTCGGCAACGGCACCGATGGATTACGTCGCGATATCTCACGAGGCGTGTGGCCGCAATTGGCCCACAGTCGCTGGTTGTTGGAGAAATTTATTGCTTTCTGCGCGACTTTATTGACATCTTCCATGTTTTCAAAAGTCGGGAGGTGCGAGAGCATGGCGGTCATCGCCGTATTGAAGGAGTCTGCAATCTGCAGATCCATGGCGAAGTTCCATAAAACTTGATCCACATCGACCGGTTGCAGTTTCGAAAAATGCGGTGTCAAAGCCGTTTTGAGTTCCTCATAAGCAATATTCTTTTCAATGTATCCAGTAATTTTGTATTTCAGAAGCTCTTCTTTTTCTGGCACGTACCAGTCTTTCCCTGCCTGTTCCTGCTGAATTTTTTCTGGAGAACCCATATCCTGCAGCAACGGATGCACGAAATTCATGCCTTCCCTCACCACAGAACCTTTCGTTTTTTCTCTCCATTCTTTGGAAGTGATCAGGCTCACAAACGTATTCAGCTTTACATACATCTGCGGATTTTGTTTGTTGAAAATAGCCACGACTTGTTTGTCTGGTACAATCCCGTACAGATTCGTGCAGGCACGTACATAATCGTAGAAAAGCTCCTCATCCAAACTATCAGGCAACTCAGGGAGTTCCTGTTCCTCTTCCACCAAGTATTTATCTGAAATGATTGCGTGATTCACGTGATCGATTTTATTCCATTCCGTCTTCTGGATTTTAAAATGCTTCAGGATCTGATTGGTCCATTTCCGGTCATAGGTCCGGAAATTCTGTTCCTTGCTCCACCACAGCAGGTGGTCGTGGTCGGGATGCTGCGGATCGGCCAGCACTTGTTTCATATGAATAAAACCGGGAACGCCGCCCACGTCTTCCGGCGGAGCATCGCCAGCTCCGTCCAATAAAGTCGGATAGCCAAAATGGTAGTCTTCGACGATTTGTTCCAACTCGATGTGAAATTGCCAATTGTCGCCAAAATCGTATGTATAGGACAATTTGCGATATTTCTCCAAAAACTCATCAATTTTCAACGTCTGCGGCTTGCGTACTTTCAGCCGGCCTTTCTTTTTCCCTTTCGACTCCTCGTAGATAATCGGTTCATCCGTCACGAGCAAGTTCTCCTCCGGCAAGCGGAACTCATGAAAATGATAAGTCATCTCCATATAAGAACTGCGAAAATTTGTGGACTCCTGAATGATGGCATGCAGCTTCTGAAACGTTGCTCCTGCCGGCAATATGATGCGCCGCCAAACCTCCGGCTCCAATTCCAGCATTTTAATCTTGACGATATACGCCTTCATCTTAACACCTGCTTTTTCTTTTTAGCATAACATAGGGGAAATGGACGAGTAACACTCTCGTCCATTTCCCCTTCCTGTTACCTCACAATACTCCGTTTCTTAATCGCTCGAATCCAAAATCCTCCGTATATCGTTTTGGCGTCATAAGCCACGATAAATGCATTCGGATCCAATTCCTTTACCGTCTTATAGAGATTGACTTCCTGCTTTTTCGGCATCAGGATCTGCAGTGAACTGCGTTTGCCTTCAAAACCGTTCGTCTCCCAATCTGTCACACCGTATCCCCGCTCCCGCAGCTGCACCGCAAGCGCCCCGCTGTTATCCTGCGAAATGACGCTGGCTGTAACATATCCCAGGCTCAGCTTGTCTTCGATTTTCGAACCGACAATGATGCCCGCCGCAAAGCCAAGCGCATAGGCCAATAAATTCTGGATATTCCCGACATTATCAAGAACCATTCCAAGTCCCAGTAAATTGATGATGACTTCCAGCACCGACAAACCGGCTGCTGAATATTGATAGCCTTTCAATGTCAGGATCATGCGAATCGTCGACAGGGTGACGAAGCTGAGGCTGATACTGAAAATGATGACAATCAAAAGAAGAGGATGCATATCCATCCAGTATTCCCTCCGTTCAGTTATGTAATATTTTCCATATTTTTTTATTCGATATAATCTTTTTCCCCTGTCGAAAAAGAATAAACGCTCTGGGAGATAATTGCGACATATCTCATAAGTAAATTGAGAGGAATGTAATCTTTCATTCCATCCCATAGAAATAGCTGCAGTTCAGAACCAAATCTGGTCCTGAACTGCAGCTATTCTTACTTATCGAAAATGATCCTCCACATATTCAGCTTCCTGCTCCGCAGACATCAAACCTGTTGCCCTTCCCACAGTGCCGTTATGCCAATTCCAGATTGTATTATGAACCGATACCGAATTGCTGAAATCGCCGTCCTGCCAAGCCATCAGCGTTTGCTCGTAAAAATCGCTGTGCTCATAATAATCGTAGTTCTCTTTGACGATTTTCAGCATGTTGCCGATATTTTCTTCCGACATCTCAACAGCGCCGCGCTTCTTATCCGCGGTGATTTTCTGGTGCGTCATCTGGTGAAGATAAATCTGCACACGTTCTTCTTCCATATCGACATCCGCATTATCCACAGACTTCTTTGCCTGCGCCGTTTCTGTCGTCTCTGCACTCACTTCGCGCTGGTCGATTTCCTCAGCGACTTTACTGATTTCCCCACCGTCACTTGCCAAAAAATCTTGGACGAACCAATACCCTGCACCGCCGAGCACCAGCAATCCTATGACTGAAAATAAAATCGTTCGAAGTAATTTTTTCATATTAATCCCCCTCCTCTACATCATCAGCATGGCTAGAAAATTTTTATAATTGCAATAAACCGTGTATACCTATGCTATAAGACCTATCCAAGTATACAGGAAAATACTCACGAATTCTTTCATTTTGCCTGACAAAATTTGGAGCCCCAAATTTCGGCTTTATTCAAATTAAATGCCAGAAAAAAGCTTATCGTTTAGAATTATAGGGTACATTTTTACAGTAGCAGGATTAAATGAAAAAGGAGCAATGCCTGATGAACTTTGTTACATTGAACAATAACTTAAAAATGCCGCAACTTGGTTTCGGCGTATGGCAAGTAGAAGATGCAGAGGCAACGAAAGCTGTAGCGAAAGCGCTGGAAACAGGATACACTTCCATCGATACCGCTATGATCTATAAAAATGAAATCGGTGTGGGCAATGCATTGAAAGAAACAAAAGTGCCCCGCGAAGAGTTGTTTATCACAACTAAAGTCTGGAACAGTGACCAAGGCTATGAAAATACCTTACGGGCATTCGATGAAAGCCTTGATCGTTTGGGTCTTGAATATGTGGACCTTTACCTGATCCACTGGCCGACGCCTGAATTCGACGAGTACATCGATACATATAAGGCGATGGAAAAATTGTATAAAGATGGCCGCGTCAAAGCGATCGGCGTCTGCAATTTTGAAATCGAGCATCTGGAGCGTTTGCTTGCGGAATGCGACGTGCCGCCAGTATTGAACCAAGTGGAATGCCATCCATACCTGGCACAGAATGAGCTCAAGGAATTCTGCGCGAAGCATGATATTTATGTGGAAGCATGGAGCCCGCTGGAACAAGGCGGCGAAGTGCTGCAGGATGAAACAATCCACAAGATTGCCGAAGCTCACGGCAAAACGCCAGCTCAAGCTGTCCTTCGCTGGCACCTGCAGAACGGCACAATCGCCATCCCGAAATCTGTCACGCCGTCCCGCATCGAAGAAAACTTCGACGTCTTCGATTTTGAGCTGACAGCGGATGAGATGGAACAGATCAATGCCTTAAATAAAGACCGCCGCAAAGGCGCGCATCCTAATGAGATGAATGTACGATAATAATAGGAAAAATCCGGATGAGCGATCATCCGGATTTTTTATGGAATAAAGTATGGTGAAATGGGCTTCATCCTTGTTGTTTTTGTTGGTTTTTCGCTTTTCGCCTGCGAAAAGCATCCATTTGTCTTTGGCTCTGGGGTTTTGGAGGGGTTTGAGGCAGCATGTAGCCGCTCTTATTTCCAGTATTTGGACTTACTGTCCATTGCGAATGGAATACTGTCCGTTATGGATCAAATACTGTCCATTAGAGTACATTTACTGTCCATTAGACACTCTTTACTGTCCATTAGAGATTTTCAGCTCAAACTGCTTCCTATTAATGTAAACTCGAAGACTAAGCTACACCAGTTATTCATTGCATAATATTCCCAGCCTAAAACCCACACACCTGTCCCCTACTTAAACCAGCCCAGCCTCCTGAACCAGCCAAACATCGCCACCGCCAGAACCACCATCACGACCAAGGTCAGAAAGTAGCCATATTGCCACGTCAGCTCCGGCATGTGTTCGAAATTCATGCCGTAGATTCCTGCGATGAATGTCAGCGGCGCGAAAATCGACGTGATGATGGTCAGGACTTTCATGACGTTATTGGTCTGATGTGAATTCAAGGAAAGATAGCTGTCGCGGATATCCGCCGTCAGTTCTCGGTTCGACATGACCATTTCGGACAGTTTCAGCAGGTGGTCGTAAATATCCGAGAAATATTCGCGCCGGTCCTGGATTTCATTTAAATGATGCGAATTCAGCATGCGGTATAAAAGATCGCGCATCGGGTTGACGGTTTGCCGCAGACTGAGCAGCAGCGAACGTGAATCGAAGAGTTCCGTCATGAGCACGTCCATCGATTTCTGCTGTGTATTGTCTTCGATTTTCGCGAGGCTTTCTTCTATTTCGTAAACGAGCGGGAAATAATTATCGACGATTTTGTCGAGCACTTCGTAAAACACATAGAACGGATTCCATTTCTCCAGGTTCCGGTGCGCCAAAAGCCGCTGCCATACCTGATTCACTTCTTTCGAAGCGCTCCAATGGAATGTGACGATGAACGAATCGCCGACAAAGAAATCCAATTCTTCTTTGACCAGCTCCATCTCCTCTTCCCGCACATTATGCGTGACGAAGAACGTGTGGTCATCGTAATAATCCAGCTTCGGCCGCTGCAGCCGGTGAATGCAGTCCTCGATTGCCAGCGGGTGGAACTTGAACGTATACGCCAAATGCTGGAGCTCCTCGTCCGTCGGCTGGTCAAAATCCGTCCAGAACCATTGATACCGCGAAAAATCCACTTCTTCCAGCGGAATGTCCGCCTCTAATTTATTGTCGTGTGTAATGCCTATCACTTTAATCATCTATGTACCACCTTTTGCCCGCCGGCTGATAAGCCATGACGGATTTCTTCTATACTCCATATACTACCCTTTTTCACCATAAATTAAGGCTGTTATTTAAACAAACAATTTCCTGTCTTCAATAAAACCCAAATAGTGTACACTAACATTAGGATTTTATTAACCCACAAAGGAGCACACTGATGGAAACGACCACATTCGCGATAAATGAAACGACAATCAATGAAATTCAGCAAGCGTTCAAAGAAGAAAGACTGACTTCCGTCGAACTGGTGCAAAGCTATCTCGACCGGATTGAACAATATGATAAGAACGGCCCGAAAATCAATTCGGTGCTGTCACTGAATCCTGACGCGCTCAAAATTTCAGCCGAACTGGATGAAATGCGCGGACAGGACGGACAAGGTCCGTTATACGGCATTCCTGTCCTCCTGAAAGATAATATCGAAACGACTGATGCGATGCCGACGACAGCCGGTGCCATCGCGCTTGAAAATAATTTCGCGCGCCAGGATTCGTTTGTCGCTGCCCAATTACGGCAAGCTGGCGCCATCATTTTGGGCAAAGTCAATTTGAGCGAATGGGCTTATTTCATGTCGAAGGAAGGTCCAAGCGGCTACAGCGGCCTCGGCGGACAGGTCCTTAATCCCTACGGCGTCAGCACATTCAAAGCCGGTGATGTCGGTGGTTCAAGTTCAGGAACGGGCGCTGCCATCGCCTCGAATTTCGCGGTTGTCGGCGTCGGCACGGAAACAGCGGGTTCGATTTTAAGTCCGGCCAGCGCCAATTCGATTGTCGGCATCAAGCCGACCGTCGGCCTCATCAGCCGTACCGGCATCATCCCGATTGCGGAAAGCCAGGATACAGCTGGACCGATGGCTCGCACTGTTACTGACGCGGCGATTATGCTCGGTGCGCTGACCGGAATCGACGAACGCGACCCGGCCACGCAGGCAAGCGCTGATAAAGCGTTGACCGATTACACGCCTCATCTGAAAGCTGAAGGATTAAAAGGTGCCCGCATCGGCGTCGACGTTTCGTTTTTGAACGACGAAGAGCCGGAAGAACGCGCCATCATCGATCAGGCCATCGAAGTGACGAAAGCACAAGGTGCAATCATCGAAGAAGTGGAGATTCCCGTCGAACCTTTCCAGTCAGATGTCCTTTGGTATGAATTCAAACGTGGCGTCAATGCTTATCTGCAGACCACATCCGATGACGTTCCTGTCAAAACGGTGGCAGAAGTTATCGAGTTCAACAAACAAGATCCCGAGCGCCGCATGAAATTCGGCCAAGCGGAACTGGAAAAATCCCAGTCGATGAGCGATGACCCATCAGACCCGCGATACCTGGAACATCGCGAAACCGATTTGCGGACCGCAAAAACGGAAGGCATCGACGCCGCCATGGCGAAACACAATCTGGATGCTTTGTTATTCCAGGACAATCGCGGCGCTGGCATGCCGGCAAAAGCGGGTTACCCGTCCATCACCGTTCCAGCCGGCTACACAAGCAACGGCCATCCCGTCGGCGTGACGTTCAGCGCGTTGGCGTTCAGCGAAGCGCGTTTGATCGAACTGGCTTATGCTTACGAGCAGGCTTCCAAAAAACGCATTGCCCCAAATCTCGAAAACTATTAAAGGCATAACAAAACACCCTCTGCTGACAAGCTGGTATCGACATACCGGCAGCTCAACGGAGGGTGTTTTCTGATTTTATTCGAATAAAGGACTGACGGGCTTTTCGTTATGCACGTGTTCAATCGCTTCCGCTAATAACGGCGCGACCGAAAGAATCGTGATTTTCGGCGTGCGCTTTTCTTCCGGCACATCGATCGTGTTCGTGACGACAAGCTCGGTCAAAGCCGAGTTCTCGATGCGCTCGATCGACCGGCCGGACAGCACCGGATGCGTGCAGCAGGCGTAAACGGCTTTTGCGCCGTTTTCGACAAGCATATCAGCAGCGAGTGCAATTGTTGTCGCTGTATCGACGATGTCGACGATGATGATGACGTTCTTGCCTTTGATATCACCGACGATGTTCACGGTTTCAGGTCCGCCCGGCTCTTCCTGACGCTTATCGATGAAACCGATCGGCACGTTCAGGTGGTCCGCCAGATTGCGGGCTCTGCCCAGACCGCCGTTGTCAGGTGCTACCACGATGGCATCTTCCAGATTCTTATCTGCAAAATGTTTCTTGAGAATCTTGCCGCCGCGCAGCTGATCAACCGGCAGATTGAAGAATCCCTGGATTTGAGGGGCGTGGAAATCCAGTGTGATGATATGCGTCGCGCCAGCTTTTTGAAGCATATTGGCCACGAGCTTCGCCGTAATCGGTTCGCGGGAAGCCGCTTTCCGGTCCTGGCGCGCATAGCCGTAATAAGGGATAACCACATTGATCGTATTGGCGGATGCCCGCTTCAACGCGTCAATCATGATGAGGAGTTCCATCACATGTTCATTGCCAGGCTGCGAAGTCGACTGCACGAGATAAACATCCGCACCGCGGACACTCTCTTCGATATTGATCTGGACTTCCCCATCACTGAAACGCGTGATGGAGCTTTTGCCCAGTTTGACGTCGAGCAGCTCAGCAATTTCCTGTGCCAGATCGGGGTTGGAATTCAAGGTGAACAATTTGAAGTTTTTGCGTAATTGATAAGGCAATGGGTGGGCCCCCTTCTAATCAAGATTATAAAAAAGTTGCATCAACAAATAGCAGTCATATATTCCTTTCTTCCAATGAAAGAAGTCTCAAGAGATATGGAGCAAAACAGCAGAGACTCCCAAGGGAACAGAAACGGAGTTGGCTTTCCAACTCCGTTTCGACGAAGTGCAAGATCCACTCTAGTGAGATACTGCCACAGCTAGATGTAAAAACCGTGCTCCTGCATCGCTGCGCTGCTTCGTCGCAAAGAATTAGCCTCGTATACTTCGGCTAATGTCTTCGGAGCTGTTTTGCGGAATATCGACTACTAAAGCATATTAGTGCAACTTTTATAGATAATTTTATGATACCGTTTTCCGGCCGCAATAGCCAACGGTTCGCGGGTATTTCCATTCTTCATTGAATTCGGGTAAATGCGCTGGCGTTCTTTTCCGTATGGCATTATGGTTATAATAAATAAAAAATGAAAGTGGGAAATTGAATGTCGTTTACGGATTTATCGATTGCTGCTGATGCTAAGATTCTGCCCATCCAGGAAATTGCCGAACGTGCCGGAGTTCGGGATGAAGCGCTGGAGTTATACGGAAAATATAAAGCGAAAATAGATGTCAATTCCTTGCCGCCGGCTGCTGGCTTAGGGAAAGTCGTTTTAGTGACGGCGATCAGCCCGACACCTGCGGGTGAAGGCAAATCGACGGTGACAGTCGGGTTGGCGGATGCATTCAATAGAATGGATGAATCGGTAATTGTGGCTTTGCGTGAACCTTCACTTGGACCCGTCATGGGCGTAAAAGGCGGCGCGACGGGCGGCGGATTCGCACAGGTGCTGCCGATGGAAGATATCAATCTGCATTTCACCGGTGATATCCATGCCATCACGTCTGCGAATAATGCGCTGGCCGCGTTTATTGATAACCACCTGCACCAAGGCAATACGCTGAACATCGATCCTCGGCGAATCACGTGGAAACGCGCACTTGATATCAACGACCGTGCGCTGCGCCAAGTGACGATCGGGCTCGGTGGACCGGCTGGCGGCATCCCTCGCCAGGACGGTTTCGATATTACAGTGGCATCTGAAATTATGGCGGTTCTGTGCCTCGCGACATCTTTGGAAGATTTGCGAGAACGGCTGGCGAGCATGGTTGTCGGCTATACGTATGACAGAATGCCGGTTATGGTGCGTGATCTCGGTGTTGAAGGGGCGCTGACTTTATTGCTTAAGGAAGCTTTCAAACCGAACTTGGTGCAGACGATCGAAGGCACGCCTGCGATCATCCACGGCGGACCATTCGCGAACATCGCGCACGGCTGCAACTCGCTGATGGCGACGAACACGGCGAGACGGCTGGCGGACATCGTGGTGACCGAAGCTGGATTCGGCGCAGACTTGGGTGCCGAGAAATTCATGCACATCAAATCGCGCAAAGGCGGCTTCCACCCGGATGCGGTCGTGATCGTGGCGACGGTGCGGGCGTTGAAGATGCATGGCGGCGTGGAGAAATCGTTGCTGGGTGACGCGGATGCGGATGCAGTGCGGCGCGGCATGGTCAATCTGGCCAAACACGTGGATACGATTCGCCAATTCGGCGTCGAGCCGGTGGTGGCGTTGAACCGTTTTGTTAGTGATAGTGAGGGTGAAATTGCGGAGATTATATCGTGGTGTGAAGCTTCCGGCGTGAGTGTGGCGTTGACGAATGTGTGGGAGCAAGGCGGCGCCGGCGGTTTGAAATTGGCGCAGCTTGTGAAAGAAGAATTGGCGCGGCCGAAAGACTTTTCGATGTTGTATGACGAAAGCGATTCGGTGGAAGAGAAGCTTCGGGTGATTGTGCAGAAAGTTTACGGCGGCGCTGATATACAATTGACGGATAAAGCGCAGAAGCAGCTGGTCGAACTGAAGAAATTCGGCTGGGACGCGTTGCCGATCTGCATGGCGAAGACGCAGTATTCGCTATCGGACCAGCCGAAACTGCTCGGCCGCCCGGAAGGCTTTACGGTGACGATCCGCGAGATCATGCCGAAACTTGGCGCTGGCTTTTTGGTGTGCTTGACCGGCGACATCATGACGATGCCTGGCTTGCCGAAGCAGCCGGCGGCGTTGAAAATGGATGTTGGTCCTGATGGCGAGGCTATTGGGTTGTTTTAGGGTTGGGGAGTTGTGAGAGTTGTGAGTATGTGAGTATGTGAGTTTGAGTTTGAGTTTGAGTTTGATAATTGTGTCCCCGGAAGCTGCGGCTTTTGGGGATTTTTTTGTGGGGTTTGAGGGGATATTTTGCTGAACGTTGATATATTCTCCTGAGCGTTGATATAAATTTTTTAACGGAGATATATTCTCCTGAGCGTTGATATAATTTTTTGAACGGAGATATATTCTCCTGAGCGTTGATATAATCTTTTGCAGCCCATTTTGACCTCTTCCTAACCCTCATTTTTGAAGGGAAATCGGTTTTATTCGCGATAATCTTAGATCAAGTGCTGAAAGAAAGTGCTAAACGGATGCTTTTCGCCCCGGCGAAAAGCGAAAAAGCCATACTTTGCTTCCGTTAAAATATTTTTAGAATTTTTAAATAATGACGTTTTTGAATGCTATAATTTATTCACATTGAAGAAAGAGGTGGCGATTATAAAGGATCCGGTTGAACTTTTGCCGCATGGACAGGCCATTAAGTATTTTATTGCAAGGCTGCCGGAAAAGCACCCCCGGAAAGATTATCTGGAAAATCAGCTGCATCGCAAAACTGCTGGCGAACGCGGGGAAAATAAGATGCGGAAGAAATTCCGGGAGTTTCACCTGGACGAGAATTTTACGGCATTATGGGATATCGGCCTGGAAGACGGCGATTGGAAGACGCAGTTTGACGGGCTGGTGCTGACGGAAAAGAGCATAATCATCCTCGATTCGAAGAATGTTAGCGAAGATCTCCATTTCGATGAGAAGACGGGTGAATTTATTCGCATGGATTCGAAGGGGCAGCGGCTGATTCTGGATAATCCGGTGTTTCAGCTGAACAAGAATATACAGTTTTTGAGGCTTTGGCTTGGGAAGCGGAAAATTGATGTCCGTGTGAAGGGTCTGATTGTGTATACGGCGAATCAGTGTCTGTTCCACTCGAAGCCGACCGGCGCGCCGATTTGCAAAACGTATCAGATGAACGACTATCTATACAACATCCTACATTCCCTTCCTCCAGATCCTACACCTTTGAAAATCAATAAAATCAAGAGATTAATCGAGGCCAATCACTCGCCGTATGTGCGAAAGCCGCTTTGTGAAACGTATCAAATCGCATATAGCGACTTGCAAAAAGGCGTCTATTGTGCGGATTGCAAGGGTTACCAGGTGGTGCGCATGAAAAGGAATTGGGTGTGCCTCCGTTGCGGGGCGAAAAATTCAGCTGCCCATCATTTTGCGCTGCAGGAGTATTTTTCGTTTGTGGATGATAGTGTTACGAATAAGGAGTTTAGGGAGTTTTGTTTGTTGGAGAATGCTGCAGTAGCGAATAGGATTTTAACGAAGTATGACCTTGTTATTACTGGGGAGAATAAAGCACGTCGATATCATCTTAAGAAGAAAGGTTGACCGCCGCTTGAAAAAGCGGTGCTTTTTTATGCGTTTTATGCTGAACGTTGATATATTCTCCTGAGCGTTGATATAAATTTTTGAACGGAGATATAATCTCCTGAACGTTGATATAATCTGCTGAACGTTGATATATTTTTTTGAACGTTGATATATTCCCCACAGCTATTTTCCCTCCCCAAAAAACATCCCCCAACCCACCTTCCCAAGCAAAATCTCCTTCTCACACCCAACCAAAACCACAATTTGATGCTTTTCGCAGGCGAAAAGCGATTAAAACCTTCAAAAAACACTTACAAGCTTCATCTCTACCCACCACTTTTATTTTATTTGAAGGAAATCTCACACACTCTCTAAATCCCATTGCAAATCCCCCCTCACCACCAACCAAAACCACAATTTGATGCTTTTCGCAGGCGAAAAGCGATTAAAACCTGGAAAAAACCCAAAAAAAGCATCAGTCTTCTCCACTTTTATTTCTTTAAAGTACTCATCCCCATATTTATAGCAAGCTCACCCTCTCACACCCAACCAAACCACAATCGCAAGCTTTTCGCAGGCGAAAAGCGATTAAGAGCCTAAAACCCTTAAGCGCTCTAATGTTATTTCATCTTCCTATTCCAAAATCTCACGAACAACCTCTCTTTCGCCGTCGTTTTTCAGCCTGTAATGTCCGTCTGTCTTATCGGTGTTAAACAGGTCAAAGCCATCACCGAAATCGAGCCACAGCCTGAGCGTGTCAATGGATCCGTTATTGTAAACCAGCACGATACTATAGTCGGGCTGCCGTGAGATTTCGTATGAGCCATTTTCGTGACGTGATTTATTAAGTGAGTGGATAAAATCCTCAATTTCTTCCTGATTATCTATTAAAAACGCTTCCTTAAATTCTTCATTCGCATAGTCGTAAGCTGATACTTCCAGTTGGATCGGGACTTCTTCGAAATCATTGGATGAGAAGACGAGGTCAGCAATTAATAATAAAGCGCCGGCCAATAGCAAAACAAATAGAATCTTCTTCATAGACCCTCTCCTCCTTTATTGTTTAGACGATAACTTTGGAAATTAGTTACACGCATTAATCCGAAAATTAATAACCAAGTTAACTGGTCAGAATAAAAGGTTTTATTGTATAATGATTTCACGCTCTAATTGAGTGAATTGTTTGAGATTAAAATTTCTTTGCGGAAGGAATTGAAGATAGATGAAATATGGATTTTGGCTGCCGATATTCGGCGGATGGCTGCGCAATGTGGAAGACGAGAATATGCCGGCGACTTTTGACTATGCAAAAAAAGTAACGCAGTCGGCGGAGCAATGGGGTTATGATACGACGCTGATCGCTGAGTTGAATTTGAATGATATCAAAGGGATGGAAGCTGATTCGCTGGAGGCGTGGTCGACGGCGGCGGGGCTTGCGGCGGTGACGGAAAAGATCGAGATCATGGCGGCGATCCGCCCGGCTTTCCATAACCCGGCGGTGACGGCGAAGATGGCGGCGAATATCGACCGGATTTCGAATGGCCGATTCACGCTGAATGTCGTGTCAGCCTGGTGGGCGGAAGAAGCGCGACAATACGGAGGGCAATTTACCGAGCATGACGAGCGGTATGAACGGACGGATGAGTTTCTTCAAGTGATGAAAGGCATGTGGACGCAGGACGAGTTTTCGTTCAAAGGGAAATACTATGACATACAAAATGCGCGACTTTCACCTAAACCGGTTCAGCGTCCGAATCCGATTCTGTATGCGGGCGGCGAAAGCCCGCGCGGCAAGAAGTCGATTGTGGAAGGCTGCGACGCCTACGTCATGCACGGCGGAACGGTGGAAGAAATCCAGGCGAAGATTGAGGATATGAAAACATTGCGGAAAGCGGCCGGCAAAATGCCGCTCCAATCATACGGAATGGCCGCTTATGTTGTGTGCCGCGATACTGAAGAAGAAGTCGCCGCGGAATACGCACGCATTGTGGATATGAAAGAATCGAGCGGTTACGTCGGCTATGACGATTTCGTCAGCAAGTCACAGCTCGAGCAGCAAGTGAAGCTGGAGGATTATTCGGTTTCCAACCGCGGCTTGCGTCCGAATCTTATCGGCACGCCGGAACAGATTGCCGACCGCATCCTCGCTTACGAAGCGGCTGGCCTGGATTTATTGCTGTTGCAATTTTCACCGCAGCTGGAAGAAATGGAACGCTTTTCGAAACGAGTGATGCCATTGGTTGAACAAAAACGCGAAGCGCTTCAAGCGCTTTCGAACTAAGGAGATTTACTATGACTGAAAAAATATATGTAATCCACGAAAATGAAGAATGGACGACGCATTTATTTAAGCGGCTGGATGAACTCCAATTGCCTTATGAAGACTGGTTTATCAATGAAGGATTGGTCGATTTGAATGCCACGCCACCTGAAGGCGTCTTTTACAGCCGGATGAGTGCTTCTTCGCATACACGCGGGCACCGTTATGCACCGGAAATGGCGGATTCGCTGTTGGCATGGCTAGAACATCACGGACGCACCGTTTTCAACGGTACGCGCGCGCTTCGCCTTGAAGTCAGCAAAGTGAACCAGTCCATGGCGCTGAACGCTGCGGGCATCCGTACGCCGAAAACGATTGCAGCAAATGGGCGTGAGCAAATTATTGCGGCTGCTGAAAAACTGGACGCGCCGTCGGTCATCACCAAGCATAACCGCGCCGGTAAAGGCCTTGGCGTTCGCCTGTTTCATTCCATCGAAGCGTTGAAGGAATATCTCGACGGCGGCGAGTTTGATCCGTCGATCGATGGCATCACGCTGATCCAGGAATACATCCAGGCGCCGGAGCCGTTTATCACGCGCTGCGAGTTTGTCGGCGGAAAATTCGTCTACGCGGTGCAAGTGGATACTTCGGAAGGATTTGAGTTATGTCCTGCTGATGCCTGCCGCATCGACGACCTGTTCTGCCCAGCCGGCGAGCAGCAGCCCGAAGAAAAACCGAAATTCCAGGTGGTCGAAGAATTTGATGATCCGATCATCGCGAAGTACGAAGAGTTCCTTCGCAAAAACGAAATCGCTGTAGCGGGGATCGAATTTATCCGCAATGCTGCGGGCGAGATTTTCACTTATGACGTCAACACCAATACGAATTACAATTCGGACGCGGAAGCGGCTGCCGGCAAGTTCGGCATGCTGGAACTGGCGAAGCTGCTCGGCGAAGAATTGGAGAAATCGAAAGTTACAGTTTAATAGTCACAAGCAGATTTACTAAATCACTAAAAACAGCTCATCCAGCGTAGGCGAAAGCCATTACTGGATGAGCTGTTTTTATTTATTCTACTCCACACTCACCAATTCGCTTAAAACTTCCCCATCAGCATTAACGGATTTTACTGATGCAAAGCCTTCGACCATGTAATACATGGAGCCGTCATCTTGGCTCGTCACTTCCGTGGCATTGGTGAAAGTCTGATATTCGGTTTCCACGGTAACATTGACGTCGGTGATTTCAAGAGTGATGGCTTCATCGCCCAACCCGATGGTAAAGGTTTTGCCTACTTCAATCGGGTAAACGAGATTCAAATCACGTTCGGAATACGGATAGCCGGTTGCAAAGAAATCGTAGTTTTCAAGCTCGAGATATTCATAATCATTGGCTGTGCCGTCCATATCCACTGTCCACATGTAGCCGTAAGTCAGATCACCGCGGTCCGGCACATCTTCAAAACTGTGCACTGCTGTTGAGCCGTCCGCCATTTCGTAAGTGTAGACTTTGGTTTTGTCTTTTTGATGGGATCCTTCGATAACCGCATCGTTTTTAAATCTTGGTTCCAACGCACGAGCCAGGAATGCCGCGTATTGCCCGCGTGTCACTTCTTCCTGAGGCCGGAATGTGTTGTCCGGATAGCCGTTCGTGATGTTGACCGCTAAAATCTTACTGATCGCTTCTGCGTAATAAGCATTCTGCGGTATATCCGTGAACGACACATCGATAGTAAAGGCAAGCTCAAACACCCGCTCCATGATCAGCGCCATGTCCCCTCGAATAATCGGAGCTTCAGGTTCAAATTTATCATTCCCGACACCCAGCACGTAGCCCGCTTCCGCAGCTTCTGCAATATAGCCGCTGGCGTAATGCCAAGATGGAACATCACTGAACTGCGTGGCTTTTCTTGCTCCGTCCAATTCCATCAGTCGGCCGATCGTCACCACAGCTTCAGCCCGCGTCACTTCTGCATCAGGCCTAACTGTGCCATCTGGATAACCCTCGATTACTCCCCGGTCCATCAAATACGTAATTTCTTCATAGAATTGATGGTCTTCTGATAAATCCGTGGCGGCGGCAGCAGGCAGCGCCAGAAGCAAAGCCAGCAACACAATCAGCGCACTCGTCAACTTCTTCGTCATATCATCTCCTCCGTTCCCTTTATTTGTTGCCTACAGTTTAACAGTTGCCGACGGTTTATTCACCTCATTATCAGTAAATTCAAACTTTTTAACTAGATATATATTTATTAGTTGATTTCAAAACCTCCACTGATAAAATGAAGGGTGAAAGGTCTAAAAGTTTAAAAATTCTGATTATATGAGGAGGAATCATTTTTGGGAAGATTACAGGATAAAGTGGCAGTGATTACAGGTGGAGCCGGCGGAATTGGCAAAGTCACAGCGAAGCGGTTTTTGGATGAAGGTGCTTCAGTCGTATTAGTGGATTTGTTCGAAGATGCACTTGCTGAGGCAAAAAAGGAACTGGGCGACAATGTGCTGACCGTGCAGGCGGATGTTTCGAAAGAAGAAGATGTTAAGAATTACGTAGCTAAGACTGTGGAGCAATTCGGCAAGATTGATATCTTCTTTAATAATGCCGGCATTGAAGGTAAAGTGGCTCCGATCACTGAGCAAAAAATCGAGGATTTCGATAAGGTCCTTTCCGTGAATGTGCGCGGTGTCTTCCTGGGATTGCAGAACGTCCTCCCCGTCATGATTGAGAAAAAATCCGGAAGCATCATCAATACCTCTTCTGTTGCAGGTCTTGGCGGCTCACCGAACGTGTCGCCCTATATCACCTCCAAACATGCGGTTGTCGGTTTGACGAAAGCCGCCGCTGTTGAAAATGCGGCGCATAATATCCGGGTGAATTCCATCCACCCGTCGCCGGTCAATACCCGCATGATGCGTTCGCTCGAAACAGGACTTGAAGTCGATGAAGCGACACTCGCCCAATCGATTCCGCTTGGCCGTTACGGGGAATCCGACGACATCGCCAATCTCGTGCTGTTCCTCGCTTCTGATGAAAGCACTTTTATCACAGGCGTCCAGTACCGCATCGATGGCGGTATGGGAGCATTGTAAGGATTAATTCAATTTAAATTTCAGAATAAACCCGCTCGGAATCTATGGATTTCGAGCTTTTATCATGGTCACTTAAATTTCATGTATAAAATCAATCCGGATAATCAGCATTTATAAATGTCAATATTTTATTGTTAATAACAATAAATTATTACTTTTTCATTACAAATATGTTAAACTGAAAACAAACAGGGAGGGATAGATTATGAAGACGGTTATGTCTTTAATCGCTGCTGCCATCCTGATGTTCAGTTCGTTTTCGTCTCCTGCCAAGGCGATCGTTTTGTTCGACGACGTGCCCGGTGATCACCCGTTTGCCCTGGAAATCGCGTTTTTGCATGAAGAAGGAATCATCAATGGTTACCCCGATGGCACCTTCCGTCCTGATGCCCCGGTAATCCGGTCGCATGCCGTCGCAATGATTGGACGCGCATTGAATCTGGATGACACGCCGCGTGACCCAGATTTCCGTGATGTATCTGCCAGCCACGAGTTTTCCGGTTATATTGCTTCAGCTGCAGAACAGGAAATTATATTCGGATACCCGAATAATTATTTCCGCCCCGATTGGACAGTGACACGTGCCCAAACGGTAGCAATGCTAGACCGCGCCCTTTACTTCCCGGATGCACCCGATAATAATTTTCGGGATATGCGTGAAGACCATTACGCATTTGATGCCGTCTCGAGACTTGCGTACCAAGGCGTTGCCCGCGGTTATCCGGATAACACATTCCGTCCGGACATTGATGTGACACGCGCCCAGTTTGCAGCGTTCCTGGCACGAGCCATCGAACCAAGTTTTATTCCTGAGAAACAGGACTTGCTGATGACTGCCAATGAAATTCTGGCAGAACTGCAGGCTGAGGATTTTGAAGATGTTGCCGCTTATGTCAGCTCCTCCGATGGGTTGCAGTTCTGCCCATATGCCGGCGGCTGCGTCGACAATGGCGGAGTCACATTTACGAAAGCTCAGCTTCCTGGCTTCATGAATGATCCGAATGATTATTTTTGGGGATATCAGGACGGCAGCGGTTTTGAGATCAACTTGACGCCTGCCGAGTATTACGATGAGTATTTGATGGATGCCACTTATACCGCCAAAGAACGTTATGGTCGGAATTATCCAACAGCCACGGAGTTTATCCATCAGCTTTATCCCGAAGCGACTATTGTCGAATACTATTTCCCAGGCACAGACCAATATGATGGTCTGGACTGGCAGAGCCTGAACATGGTATTCGTGAAAAACAGCAATGGTGATTGGGTGCTGGTTGCGATTATTAACGATCGTTGGACGGTTTAGGATTTGGAAATTAAACAGAAAGGGACCCGTCGGACATCCTTCCGACGGGTCTCTCTTTAGTTCCATCTATCCCTCCCTCTTCTTCCGTACAGGTTTATCATCCTTCTCAAGTTCAGCTTTTTCCGAGATAGGCGAAATAACGCCAATCACCGGAATGCCAAGAACCTCTTCAATATCCTGTTCATTTTTTATCGTGGTATCCAGATATTCCAGCAGAAACGCGATTCCGACCCCCAGCATCAGTCCGACGATCGCAGCGATTGCCATATTGAGCACAGGGTTCGGCGACGCGGGTTCCGGATTTTCTCTTAATATAGCTCTAGACAAGACGGAGACATTGTCGACGTTCATCAATTCCTGAATGTCATTCTCGAAGACATCCACTGTCGTATTGGCGATATCCACCGCTCTTGCCGGATCCTCGTCCTGTACAGCGATGTTTACGATCTGTGATTGTTCAGCATTGCTGACGGTAATGTTGTTATCCAGCTGATCCGAGTTCATATCGAGATTCAGTTCTTCAACGACCTGATCCAAAATTGCAGGACTTTTGATGATGCCTGAATATGTATTGATCAATTGCAGATCGGTCTGGATATTCTGATTGATTAATTGGCCCGTCTCTGCCGGGTTCTGATTGACGAGAATCTCTGTCGATGTCTCGTAGACAGGTGTCAATAAAAAATAAGAGATGGCGCCTGCTATGAGAACTGCCAGCAGTGTCAGCAATGCAATAAGTCCAAGGCGCTTTCGGATCGTTTTAAACAAGTCCTGTAAACTGATTGTTTCTTCCATTGTACTGACAGCTCCTTCAGTGTTTTGCCATACCGATTTTCAAACAAGATTAGCAGCTGCATCCGGACAAACTAAAAAGCCGCACCACCAGCCATCTATTATGACAATCGGGAACAGCCTTGTTGAAGTTGCAGCATTTTAGTAAAGCTATTGTTTAAGCTTATTGTGCTTAGCTAGATATTCATGTTTCTCTGCCCGCAGATCAAATTCTTTTATAAAATGCAGGACGGCTTGCCGCGGAATGCCAAGTTCCCTCGCTGTTACTGATGGCCCTTCATCTCGTCCGATGTAAATTTGGCGTATCACTTCATCTACGTTTTTCTTATATTCTTTTTCCAGCTTCTCGATGTAGTTCTGATAGGGATGCATACCGATCATCCTACTTTCCACTCAGATTTTAAATGTGTACTGAATTTTCTGTATTTTATCTTTAGTTGATTATAACCTTATGACAGAATTTAAACTAGTCTTTTTTTAACTGAAGACTGACAATTTAAATACAAAAAGCGGCACCGGAATCCATAGGTTTCCGGTGCCGCTTTTGCCGTTTCATCTTCAGTTCGGCCAGTGGTGCATGAAAAAATAGGACAAGATGCCAACTACCGCTAAGATGGACAGGATCAGCATTGGTATCAGTCCGAAGGTGGCTTCCATTGTGTTCCCTCCTCCCTTGCCTTTCATCTCTTCGCCTTTATCATAATCCTTATTTATTAAAATAGATATAAATAAATCTGATTATTCAGTTAAAATAAATACTACATGCTATTCTTCAAAAACGTCCTTCTCCACTCCATTATCAAAACGTACATATGCTTATCCGCTCTAGTATTAAGTACAGATGCGTAAAACGCCGTCTTCCATTGCGGCTTTATCTTCTTCAGCCATCTCCCGATAAAATCTTCAGGCATCCCATCACCTTCTTGCCGCCAATTTTTGAGTATGGATTCCAGGGCGGTGGATCAGCAACAGTACTATTACTTACCATTACCCGTATTCCCCGATTTTTAGCTATTCTTTTTAAAGCTTTTGGCACCACAGAATTTATAGTTTTTGTAATTATTCATCATTATGTACAAATGCATTATAAATACCTGTTATCCCGCCATTAAACAGACAAATTTATACAAATTTATTTATGCTATACTTATATTGGCAATTATGTGAATATAATTAAAAAACAATTAAAGGAGAACCTATACCTAATGAATAAATCCATCATTCGTCAAATCGATGTATTAGTCATCGAACCACACCCTCTTTTTCGTGAAGGGCTAAAGCGTGTGCTGGAAGCAGATTCCAGAATCAGGATTACAGCTGAAGGTGAAAATGGAGAACAGCTTCTTCCTTTATACAAGGAATACCAGCCTGATGCTGTCTTGATCGAGTTGAACCTTCCGCAAAAAAATGGAGTCGAAGCAACACGCGAACTTATCCAGCATTTTCCACAGGCAGTTGTCCTGCCCATTACTGTTGTAGATGACTTCGCCCATGTCTCCCAGGCAATCCAAGCAGGTGCATCCGGCTATTTGCTGAAAGATATGGACTCAAATGCCATTGCCGATGCCATAAGGACGACCATCAATGGCGGAATTTATCTCCATCCAAAAATCACAAAGGATTTTTTGACGGCGTTTAACAAGCTGGCACTCGATGAAAGCACAAGCAGCTTTGTTCAAACAGAAATCAAACTTCCATATCACCTCCTCACTTCCAGAGAAGCAGAAGTACTCCAATTGCTTGCGGACGGCCTCAGCAATAAAGCATTAAATGAAACTTTAGATATCAGCATTAAGACGGTCAAAAACCATGTTTCCACCATCTTACGGAAAATGGGCCTCAAAGATCGTACGCAAGTTGTGGTACAAGCCTTAAAAAATGGCTGGGTAGAACTTCGCTGACAAATCATACATCCCTCTCACCATCGTTCAACAATCCACGATTACCTTTACATACGTATTTCGCAAATTTCATCTCTGACATAAACCAACTGTTCCCGATAAGAATACAAAAACCGCATCCAGAATAATGGATGCGGCTCTTTCAAATTCATTTTATTTTTTCAACTTAATTGAAGCCATTTCTGAATTCAATGCTTTAAACAATGCGATCACCATCAGAATCATGACAAACGAAAATGGCAGCGCCGCTATAATGATCGTATTCTGAACAGCTTCCAAACCCCCAACCCATAACAGGATCGCGGCAACCAATGACTGTGCTACGCCCCACAAGATTTTGATCTGGTTGCTCGGCAGCAAAGAACCGTTTGTTGACTGCATTCCCAATACGAAAGTCGCCGAATCGGCGGAAGTGATAAAGAAGGTGCTGACCAGCAGAATTGCCAGTATGGACAGCAGCATTCCCATCGGCATTTCATTGAACATGCCGAAAAGCGTCTGGTCGATCGGCAGAGACGTCAAATCTACGCCGTTTTTCTGGAAGTCGACTGCCGTTACACCGAAAGCGGCAAACCAGAATGAACCGAAAATAGTCGGCACCAGCACGACGCCAATCAGGAATTCACGGATTGTGCGCCCTTTTGAAACCCGAGCGATAAACATACTGACAAACGGTGCCCAGGAAATCCACCATGCCCAGTAGAAAATCGTCCAGCCATCGAGCCAGCTGCGGTTCTCTGCATTAAGCGGTGCAGATTGTGTACTAAGACTGATCAGATTTTGAAGATATCCCCCGAATGTTTCAGTGTACATATTCAAAATCAGAATCGTTGGGCCGAGTATCAATACAAGAATCAATAATGTAATGGCAAGAACCATATTGGTATTCGACAAATACTTGATTCCTTTATTCAATCCGGACCAAGCGGAAATGATGAACAGCAATGTCACAACGCCGATGATCAGCAATTGCATCCATTCTGTCTGCGGAACGCCGAATAAATAAGCGATTCCGCCATTAATTTGAATTGCCCCTAACCCCAGAGAGGTCGCTACACCAAAAACTGTCGCGAAAACAGCCAGGATATCGACTAATGTGCCGAGCGGGCCGTTCATACGGTCACCGAAAATCGGCTTCAATGTAGATGAAATCAGCGCAGGTTCACCTTTACGGAATTGGAAAAAGGCTAGAGACAACGCGATGATCCCGTACATTGCCCAAACGTGGATGCCCCAGTGATAATAAGTGCGCTGAAGAGATTCCTTAAACGCGGCATCGGTTCCAGCTTCTGCTGTCGCAGGCTGACTTGCGAAATGCGATAAAGGTTCAGATGCTCCGTAGAAGACAAGTCCAATCCCCATACCAGCTGAAAACAGCATGGCCATCCAGGTGATTGTGGAGAATTCGGGTCGATCCCGGTCTTTGCCGAGACGTAATTTACCGTAAGGGCTGACGATAATAACAAACACCAGGATTAATAGGACAGCCATTATGACAAGATAATACCAGCCAAAGGCCGTATTGATGAACGATCTGATATTGCCTGTCGCTTCTTCGAACGCGGCAGGTGCTACAACACCGAAAAGGACGGTTAAAATTACCAGTGCAAACGTGATATAAAAAACCTTTGTAGCTTTCTTCATGTTGCCTCCTGTTAACGATTTATTTGATACATAGTTGTTAAGAATACCGAAAAACAACATTATAGTCAAATACCATAGAGATGACAGATAGCCACTCGCAACATTGAAGCCGCCCATCACAAAACAAAAAAATGCACGAACAACCCTCTCCATTACTGGATATTATGGGTCCTTCATGCACTACTATTAACTGCGTATTTCATTTTAAATTTTGTTTGTTGCTTATTTATTATCCCTTTATAATTTAGTCGGTGCCCGCTCGCCCTCTTTAACTCCTTCACTTTTAAAAACATATACAAACGTCCACACCAATATCTTCAGATCCAGCAGCAGGCTCATATGATCCACATAGCCCCCGTCAATCTTCGCCTTCACTTCAATCGGCAGCTCATCTCTGCCATTAATCTGCGCCAAACCTGTCAAACCCGGAAGTACGTCATTCGCTTTGTACTTGTCTCGCTCCTCAATCAGATCAAATTGATTCCACAGCGCCGGCCGGGGACCTATCATGCTCATATCCCCTTTCAAAATATTAAAGACCTGGGGCAGCTCATCCAGGCTCGTCTTCCGCAGAAATTTGCCCGCTCGGGTTATGTAAGCCTCCGGTTTATCCAGTAAATGGGTAGGCATATCTTTCGGCGCGTCGATTTTCATCGTCCTGAACTTCAATATATGGAATTCGCTTTTCCCCCTGCCAATCCGTTTTTGCCTGAATAAAACCGGGCCAGGTGTATCCAGTTTGATGAATAGGCTCAAGAGAAGAAAAACAGGCGACAATATGGCAAGAACGGTCAGGGACAATAAAACATCGAAGGTTCTTTTGCAAACTGAAAACATTCTACGCACTCCTTCTTTGGACTTCTTCCACTTAACCAATTGATTTAAAATTACTGAAAATTCTAATAAATAAAGATTATGTTACCATGACTTTTCCCCTGTGTCACTATAAAATTAATAAAAAATTGTAATGTTGTTAGGTATTAGGATGTATTAAATGTTTTATCAGCAACAAAAAAAGAGTCCGGCAACAAGCCGAACTCTCAGGTAAATATTTTAGTTTGTCAGTTCACCAAAATTTTGGGCTTCCCCTATACTGATACTCACAGTGGCCTTTTCCAGTTTATACTGCTTATACCCATCAATATACTCCTCATACATTTCCAAATAAGTCTTAACAGCCTCATCCATTTTCTTCTCTTCATTCGCGATAACAGTCATGTCATTCATCCTCCTCAGTTTGGTTCACCACATGTATTGATCCCATGGCCAGCATCATTCCCATTAATGAATATCCCACTTCCAGCGACAGATCATATATGACAGTAAAGCGTAAAACCTAAATGATAATGGATAAAAGCTAGTGAAAATGGATACAAAAATCTTCTACTCTTAGCCAAGCTTGCTGAATGCTTTGGAAAGGCGTTCAGCAAAATCTTCATATGGTTCCTGGGATTTCAAGCGCAGACAATACATCCCCCGCTCCATAGAAAGGTGCTGCGAATAACTGGTCGGCAGTAAAATGGAATGCTGGATAAAAGCCTTCGTAAAAACCGCCAGCTCTTCAGGCAATAGAAAAACCTCCGCCTCATTTACACTTTCCGATTCATCGCGGAAAATTTTCAAAGGCACTTCGAGATCCACCGACAGGCTCTTGTGCTTCGAGGGATTCCTATGCACTTTAACCAAACGCTTCTTGTGCAGCTGCCAGAACTTATTATCCAGCTCCACCTCGGTGCCAATAAACCCCTTCTCGTCGTCTGCCGTCATAGCCTGATAATCAGTCCCAGCCATCTCGTCCACTCCTTCTAATTTCCTATCTTTCACATAAAACGAATAATTTCAAACCCACCGAATGATAAACTATTATTATTAAAGAGCAAATTTGTATAATCAAATATCTCTCATACCGATACCATTAACCTATATTACAAGCTAAAATCTGTAAAGTACCTATGAAAAATTCTTATAATTCAGAAATAATTTCATTTTCCTCATATACTTTCAGTCTTTAATATTGTTTCTCGCAAGAAAACTTGATAGCAGGTTATATATAGCTCCCTGCTATATTTCCTTATCGCCTAATTCGCCAGCTCCTCATAAAAAATAACTATAATATAATGTTTTTTGAAAAGTTTTTTTCGCGAAAAATTCTTCAGAATTGACATTAATGTTTGTTTACAGTCCAATTATGACAATTTACGATAAAGCATAAAAATGCATGAAGATTCATTCCATTAAAAGAAACGAACATATCTTCATGCATTTTTATTGTATATTTGAAGTTTTCTATAGATACTTCAATAACTATTTTATTTAGCTTTAGCTGCTCTTTTCTCTTTCATGTCTTTCTTATAATACTTGTCCGATGTGAAGAATTCGTTTTTCAACTGCTTCACTTTTTTGCTCAGCAGCAGAATCGCGATTAAGTTCGGAATGAGGATTGCCGCAAGCATGATGTCCAGGAAGCCCCAGATCACTTCAGCTGCACCAACAGCTCCTAATACAACTGCCAAAACATACACAACTTGAATTCCGTATGACGCTTTCAAGCCGAACAGGAACTCAGCCTGCTTCGCACCATAAAAGATGACGACCAAAATAGTAGAGAACACGAAGAAAATAAGCGCAATCGTCACCAGGATGCCGCCGAATTCACCGAAATACGATTCAAACGCCAGTGTCGTAAGCGCCGATGAATTCTCCATCGCCCCTTCTTCCATCCAAACGCCTGAAGACAAGACAACAAACGCGGTCGCCGTACAGACGATCAGCGTATCGACCACCACTCCGATGACCGCCCAGAACCCTTGGCGCACCGGATGATCTGTCGTTGCCGCCGCGTGAGCGATCGGTGCCGTACCGAGTCCAGATTCATTGGAATAGAGTCCGCGGGCAAAGCCCCACCGAATCACTTCCACAATCGCCGCTCCGGCAAAACCGCCCATGACTGGCGCCGGAGAAAATGCGTTGCTGAAAATCAGCATAAAGAATTCAGGAACCGCACTGACATTCATCAACAGAATCACAAATGCCCCGCCGACATAGATCAATGCCATAAACGGCACAAAAATTTCCGTAACCTTACCGATCCGCTTGATGCCGCCGAAAACAACCACCGACACCAGCAGCGCACTGGCAATCCCTGTCCATAGCGGCGGAATATTAAACGACGCTTCCACCGTATTGGCCACCGAATTCCCCTGCACCATGATGCTCGGGATCAGTTCAATCATCAACGCGAATGAAAACCAGATCCCCAGCCACTTCATCCCCAAGCCTTTCGTCATGTAATACATGGGACCGCCCACGTACTCGCCGTTCCCATTAATCTCGCGGTACTCTACCGCAAGCACGCTCTCAGAAAACTTCAAAGCCATACCGATCAAAGCAATGACCCACATCCAAAAAATAGCACCGGGTCCGCCAAACATGATGGCCGCCGGCACACCGACAATATTAGCCGCTCCGATCGTAGAAGACAGCGCGGATGTCAAAGCCTGCAGCGGCGTGACCGTCCCTTCGCCTTTCGGCTTCTTAAACATGCTGCCAAACGTTTGTCCCACTATGTAACTGAAATAACGAAACTGAAAAAAGCCAAGCTTAAAAGTCATATAAAGACCCGCCGCCAATAACATGGTAATGAGCGGAATCCCCCATAACCATGCTGAAAAATCAGCGATTCCCTGCAAAAAACGATCCAAAATACTTCCCCCTCAAATATGTACGATAAGAAATTCTTCCCGCAGGAATTAGGGCTTAAACAGAATATGGAACATCGAATTGAAATTTGTTAAGAAATTACAAATTGCTGACAGCGAGACGAGTAAATATAACTATTTATATAAAAAAAGAAAAGCCAGTCAGCTAGCGACCGGCTTTTCACTATTTTTTCTGCTTTTTTCGCTTTTCGCCTGCGAAAAGCATGCATTTTGTCTTTTGAATTTAACTTTTTTAGTATGTGTGTCTCTTTAGAAGTTAATACTCGTTTTTCTGAGCGCTTATTCTTAGTCAGATGTCGTGTTGGAAGCGGATATCCGCGCTCAAGAAATTATATCCGTGTTCAGCGATTTATATCCGCGTTCGAAAAATTATATCCGTGTTCAAACGATTATATCCGCGTTCGCCAATTTCCCGCTGATTTCTTCTAGTCTTTTTCGCTTTTCGCCTGCGAAAAGCATGTAATTGGGGTTTTGATCTTATTCTTTCAACAAAGAGTGGACTTAATCCATGTGAACTCCCTGTTTCCGCCTGCTTT
Source organism: Planococcus sp. RAB007_Raresut (assembly GCF_057369535.1). NCBI lineage: Bacteria > Bacillati > Bacillota > Bacilli > Caryophanales > Caryophanaceae > Planococcus > Planococcus sp. RAB007_Raresut. Next base: position 57,446 of record NZ_JBXYIF010000004.1, read on the forward strand.
TTCCCCGTCGACTGCCCTGATAATAGCGGATATCAACGCTCAGGAAATTATATCGACGTTCAGCGAAATATATCGCCGTTCAAAAAATTATATCAACGCTCAGCAAAATATATCGCCGTTCAAAAATTTATATCAACGTTCACCCTAACCCCGCCAAAATCCATTTCACTTCTTAAACCGCTCCAGCCACTCACCTAAAACATCCAGCAACTCATCATCCACGGGCTGCCCCAATTGAGCTTTATATTCCTTGATCAACCCGAGCATTGTATGCTGCCCGTCGTATTTCCGCAGAATATGATTCATTCCAGGAATAATCCGCCACTCAGCCTCGCCTTTCACCAGTTCCGGTATCCGCTTCACATCCTCGGGCGGCACCTGCACATCTTTCTCTCCCGTGACAGCCAGCACCGGACATTTCACTCTACTCAAATACGCCGTCGTATCAAAAGCCAATGTCTCCCGCAGCCACTTCGCGTTGATCCGCACGCCTTGGACGCGCATCACGTCTTTATTCGACTCCGCCACTTTCCGGAAAATCTTCTCATTCTGCTTTTTCGCCTTAGCCGTCACATTCAGCTTCCGGTAAAGCCATCCTTTCATTCCTCCGGCACGATCCATCTCGCCAAACGCTGCTTCACTCTGTAAAGCTGAGAAATCCTTGGAAGGACCCGCTCCTCCTGACAATAAAATCATTCCTGCAGCCGCTTCCTGCACATGAACAGCCGGCGCCATCAAAGCACCTTCACTATGCCCGAGAATCACCACATGATCAGAATCGACTTCCGGATAACTCTTCAAGAACCGCAGAGCTGCTGCTGCATCTTCAATAAAATCACTGATGCCCGCTTCCAGGAAACTGCCGCCGCTTTTATTGATACCGCGCTTATCGTATCGCAATGTGACAAATCCAATGCCTGTAAGAAAATCCGCCAGATCCTTGTAAATGTTCATCTCCAGCTTCTTCAGATTGCCGTCACGATCGCCTTTCCCCGAACCGGAAATGATCAGCACCGCCGGAAACGCTTCATCGGTGCAATTCGGAATCGTCATCGTCCCGCTAATCCCGACTTCCGATTCAATCAAAACTTCAAGCTTCTTACTCATCCGCTTTTCCCCTCTCCGCTTCTGGAATAATGACAGTTGATATGACCCGCTTCGTCCGCTCCTCTGTTGGTTCATACTTTATATACTTCGCAAACACACCCCGAAGGTCGGTCAAAAGCCCATCAAATTCCTCGTCATCAAGATGCAAGGCCAATTGCCGGTATCCGACCCCGTCCCGCTCAAGATCCACCGGCCCATTGTCCAGATACTCCTCAAAACTTTTCGTTAAATGCACCGCAAAGAACATAAAATATTTCAGGTGATCTTCCTTCGTCAGCTCCATCACTTCATCGTTCGTCAGAACAGCAGCCGCCCCGTTCAACTCATACGTCTTCTCAACCGCACCACGGATCTGCTTCTCTTCCGTCACCGCCAGCACCTCAGCCTTAACCAAAATATCCAGCTGCCGGTAAAGCGTCGCCTGCGCAATATCCTTCAATTGCCCCGCCATCTGCTTGGCCGTCGTCGCCTGCCCGTCCAGCAACTGCTGAATAATCCGGAGCCGCACCGGATGGAGAATCGTTTCCACCTTGTTCACTGTCTCACCTCTTCATTATTATCATTTTTAATAATGTTATCATAACTGATAATTAAATACATCATCTTTTTTTATAAGAATTCATCTGTGAAAAAATGTTTAATATCTTGATTCTTTAAGCCCAATATTTTACAAGTCTGCTAGTCTTAACTATTCATTTTTCAGAATAATTAGTTTTCTAATTGATTAATCCCTAATTTTTACTTATTTTTAAAGAAGAACCTAAATTTGAAGGAGGAAATCAATGAAGACTTTTCTCAGATCGACCGGTTTCATGCTGCTCATTGCCGTATTGGTCATTGGAATATTCACGCCAACAGGACTCGCAAAAAACAAGGCTATTGATTACGACAGCTACGATGAAGTCGCTATTGCGCAAGATGGGATGGTCGCAACCGCCCACCCACTGGCTTCTGAAATCGGCGCAGAAGTGCTGGAGAAAGGCGGCAACGCGATGGATGCCGCGATTGCAATACAGTTTGCGTTAACAGTCACTGAACCGATGATGTCCGGAATCGGCGGCGGCGGTTTCATGATGGTGTACGACGCTGAAACTGGCGAAACACAGATCGTCAACAGCCGCGAACGCGCTCCGGCTGGTGCAACTCCTGATATGTTCCTTGACGAAAATGGCAATCCGATTCCTTTCGGTGAACGTTCCACAGGCGGAACGGCCGTTGGTGTACCTGGAACCGTCAAAGGACTTGAAGAAGCACATGATCGCTGGGGTACGAAACCATTCCAACAATTAATCAATCCTGCCATCAAACTCGCACATAAAGGATTCCCGATCGACTCGGTACTTGCCGATGCAATTGAAAGCAACTCAGGCAAGCTTAGCCGCAGCGCAGCAGCAGAAGTGTTCCTGCCAGATGGGCAGCCGCTGGATGAAGGCGACTGGCTTGTTCAAAAAGACTTGGCAAAAACGCTGAAACTCATCCGCTCCCACGGGGCCGATGCTTTCTATGAAGGCGAAATTGCTGATGCTTTGGCTGAAACCGTGCAGGACTTTGGCGGCTCCATGACAGCAGACGACTTGTCAGATTATGAACTGTCAATTGATGAACCGATCTGGGGCGAATTCCAAGGCTATGATATCGCGTCAATGCCTCCTCCAAGTTCAGGCGGCGTCTTCCTGCTGCAAATGCTTGGCATTTTGGACGGCTTCGACCTCTCCCAATATGACGTAAGATCTTGGGAGAAATATCATTTATTAGCTGAAACCATGCACTTGGCTTACGCGGACCGCGCAGCTTATGCCGGCGACCCTGATTTTGTCGACGTGCCGCTCAACGGTTTATTGCATCCCGACTATATCGCGGAACGCCGCGCTTTGATTGATTTGAATTCAGTCAATGAAAACCCGACAGCCGGCGACCCGTGGCAATATGAAAATGGAACGCCTGATTATGAAGCAACTGAACAGCCGGACCAAAACCAGTACGGCGAAACTACCCACTTCACGGTAGCTGACCGCTGGGGCAACGTCGTTTCCTACACCACAACGATTGAGCAGGTATTCGGTACAGGCATCATGGTTCCGGAATACGGCTTCATGCTCAATAACGAGTTGACCGATTTTGACGCAGTGCCAGGCGGCGCCAATGAAGTACAGCCGTTCAAACGGCCGCTCAGCTCTATGACGCCAACAATTGTCTTTGATGGAGACGAGCCGGTGTTGACCGTCGGATCTCCAGGCGGACCTACCATCATCACATCTGTGCTGCAGACGATACTTCATGCCATCGAATACGACATGGAGCTGAAAGCCGCGGTGGAAGAACCGCGTATTTTCACAAATAACCTCAACTCCTATCGTTACGAAACCGGCATTTCAGCCGATGTTTTAGAACAATTAAACAGCATGGGACACTCATTCGGTGCATCTCCAACTGTCATCGGTAATGTCCAAAGCATCCAAATCGATCCGGAAACCGGCGAATTCAAAGGTGTCGCTGACTCCAGCCGAAACGGAGCAGCCATCGGAATCGATCTGAAGAAAGGAAAAGATAAAGGCAAGGGTAAAGGTAAAGGCAAAGGGAATTAAATAGACACGCACAAAAGGCCCGTCACCTAGCGACGGGCCTTTTGTTCTTTTCTTTTTCGCTTTTCGCCTGCGAAAAGCATGCATTTTGTCGTTTGAATTTAACTTTTTTAGTATGTGTGGCTCTATTTAAGCGAATGTCCGTTTTTCTAAGCGCTTTTTCTTAGTCAGATGGCGCGTTGGAAGCAGATATCCGCGTTCAGCAGATTATATCCGCGCTCAAGAAATTATATCCGTGTTCAGCGATTTATATCCGCGTTCAAAAAAATATATCCGTGTTCAGCGATTTATATCCCCGTTCGCCAATTTCCCGCTGATTTCTTCTAGTCTTTTTCGCTTTTCGCCTGCGAAAAGCATGCATTATAGGGTTTTGATCTTATTATTTGAAGGAATAGTCATGCCTTTCTCAGTTAGTGCCAGTTTTCAAGCTACTTTCCCTCATTTTCCTGGTTGGAATCCAGCAGATATCTTCGATTAGAAATTATTCGGGCGTTCAGATGATTAATCGGGCGCTCAGCAATTTAATCAGGCGTTCAAAAAATTATTCCGGCGCTCAGCGATTTAATCGGGCGTTCACACATTCCACCCGCACATCTTCCCTCAACAAAACCCAAAACCCAGCTGCAAAAAACAAGGCCCGTCATGCCGACGGGCCGCTAAAAACTTCAGTCAAATCTCCTCAACCTACAGCCTTGCTCTAATACAAAGCTACCCCTTCGACACAACCTTCCCATAAAGCCTATCCAGATGCCCAAACCCGATATCCGTATCCACTTCCCCGAAAACTTTCTTCACATCCAAATCCTCGCCCTGCAGCCAGCTATCAAAATCAAAAACAACCGGCTCCTTATCTCCGCCCAGCGCAAACCATGCCTGCCCCTCTTCCGGCACATAGGCAGAAGTGTGAATCGTCCCCGCCCAGCTCTTATACTGCTTGGCGAAAACGCCGCCGTCACTATCATTCAACAACCGAAAAGCCCGGCCAACTTCCTCCGTATCTTCAGGCCGGCTCGTCATCGCCTCCAGCCGTTCATATGAATCTTTCAAATAATTACGATTCTCCGTCTGCTGAATCTCGAAATGGTTCGTGCAGACATTCGCCGACCGCACATTGACAGCACGCGGACTCGCCTCGACAATCGCACTTTGCCCCGACCGGTCCTTCATTACATAACTGAACGAACCGCGATGCGGAATTTCCTTCAACAGCGCCACCGCTTCATTCACATCCGCGCACGTCTCCAAGATGATCCGGCCGATGGTGTAACAGACAAATCCATCCCCCGGCTTTTTGCGATGCGTGAAATTATAGCCCATCGCCAGCCCTTTCTCGTTCATGCCATCCATTCTGCCGGTAATCCGCTGCGCCGGTCCGATTGTCGCATAGCCATGACCATCCGTCGGCTGAAATAAAACATAGCGTCCCTCATAAGTCTGCGGATGAAAATCGTAATTGCGAACCAGAAAATCATCGCCCACCACAATGGAACACCCTGACGGCATCGCGTCAATCCGGTATCCCCCGTAATCGCGCAGCACCTCTTCCATCGGCAGCTCCAAACTTTCCTGCATCCCCGTCAGTTCATCCCAGACGCCAGGCGCAAATTGCCGAAAAGCATTCATCGTTTCATTTACATCGATTTCAAATCGCGGCCGCTTCGCCGTCCATTGCTTTCTTCTGTTTTCAAGTGTGATCGAATCCTTTAAATATTGTCCATGCAAATATCCCAAATCATAATGGCTGCCACGGAACTGCACAATATCGCTATGTATCTTCTTCATCGTCTCCACCTCACCACTTCTTTTACTCCAATCATCATATCAATATCCTGAACGGGAAGGATAGAATTCTGTTTCACTATAATCAACCTTTAAATCATGGGGGATGAAAATGAAATTCAAGACGCAGACTGGCTTTGCATCATTGCCAAAAGGAATCTAATGCCTCAATATTCCGAGGCATTAGATTCCCCAAAAATAAAAAAGCACTCCCTATAGGAGTTGCTTCGCTTCACTATAACTTTTCATCCACTTCTTCCATAAATCCATTCTCATCAGCCGCAGTCGCGACTTCTCGCAAAGTTTTTGCAAACTCTTCCTGACTCTTGCAGAAAATGACCTGTTGTTCTTCCATGACTTTTGCTTGAATTGTTTTATTCATTCTTTTACCTCCAAAATTGAAATTCGTCTTATACATAAATTATTTCTATCGACTTTATTCCCTTCTAGCCTTGCAATAAACATCCTGCCTCCCATTCCGCTTACAAAAAAATGCATGAAGACTCCATTTCTGGAATTCTTCATGCATTCTAGATAAAACATTTAAGAAACGCTTTCCCGGACATCCGCAAGAAAACTTTCCACATCTTCTTTTGAAGTATCAAAAGACGTAACTAGCCGGATCTCATTCTTTTCTTCATTCCATACCGCAAACGAATGTTTCTCTTGAAGCCGTTCAATCTGCGCTTTTGGCAATGAAACAAAGACAGCGTTTGACTCGACGGGTTGAGTCAGTGAGATCTCAGGGAATTCCATCAACCCTTCTGCAAGCAGCCCGGCCATTCCATTGGCGTGGCGGGCATTATCCACCCACAAATCATCTGTCAACAAACGCTCAAATTGAGCAGCAATAAAGCGCATTTTAGAGCCCAGCTGCATCCCTTGCTTTCGAATGTATTTCAGCTCAGACATCAAATTCGGGTTAAAGCATACAACCGCCTCACCAATCATCAAGCCATTCTTCGTTCCGCCAAACGCCAGCATATCGATGCCGGCATCCACCGTCATTTCGGCCAGGGTACAACCCAAGTGAGCCGCCGCATTACTCAGCCTCGCCCCGTCCATATGTACATAAAGTCCATTTGCATGCGCAAAACGAGTGATTTCTTTAATCTCCTCAATCGTATAAACAGTTCCAAGTTCCGTGCATTGTGAAATGGAAACGGCTTTCGGCTGGCTTCGCTGCTGGTTGCCGATATTGTGCAAATGCTGCCAGATTTGACTTACGGTCAGTTTGCCGTCCGCCGAAGGGACCGTCAGCAATTTGCCCCCGATGAACCCTTCTGCCGCGCCGCCTTCATCGGAGTTGATATGAGCGCCGTCCGTGCAGATAATCGCCTGATGCGATCGTACCATCGCTTTCAATCCCGTCACATTCGCGCCTGTCCCGTTAAAAACAAATTCTACTTCGCTCTCTTCTCCAAAATGTTCCTTGAACTTTTTGATGGCCGCAGCCGTGTATTGATCACTTCCATAGGCAGGAACATGGCCGTCATTCGCCTGTATAATCGCTTCCATAATAGTGGGATGGATTCCTGAATTATTATCGCTTGCAAACATTTTCTTAGTCATTGAGTTCGCCTCCTTTCTTTATTTTAATGCAGATCTTCGAATCGTAAACCTGCAGGTACCAAATCACTTACGAGAATTAAGAGAAGACCACCCCATCCCTGAAGTGGTCTTCTACTCGATAGCCGCATTGCACCTTTACCAGGAAGCCTGATAATAGAAAAATACTTCGCTGGATTCCTTCGTATCAAGCAAGATTTTCAGCTGTGCTGCAGTATATTCGAGCGCCCCATAATATAATTCATCATAATCGAGTGAGCCAAAGAACGGCCCCGGCATCGGCGGCAGAAGTTTCTCTGCTTCGAACCAGTCGCTGCTGCGCGCGTGCAAACACAATTCCCTTAACTCAATCAGCTTCTCCCTCGGAACTGGATACTCTCCCCAATCATCAATGCCTCCTTGAATCTCCGTTACGAACCACCCATGGATTGCATTCGCCTTTCGCCACTCCAGCCAGTATTCACGATCTTTGTACTCCTTCTTCTCCATCTCGTGGTAACTGTAAAGATACATGTCCAACCCCATTCGTCTTCCCCCTTCATTTATCAAATCGGTGAAATAAAAAATGATTGCCCCTAACCCAATACACCATTTCTACTCAATGAATAGAAAAAAGGCATAAGTGTTAGAGGCAATCATTGGTATCTGCATAAGCTTCTGAATTTATCATACCAGAAAATATAGTGATGAAAATTATAATTTCCAACAAAATAATAGATTCTTTCATCCCACATATCTACCCACGCTTTCAATTCTTTCCTCACTAAGCCTGTCTCCGCAAATGCTCGAGATTCCAATATTCCATGGTTCTTTCAAAATTCCATGCATCCCGGCACATATCCTTTATATCCAGTTTAGCTGACCACCCCAACTCCTGTTCCGCCTTTGAAACATCCGCATAACAGGAAGCGATATCTCCCGGTCTGCGTTCTGTAATTTCAAAGGGTATACGGATTTCGTTAGCTTCTTCAAATGCTTTAAGCAACTCCAATACGCTGGTTCCTTTACCGGTACCCAGATTATAAGTAATAACTCCTTCCGATAAATTATTTAACGCAGCGACATGACCATCTGCCAAATCTAATACATGTATATAATCACGCACCCCTGTCCCATCGACTGTCGGATAATCATTGCCAAAAACTTTCAGCTCCATCAGCTTCCCTAATGCCACTTGAGTGATATAGGGCATAAGGTTATTGGGCGTACCGGTAGGAGCTTCGCCGAGCAGTCCGCTTTTATGGGCTCCAACAGGATTGAAGTACCTGAGGATCGTTACAGAGAAACCGGGATTAGCTTTGCCGACATCTGTTAGGATCCGCTCACTTATCGCTTTCGTTTCCCCATACGGATTCGTTGTCGGCAAAAGACATGTACTTTCCGCAAAAGGAACAGCTTCATTGTTGCCGTAGACAGTTGCAGAAGAGCTGAAGACAAACTTTTTAACGCCTTTAGCGAGACAGGCTTTGGCAAGCACCATTGTGCTGATAAGATTATTGAAGTAGTAATCCAGCGGCTTTTCTACGGATTCGCCAACAGCTTTGAATCCAGCAAAATGGATAACTGCATCAATCTGATAATTATTAAATATCCATTCGACAGCTTGGGCATCGGTAACATCAATTTCATACGAATCCACTTCTTTGCCCGAGATTCTCATTATATTCTCGACTGTTTCACGATTGCTGTTGCAAAGATTATCTGCAATTATCACCTTATGCCCCGCTTCGAGTAATGCCAGGGAAGTATGTGATCCAATATAACCAGCTCCGCCAGATACCAGTATATTCATAATGTCACCGCTCCTTTTGTTTTTATAATCAATAAAAACCTGGAAAACGAAATTTAATTCTTAATATTCTATATTTTCAGTTATCTTTTTAACTTAAATTTTTTTACTAATAAAGATTTATTAAATTGTTTAAGATGCAGAGAAATCTTTTATGAGGGTTTAGCCATCCCCCATCCCATCAATTCTTTTTGAACGACTTCCAGTGTCAGAAGCAATTCTTTAATTTCCGGTACAGACAGGATTTGGGTGTTTTGCGAATTATACTCCCAGCTTTTCGTAATTTGTTTACTGCCGTCCGTAAAATATGGCTTATAATTCAAGTCCCTGTTATCTGCCGGCAGCCTAAAATAATCACCCATATCGACGGCGCTCGCCATCTCTTCACGGGAAACAAGTGTTTCGTACGTTTTTTCCCCATGCCGTGTGCCGATTACGTTTATCGGGTTTGTTGCCTCGAAAATTTCAAGCAGCGCTTTTGCTAAGTTGCCAATTGTAGCGGCAGGTGCTTTTTGAACAAAAATATCTCCTTGATTTGCGTTATTAAAAGCGAATACCACCAACTCCACCGCGTCATCGATTGACATTAAATAACGTGTCATTTCCGAATCCGTAACTGTAATCGGTTTGCCCTCCTTTATTTGTTCAATAAATAACGGAATCACCGAACCTCTTGAGCCCATTACATTTCCATAACGCGTTGCCATAATGATGGTATCTGCTAAATCGGCCATCCGTGATTTGGAAACGGCCACTTTTTCCATCATCGCCTTAGAAATGCCCATGGCGTTAACTGGATATACAGCTTTATCCGTAGATAGTACGGTAACTTTTTTAACTTTATGCTGTATGGCTGACATCAAAACGTTATCTGTGCCAACGACATTAGTTTTCACGGCTTCCATTGGAAAGAATTCACACGAAGGAACCTGTTTTAAAGCCGCCGCATGAAAAACATAATCGACCCCTATCATGGCATTATGAATACTCGAAATATCTCTCACATCACCAATGTAAAACTTAACTTTATCGTTTTTAAGTTCTCTTCTGAGATCATCCTGCTTTTTTTCATCCCTTGAAAAAATCCGTATTTCCTTGAACTCGGATTTAAGAAACAATTTTAAAGCTGCATTTCCGAATGATCCGGTTCCACCTGTAATTAATAAAGTCCGATCTTTCAACAATACAATCAACCCCTTTTCATGATGCCATTAATTTTGATAAGGTTTGAGTGAAAATTTTGGATTCGCTCTTAAATCAATGTTTTGAAATATGCAGTCTTTATAACAGAGAAAATAGTTTTACTTATTCCAACTGAACCTCTTGCTATCAACTTTTCGCTCTCCAGCGATAATCCTTTTGAAAAGCAAGTAGTATCCTTTCAAAGGAATACCAAATATTAAATATCCTTTAAAAGCACCCAATATCCAAGTAAACTGGATGACAAATATAGCCGCTATCCCTATTAGAATCTCTTTTTTCTCGAATATACGCGAAGCTAAAATCACTAAATATAAAGAGTAGAAAAACGCCATAGACAACAGCAAGGCAATAGCTGCCTTAATATCAATAACTGCCAACAATAAGAAACTTAATAGAGTTAAAAGTGAAAACAAGGGCACCAGATGCGGTACTCTTATCGATTCTCCATGCTTTACAGCAGTTTTTATACGCCAGTAACCATAATTAAAATATTGCTTCGCTAATTTCTTCAGCTTATTTCGAGGAAAATAATCTACGACTATAGTGGGGTCCATGATAATTTTTTTATTTGTAATTTTTCTTAACCGACAATTTAATTCAACATCTTCGTTTATGAGCCAGTGCTCATTCCAGCCGCCAACTTTAAGTAAATCTTCCCTTAACCAGGCTCCTGGAAATAGGGTATCTACTTCCATGCGCTTTTTACTGAACCGGAAATGAGCACCGCCCAGCACCCATCTACTCGATAGAGCTTTAGATACTATTATCGATTTTTCATCATACCCTTTGGTGTTGGTTCTTCCTCCAAAATTACAGTATTCTGTAGAATGTTCGACCAATTGATTATATACGCGACTAATGTAATCTTCTGAAAAAGTACTGTGAACATCTATTCTAATAATATATTTGCCACTGCTCTCTTTAAGTCCGATATTTAAAGCGGAGGAAATATAACGTTTAGGATTGTTTAATATTTTCAAATTAAACTCTCTGTATTTTTCGTTCAATTCTCTCAATTTCTGCAGTGTATCGTCTGTAGAATTACCATCCACTACTATTATTTCCATATTCTCACGGGATATGTCTTTTTGATTCGCCAATGCTTTAAATAAAGATTCTATAAAAAGCTCTTCGTTATATACAGGGACAAGTACACTGATATTCACCATAACTTCCTCCGATCGTAAAGCCAGTGGATTTTTGACACCAGATTTTTATAGGCTATTGAACATGGAGACTATCTTTCTCACCTGCACTTCGTTATTTTTGTGCTCAGACACAAATTTTTTGGCTGCAACCCCTTTGTTCTTTAATTCTTCATCTTTTTTAGCCAGCACTTCCTTCAACTTCGAAAGAATTCCTTCTTCCTCGTCGATAACATAGATGTGCTCACTATATTCTTCAGGAATACCATCTAACATGTAGGCTATAACAGGAGTACCTGATGACATATACTCCATAATCTTTGAGGGAAAGCTGAATTTAGTGTAATGCCCTTTATTGGTCCTTGGATTAACAAGCAATGTTGCGGATTTCTGCAGTTGTAAAACTTCCATTCTTTTTAAGAGTCCCTTATACAGTATGCGCTTGTCTTCTTCACTGGCCTTTTGAATGGTCGACTCGGCCTCACCTTCTCCGCAGATTACTAATCTAAGATGATCGCCTTCCAACTCCCTAAAAGCATTGAGCAAATCCAATACACCGAACTTTTCATACAAGCTGCCTGAATACAATATGGATTTAATTTCAGGGTTTTCTTTTACATTCTTTTCTTCATTTGGCAAGTTAGGAGCGATGCCTTCCACAATTACGTAGGGAACAGTAATGTTCAACGCTTCTTTCATCTGTTCGGTCAATAAAACATAGCTGTCAATGAATTTTAAATTTCTATCGATTTCCTTGTGTTGTATGCTTTTGTATATTTCATGAAGAAACTTAGTTTTACCGGTCAAATTCATAAATTGAGGGAGGTCAGGAACTATTAAACATGTTTTAACTTCGGCATTAAGTTCTTTGGCGTATCTCAACAGTTTCGTGAAAGTAGCATTCACCGAATAAGCTATTATCACTTTTTTTCTTTCTCCACCAGAATTAACCCAACCTTTCAAATGGGATTTTAACGCCTGATACCTGCTGGTGTTTTTTAGTATGGGAAGATTCAGGAAACCGACATTCAAATCTTTGAACGACTCCGAAAAATGTGAGAACTCAAAACTGTTAATCTTCATTTTTTTATATCGTCGGGGAAATGAACCGATAAAAATACTATTAAGTATCTTCGGAGGATATTTCAGGTTCTTATCCAATCCTTTCACTATTTCCCATTGAAGGTTATTAGCAGCGTTTTCCACGAATCCTACTGAATGTGATATCACTTCTTCTTCAATTTCCTGCGGAAAAAGTCCCCCTAAGAATAATACGTCCAATTCTCTCATTCGCCACCTCCAACTCGGTCATTAAAATGAAAACCTGTTTTATGACCATTATCTTTAAGTCTGATAAACATGATCGAAAACAATAAAACTTATTTTTAAGAAATATTCAAAAAATTTAATAAATTAAGATAATGATACCACGCCTTTTTAACTATGTCATCATTAAAAAATAAAAAAATAAAAAAACACTGTGCTAAAATAACTATTATTTGTAAGATTTCTTCGGAAATAAGGAGTAATCATTAAAAATCACTGTTTTCATGCTATATAAAAAACCTTTCCGAGTGAGCCGGAAAGGTTTTCGCTGTTGTTACTATGTTTAGACCATGCTGAATATCTTTCTCCATATCATAAGCATATAACTGTTCAAAACAACTCTTGCATCTTTTTCAAAAATTGAATTCACTACACAATACAATACCGTTAGTACAAATAGAAGCACCCCGCCGATCAATACAAACTCCAAATAAGAATCAAAAGAAAGTTCAATTCCTGCAAATATATAAATCATGACTAGTGTGAAGAAAACATTATACAGAAGTCTTCTGAAAGTAATCCAACTTGATTGCACTAATATTTGCCTGTTCGTATATAAAATTATATCGGCAGTCCGGAACAGCAATGCAACCAGCGAAGCAAATAGCACCCCATACACCCCCCAGTAAAAGACGAGTGTAAGTGAAAGCACAATATTCAGAACCATCTCGATAATAGCACTCACTTTTGTCTGGCTGAAATGGCCAGTTATGGTTACCAAGAGGACACTCGGCCAACGCACCGCACTAAGTATATTTACTACAAAAAATAATACAGCTAAATAGGCATCCAAATATTCTATATCCTCGACATTGGCCGTGTATATCTCCAAAAAAGGCAGTATCAACAGATAGGCCGTTGTTAAGACACTGCATGCGATGGCTATGTAATATACTTCAAAGAAATTGTATATACTTTTAAACTTTTTTTGATTTTCGGTATACAATTGCCCTAAACCTGCGGTAAGGCTGGTGGCCAAAATGTTCGGGAGGAAGCCTGCTTGCATAAAAATCATATTGTAAATCATATAGACACTTGCCTCTTTCAAACCTAAAAATGCAGAAATAATCAATACGTCTGTATTTGCAAAAATCACTCCAGCAATTTGGTGGACCATTACAGAACTTTTTTGTGAAATTGCCAGGTTATCCGGAACGGCTTTAAAGCTGACTTCGGGATATCTTTTTTTAACATACCTATGTACCGCTAAAAGCTGCAATATGCTGACCAATGCAAAAGTTGCTTGAACTGTGATAACATCATAGCCTTGTATAATTAAGACAATTCGAATGATATTGGATAGCAGATTCGAAACTGTACTGATCGTAGTCAAAATATAAAATTTGTTATCTGCATGCAAAAGCACATTGTATTTTCCTTGGATAAAAAAACTTAGAAATGAAGAAATCCCCGAGAGAAGTATCACCATAACAATTGTAAAAAAAGATATTGGAGTTTCGATAAGTAAGGGATACAAGAAAATAACGATCGATAAACATGCCAAAAAATAGATGCCGGCTTTCTTGTAATAAGTGTCGGTAGCCGAGAGGATTCCATTGATTTTTTTCTGGTTCCTCTCAGAAATCGGCTTATATAAAGCTTGAATTGATGCTGCACCTATACCCGCTTCAAACAGATTGATATACACAAAAATTCCCGCTACAGAAAAAATCAGTCCATTTACTTCAGATCCAAAATAATCAATATAAAGCTTAGGAATCAGCACCGCAAAAAAAACTGTTAACAGTTTGCTTATGATATTAGTAAGTATGTTTAAAGATACGCTTTTAGTTTTCATTCTCTACTTCCTTCATTTAAATATAGTTTCAGAAGATGATTCATTAAAAATCTTGAGAAAATGAATTATAAAAAGAAAAACAATAAAAACATCCAAGATGGAAACATACTTAAGCCAAAAGCATAAAACAGCCATATAAATTTAATTAACACAAGTAATAGAAAATGATTATCTTTAAAAAAATAAAATCCCCGGAAGTGTGAATTTATTTTATAGATAATAAAAATAAGAAACAGCAGCGTTCCGATTAAACCGAAATTCAAAAGCATATCTATAAACACTTGATGCGACACCATGGAAAAGAGAGATTCGTTAAAGCCGCCATCAGTTAAAAAATTTCCGCCAAACAAAATATTTAAATTAGGCTGATCAGAAAAATAATCCAGATGCTTTGACCAAATGGTAGTTCTGTTAGAAGTCAAACCTGCAAGATTGCCTCTATCCAACCCTGATCTCATACTTTCCAGACGAAGAGCGGCGTTTGAAATAATAGGAATTTTTTCCGACAGATATAATTGATACAGTATGAACAAAGCCATAGCACTTGCAGCCAGTAAAATAATCTTTTTCAGATAGCCACTCAGAAGCAAAAAATAAAGAATGATCCCCAATCCATTGCACAACAGCGCAGTGATGCTGACTGAGGCTATGAGACCCATATAAAGAATAACCAGGATAATCACTCTGGTTACTTTGTTCATGTTCTTAAGAATTAAGACAGAAAATATCGCAATATTAGTGAAAAATCCAAAGTAATTCGGATCCCCAAACGACCCTAGAAATCTCGACACTTCAATCCACTGTCCATTTAAATAGACACTGCCGGATTGTTGGTCACTTAAACTAAGTACTCCATAAAAAACAGAAAGGACTGCAGCATATGCATAATATTTAAAAAATAATTCCAAATTCAACTTATCTTTAAGGAACACGGAAATATACAATACAACGAAAGAAGTATCAAGAATTGTCATGACAGCAAAGCGAACATCATAAAAAGCGATAACGAACAGTGAATATAAAATTATCAAGACCAAAGGAACAGTTAAACTCCTGTCAAAATGAATTCTTGCCTGCATTGCAAGTTTTAAAAAAAATAAAACAGTATAGAGCCTATAGACAGAGATTTCACCTGGGAGTATCAGTTGGCTGTAATAAAAAATGAATAAAGGCAAAAACAAATAGAATTCTTTTTCTTTTAACAGAAGTATAATCGCCATCAATATGAATATTGAAGAACCATAAGTGAATCCACCACCAAAATAAGCAAAAAGAGCAACCAGATAAGCTGAAGACAGTACGAGAATAGTCGCAGTGTTTTTTATCTTTCTACTTTCTACGGAAGCACTCATTTGAACCCCCCTCGTTCTCCCATATACTCATTCTAGTAATGCATAAAATTTTTTTATGATATCTTCATTACTGAATTTTGTTTGCCCCAAATTCTCTTTCCAATATGGCAGTAAAGCTGGACGATCAAGAATTTGTTTAATTCCCGAATAAGTGCTTTCGTCGTTATTTTCGATTATCATGCCATTAACACCGCTCTCAATTTGCTCTTCCGCTGACGCATACTTCGTAACCAATGCCGGAATGCCTAAAATTTGCGCTTCCGTTACAACTATTGGTTTACCTTCATATCTTGATGGCAAAACGAATAAATCACATTGCCGGTAAAAAGGGTACGGATTTGTTTTTTTCCCGAGAAGTATCATGTCATTTTGCAACCCTGCCACGTCAATCATCGTCTCTAACTCTTTCCGGTCTTCTCCATCACCCACAATATACCATTTGAATTTATATCCCTCACTCTTCAGCCTTTTCATCGCATTAACGGCTCTGTCCAATCCTTTTGTTTCGATGGACAATCTGCAGACTGTTAAAACTTTCATGACAGCTTCAGGAAAGTCTGCCCAATCAGGTTTTTCTTCAGCTTTCGATAGAATAAACTTTTCAGATAAGATATTTTCAATAAAAAATGATTTGCTCGCCAGCTCAGGAAATACAGAAGTGAAATTAGCTAAACATGTACTCGATACACAAATCATGGCATTGGTTTTATTAAAAAATCGTCTATCGATTTCTGGAATAAAACTGCAATTTTTATAATCAGTATGAATCCAGTTTATTCTCTTGTCCGCTTTCACCTTTGTATCGTCTATGACAAATGCATTTGCCCAAAGCTCAAGAAAACCGATTGCCGCGTCGTAATTTTCCGTAACCCCTTTAGAAATCGAAGCCTGGGCATATGCCATTACCTGCATGTTCAGGCCCAGCCTTCTTTTATATTTCATCTGACTGGCTACCGCCCGCAGCAAATACCCATTCTTCAGGGTTTCCCTTATTTTCACGAAATTCCCTACATCCCGGAAAGCCTGAGGCAAAATGTTCACCTCTGGCGGAATATCCTTAAAATGATCCCCGGTTTTTCTATACAATAAAAGATCTACATCATATAAACTGTAATCAATTGTATTCAAAAGGTTCAACAAGCTCGTCGTGCTGCCCCCAATATTCATTTCAGGATAGGCTATTAAAATTTTCCTTTTCACGCCACCCACCCTCCTTCGGATTTTGTTGAGTCCAATTGGATACAATAATATAAATGAATATAATACTGAATATTCAGATATTAAAAACCATCATTATACCCATATTTCCGACTTAACTGTTCTTTTAAAATATCCTAATCAGTAGCATACACTTCATATAACCAGTATATCAGTCACATTACAAAAAGTATTCCGAATTGTTAATTTATTATCAGTTATACAAAAGATTTCCTCTTGTTTTACATAAACTCGGCTACACTAAAAAATTAAATTTGTTTATTCTTAAATTCTTTTATCCCTTTATTCATCAGCGTATAGGCTTCGTACCAATTTTTCTCTTTTTCAAATTCATCTCTGTGTTTTATGGCAAATCGCAAGCTCAGAACTTTCGCTAACTTTGGAGAAAGATTGGTATAAAACGCCCCTTTGTCTTTAAAGTATTTTTCTGTATAGCCATTGAACCATGTCGATTCTTCGTGAGAGACCGTCCCTATAGTTTCCTTAGAAGAGAATATTTTTAATCCCTTCTTCAAGCATTCCCCCAGGAACAAGCTGTCTTCCCCTGCACTATATTCAGCCCCTCCTCCAAATAATAAAGAAAAATGTACATTCGCCTTTCTAATCGACTCTAGTCGTACAGCGAATTGATAAGTGCCATACTTAAAACAATTGTGAAAACCAAGCTGTTTATTTTTTTCAATCAACTGGGTTTCTCTTTCGGAATTACTGCTCGGCACATTAAAGATTATGAGATCAGCTTTAGTGTTCTTCCTGAATTCATCCAAAATTACTTTTTCATAATCCTCAAAATATACAACATCATCATCTGCGAACAGCAGTATTTCATTCGAAGCTCTTATTAATCCGTTATTCCGGCTTTTCCCGATTCCTCTTTCGTTGAAAGTCAGAAACTCTATAGTATGATTGCCACGTTCCAATCTTTCAAACTTATTGAAATCACTCTGATTGATTATAATTGCATCTGAATTTATATTCATCTTTTCAATCAGATCATGATCCTTCTGAAACATAGTTGAAACTATCACTTGTAACTTCACATTTTTCGCCCCCGTTCTTCTTTAAGCTGTTTTTCTGAAATAAATAAGCCGTATTCAGCAACCTTTACGGCTTCAGGATACGACCTCTTAAAAATTCTTCTGATAAAAATAAGACTATTTCTTTTAATGAATCAGGATGAATCCCTTTTTGTACAGAGCACTCATCTCGCTCCATGCCCTGTAAACACTATTTTCGCTGTAAGAAACATGATTTTAAAATCCAATATCATACATTTGTTGTTTATATAATACAAATCATAGTCAAGCTTTTCAGCTGGAGTTAGTTCATAGCCACCGTTAATTTGCGCCCAACCGGTAAGACCAGGCTTAATCGCCATTCTATCGGAGAAATTAGGCACCTCTTTTTCGAACTCTTTAATCAGTTCGGGCCTTTCAGGTCTCGGTCCGATTAATGACATATCCCCTCTAAGCACATTCCATAATTGAGGCAATTCATCAATACGAGTTTTACGTATGAATCTTCCCACTCCGGTAATCCTGTCATCATTGGCAAGCGCCCATTGAGGACCATTCTTTTCCGCATCCGAATACATCGAGCGCAATTTATAGATTTTAAAACACCGGCCGTTTTTCCCTAATCTTTCCTGTGAGTAAAAAGGCGATCCTTCACTTTCAATTACAATCAAAAAAGCGAAGACCGAGATTATTATGATAACCAACGGAATTGTTACTAAAATAAAAAAAGTCCCAAGTGATTTCAACTTCAACACGCCCCTCCTGTTTTATGCTCCTCGGGATAAACATACAAAAATCTTAAGTTGTGTTACTGCTTTTACTGAGTCTGATATCCTTGATAAAAGCAACAGTGGCGTGTACCTGATATAAAAATATTCACTTTGTTGTTTCGCGCGTTTATATATTGGCGGGTGTGACTTTCCATAGACAGCTAAAGCTTTTAGAATGGTATTCATTATTTTCACAAAAACACCTATCCATGATTTTCCTATAAGTATTTTATTATGAATAAACTAAATATATAATAAATTAAGATAATGATAGCACGCCTTTTAGGCTATATCAATACCTAAATATTCTGAATACTTTTAATATATAATAATAAAGAACTACTTAGTGCTATGCACAGTGTTTCGTAAAGCTTGCCTTAGTTCCTTTAAAGCTGTATCGGAATGACTCAAATCTATTCCATTAAAAAAACCACCTCATCCCTGAAGTGGTCTTCCTCTCTACTGCCGTATAAACAACTGCGTATGGTAAATCCCGTACGAGCCGCCTTTGTAAATCCCAACGCCTAAATGCGTATAATCCTTATTCAAGATATTCGCTCTATGGCCCGGACTGTTCATCCATGAAGACATAACACTTTCAG
Source organism: Planococcus sp. RAB007_Raresut (assembly GCF_057369535.1). Classification (NCBI taxonomy): domain Bacteria; kingdom Bacillati; phylum Bacillota; class Bacilli; order Caryophanales; family Caryophanaceae; genus Planococcus; species Planococcus sp. RAB007_Raresut. The sequence goes on from NZ_JBXYIF010000004.1 coordinate 76,702, forward strand.
CACTGCGTTGTCCCGCAGCAATGTTCTCGCCTGCCGCTGTATATGAAATTCCGCGCAGCTTAAGCAAATCAAACGGACTGCCGTATGTCGGTGATTGGTGGCTGAAATAATTATTGTCAGCCATGTCTTTCGATTTGAGCAATGCCGCGTCCTGCAACCCTTTGTGCGGTTTCAGTGCAGGCGCACCGACTTTCGCTCGTTCCTGATTGACCAAGTTCATCACTTCGGTCATCATTGCTGCCTCTCCGGCCGGAACTCCCGGTGATGTCGGAGCTTCTGCATTCAAATTGCGGTAGATGAATACCGCCATCTGCACGCGGTCGACGTTTTGATTCGGACTGAATGTCGTCTTCGTCGTGCCGGTCGTAATGCCGTTATGGACCAGTGTATCAACATACGGATAATACCACTGCGACGCCGATACATCTGTAAACGCCTTGATTCCTGAACCTGATCCTTTCAGATTGAATGCCTCTACCAGAATCTTGGCAACTTGCGCGCGGGTCGCCGGCTGTGTCGGATTGAAGTTCTTATCCTTCGAGAACACGCCGATGTCAACAAGCGCCGCGATTTCCGCATAGCCCGGAGTTTTCGGCGTTACATCCTGGAAGTTCGGATCCGGACGATTTGCAGTCGAGATGCCGAGTGCCCGGACAATCATCATGGCACTCTGCGCGCGCGTCACCGAATCATGCGGCCGGAAAGTGCCGTCCGTATGCCCCTTGATGATCCCTTTATCCGCCAAAGCCGTAATCTCGGTATATGCCCAATAATTCTTCGATACATCTGAGAACGACGAAGCGGCCGAGGTCGGCGCTGCCGTGAATATAAAGAGCAGCAAAGCTGTTGCTGCAATAAATTGAAACTGCTTCAAAAGTGCTTGCGTTTTGTTAGTCATAGTTAGCTCCTTCAGCATATTTTTAGTTTCTTCTACGAAATTTATTATAGCCTATTAAATAATATAATAGGAAACTTTATACAAATAGTAATGAAAGAGTTATTATTGTAACAAAACTTATAGATACATTATTGAAAACTCAAAAATTAACACCAAGCCTACTAATAATGAACCTTCTTCGACTCCGACGTATCCAGCAAAATCTTCAATTGCTTCACCGTGTACTTCAGATAAACATAATAAAGCTCACCATAATCTGTCCTGCCAAAGAACGGTGCTGCCATTGCTGGTAATGGAGACCTTGCTTCGTTTCGGTCGCGTCTTTGCGTCTTAGAACACAGCTCCGTAAGTTCGACCAGCATCTCCCTCGGCACCGGATAATCACCCCGGTTATCGACACCTCATGGCTCCTCTTTTCGACATCCTGATAACTATACAAATACAGATCCTATCCCATTTGCATTTCTCCCTTCTTCTATATAAATCGGTGAAAAATGACTGCCCCTAACCCAATACACCATTTCCATTCAATGAATAGAAAAAGGAATAAGTGGTAGAGGCAATCATTGGTAGCTGCATAAGCTTCTGAAATGATCATATAAGAATTTGTAATAAATGAACTGAAATTTTTTGGCTTAATCAAATTACAAAAGCCATCTCTGATAACTTTTCATACAGAGGATATGACGTTGCATTAACTTCTATTTGTTTAATAGAGTAGTATCACAATATCTCAACAACTTTCAGTCATTCACTATATCTGAAATTTGATACCATCCATATTCATCTGCCACAATCGTATACGTTTTATTACGCTCCTCCAAAGTCCATTCTCCTGCTGCATTCATGAAATCGAAAGATTCATAAGTATGGACTAAAGCATAGCCCTCATGAATTTCAGTTCCTGTAATCGTTGTATCAATAAAATCGAAGATCATCCCTTGTCCGCTGATTTCGTAAATATAATCCGCAATTTCTTGATAAATTTCACTTTCATATAACAGCATGTCCGATACGTAAGAGAAATCTTCATACGCTAGGGCTATTTCATAATAGTAACGGAATTCCTCAACAAAGATACCTACTGACTGCTCATCGAAACCAGAGACTAATTCTTCATCGAACTGCCAATCTTCTGTGTAATCATCCTCTGCAAAAGTTTCATCTTCATAGCTATAATCTTCATTATCGTAGGCTTCATAGTCATAATCTTCGTATGCTTCTTCCTCATACTCAACGGGTTCTTCGGAAACGATTATATCTTCCTCTTCATAAGCCCATTCTGAATCGTAATCATAGACAGTTTCATCTTCATAATCATATTCCTCTAACCAGTCAAAATAATCGTAGCTTTCATATACACCGAATACTGACGCAACGGCGGAAGCTGACATGGGATTATTAATCCAGTCAGTCAACGAATCATGGACGGAGTGCAAGGGAATGGAAAAGCCAATTGCGTTGCCGTCAGTATATAGAAGAGAATTGATACCAATAACTTTTCCGGTTTCCGCATCGATTAACGGGCCTCCACTGCTCCCCGGAGCTATCTGTGCATCAATCTGGTAAATATCCTCATACTCAAAGTCGAAACTGATGTCCCGGTCCACCCCCGTCAAATAACCAATTGACGCCGAATTCTCAAAACCATTCGGGCTGCCCAGCGCAATTACCTCAGAACCTACATCCGTAACTTCCATTTCCACAGGCAATGGTTTCTGTCCTTTATAGGCACCCACTTCGATGACTGCTATATCTTCAATATCAGAAATGCCAATCACACGTCCAGGTTCTTCCACCCCCTCACTATTACGCACCAATACATCCGTAAAGCCAGCCACTACATGAGCGTTTGTAACAACCATACCGTCGTTGTTGAATAAAAAACCAGAACCAATTCCATTATCTGTAATGATCGTATACACTTTCTTCTGTGAAGCTTTGATAATTTCCTTCTTCCCATTTGTTATAGAATGTTTTTCGGTAACGCTTTTACCGATTGCCGGGCTATCGAAAGCTGTTTCATTCGTTATATATTGGTGAATGCCAAATCCGCTTCCAGCTGCCAAAAGTAGAGTTAGTATAAAAATTGTCACTTTTGATTTCTTAGTTGTTCCTGACTGTGTTCCCGCTCCGCAGCTCTTACAGAACTTAGCCGTAGCATCGATTTGTTCCCCACATTTTATACAAAACATAGAGCCACCCCTTCATTCTTCTTTGTTAGAATAATTATAAATTTAATGAAGCTAAAAGACTAGTCTTATTTTACTATTTAACTTGAAAGAATTTCATTCCTTTTACTGGTTGCTGAGGTTTTAATCTTCCAATCTAAACTAGGCATTTCCACAGAGGCTAATGATGTTTTCTATTTAAAGATCATACAGATCCAGCCGCCCCAACCCTAATCACGTGTAAAATCCCCACTTTTCTTATATCCTTGTACTTATCAACACTATTGGAGGGATCTAACCATGAAGATTGAAATGTGGACAGACTTTGCTTGACCGTTCTGCTATATTGGCAAACGGCGTCTGGAAGACGCCATTCAGAAGATTGACCATCCGATCGAAGTGACTTACAGAAGCTTCGAGCTGGACCCGACGATAGAGCGGGATATCAAAGAAAATATGCATGAAAAGCTTGCCAAGAAATACGGCATGACAATCGAGCAAGCGAAAGCGAATACAGATAATATGGTCCAGATGGCGAAAGAATCCGGCCTGGATTATAAAATGGATACGCTGATTCTGACGAACACCTTCGACGCCCATCGCCTGACCATGTTTGCGAAAGAACACGGCTTGATGGCCGAAATGACCGAACGCATTCTCCATGCCTACTTCACGGAGTCCAAGCACATCGGCGATCACGAAACCTTGGCGGACCTCGCTGCCGAAATTGGCCTCGACCGCGAAGCCGTCATAGCGATGCTTGCCAGCGGCGACATGACGGATGCCGTCCGCGCGGATGAAGAAGAAGGCCGTCAGATCGGCGTTAACGGAGTGCCGTTTTATCTGATCAATAAAAAATATGCCCTCACCGGGGCACAGCCGACTGAGCTGTTCGTCCAGGCTTTGCAGCAAGTTATTACTGAAGACGAAGCGGCTAACGCGTGACCAATAAAACTAAAAGAAAAGCTGTCACCAGAAACCCTATGGGCTTTCTGGCGACAGCTTTTTCATATACGCAATTATTGTGGAGATTCTGCATTATTCTAAACTATATCAACATCTTTCATCGCTTTTCGCCTGCGAAAAGCATCCATTCAGTCTTTTGAATTTGATATTTGAAGGAATGGCCGCCTTATTGGGGCTGATTAGGGTTTTATATAACATTTTTCTCATATTTAGCGTCTGAATATCAGGAGATATCCGTAATCAGGGCATTAATCGGGCGTTCAAAAAAATATTCAGGCGCTCAGTGATTTATTCGGGCGTTCAGGAAATTATATCAACGCTCAGCGAATTATATCTCCGTTCAGCGAATTATATCAACGCTCAGGAAATTATATCAACGCTCAGAAGATTATATCGACGTTCGCCAATTTCCACCCGATATCCTCCCCCTACCACCAACAACCTACCTCCCGCTAATCCCCAAATACTCCTCCAGCGTCAATCCGCTGTTATAAACAGCAGTCGCGTTTTCGACGCCCAAGTAGCGGAAATGCCACGGCTCGTAAATGTAGCCGGTGATGGCTTCTTTGCCTTTCAGGTAGCGCACAATAAAACCATATTCATGCGCATTTGAAGCGAGCCACTTGCCAGCCGGCGTATCGCCGAACGAGCCGCTCAGCCAGTCGCCCTCGCTTTCGGTACCTCCGAGGTCAAACGCCAGCCCGGTCTGATGTTCACTGTGACCCGGCAGCGCCGCAAATCGCTTGGCCTGGTCTTCGCCATGCGTTGCTACATAGCGATTATACAAATCCTTCTGGTATGAATAGGACCGGTAAGAACTGATGATGCTCAATTCATGGCCGGCTTTCGCCGCATCCGCAAGCATCCGATTTAACGCTGATTGGGCTGTCGGATCGACGCCTGGCGCATAGCTTGGCGGAAGGCCGTATTTTTTATTGGCGACGAGAATACCGTCAATATAAGTAGGCTCCACCGCCGCTCCCTGGCTGTCGCCCACTTTTACAGTCTGCGCACCGCTTTTATTGCCAGCCGCATCAGTGGCCGTAACCACCAGCTCCGTCCCGCTCGCCTGCTGAGTAATTTTCACCTCAAATAAACCCTCGGCACCAGAAGTGGCCTCGCCTATTTTCTCATTACCGGCAAAAACCCGAATGACCGCTCCGGCCTCCGCTTTCCCGGAAACGGCCTTCGCTCCAGCTGCCACCGCATTGACTTCCGGTACAGCCGGCGCGGTGCCATCTTTGACGGTCACAGTAACCGCCTCACTCTTATTGGCAGCCTCGTCAACGGCATACACCAGAACTTCTTGCCCGGCCTCAATACTTTCAACAGGAGCAGAAAACTTCCCATCTTCCGCTTCCATCTCAGCCAGCTTGTCGTCCCCCGCATAGATGAAAACGGTCGAACCAGCCTCCGCCTGCACTTCGATCCGATTATCGCTGTCAGTTATATCAGTCACTTCCGGCGCATCCGGCGCTGTGACGTCGCGCACTTCAACCTCAGTCATCGCACTTTGGTTTCCCGCCGTATCGATCGCTGCAATAAAAACTGCAGAGCCCCCAGCAAGAGCAGCCACCGGTAAACTGAATCCACCGTCATCATCCGACATCCCAACCGCCAGAAGTTCCTCATCCGACCACACTTTCACTTTGCTGTTCGGCTCAGCACTTCCTTCTATCGTTTCCGTCTTATCATCCACTTCACCTACAGCTGGCTTTTCCGGCGCCGTTTGGTCAATCGTAAATTCTTTCACCGCCGTATTCCCATTTTCGTCCGTCACTTCCAGCGTATAAGCGCCGTCTTCCGAGATGGCCATACCGCTAGAGAACTCTTCGCCGTTCAACACACCGGTGCCTTCACCAAAAATCGGCGTAACCGTTTCATTGTACAAATCCTTCTCAACGCCCTGCACTTCCGGCGGCGTATCGTCCGTTTCCCTCGTCATCAGCAGAATCACAGCGACAAGGACTATCACCACAAATACAGAACCCATTAAAATTCGCTTTCCCAAAGGAGCCCTCCTAAATTATCAGAATTAATAATCCATTAAAATATCAATAATTATATCATAGTGATGGTTTGAGTCTGGCTGCCATAAAATTAAACCATCCACTTTTCAAAAAAACCAAAAAAGCCGTCTCCAATAAATATAAGGAGCCAGCTTTTTTAACAACTAACAATATCAACATAAACGCCAAATCTACTCTCTCACAACCGGCACATAAACCTCAAAATGCGGATCATCCGGATCCTGGTCCGCCGGATAATACTCATGCTTGATCGGCATATACGGATCAGAATAATCTACACCAGCTTCCCTCAATGCCGTGTACTCGCTGTCGAACAGCCACTGATGCAAATCCGTATACGTCTGCTGGACATCTTCGCCTTTGGGATGCGCCGTCATCACATAAGTCCATTCCGGCACCCAGATCTCAACCATCCCCTCCGGTATCTCCTGCTCCTCACTCACTTCATACACCGCGTAATGCGCAAAACCATCCTCGACCACATGATACGATAAACCAAGCTGAACTCCGGGATTCACCTTATGCTCCAATTCATCAGCACGCTCTTTGGCCTGCCGAATAACATTCTTTAAATCCGGCACGATTTCAGCAAACGTTCCCTCCCATTTCAACCCCACTGCCCGATAGGACGGCAGCGTAACAATCTTGTAGCTCAATTAAATTCCTCCCTTTTATACACACTAATTTCCAATAAGCTTCGAAAGCCCTCACCTCTTAAAATAAATTCAACAATCAAGGAAATTATTCCTTCTCACACACGATCATTCATTACACACTCAGCATTTATCTCGCATCGCCGACGAACCGTTTATCTCATAACCTAAATGGGAAATAAAACACTAAACTCTATCAAACGAAAGGAGCTGCCAAAATGAGCGATAAGAAACAGCGGGATGAAGAGTTGACCGGAGACGAAATGGATGTCAACGCAGCTCAGCAGATCGTCTCAGGCGCGAAACAGGCTTTTTACAAAGAAGATTACAAGCCGAAAGATGATGAAGAAAGAGAACGGAAAAGCGAAGACGAAGAATAGATGGCAGAAAGCATCCGCTCCTAAGATTTCTTTACTCTTAGGAGCGGATGCTTTTGCAGTCCATCTTGGTTTATTTCCCAGGCAGGCAAACATATTTATATTTATTTCAGCTGAATTTAACAAGCCTTGTTGAACTAACGCGCAGTTTCAGTGTAGAAAGGATAGAATAGTTAAGGAGTAATATAAAATACGGATACTAAAAGGAGTGGATTGATAATGGAAAAAGTCACGCCGTTTTTAATGTTTCAAGAGGGCAAAGCAGAAGAAGCAATGAATTTTTACACATCACTGATTGAGGATTCAGCAATTTCAAACCTCATTCGATATGGCCCAAATGAAGGGGGAGATGAAGGAACTGTTATGCAGGCAACTTTCACTCTGAAAGGCCAGGAATTCATGTGTATAGACAGCAATATAAAACACGAGTTCTCTTTCACACCTTCGTTCTCACTCTATGTCACTTGCAGCACGGAAGAAGAAATCGACAGCCTTTATCAGAAACTGAACGAAGGCGGGCAAGCTCTTATGCCAATAGGCGATTATGGATTCAGTAAGAAATTCGGCTGGCTGAATGACCGTTATGGAGTTTCGTGGCAACTGAATCTTCCCCATTAATAGGAAGAGCTTAATCCAGGCACTCCCTGTGTTTGGCGCAGGGAAGCGATTTTAAAAAAACATCCGATTCCAAGAATGCACTACTCTTGGCTTCGGATGTTCTTTTGCTTTCAATCCCAATTCGTACTTGTCACTTCAACACCCGGTTCATCAAAATTCGCCTGCTTCACTTCATGCTCCACCCGGATGTTCTCTCTAATACTGTAGACGGCACGAGCCGCTATGATCGAACTGCCGAGTAGATACAGCACATTGCCATAAAACTCCGCTGCTCCAAGAAAATTGAGCAAGCTGCCGAACACAAAGAAGATCCCGACGAGCAAATCATTGATCGTCCTTGTGAGTTTGCACTGTTTCGTAAAAATCACCCGCGAGGCTCCAGTTGTAATTTCGAGATAATCTCCTCTGTCTTTCATGCTCGGCATAAATAATCCTCCTCTATGTCCAAAATCTCCTGCTGCATAAGTCCAGTGGCTCCTAGGGTTCCAGCACCGAAAGATTGTAGTTTGTTTCTCCGTAAATAACCGATTCTCCTTCTTCTAAATCCTCTTTTACAAAAATAAAATAAAAGTAATATTGGGGAAATTAACTGCATATAAATCAAAACTCCCCCACCCTGAACAAACAGTTCAAAGCGAGGGAGTTTTTTCCAAATTTATTAAAGTTTACCGCAGCTCCTCTAAAAAATGGCTGGCAATTTCTTTTATGGCATCCGCTGCTTGAGGATAGTAGCCCAGCTTTCTGACGAAAGCATGATCCATTCCTTTGTATTCAATATGCCGTACCGGGACGCCGGCATTTACCAGCTGTGCTGAAAACTCTTCTCCTTGAATGCGCAGAAAATCGAATTCTGCGGTCACAAGCGTAATCGGCGGCAGCGTGGTTTTAACTTCGCGCAATAAAGGAGAAACAAGCGGCAGCAGTACATCTTCCAAATTTTCAAGATACAGCGACTGAATGAAAAGAAGCGAGTCTTTCATGGTCACAAGCTCCTGATAAATCAGATCGTAATCCTTTGTCGTGTCGTAGTGGTTGATATTCCAGGTGTTCCTGGAGACGTCAGATAAATCCACCAATGGACACAGCAGCCCTATGTAATTTATCTCCCACTCCTCCTCTTCACTCAACTGATGCACGCCAAGTGCAATATTGCCCCCTACGCTGTCTCCGACAAGACCGATTTTTTCAGCATCCACATTAAACTTTTCTGGGTTTTCGTAAATATAGCGCACGGTTTCCAGACAGTCGTCCAACCCTTCCTGATAAGGGTGTTCCGGGGCAAGGCGATAGTTTACGCCTACTACTACCGCATTGGCCTCTTGCGCCAACAGTTTGCATATATTCCCCATGACCTCTACATCCCGCTCGAAAAATCCGCCGCCATGAAGATAAATAAGCACCGGCTTTTTTTCCTCTGTCTGGTTATAGATTCCTAAGGGAACTTCATGGTCCGCATAAACAAATTTCGCAGTTTCCGAACGGATGCCTCGGCTTAAATCTTTATTATTCACTTCTGTTTTGCTCCTAGTAACCTCCAGGTCATCGATTGTGAGGGGACGTCTCGCATTCGGGTCGACCTCGTTTGCCAGAAAGTCCCTCACCCTTGGATCCAAACCGCGGCTCTCTTCCTCAAAAGGAATTTCCTTATTAATAATATTCAAGCTGCCTTTTTTCGAATACGTCACATTGTCTTTCAATCTGGCGGTGAGTTCTTCCTGCGTATGTTCCATAACGGACATCCCTCCTTGGCAAAAGCCGGACTATAAAAATATGTTAAAGATCGATAATACCTGTCCTTTTATAACGGGGCTGTACAATAAAAACGCTATTGCTTTTAACGAACAGCGCTCCCCAAAAATTATATATTTTATCAAATTCAATTTTGCATAGAAAAAATACCTATATACACTTATATTGACCTAAATATCTCCACATAAACCTACACCAATTTATAGTTTGGCGGCTCTATACCTCTATACAAAGAAGCTGCCTCCAAAACCATTAGGGTTTTTGGAGGCAGCTTCTTTTGCATACAATTGTCGTGAATAAACTGAGTTGTGTCTGACACAGGGGCGCGATTTTAACACCGAATTGCATACATATTGAATACCACAAAAATATGCTATTATAGAGGAAAGAGGTGATCGACCATGGGTTCAAAACGGAAACTCGAAATTGCCAGCATTGCAATGAAGAAACGTCGAAATTCCAAGTCGACGCTGCCGGATGATTTTCTAAAAACCTTAGAAGAAAGGACAGAAGAAGTTATTTCTGATCTAAAACCGGGCAGACAACGTCCCCGTTCTGAAGATGAGACAAAAATCCTTCTGATGTTTGAAAAAGAGTATGGAAAACAAAACGGAAGAATATAAAGAAAAATTAGCTCGATTAAAAGGCCTGCCCTTAGCAGAGAAAAATATCCGAGTTGCCGGTCTTGTTACTGAATATATTGAGAGTAAACATCCCAATATACAGCTGATAGTAGTCGGCGGTCTCAGTGTCGAGTATTATACCACCGGCCAATATGCAACAGCTGATATTGATTTTGTTGCAACTTCCCATGAAAAAATTATGGAATCTCTTGTGGAGTTAGGTTTCGAAAGACAGGGAAAAGACAGCTATTTAAAGGAATTGCAAGTTTCCGTCGAAGTACCTGACAACCATCTGGCTGGCAGTTACGAAAAAGTAAGAGATGTGCTGACTGATGACGGTTGCATTGTTCATATGATCAGCCCGGAAGATATATTCTGTGACAGGTTACGGGCACTAGTGCACTGGAAAGAGAAAGAGCAGCTCAAATGGATGACGAAACTCTATGAAGCAAACGAATTGGATCAGGATTATATCTATTCCCAATTAGAAGGCAAAAAAGAAATAGAGGTAGCCGATGTATTTTTCGAAACGATCAAAGAGCAAGGACAGTGAAATTACTGTCCTTGCTCTTTTTCTATTTATCTTTGTTCCATTCGATTTCTTCTCCAGGATCCAATATCTCCATCTTCAACTGAAATCCTTCATAGTGCATCAGCAGCTTCCCAATTTGTTCCCACATATAGGGTTTTCCGTCCACCACCAGCAACGGAATTTCTTCAGCTGCCGGATTCCATTCGATTCGCCCCGCTAACCGCTCGTTACGGAGACCGTGGTAAGTGGTTTCATCTTCAAATAATTTCTCCTCAACGTATGCTTCAGCCATCCCCTTTTCAGCTTTGGCCAACAATTTCATCAACAGTTTCTCCTGATCACAATCTATGTCACCAGACAGCTGAAAGAAATAGCCACCTTCTTCCACCTGCTCTTCCGCCTCCATGATGACACCAATCGGATCCAGGCGCTTACGTAAGCGATAACGATGCACTTCTCCTAGACCATCCCTTATAGACAGCGATTTCGGATAGCTGGTGGCCTCTACACCGAGTTCCTCTGTCATCAGGGTATTGTAGCATGTTAAACAGAACCGTTCTTCCCCGTAACGAATAGTGGATTCATCCTTTTTACACGTTTGGCATTTTTCCATGCCGCTTCACCTCTTTGCCGTTCTCGTTCTCTCTATACAATAAAACAAGGCGGAGCGCTGTGCAATCCAAGGTGTAAAAGTTGTTTGACAGACCCGATGTTCTTAATTGATGGAATGGCTGCTCGTGATTGGAGGGAATCGCGCTTTCATCCGATGTGGGTCTTTTCACGAGAAGGGTGGCTCGCGAGCTATTTTCGGGTCTGCACCCAAAGCCATTTCCAGCAGTTCCCAGATTGTCCCTGTGTCGCACACTTTTATGACTATTTACCTTTTCGGATAAACATAGAAAAACTGCATCGAAAACCATTGGGGTTCCTGGATACAGCTTCTTTTGTATGCAATTGTCATGAATAAACTGAGTTGTGTCTGACACAGGGGCGCGAATTTAGAAAGAAACACGGAAATTTCATGAGATTCCTCTCAGCTATACGCCGTGCCAAGCAAAATCGACGGATATAACGAATTCCCAGCAGTTCCCAGATTGTCCCTGTGTCACAAACTTTTATGACTATTTACATTCTCGGATAAACATAAAGAAGCTGCATCCGAAAACCGTTGGGGTTTCTGGATGCAGCTTCTTTTGGATGCAATTGTCGTGAATAAACTGAGTTGTGTCTGACACAGGGGCGCGAATTTAATAATTAGGAACTCGATTTGGAGAGCAATTCCTTGCTAAGGAGCTGAAAATTAGTTAATATTGTTATAACAATTAGAAATAGTTATAACTGTTGGTTAGAAATGTTAGGAGGACTTCCAATGGCTGTTACAGAAAGACGCATCACACAAATCGGCAACTCACTGGGACTGACGCTACCCCATGAAACTCTGAAGGCTTTGAATGTCAAAAAAGGCGACGAAGTACAGGTTGAATTGGTGGGCAATCAGGTGATTATTAAAAAAGTCCCCCAAATGGTTGAGTTGCCGGATGGCATTCCCGTTGATTTCTTTACTTTGCTTGAAGAAGAGATGGAAGCTCATCATGAAGCATTAAAAGGGCTCGTTGATCGATGAGCCTTTTTTTCCTTACTGCCGAAATGGCTATTCTCATCAATCAGAAAGTCATACTGGAACATTCTGCCGATGAACAATCAGGTGTGAAAGACCATGCCTTATTGGATTCAGCGTTGAAAAGGCCGCAGCAATCGCTTTTTGGCGAGGACGCTTACCCTTCCATTCATAAGAAAGCGGCTGCTTTGCTGGAGTTACTTGCTCAAAATCAAGTGTTTCATAATGCCAATAAACGAACGGCGCTTATGTGCACGGCCGTTTTTTTCCGATACAATGGCTACCGACTGCGCTTTTCGTCTCCTCAAATGGAAGAGGATTTTGTGGTGGATGTGGTGAACCACCGATATACTCTGGATGATATTGCTGCCATATTAGAAAAGAATACGGAAGTTCTATGAGGTTCACATAGCCCTGTGTATTGCTAAGCAAAGTCGATACATTTAGTGAATTACCAGCAGTTCCCAGATTGTCCCTGTGTCCGGTGCAATTATGACTATTTACGATCTTAAATAAAAATAGGGAAGCTGTCTTTGAAAACCGTTGGGATTTCTGAAGACAGCTTCTTTTGCATACACTTGTCGTAAATAAACTGAGTTGTGTCTGACACAGGGGCGCGATTTCAAAACCACAATTAGCGGGTATTCAGCCAAATCCTTGGTCAGTAAAGCCACAATTGGCAGGAATTCAACCGTCGCCGTGGTCAAAAGCATAATATAATAAAGTTGAAGATAAACCCGGGAATGCTATCCATTCTCGGGTTTTATATTTGTTAACGCTATTTCAAAATGTTCTAATGTTGACTGTAGTGTCTGTCCGGGAATTGATGGATGTATTGACTTACTTATAATTACTAGGAGTTCCAAGCTGTTTTCTGTGTCCGGCGCAATTATGACTATTTATTATCTAGATAAATTTAAAGAAGCTGCCTCCGGAAACCCTTAAGGTTTCCGGAGGCAACTTCTTTTGAATACAATTACAGTAATCAGTTTAATGATCTTTACTACAGAATTCTTATTCTTCAATTCACTCGCTCAAAAACACTTCCCCTGACGATGTTGAAATTGAACTTAACAGTATTTTTATTTATTATTTTCGCATTAATTACAGGTCCGTAAAATCGTATATTACCATTACTAAATTCCACATCATTCAGTCTCACATGGCTTTCATGTGTATAAGGAAAATCAACAAAACTCATCTTTAAAATGGGCTCCCCTTCTTCATCTACAGTCCAGGTAACTTTAACACTTCCTTCATACTGTTCTCCTTCTATTGTTTTCCACTCGCCAACTAAAGGATTGAGTTGTTTAACGATGGCATCTTTTTCTTCTTGCATTTCCGCTTTTCTTCTATTTTCCTCTCTTAAAATCTCAGCTTCTTCCTCTTTCTCTTTTTGTATCTGGGCTTCTTTTTCCTTTTTCTCATCTACTTGTGCTTTCAAATACTCTTTAAACTGCTCTTCTTCGATCCGTCGGTATCCCAAATAGCTATAAGAATCAGATTCAAGAGTTATTTCATTAAACACTAATCTTCCTTCTATGTTCTCAGGTTTTACTATCGTTAATGATTTGTCTCCTAATTCAATTTCCAGTTTCGGACTAATCGTATATTTTGTTGAGTCCCCTTCACTGTACTCTTCTAAAATAAAACGATTGTCTTTTGAATAAACATGTGCAATCGTATTATTGTCGGATTTCCAATACCCTTCGTGCTTCGTTAAGTACCCTAAATTTTCTATAGCACCATTATCCACCAATGCCTTTTCGATTTTTTCGAGATTATGGTCCTGAGCATACTCCAAAGGCGATAATTTATCCCCATCTAAAAAGTTCGGATTGACACCATGCTCCAATAAGGCTAATAAAATAGCATAATCTTCATTCTTCAATGATAGGAACAACATGTTCCGTCCATCTTTTTCAGGAATTATGCTCGCCATTTCTAATTCAAGGAAGAGGCTTACAAAATTTGGATATTCGTCTTTGACAGCAGCTTTTAACCACTTCAGATAATCTTCCTCATCAATTTTTGTAAGCGGCACTAATTTTTCAATGGTGGAATGCGTATCATTATCCATTGCGTAAGCCAATGCTGTATAACCTTTTGAATCTTTGAGGTTTGGGTTTGCTTTCGACTTCAGCAACAAGTCGATCAGCTCAGTTTCTTTCTCTTTGGCAGCTGCAATTAAAGGCGTGTTCCCCGAGTTGTCTGGCCTGTTTATATTTACACCCTGTTCGATAAAGTATTCGTATAATGAAGTTGACTTCTTCACATGAGTGGTCAAATACACAAGCAGGTTTTTTCCATCCTTATTGACAGCATTGACTTTCGCGCCTTCTTCAATCAGGAAGTCGAATATTTCTTTTGACGCTCCTGCGCTAACCGCATGGAAAAGAACAGGTTTATCATCAATCATCGCATTTGCATCTGCTCCCAAATCGAACATTTTCTCCAAAGCAATCAGATCATTTTCAACAAGGGCTTTTTTAAGCATTGTCCCTTCCACTACATAGCCATCCATATTCTCATATTCATCCAGGAACAGCATCATAATGTCATAGTACTCATTTGAAGTCCCCAGTGAATCGATATAGGCCAAAGCGTCGTAACCATTTTCGCCCTCAATGAATGCTTGCGCTCCAAAAGACAAGAACAATTTTACCAGTTCTTCATCTTTAGTATCGATAACAGAAAAGATCACAGGCGTTTTCCCGATCCGTATATTCGGATCGGCTCCTAAGGACAATAAGCTTTCAATATATGCTATGTCTTCCCCTTCAAGGACTGCTTTCTCCAGCAGGGTGCTACCTTCATTCAACAGCAGATTCGGATCAGCGCCTAATGATAATAATTGCAGAATCCGGGGCTTATCGTCTGCTATAACGGCTTTGTTCAAGGCATAGACATCCAATTGTGTATCGAATGTTTTGTTCTCAATAAAATTGAAATATAGTCCATCAGCTCCCGGCAGGAATTTGCCGGCTGAAGCAAATGAAGCCCAGTTCAACATGATTGATGAAGCCACAAAGAAAGAAACAATATACCTCGGCTGTATGAATTTAAATCTTAGAAAGGCTTCCCTATAGCTGTCATAGAAACTGAACAAAGGCTTCAATTTTGTTTTCGTTCTAGAGAGTTTCTTATTCAAATGCTTAGAAAAGGCATCTTTTGAATATTCCCTTTCCTTAAGCACACCCATATAAATCAATCGCAGCGCTTTGTAGTTCACATCACTCAGTTTTAACGAAACCCGTTTTTTGTTTGTAGTTAAACCATGGAATAGTTCAAACAACTTCATCATTTGAATGGAACTTGGTATAGCCCCTTTTTGAAGCGAATGGTAATGATAGAAAGAATTAAAGACCGACTTTTTCTTTTCCTTAAATTCTGTAACGGATAAGTGGATCATACGTGAAACGATTACCTGCATCGCTGGAAGTTGAACGTCTGCAAAAACTGAAGGCTCCTCAATTTGAACCGGCATCTTTTCCAATAACAGTATGTATTGCTTCAATGCTTCCGCGTCGTTCTTTTTCTGCCATAAATCCTTTTCAATCACTGCAAGCATATACTTAAATTTAAGGTCAACAACCTTGTCTTTCACTTTCCCGCCGTCTATTGTAACTTCACCAAAAGGTACATTGCTTTTCACATACGATTCCATTTTTTGAAACAGATCCCGGCTAAATGAATGCTGGCTTCTCCGGAAAGCCTCTTCCAACGTCTCAACATTCTTCTGCAGCCAAACATCTATTTTTTTCACTTCAGACTCTTTTACCCTGAATGAAAAGCTCATGGCTTCCGCATCAAAAACTTCAGCTTCGTATCCGAACTTATTTAAATCGCTATTGACCCTTTGAGCAAAGCCCCCGTAAAGCGAGAAGTAAATATTAAAGTATTCACTTCCAAGTTTCGTTAATAGCTTCTGGTAAGCGGCGTAAACCTGATCCCAGGTTTTATCAACCAACCCCCCGGAATAATTGATCCTGTCTTCATCGCTGGTCATCGCTTGGGAGATTTTTCTGCTGACTATTCCCCCTAACGGCCCTGCGATGAACGTTCCCACTAAGCCAACACCAAAATTCAGTAATTGCTTATCGCCTCTTTCAGCCGCAATTTCCTGCATTAGCTCATTATGGCTCTTCAGCTGCTGGCCATGGGTTTCAAGTGCCTTCAACAAGTCACCCATGTTTTCCAGCAGTCCCTGCTGGTAATACGGAAAGACTTTGCTGTCTGCCTTGTATCTCTTTAATATCGATGAGAACATCGAATTCTTCGAGACTTTTTCATAAAAATCACTGTAGGTCTTCCAAGTATTCGATACCGTCAAGACAGGGTTCAATTCTTCTAAAAAAGTCTTTGGCTGAATTAAAACGGAAAGTTCTCTGACTAAACTTTTCCGTTTATCATGGGTTGTGCTTTTATCATTCAATTGCTGATCTATTGAACTCAAGCGATTGAAAATCCGTCTATCAATAGCATTCTTGATCTTCTCAAGATCTTTTGCCGCATCCTTTTTCGCCTGATCCTGCAATTGCTGATTAATCTTTTGATTCATGTCCTTGGTGAGTTTGATCTTAAGTTTCTGCACTTGCTCGTTTAGCGCCTTGCTATACCCCTTGTTACTCATCTCATTCTCCATCACTTTTCCTTAGATTTTATAACCAATCAAAAATTCCTAATCCCGCATCCAGTGAATCCATATCAATATCCATCAGCAATTCTGAGCCCAGCACCGAAGCTGCTTCTGAACCATGAGCGAAAGTTCCACTTATATACTCTGTTAAAGTCGGAAGGCTGTTTTCAGTCAATGAGCCGCTGATATTATATTGCGTGGAGTTCCCCAGCTGTTCCGTAACACCCAACAATTCCATATCATTAGAGTAATACACCGTTTCTCCAGTCGGACTGTCAAAAGACATACTCTCTAATTGAAAATCATTCGTATAAGTCAGATCAGCGCCAGCCGCATTATCAACAGTAAATGCCTGCTGATTGTGAGTAGCATCCATAATGGATTGACCGCCGCCGGGAAGTTCTGATGAAGTACTCAGCACACCCATATGCTCATCCGTTACCGTTATGCCGCCCATTTGGTTTTGCACCATATACCCAAGCGCATTGCCAGTCGAATCCAGTAGAATCATTTGATCTCCAGGCCATGGCAGGGCAACGGTGCCATTTAAATTAATACCGCTGTTGCTCAAAACACTTGTTATTGCTGATTGGGGATATGCTGCATTAAGAAAATCCATAATTGCTCTCCTGTCGTCTATAGTAGTCTTTCAGATAAAATTAATAGAATAAATCTGTACCTATTATACTTCAAGACATTTACATCTAACTAGTGTTTTTTTACTATTACCTTAAGAACTATAATTTTTATATGCTTCAAGCATCTTTGCCCATGTTAATTCTTCTCTTTCAACGAACTGCTCTTCGAGCAGCTATAACTTCGTAATCGCCGCTATTGCCTTTGATCGTTAATATGAAAAAGCCGTATCCACAACCTTTCTAGGTTGTGGATACGGCTTTTTTGCAGTTTATCATTTAGTTCTTTAAATCAGTTATTCACATATTCAGGCTCTCTCTCCCGCTCCACCTTCTTCTTAGGCACAGCCGGCTCCAAATACTTAATCTTCCCTGTAAAATACCTCGTTAACTTGCTTTGATACAACAGGAAGGCCACTCCAATACAGGAGGCAACTGTCAGGAACGCCATCGAGATGACGTAACTGAAGAAGTGATCGCCGAACGTCATGGATAGCTTCACGAAGTACGGAAGAAAAATCATGTGTGTCAGGTAAATAAAGAATGAGAAATTGCTGATCATAACCAAAGTATGGTTATCAAAACTGAATTTCCGGATCAGGGCTACCAGGAGGAAAAAGACGCTGACGGAGAACAGGAACATGTCGTAACGTTCGCTCGAAATTCTTCCATAGTCCATGACTTTGTAGTTGAAAACAATGATGCCATAACTGGCGACAGTCATCAGGATAGGCACCCAGATTTTATTGGTCAGGAAAGTGACGAGCTGCTCGTAATACTGGCCGATGTAGAAGGCCACGATGAAGTAGAACAGCCATGTAAAGATATGCGTCTTATACCATAGCGGATATTCGTTCAGGATGAAATTCTGGTACGCTTCCATATGTACATAGCAGTAGACATGGGCGAACGAGATGACGAACGAAATCAGGATCGGCCCAATCGGATTGACGCGTGCCAGGTATTTCCCGATCAGCCAGTGCAGGATATAGAACTGGAAGATGACGATGACAAAGAAACCGTACCACTGGCCATAAATCACTTTGCGCTGGATCACTTCCATGAATACCACCAGGTCCCCGCCGGCGCTTCTATAACTGACTATCAGACCGACTAATAGATAAGGAATTAAAATGAACTTGATCCGTTTCAAGAAAAAACCTTTTGGTAAACCGCTCGGGTAGTTTTTGGAAAGCAAAGTTTCTGACAGCAGAATAAAAATCGGGGTTGAGCAAAGAAGCGCAAAACGGATCCAGAGGATATATTGATCGTAGGCAGCCTGATCGACTTCTACATTGCGTAAATAATTCGTGATGGAATGCGTTAGAACGATGGCAAGACACATGATTGCCCGTATGATATTAATTTCATTTAAATTTTTCACGTTCATTCTCCATTGTATAACTTATGTAAGGAACACTAAGTTGTTATTTTGTGTCAGAAGAACGGATTCTTTTGCACACACTATTATAGTATAAAGATTTCCCTCATCAGTGTCCACGATTTTTAATAAAATGGAAGTAACTTTAGTATTTTCTTGGTAATTAAAGGATATAAAAAATCAGGGTAAAAGTATTTCTCTAATGAATAATGGTTAATATTTCTATATTTACAAGCTTTTTCAGCAAAAATGATTAAATTAATACAGTAAAGAAAAGGCAATATGTAAATTAACTCTGATAGTTATTTTAAAATACTTAATACTCTTCTTAATGGATTTTCACATAATGAGCTTTATCATTCTAACTATTTCACTGTTTTTCACTACACCGTTCTACTGTATAAGAAATTGTTATATAATAGTAAAAGTGTGATTTTGGAATACTGCCTTCTAATTATAGAATGGAGTCCTGATTGCAAAATTGATTTTGAGGTGAAGAATTTGGATTCAACAAGAGTAAGACCTGTTGCACAACTCATTGCAACGGCCGTTATATTTGCAACTCTAATAGTCATGGGAATGCAGTTCACTGTACATCACTTTACAAGCAAGGAGTCTTTAATTTTTCCAATCATAATTCTTTCCATTGTATTAATTTATCATCTCTTGATCGATAGAAAGTTAATCACCAATAAGAACAACTTACTCGTTTCAGGTTCACTGATACTATTCGCTACGTATTATGTATTGAATATCAACCGCAATGCACCGCTAAAACTTGAATATATCACTTACTTCGTCACTATCGTTTTGCTTTTTACTGCAATCGTATTTTTCAAGAATAGAATAGTAGATAAACGGATGTGGATTGTCTTTGTCTTTATCTACGCAAATATATTCTTTTTACCGACCTTGTTGTCTATCAATAAATTAATTGCAGCAAACTCAAATGGAATAATTGCTTTTCTTCTATTGTTCTTCTGTTTGATTAATCTTAAAGAGAAAAATTTACTATTACGATCTCTTAATATATATTCGACTCTTCTGTTAGTTATCACTTTATATACAGCAACATCAAGAGCCGCTGTAATAGCTTTCTTTATAGTCGGACTCGTTTTTTTCGCTACTAAATACTTTCACAAATACACCTTTTATATCATTGCTTCGATGATGTTAATTAGTCCAATAATAACGGTTTTCGCTATGTATATAAAGCACACTGGCTTAAGCCAAATTATTACTTACCGGAGTGAAATATTCACCTTAGAGAACGTCTTTAATGGCAGGGATTGGATATGGAAAGACGCTGCAGATGTTGTTATTAATAATGGCATGATATTGACTGGATTAGGTAATAATATTGAATTCGAGTTGTTAAATGGATACTTACATAACTTGTATGTACAAGTTTTTTTCCATGGCGGTATTATCGGTTTAATATTAGTGGGAATTCTGCTTATTACGCTCGCTTTGGCGATAGGAAAAGCTACTGTAATTGATTTCGATTTCAGAATCCTTTTAGGATACTTTATTGCAATATTGTTCTTACAGGTTTTCGAAGGGCATCTTATTTACAAGTTCGAAATTATCTCTGTTTTAATGTGGATTATAATTGCATTCCTGATTCGTAAATCTTCACACAAAATAAGTACTCCAAATAAACATTCTGATATTCAACGCAATGTATAAGGCTGCAGGTATTTTGCTGCTTGCTGTAAATGTATAATTAAAGATGTTTAGATTTCTGCTAAACTATTTAATTTTTTTTTGATATAAAAGAACCTAGGACTTGGAGTTGATAATCCCTCAGTCTTAGGTTCTTCTTATTAATATTCAACTGCATTTTTATTCTCTGCTGAGGCACGAAATGCCGGAAAATAATCAATATACTTTTCAATCTTTGCTCTCTCACACAACTCTCCATAAATTACTTCATTCCAAATTTTTCTCCCAATACAACACTTATAATCTGAGAGTACACTAAAATTCTCCTTAAAAGCTAAGTTTTCTTCATCACTTTTATTTACCCAATTTTCCGCTAACTGGATTATCTCTATTCCATTACTCTTACTCCATACTGTTAATCCATAGTGCAGAACAAAAGCTGCGTTAAATCTGTCACCTAGCTCATTAGTTACCAATAAATGAGTGGTTATAGTTCTATCATATAAAAAGCTCATTGCCATTCCTACGACTTCTTCCTTCAATCTCACTTCCACAAATACTATTTGATCTTTCAGTACTCGTTTACATCCTTCCAAATATTTTTGTCTATTTCGTTCTGCATAGCTATTTCCTTTTTCAAAAAAATGATTAAAGTCCTCTATTTTATCCTCATTTAGGAATATTTCATAACTTAAACCTTGTTTAAAAGCTTCTAATATTTTTTCTATGCTATCGACTGAAAACCCTTCAGTTACGGGATTAGAGTGTCTTGATATCTTTACCCCTCTAGAATCCTCCACATAATCCAGCTCATAACAATGTAAAAAATCCATCGAATTAAATAGCAATGGATGAAAACGGATAAATTCCGAAACGATATTATTTTCCTGGCAATACATCATAAATTCATTTTGAAAATCATTGATCAAATCCCATTTATCTTCTTCTTTACATCCTTCAATAACTGGCCCTCCATAAGTGAAAGGTGTGATTAAATCATAGTAAATCACTCCTTCAAGCGGATTAGGCACTTCTCTTTTTATAAATAGATGCTTTACGGATCCCAAGGAGTTTTGGAATTCAAAAACCTCACATTTCCCCTTATAGACATCTTCATATAGCTTCCCATAATTTTGGTTCAGAATAAGATTTTTCATATCTCTTCCCCTCCAATAATTGGTCGATTCTAATACAAAAATCCTTTGTAGGAATAGAATATATAAACCAGGTTAAAAGAAGGTTAACTCCTCGATCTTTTATATCAAAAGAAAAAAGCATCTAATAACCGTGATACCGGTCATAGATGCTTGTAGTTAATTGCTTTTACTACTTGCCTGTAGATTTTTCTTTTCTTTTTGTAATACTTCAAAAAACTTATCAATAACTCTTCCCTGCTGTTCTTCAGTCATGTTTGATCCGCTTGGTAAACATAGACCTTGTTCAAATAAACGCTCACTGACTGCCCCATTTTGATCGTGTGAATAGAACACAGCATTTTCAAATAACGGCTGAAGATGAAGCGGTTTCCATACTGGACGAGCTTCTATGTTCTCTTTAGCGAATTCTTCAATAAGTTCATATGGTGTTGCCTTAATCTTTTCAGGATCCAAGGTCAATGTCGTTAACCAGCGGTTTCCATATGTATTGTCGAGTTCAGGCATAAAGTCTATTCCGTCTATATCTGCAAAAGCTTCCACATATCGATTAAAAACAGCTCTCCTCGCTTCAACACGCTCGTCAAGCACCTCTAGTTGCGCACGTCCAACCCCGGCTAGTATATTGCTCAATCGATAGTTATAACCGACTACGCTATGCTGATAATGCAATGCATTATCACGCGCTTGGGTGGCCAGGAAACGAGACTGCTTCAATGCAGCAACATCATTGGATACTAACATTCCGCCACCGGATGTTGTAATAATTTTATTGCCGTTAAATGAAAAAACACCGAACTTGCCAAAAGATCCACTGGCTTTTCCTTTGTAAGAAGCTCCAAGGGACTCAGCAGCATCTTCAATAACTGGCACATCGTAATGATTACAGATATTCATCAATTCATCCATCATAGCTACTTGACCATATAGATTTACGATTATAACGGCTTTTGGCAGCTTATTATTCTCATGCGCCTCTTTCATTGCGCGTGCCAATGCATCTGGAGACATGTTCCAAGTACTTTCTTCAGAATCTATAAAGACTGGAGTAGCTCCTGTATAAAGTATTGGATTAGCACTAGCAACAAAAGTTAAGCTGGAGCAAAATACTGTGTCTTCTTTTCCAACGTTCAACAATTCTAGCGCTAAATGAATCGCCGCGGTACCAGAACTTGTAGCTGCAGCATCTTCCATTTTAACGTAACTAGCAATTTCCCGTTCAAATGCATCGACGTTGGGTCCTAAAGGAGCAATCCAATTTGTTGTGAATGCATCTTTAATATAGTCTTGTTCCTTCCCACTCATATGAGGCGAAGAAAGAAATATACGATCTGTCATTTCCATCTCTCCTAATTTTTAACGGTTAGCTGCATTTGTTGTTTTCGATTCTTTTTTTATGACTTTAGCCGGCACACCGACCGCCGTAGAATATTCTTCGATGTCATCTATAACAACAGATCCTGCCCCAATTACGCTCCATTGACCGATCGACTTTGTGGGAATTACTGTTGCTCCTGCCCCAACATGAACCCCTTCATGAATCGATACCCCACCAGTTATCATAGCACCCGGAGAAACATGGGCATAATCATCCACCAGGCAATCATGTTCAATCACCAAACGAGTATTTAATATAACGTGCTTTCCTATAGCAGCAGCCGCGTTAACGATTACTCCGGGCATAACAACCGAGCCATGCCCGATGGAAACGCTTGGGCTAATTATAGCTTCTTTATGAACAACAGTAGCGTAGTGACAATCCTGTAAATCAAGGCGATCGACAATTTTCTTGCGGATTGGGTTAGACCCAATCGCAATTATAACTTTAGCATTTTCCTGGTCAATTAAGCCGTGGACTTCAGAAACCGGTCCAAGCCAAATTTCGCCTTCTTTGAAAAGTTCTTCGTACTTGTCATCCAGACGAGCTATCACTTTGTTTCCAGAGGAAACAACATTATCAGCTATTACACGAGCATGTCCGCTGTCGCCTATCAAAATCACATTCATGTTACTGCCCCCTGCTGCTTTCGTTTCCCTTGAACTTTGTCATCGTCGCTTGACCATCCTGAGAAATTCCTTCCGACTTGAATACTTTCAATACAGTCATGAGGAGAATTTTTATATCCAAGAAAAATGAACGGTTTTCTACGTACCATACATCATATTCAAACTTCTTTTCCCAGGAAATTGCGTTTCTCCCGTTGACTTGGGCCCATCCTGTTATTCCAGGTCGAACTTCATGTCTCTTCAACTGTCTCTCATTGTATAAATTCAAATACTCCATTAATAATGGCCGTGGTCCGACGAAACTCATGTCTCCTTTAAGTACATTTACTAATTGTGGCAGTTCATCCAAGCTAAGTTTCCTTAAGAGCTTGCCAAAAGAAGTTAACCTTATATCATCTGATAACAGGGTTCCTTTATCGTCCCGTTCATCCGTCATTGTACGGAACTTATAAACATAAAAGGGATTTCCTTTAAGGCCAGGTCGTTCTTGTTTGAAAATAACTGGACTGCCAATTTTTATCCGTATCAACAAAGCAGTTATCAAAATGATCGGAGATAAAATAATCAAAGCCCCGAGGCTAACTATGAAGTCAAAAGTTCTTTTCATCATTTCACAACTTTCGTCAATTTATCAAAAAGTGCGATTTGCTTTGCTAGTACTTTTTGTTCGTCAAATAACTCTTCTGCTATAGTCCGGCTATTAATTGAGAATTTTTTTCTCATTTCTCCATCAGTAGCCATTTGCTTCATAGCCTTATATAATTCATTTATATTTTCCTTTTCGAAAAGAAAACCATTTTTTCCGGGAAACACTTCTTCCCTACAGCCCCTAATATTTGAAGCGATGATTGGCAACCCCATTCCCATTGCTTCAATTATAGAACGAGGCAATCCTTCTCTATGAGAAGGCAATACAAAAACGTTACTGGCTGCCAATAGTTCAGGTGTGTCATTTCTAAAGCCCAAATGTCTAACTCCTGGTGACTTTAGGAGTTCTTCTAACTTGTTATAGGATTCTTGATCTCTTTCACTATCTAAAAGACCACCAATTAGCACTAGTTTCACATGCTGGTTTTCCTTATATAACTCATTAAACGCTTCGATTAATTCGAATATCCCTTTTTCCTTTACCAGCCGGCCAATAAAAGTGAAGACGATATCATCTTTTTCTATATCGATACTTTCTCTCATGCCTTCAACATCAAAAGTATGATTCATATTAAAGCGATTCCAGATATCGACACCATTACTAAGATGAATAGTCTTCTCTTTCGATGAAAAACGGTTATCTATAGCAAGTTGGTAATCTTCAATACTTTGAACTAATAACCAATCTGTCATCCATCTTGCAGCAAATTTCTCGATTGTATAAAACACCTTATATACCAGAGGCTTCATATCATCATGAAAATAAAACCCATGTGCTGTATAGACAATGTTTTTTTGTCCGACTAACTTCGCTGCTACTCTAGCAAGCAGAGCTGCTACCGGAGTATGAACATGGACAATATCATACTCTTCTTGTTTCATCAGGCTCATAAGCGATTTAATAGCTTTTAAATTCGATATAGGTGATATTTTACGTTCAATTGGCACTCGAACCATCGTTAGGTTTTCAGATTCAAGTTCTGTAAAAAAGCCGGTATCTTCACAGCCGTTATGAACTTCATATCCTTTATTCATGCTTTCGAGGATAAGCGGTTTCAAAAGTCGGTCCACAGAAAAATCAATTGCGCAGACTTGCAAGATTTTTGGTGCTTCTGCTCTTACAATCGCCATAATGAAATCTCTTCAGGTTTTTCTTGCAAAGGAAGTATGCTTTTAACGTCTACTACAATTCCTTTATTGTTATGAAGCAGTGATTGAACATTAGTCCACCCTTTTTCAACGTAACTTCTATGAGGAACCGCTAAAACCACTGCATCAGCTTTATCCAAATCGCTAAAAGGAATTAAGTTCACGCCATACTCATGTTTAGCTTCTTCTGCGCCTGCTTCAGCATCGGTAACTTGGACATCAATATCGTATTCCTGAAGCTCACGTATAACATCGATTACTTTGGAATTACGTAAATCAGGGACATTCTCTTTAAAAGTTAGACCAAGCATTGTGACTTTTGCACCTTGAACCGGTGTTCCTTGTTTTATCAATTTTTTGACTAATGTTCTGGCAATATACTTACCTAAATCATCGTTAATTCGACGGCCGGCAAGTATTACATCAGGTTGATAGCCAACTGCTTGCGCTTTATGCGTTAAGTAATATGGATCTACACCGATGCAGTGACCACCTACTAGGCCAGGAGAAAACTTGAGGAAGTTCCACTTTGTTCCTGCTGCAGCTAAAACTTCTGCAGTATCAATATCCAATAGATCGAATATCAAAGCCAGCTCATTCATCAAAGCGATGTTTACATCTCGTTGAGTGTTCTCGATAACTTTCGCTGCTTCTGCTACTTTAATTGAACTAGCTTTATGAACACCTGCTTTTACTACACTCGCGTAAGTATCCGCAACTATTTCCAAAACTTCTGGCGTTTGACCAGATACTACTTTCGTGATTGTTGTAAAAGTATGTTCTTTGTCCCCTGGATTAATGCGTTCCGGAGAGTATCCGACAAAGAAATCTTCTCCACATTTTAATTCGGAAATCTTCTCAAGTACTGGCACACAAATTTCTTCTGTTGCACCTGGGTACACTGTAGATTCAAATACTACAATTGTACCTTTCGATAAGTTTTTCCCCACTGTTTCAGATGCTTTAACTAAAGGCGTCAAATCAGGTTGATTGTGCTCATTAATAGGAGTTGGCACCGCCACTATCATAAAATCTGTCTCTTTTAATCTTGAAGGATCAGAAGTGAACTCAATCGATGTTTCGGTTAGTTCTTTATCTGTTACTTCGTTAGTATAATCAGTACCGCTTTTTAATGAAGATATTCTTCCTTCATTTATATCGAATCCAATAATATTGTGCTCTTTACCAAAAGCTACAGCTACTGGTAATCCTACATATCCTAATCCTACTACGCCAATTTTTCTATTCATTATAATTTCACTCCATAATAGTCAACATACCAGTCAACGAATTTTCCTACACCATCTTTAATATTTGTTTCTGGCTGAAAATCAATTTCATTATACAAATCCTCAACGTTCGCATAAGTTGCAGGAACATCTCCTGCCTGAAGTGGCATAAAGTTTTTGATTGCCTTTTTACCTGTTTTCTCTTCAATAGCTTCTATGAAATCCATTAATCGTACGGGGCTGTTATTTCCAATATTATAAACTTTATATGGTGCATAACTTGTACCGGGATCTGGCTTATCTCCCGACCAGTCTGGATTGGGTTTAGCTGGTTTTTCAATAAGCCGAGAAATCGACTCAACAATGTCATCAACAAAAGTAAAGTCTCTTAACATTTCTCCATTGTTAAAGACATCAATTGGCTTGCCTTCTATAATATTTTTTGTAAACATGAACAATGCCATATCCGGTCGTCCCCATGGTCCATATACTGTAAAGAATCTAAGTCCTGTAGTTGGAATGTTATATAAACTGCTATATGTATGAGCCATTAATTCATTGGCCTTTTTAGTTGCAGCATATAAGCTTAACGGATGATCGATGTTGTCATGGACTGAAAATGGCAGGGAAGTATTTGCCCCATATACTGAACTTGAAGATGCATATAGGAGATGCTTTACTTCATTATTTCTACAAGCTTCTAAAATATTCATGAAACCTACTATATTAGAATCAATGTATGCTTGTGGATTTTCTAAACTGTAACGAACACCTGCTTGTGCTGCTAAGTTCACGACAACTTCAGGTTGTTCATTTAAAAAAATTTTTTCTATTTCATCTCTATTTTCTAGATCTGCTTGATAAAAATTAAAATTTTTATTTTCTAATGTCTTTAAGCGAGACTTTTTTAATTCCACAGAATAATAGTCATTCATATTATCTAATCCAGTAACTTTATATTCTCTTTTCAAGAGATTTTTTACTAAGTGAGAACCTATAAACCCACTTGCACCAGTAATTAATACCTTTTTCATTTATACATCTTACTCCTTCTTTTCCAATCTCATCCAAATTAACTTTCCGATTGGGTAGTTCAGAAAAATTAATAATTTGTTACCAAAACTTAGATTACTTAAATCTCTATTTTTATTTGAATAAATTCTGCTTACATTGTAATGTACTGCATTTTTTATTCTGAATAAAAGTGATGGAGAAATTTTTAACATTAAGAGCCTGTACTCACAATAGTTATTAGGGGCTGTTTTGTATTTTTTTCTAATGTTATTTGTAATACCATCAGGTAGGTACTCGACATATTTTAATTTTTGGTTAGTTAAACTGAATTTATATTTCCCGCTCATTTTATATAATTGATAACTCGGTGGCATATGTTTATCTTCATTGTCAGGAAAAGGAAATTTTTTAAGGAGAGAAGTAACAAAAAAAATAGCCTTATCACCTTTCATCTTATATTTAAATATTAACTCTTCCCAACTTGCAAAAATTAGTTTTTCAGAAAACAAGCTTCCAATTATTTCATTATTTTCATAAGTATCTAATCCAATTACACCTGCAATATTCCGATCTTTAATAACAGAATATTTTTTTAGAATAGACTCCACAGTTTCATCATAAAACCAGTCATCTGAATCCAAACAAGTAAATAATTCACCTTTTGAATATTCAACCCCAGTATTGTGTGCAATATGTTTACCTCTATTATTCTGATAAATATACGTAATTGGAATTTTTCCTTCTGAAATAAATTTATCGACTACTTCTCGTGTGTTATCGGTGGAACCATCATCCACAATTATCCATTCAAAATCGTTGCTTGTTTGTCTCAATAAGCTGTTATATAAACGACCAAGGGTATATCCTCTATTAAACGTAGGGGTAAAAACTGTTAACAAAATGAATAAACCTCCTTTTTCTTATATTTCTTTTATTTTTCTCGCTGGTATCCCACCATAAATTGAATTTCCTTGTACACTTTTAGTTAGAACGCCCCCGGCAGCGATAATACTTCTATCACCAATAGATATATTAGGGAGAATTCTACATCCGCTCCCTATCCAAACATCACTACCAATTTTAATTTTCCCTTTTTCGACTGGGTTATATTTAATTTCAAGGGCGGCATCCGTGTATGTATGATTAAACGAAATAATTGAACAGTGGTTTGATATCGAAACACTATCTTTTATTTCAATTTCACCATATCCATCTATATAACAAAAAGCATGAATACTAATATTACTTCCAAAATCGATAGTTTCTTCATTTTTAATTACAACATTTTTTCCAACAAATATATTAGTGCCACATTTTCTAGAATATTTTTTTAAAAATAAATATCTTATCAATAAAGGTATTTTACCTTCTGAGGAGCTTGAGACATTCCATAAGAAAATAAAAAAAGGTTTAGGTATTAACTTTGTTAAACTGACTACAAAATTAATTTTTTTCTCATGCTTTTCAAATAAATTTCTTCCACTCATATTATCCATCCATTCTTCAATCATGTATTTAGTTAGTGAAATAGAAATAACTATTACTAAATATGCCAATTACTATGGTTAACATTACTAAAAGCGATCGGATATATCTATTATTAGTATATGTAAATGGTAACCATAAAAGTAAAGGTATAAAAAACCACGAATATGCACTAACTCTATTTGAATAAGTTATAAACCCTAGCATTAAAAAAATTATATTGAAAGCAAGATAGACTTTGTATATTAAAATATCACTGGCATTAAATCTCTTATAAAAAACTAGTCCATAAATTACAAAAAGAAAACTAAATAATAAATAAGAAAAATCATTCAATCCTACGTTAACAGTTCCGTCTCTAGAGTATTCTGAATAACTACTTAGTATTCCTATATTATTAAGAAATACGTTCCCAAGAATTTCATTAATACCTGTAAGATAAAAAAATGTACAAAGTCCCCAAGTTACTAATAGAGATTTTACAGATATCCTAATATTTGCTATTAATATCAAAATTATTACAAATGGAAGAGCAGAATAGTGAAACCCTAAAGCTATTATTAAAAACAAATAAAAATACAACATTTTTTTAGTTTTATATAAAAAACTAATAGAAAGTAAAATGAACAACATTGCAAATCCTTGTCTTATTCCATTAATTAAGTATGGTAGTAAGAAAGGTAAAAGCATAAAACTTAAATATACATAGATTAAAGAGGATGACGATAAAAGCATTCTTTTAAGAGAAAATATTAATATAAAATTAAATAACAACCATATTATAATTAAGTATATGTAATGAGATGGCGTTACTTGATATATAATCCACGAAAGTACTAGAAATAAAGGCTCATGATCACTATTTTTAAAAACTTCATTAATGGACATATTTCCATATTCATAAAAATTCCTTACATAAATTATAGTGTCACTTATGGCTTTATCACCTGTAATAAACGAATTAATTGTAGTTGAAAATGAGAAAGTTAAAAACCCAACAAATAATATTAACAATCCAAGTTTGTTATATTTATTATTTATGTAAGTTTCATTTTTAAATAAAGAAATTCCAAATATTATAATGCAAAAGTATAAATAAAGAATCATTAAATGTCTCCTCAAAAAATATCGATATCATCTTGAAACTTTTAAAATGAATAATAAATATATTATATAAAATACGCATTCATGAATTGTATAGAAAAAGATAACTGATAAAAGATCAAAGTTTAAAGAACTTAATATTAGAACTAGCAATGTTGTAATACTTCTAACAAATTGAATTTTCGATAATAATTTCACTTTTTTTGTTACATAAAATACAACACTTAAAGGAGATATAATGAATTTGAAAAAATACGAAAAAATTATTATTTGTGAAATTTCTCCAGCTAACGCCCACTCATTACCGAAAATTATAATAAAAAGCGATTCGCCCCAAATTAATATAACCACCACTGGTAAAATCCCTACAACTGCCATAACCGATAAAGTTTTCAATAATATTTTTTTAAAAGATTTCCCTTCTCTTTCTAAAGTAGATATTTCACTTAAAAATATTTGTGACAGTGTAGAAGAAATTAATGTTAAAGGCATTCCAATTGCTCTAACTGTTAGCGAATAAAAGCCGACAACAGCTTCGGTAAAGAAGTTAATTAATATTAATACTGGAGCTTGTAAAGAAACGTTATTAAAAAAAAGAGAAGGAGTATTGTAGAATGGATACTCTATATTTTTTTTGGCGACTAAGTACAAATCCGAGTAATCAGTTTTCTTTTCAAAAAAAGTCTTATTTAACACACTTTTTTTGAAATTATGAACCAATACCAATAAGTTAGAAAATATGTGAGATAAAATTAATCCAATAAAATTTAATCCTAGCACACCGAGAAAAATAGAAAAAGAATTATTTATTAGACTTTTATAAATATTTCCTTTTGATATTATTGTAAATTCTTTTTTTCGGTTAAGATAGTAAGTTATCCCATTCAAACTACTGATAACAAATAAGGTCACTACTAATAAAAAATTAAAATTCGAGTTATAAAAACTAGTGGGTCCAATAACAAAATTAATAAGTATTTCTGAAATTACATAAAAAAATGTTACTGAAAATAAAATACAAAATCCTATAACTTTCAGCATATTTATACTTTCTCGATCACTTGACAAAGTATTTATACTATATTCATAACTTCCTGTAGTAAAAACTACTAATAAAGATATTAGTGATAAATAAAAGGAAAATACCCCAAATTCTTCTGGTGAATATAATCTAGTTAGAAAGGGAGAAGTTAATAAAGTGAACATTTGCGCTAATAGTGAAGCCGAAAAAAGATAGAGAAAGTTTTTACCAAAAGTACTTTTTTTTACTTTATCAAAAATCATATTTAAACCTCTTTGCAATGTTAATTTACCTAAATTCTTGATGAAAAATGGTATAGAAATCGAAAAATCATTAAACATACCGAATCCTTTTAATACATTTAACTTTAGTTACTAAATAGTTTTTTAGCGCTCTTTAAGCTGTACCAATTGGCAACTTATCTATGTCTACATTCTTCCGATTCGCTAACCCAATGAGTACTTCCTTAACTTCTTCATTACTCATCTCATGCAACTTCTCCATCAACAACATCAACTCAAGCTCTGCAGCCGGATTCGCTCTTCCCACATATATTTTAGGGAAAACCATTTCGCTCTGAATTTCATCCTCGTTCAATAGCTCTTCAAAAAGTTTTTCACCAGGACGAATACCCGTTTCTTTAATTGGTATATCCAACTCTGTATAGCCTGATAAGCGGATTAAGTTGCGCGCAAGATCGACAATCTTCACGGGTTCGCCCATATCCAGCACGAAGACTTCTCCACCTTCGGCTAACGTACCTGCCTGAATTACGAGACGGGATGCTTCTGGAATTGTCATGAAATATCGAGTCATCTTACTGTCTGTAATTGTAACCGGCCCGCCTGCTGCAATCTGTTTCTTGAAGAGCGGGATAACCGATCCTCTTGAGCCAAGTACGTTGCCGAACCTGACAGCTGCGAATTTCGTATCACTACGTTTTGCCAAATTTTGCACAAGCATTTCTGCAAAGCGCTTTGTTGCTCCCATGACATTCGGTGGGTTAACGGCTTTATCAGTAGAAACCATAACGAAGTTTTTCACTCCGCTGATGTGTGCTGCATCCGCAACATTCTTCGTACCGAAGATATTGTTCTTGACCGCTTCCATCGGGTTTCCTTCCATTAAAGGAACGTGCTTATGTGCCGCTGCGTGATAAACAACATCTGGCTTGTACTGTTCCATAACGGTAAACATGCGATCTCTGTCCTGTACATCCGCGATAATTGGGATGATTTCAGTATCGGGTGTCAACTTCTTACGCAACTCCATATCAATTAGGTATATTGAGTTTTCTCCATGCCCAAGAAGCAGAAGTTTCTTCGGACCAAAGCGCATAATCTGTCTGGAGATTTCTGAACCGATCGAGCCGCCTGCCCCAGTTACGAGAATCGTCTTCCCCGTTAACTGGTTCGCGATTTTATTCATATCTAACTGCACTTCATCGCGTCCAAGAAGATCTTCGATTTTTACATCGTGCATATCTGTTACAGACACTTTTCCGGTCATGATGTCTTCAATCATCGGAATTGTTTGTGTGTGGATCCCAGTATCAACACAGCGTTTCATCAGCTCTGCGCTTTCCTGTCTGCTCATGGATGGAATCGCCACAATAATCCGCTCTATTTCATTGTCTTTAACAATTTCTTCGATAGAATCGGTGCCTGAGTTCGCTACGCGGATGCCATGAATTTCATAACCATGCTTTTTGACGTCATCATCCAAATAAATGACAGGTACCAAACCGTTTTCCGGATTGGTCAATAATTGTCTTGCTACCATCTGCCCAGCTTGGCCGGCTCCAATAATCATGGTTGGCTTTAAATCGCCCGTTTTCACACGGTACTTCGAATCCCTGAAAATTCTCCAGGACAAACGAGATCCTCCAATTAATAAGAGATGAAGCATCCAGGTGATCGCCAAGGCGCGCCACAATACTTCACCTTTAAATAGGAATTGGACTATACCCACAGCAAGAATTGAAAAGCCTACAGCTTTAAAAATCAGCTTCAATTCGCCGATTGAAGCATATTCCCATACTTTACGGTAAAGACCAAAATAAGTTGCAAAAGCGTGATGGGCTGCAAAAATCGTAATAGCGCTTGCTATCAGGAAAGGCCTTTCGAAGGGATTGACCAGCGGGTGGAGGAGAAAATATCCGATGAAAATAGAGAAAAATACAATTAAAGAGTCCACCACAGCGAGTAATGATGTTCGGTTTTTCAAAGACATACAATCGCTCTTTTCTGTTATGAAATAATATTTTTTTGCATAAGCAGTGAATATATAACAAAAACTTAGTTTATAGTAACACGACTATTATACTAAGTCACTGTCGAATTGTGTCGATTGTGTTGGGAAAATCCTAGAATGGGCTGAAAACGCTAGACATTTTCAGCCCTCCATAAAAATTCAACAGAATATAGGTCTAAAGACTATAAAAATATTATTAATTATATTAAGAAAATATTTTCCACCATTTCCCTTTTTGAACAGTTTGCGGCTCCAGCACATGAAGATTTTCATTAAGCAGTATCCGATCGTTGTTCTCAAGGAAGATATCGACAAATTCATGCAGGTTCTTTTTCTCCAACAGATCCAGTCCGGCATTAAAATGGAAGGGACGTTGATCGATGCTGTGCACATCCGATCCATACACGTGGACCAAATTAGCTTCGATGAGATCAAAAGCTGTTTTCTGAATCGCTTTACCAAAATGGCCGGATACAGAACCAGCCGTCACTTGCGCCATTGCCCCGTGAAGCAATAGACGATTCAGTCGTTCAGGTTTCTCGATGATGCCCTGGTTGCGTTCGACATGCGCAATGACCGGTACATAATTGCGGGTGATCAATTGCTGGATGATCGGTACGGTATAGCCCGGCACTCCTGAAGAAGGCAGTTCTAAAAGTACATAACGCGACTCAGCCATCGTTAATGCTTTGCCTTCATCTAGTAGATCAGGCAGTTTTTCTGTTAAGCGGCATTCCTGTCCACTGTAGATTTTAAGAGGGATGTTTTGTTCAGCTAAATAACTTCGCGTATTTTCAAGCTGTAATTTTAGTTTATCCAAATCCGTTTTAAAGTTTGGGTGGTAGGCGTGAGGAGTCGCTATAATACCTGTAAGCTGTTCATCCACAGCTTTTTGCAGCAAAGCCTTTGTTTCATCCATGTTCTGTGCGCCATCATCCAGTCCTGAAAGTATATGAGCGTGCGTATCGATCACTCGGTGTTCCTCCTTAGTCGGCCGTAAATAGAGAAGTTATTTTGAGTTTCTTCTATATATACTGTAGTTTAATTTTTTTAATTTTTAATTGTAATATTTTTTACCAAATATTTCATGTCTTTTCCAAAAGAAAGAGTAAAAAGAGTCGCCTCTTTTTACTCCGTTGCGCCGTAATATTGATAATAGCTGCTGTCTTTTGGAAGTTCGAAGTTGTTTAACACAGCACCGATTATCCGGCTATTCGAAGATTCAATCGCTTCTTTCGCTTTTAATGCCATTTCTTTCTCTGTACCGCCTGAGTTGATTACAAGAATCGTTCCTTCGCATTTATTGGAAAGGATTTGACCATCCGTAACTGATAGAACTGGCGGTGCATCAAAGATGACCAGATCGTACATCCCTTTCAATTGGCGAATTAACGCATCCATCGATTTCGATGACAGCAATTCTGCCGGGTTCGGTGGAATCGGTCCACACGTTAGTAAGTCCAAACGTTCCACCGCAGTTGGGCGGATCGCTTCTTCTGCTGTAGTCTGTCTGGTTAATACACTTGATAAACCAGTTGTATTCCCTGTATGGAATGTGTAATGGGTTGTCGGTTTACGCATGTCACCATCGACCAGAAGAACTTTCTTGCCTTCCTGTGCGAATACCACGGCCAGGTTTGCCGACGTTGTCGACTTTCCTTCTGATGGCGCTGCTGATGTGACGACCATGGTGCGTATGTCTGCATCGGGTGATGAAAACGTGATGTTTGTACGCAGCGTACGGAATTGTTCAGCTACATACGAACGGGGTGTCGTGTATGCAATGAGTTTACGTGCTGTCTGCTGGAGAACTTTTTTCTTTCTGGCCATCTTTTACCCCGCCCTTCTTCTTGATGTCGTTTTATTGTCCGGTCCAAGTTCGGCTTTTTCAACAATTGGTGAAATGACACCGAGTAACGGAAGACCAAGAACGTCTTCAATATCTTGCTGGTCTTTCATTGATGTATCCAAATACTCTAATAGGAATGCAATTCCGACTCCAAGCATCAATCCGACTACTCCAGCGATTGCCATGTTCAGCATCGGGTTCGGTGCTACTGGTGAAGGATTTTCTTTCAATACTGCTGGTGAAAGAATGGTAACGTTATCGACATTCATCAATTCCTGGATGTCGTTTTCAAATACGGAAGCTGTCGTGTTGGCAATTTCTACTGCCATCGCCGGGTCTTCGTCCTGCACAGTAATGTTAACTATTTGTGATTGGTCGGCGTTGCTGACGGTAATTTTACTAGTCAACTGATCTGTTGTCATATCCAAGTTCATTTCTTCAACTACTTGATCGAGAATTGCCGGGCTCTTGATGATTCCGGAATATGTATTGATCAATTGCAAATCGGTTTGGATGTTCTGGTTCGTCAATTGGCCGGTTTCAGCAGGGCTCTGGTTGACGAGGATTTCTGTCGAAGTCTGGTAGACAGGCGTTAGGACAAGGAATGAGATGACTCCGGCAATCGTGATTGCCAGGATTGTCAGCAGCGCAATAAGGCCGAGACGCTTGCGGATCGTCTTGAAGAGATCCTGTAAACTGATAGTTTCTTCCATTTAGGTGGTAGCTCCTTTAAGGTCTTTTTTAAACAACTTATGCTAGTATAGCATAATCCATGACTATGTTAACTTCAAATTTATAAAAGATTTCTAGGCTAATAGACGGATTTATGCTATCTTTAGTTTTATATATAGTGTATTGGGAAGGAGCAATCATTGTTTTGAAAAAGCTTAGCATTGGACTATCTATACTGTTATGTGGAATTATCTTGATTTTTAGTTATGCGTCCTGGAAAGAGAAACTCGCTTCTGCCGGGAAACCTGCCGAGCAGGCAACTGTTGCCGCTCCGGCAGAAGAAACCGAAGAAGACGTGGAGGCAGTATCGGAAGAAACAGCGGATATCGATTTGGACGGGTTGACTGCTTCGATGGATTCGCAAGTCCAGGAAGTGTTCTTTAATAGGAAAGAACAAGGCGAGAAGGTTCAATTTCTAATCATTGGATCTGAAGTGATGAATGATGGCGAACCAGGTTATGCTCAACTGCTGACTGATGCTTTGGAAAGTTCATATGCAGGTTTCGTTGAAACGGAAGTCATGTCTTTTGATGGGACTTCTGAAGAATTTCTGATGAGCGGGCCGGAACTTTCGGCGGGCTATGACGTCGTATTGATGGAACCTTTTACGTTAAAGAATAACGGACGTGTAGAAATCGAGACGGAACATGTACATATCCAAAATGTGTTCGGAGAGATTTTGAGTGCTGAAAGCGACGCCGAGCTGGTCTTGCATCCGCCTCAGCCAATTTACGGCGCCCAGTTCTACCAGACACAGGTAAGTGCTTTGGAACAATTTGCGGAGATGCGCGATTATGCGTATATTAACCATTGGGTCGGGTGGCCTTCTACAGAAGATTTGACACTTAAGGAATATTTAACGGAAGACAGCAACCCTAATAATACAGGTGCCGCTACATGGGCAGATGCTTTAATCGCTTATTTCACCGGCAGCTAACGGAGGACAGACAACATGAAAAGAAGCCGACAAAAGGCTAAGAAGAAAAAATGGCCCTGGATCGTCGGGATTTTGGGACTGATCGTAATTGGTGTCGGGATTTACCTGTTCAGTGTGTATAACAGCTTCACAAATACAATGGATGAAATCCACGAACCAATTGACCGCCCTGTTTCGGATATGCGCGTTGATGAAGTGAAATTGAATGAAAAAGATCCTTTCTCTGTCCTGCTCCTTGGAGTCGATGAACGTGAAGGAGACCGCGGCCGCTCCGATACAATGGTCGTGTTGACGGTTAACCCGGAAGACAAGACAACGAAGATGGTGTCGATTCCACGTGACACGTATACCGAAATTATCGGACGCGGCATGATGGACAAGATCAACCACGCTTACGCATTTGGCGGAATTGAAATGTCGATGGCTACAGTTGAAAACTTACTTGATATTCCGATTGACTATGTCGTACAGGTCAATATGGAAGGTTTTAAAGATATCGTTGATGCAGTTGACGGCGTAACGGTTAACAGCCCGATGGCATTTGATGGCTACTCGGCTGGTGAAATCCACTTGAACGGCGACGAAGCTTTAGGCTATGTGCGCATGCGTAAAGAGGATCCACGCGGAGATTTCGGCCGCCAGGATCGCCAGAAACAAGTTATCCAAGGAATTATGCGCGAAGGCGCTTCGGTTAACAGCCTAGTTAACTATAAAGATATCTTCACGGCACTTGGCAATAACGTGCGTACGAATATGG
The DNA here is from genome assembly GCF_057369535.1 of Planococcus sp. RAB007_Raresut. NCBI lineage: Bacteria > Bacillati > Bacillota > Bacilli > Caryophanales > Caryophanaceae > Planococcus > Planococcus sp. RAB007_Raresut. The sequence goes on from NZ_JBXYIF010000004.1 coordinate 114,596, forward strand.
AATTCAGCGAAATGATGGAAGTCCAGAAGAATTACCGCGATGCTGTTGGCAAAGTTGACCAGATCATCGTTGATGATGGCTACGGTGAAACGATTGATGGCATTTGGTATTATATGATGGATGAGAATGAGTTGGCTGAGATTAAGTCCACTTTGAAAGATCATTTGAATATGTAATACCGGGAACTGCAGGAAGCTCGCAAGAGCTCCTGTGGTTTTTTGTTTTAAGTAAACAAAAACTGCCCCAGTCTTCTTTCATGACTTTGGGCAGCTTTGTACATCTATTGCGCAGCGCGCAGGTTGTTAGGTGAAATTACTGCTTTTTTTTTAATATTTTGGTGTTTAAGCGGGCGAAGGTTGTATTCATAGATGAAATGCAGCACGGCTCTGCGCGGGATGTCCAGCTCTCTCGCTGTAACAGACGGCCCTTCGTCTTGGATAATATAATAATCGTATATAACATCTTTTATGCTTTTATTATATTCTTTTTCCAGTTTTTCTATGTACTCTTGGTAGGGGTGCATACTCCTCATCCCGCTTTCTAGTTATTTTATAGTATAGGCATTAGGTCCTTTTTCTATATCTTGAATTAAGTATAACGTCTTATAGTCTATTTGACTAGTCTTTTTAGCATATAATCCGAATAGATTTTTGATTTAACGCTCACTTATTGATACCAACTTGTTTGGTGATTAATTGGAAACGCGCCAATACTGAGTTTTTCCATTTTATTTAATGGAAATCTTTTTGATTTGACCGCTTTTGGTTTATAGTAAGTTATATGAATTTGAGACTGAGTAATATGGTTATAGGGAGAGGTATTTGTGATAGGATCCAGAACGTTGAGAAGGTTGAGAAATTATCTAATAAAACGAGTCGAGGCTGAAAAGCATTATTTGACGGACACGCACTTGGTGTTCGAGTTTCGATTGACCAATTTTCTGTTTATCCGCAAAGTCCACGCAGAGTTTTGGAATAACGACGAGCACCTGCCGGTTGATTTTGAATTGACCAAACGGGACACACTTAAGGTTTTTATTCCATTGGGCTATTTGGACTGGATCGAGACTGGTGCCAAAGTGAAGATTTTCATCAATAAACAGGCGGTTTGGCTGACGGAACACGTTTCTTATAAAGAAGGCGATTTTAACGAGAGTCTATTGGTGAATGAGCGTTATTTGACGACGCGTGTTAAAAAGACGCTGACGATCAGCAACAGGTTCTCCGAGTTCCGTTTCACGGGCAGCGACATTCCAGTCGCCGTATCGGATTCGGCTTATGATAAACTATGTCTTTCGTGGAAAGATGCTGTTCTGGAGAACGGTGCAGAAGTGAAACTGTACGCTTTTAAAAACCGGCAGTTTAAAATTTTGAATGCGGTTTATGATGAAGCTCCGGGGCTGTTGGTCATCGAGGATTTTCTTGAATTGACCCGTGGAATTTGGCGGCTCTTCGTGGAAATGGACGGAATGCTCCATCCCCTGTGCGCTGAAGCCAAGGATGTCGAGTCGTTCACGACGCTGCGCAATGAAATTTGGCCGGTGCGCCGCGGAAAAGCTTTCTATCTGGAAGTGCATCCAAACTTCGTACGACCTGAACGTATCCTCATCGAGAATTACGAGGACCGCTATTTCCGGATTGCCGTGACGCTTACAGCGGCAGATCTTATTGATGAAGCACATTATGCATTGTTTATGGATACACCAAAAAGCGGCAGAAACGCGACCTATCCTTTGGAGAAAATAGATGGTTCCCTGCAAGCCGTTATTCCATTGGAAGATCTGCATGAGTCTTTATTCGCGAAGCGCTTCTTTATCCTGCAGCAAAACGACAAACCGAAAGTGGCGCAGTTTATGCTCGATACACAGCAATTGAGCCAGACCGCTGTGCGCTTCAAAGTGATCACCAACTCGCAGCAAACGAAATTGCGTTTCTACAAACGGAAAGACAATTCCCTCGGCGTGAAGATCTCCCTGCCGAAACTGCGCAGAGCAGTCAACGATATTGACGGTTTCCGCCTGAATGGCTTTATCGGCTCGACGGAGGAATTCATCGATTCCACCACCTACATCCTGCTCGAAGACCGGTTGTCCCTGGAATCCCGCCAAGTGCCGATCCAGGACAAATTTACAATCGATCTGAATGAGTGGAATTTAATCGGGCTGAAAAGTAAAGACAAAACGATTTTCGACTTCTTCGTAGTAGTCGAAAATGCCAATGGTGAAGTGATTCGCAAGGAAAAGATCAAGTATTTGAAAGCTGACTACCGAAAAGACAATTACTATAGCCATAAGGTGCTGCGTGATGAAGAGCAAAACGAACATCATTTCATGATCACGACAACCCCTTTTGATAATTTGAAGATTGAAACGTTCACAGTGCCGGCGGATATCCGGATTCCTGCGGATGTCGATGTGAAGGATCCGAATGTCTGGCTGGTCGGCGAGCGCAGCAACACCGCGCAGGATAACGGCATCGTGCTATTCCAGTGGCTTCGCGAGAATACGGATATCGAAGCCTATTATGTGATTGAAGAAGACAGCCTCGACTATGAACCGATCCAGCATCTGAAAAATGTCTTGGTATTTGGTTCACCAGAGCATTTCGAAGTGGCATTCCGTGCGGGTGTGCTGCTGTGTACACATGACATCGAAAATATCTTGCCGTACAAACCGGCGCGCGGTTTCTTCGGTTACGAGAACACGAAGAAAATCTTCCTGCAGCATGGTGTGCTCGGACGCAAGAATGTCGAGTACCACAAGCGCAATTACGAGTTGCCGTTTGATCTGTTCATCGTCAGTTCAGAGCCAGAAAAAGAAGCCGTTGTTATGGAAGAAATGGGTTATGCTGAAGAGGAAGTCGCTGTTACAGGGTTAGCTCGTTTTGACCGCCTTGTGCAGAATAAAGAGCCGCGAGATATCCTGCTGATGCCGACATGGCGCGACTGGATCAATACGGACGAAGCGTTCTTGGCCAGTGAGTACTATCTTGCATACACGAACCTTATCCAGAACGAGAAGTTATTGGGCTTACTGGATGAGCACAATATCAATTTGTATTTCTATCCACATTATCGGGCGCAGAATTATTTCCAGCACGGAATAGCCGATATGCATGAGCGCATCAAGTTCATCCCGCTGGGTTCCGTGACGGTTCAGCGTCTGCTGATCCGCCATGCGCTGCTGATAACAGATTACAGCAGCGTGAGTTTCGACTTCACCCTTCTCAATAAGCCGGTTGTGTTCTACCATTTCGATGTGGACCGTTTCTTCCGCCGCGGCATCCTGCGTCCGATTGATGAGACGTTCATCGGTGGGATTGCCAGCCACGAAGAAGAATTAGTGAGCATCATCGAGGACCGGATCCTGCATGACTTTGCGAATTTCGATATCGATATATCTGGCATCATCAAGTATCAGGACCAGGACAATTGCCGACGGATTTATGAAAGTGTCCAGGGATTGCTGGAAGGTAAGCAAGTTGTGGTTGATGGTGAGTTGAGTTAAAGATTTTAAAGGGCCCTCGTGAGAGGGCTCTTTTCTTGTTAAATAACGTTTAACTTCTATAATCATTACGTTTCAGATGGACGCTTTCCGCGGGGAGCGGCCTGAGCCTCCTCATCCGCTTCGCTCCTTGCGGGGTCTCAGGACACGCTCTGGATCCCGCAGGAGTCGCCATCTGGCACTTCATTTTTTCTGTTCAGTAAAATTGTATCTACTTCTATATATTAACGAGCTTTAAGAATAGACATTTCAGATATGAAGCAAAACAGCGAAGACTCCCAGGGGATTAGAATCGGAGTTGGGCAACCAACTCCGATTCGAGCGAAGTGCTGAGATCCACTCGGACGAAGGGCACCGAGTCCGAGTTAGCTCAGTGCAAGCCCCCAGGAAAGCGAAGCTGTTTTGCGAAATATCGTTTATCCATCATCAACATTTTTATTAAGTTATATCAAGACCCTCACACGAGGGTCTTTTTTCTTAATATAAAACTACCCAATCCTCCCCTGAAGCTATCCATGTATTTTTTCGGTATTTTCGTGTAATAGTAATATTTGTTTTAATCTGAGACATTAAATCCTTTGTATAACTTCCTGGGTTAATGGTAATGCGGCTATGGATGCTAGTCTCAGGCGGTAGTAAGAGCCGCTCTTTATTCAAAGTAAATTGCAAATTATCGTGAAATATAAATGTAATGTTATTGCAATAGAACTGACCTTGTTTTACCCCTCCCCACTCCTTATGATAAGAACAGATCAAAAAACTAACATCAACTATAAATCGATATTAAACCTTATCAGCAACCAGACACGGACATCAAACATATGATTGGGGAATAATAATGAGAAAACTTATCTTTACTTTATTCGCGAGCACGATGATCTTTTCTGGAACAATTTCAGCAGCAAGCGCACAAACTTCAACACCAACTTTCGCTCCATCAGCAGAACAAGTTCAACAAGTATCGGCTTCTAAAGCGACTGCTAAATCCGGAACTTTCGTTCTTAAATATAATTCAAATGTCCGCTTAGACGCGGGTGTCCATAATAAACGCATTCTTACAGCTAAAAAAGGCACGAAAGTAACTGCCACTCACCAGAAGAAATATGGCAACCAAGTTTGGTACAAAGTGAATGTTAACGGCAAAACGGGCTGGATCTTGAGCACATTGATGTCAGCATCAACTTCTAAAGTATCAGCGGCTACAGCTCCTGCTTCAAGTTCTGGCATCGTTGCGACTGCTATGTCACTACGCGGCATCCCTTACAAATTCGGCGGAACGACAACGGCCGGCTTTGACTGCAGCGGATTCACACAATATGTCTTCAAGAAAAACGGCAAGAACCTTACACGCACAACGTTGACGCAATTTGCTGAAACGGATAAAGTTTCGACACCTAAAGTCGGCGACCTAGTATTCTTCGCCAACACTTACCGTCCAGGGATCTCGCACGTCGGCATCTACATCGGCAACAACCAGTTCGTACACTCCGGCGGCGCGAAAGCGGAAGTCAGAAGCTTGAGCGATTCTTACTGGGGCCCGAAATTCCACAGCTTCAGACGATAAGTCAATAAAACATAAGAGCAAGGTGAGGCACCCATACAATTGGGTGTCTTTTTATTTTTGGTAAAATATTGCGGTGGCCTTTATGGACGGGCTTTACATATTAAGGATTTATTAACTTTAGGAGTTTTTTTACAAAAGAACTGGGAATCATAGTATACTTATTTCTTAGTAAGGCTTTATCAAATATAGAAATTTTTAGTTATACATAGGAGGAATTTTACGTTGAAGAAGACTATTATTGTGGCGTTTCTGGCATTCGTGCTGGGGATAGGCATCACGACGGCTTATTATTATTTTAAAGATAACGGCGGCGGCCAGAGTGCGGCCGGTCCGACAACTGAGCAGAAGACATTGGTTGACCAGTATCAGCCTGCGGAAGAGATTCCAGAGCTCGAAGAAGAATATGATGTAGTGGTAATCGGCGGTGAGCCGGAAGGTGTTGCGGCGGCGGTTTCAGCTGCGCGCAACGGTTCTTCTGTGTTGCTGATTGAGCACCGCGAAGGTCTTGGCGGCTTGATGACATACGGCATGCTGAACTTCATTGACATGGTGCAAGGCATCGGCGGTGACAGTGCAGTTACCGGGATCTTCAAGGAATGGCATCAGATTGTTGGCGGCGGCAGTTCGTTTGATATCGAACTGGCAAAGGCGGCGTTCCTGAAGCTCGTTGAAGATGAAGAAAATATCACATTGGCGCTTGAAACCGATTTTACTTCGGCGATTGTCGAGAACGGGACGGTTACTGGTGCTGAACTTGAAAATAAAAACGGCGATTTCATTGTAAACGGCAAACGTTTTATTGACGCGACACAGGATGCTGATTTTGCAGCTGAAGCGGGTGTTCCCTTCAATGTTGGCGGTGAAGACATCAACTTGAAAGATCGTTTGATGTCGGTGACGCCGATGATCCATTTGACAGGACTTGATTGGGACGGCGTTAAAAAAGCCGCTGATGAAGAAGTCTTCGGCTACGGCGAAGTGACGCCGATCGTGGCATGGGGCTTCGGCGACTTGCATACGACGTATCCGGCGGTTGAAGAAAATACGCGCCTGCGCGGTTTGAACCTGGTACGTGTGCCGGGCGATGAAGATCAGTATTACATCAACGCATTGCAGATTTTCGGCGTTGACGGCTTGGATGAAGCATCAAAAGCGGAAGGCCTGGAACGAGGCATCCGCGAAACGGAGCATATCGTGAAATGGCTCCGCGAGAACTTCCCTGGCTTTGAAAATGCGGAAATCGCAAGTTTCCCTGACGAAATGTATATTCGTGAAACCCGCCACATGAAGGCGGAATACATCCTGCAGATGTCCGATATCTGGACAAACGCGGATCACTGGGACAGCATCGGCTTCGGCGGCTACCCGGTTGATGTGCAGGCAACTTCTGTAAATGATTACGGTTATGTATTATCAAGTCCGGTCCAGTACGCGGTTCCTTTCCGCTCGCTGGTACCGCTAGAAATCGACAATATACTGGTTGTCAGCCGCTCAGCGGGTTACTCATCGCTTGCTGCCGGCAGCGCGCGCATCATTCCTACGGGCATGGCCGCTGCTGAAGCTGGCGGCGCTGCTGCCGCTCAGTCCATCGAAGCGGATATGAACTTCCGTGAATTGTCGAAGAGCGAATACGCGATTGAACAATTGCGCACGACGCTTGCCGACCAAGGCGCGAAAGTGGAACACTTCGATATTGAATATCCATACGAAGGCGAATGGTTCGACGGCGCGGTCCAGTATTTGATGGACTACGGCCTGGCATTCGGCGGCTATGACAACGACCTGCAAGTCGACGAGCCACAAGGAGCTCTTGGCTTCCTGAAAACTTTGGGCACCGGCTTGGTTCACACCGACGACCGGCTGAATGAACAATACGGCGATAAGCTGGCTGAAATCACTGCAGGCGTGACGTCTCCTGACGAAATGCTGACGCGTGAAGCTGCTGGTACTTATTTAGTGGAGGCGTTCAGTGATGAAGAAGTTAGTGGCAGTCCTTGGGATCAAGCTTTCGAGCTTGGCTTGATGGACGAAACCATCCACTCTCGTGTAGACAGCGAGCGCGAATTGACGCGGGCTGAAGGTTATTATTTGTTGTATAGTGTGTTAGTTAGTTTGAATGAAGAGCTGGAGTAAAGTTTTAAGTGATCGAGTGATCGAGTGATTAAGTGATTAAGTGATTAAGTGATTAAGTGATTAAGTGATTAAGTGATTAAGTGATTAAGTGATTAAGTATAGAGCCAGTGCAGAGATATTCTCTGCACTGGTCTTTTGTTTAGAAAGAAAAAACGAAAACCGATATTGCGCAAAACAGCTTCGCTTTCCTGGGGGCTTGCACTGAGCTAACTCGTGCTCGCTTCCCTTCGCCCGAGTGGATCTCAGCACTTCGCTCGAACTGGAGTTGGCTTTCCAACTCCAGTTCTAATCCCCTGGGAGTCTTCGCTATTTTGCTCCATATCTTAGAGAGTGCATTAATAAATAATATGTTGAATGATGCAGTTTGAATTCTGCGTCGCTCTTTTTTTATGGATTGCTTTTGTTGTGGAATTGTTGATTACAGAGGGATGCAGCAGCAAGTTGTCGTATAGATGGGAGTTGGTTACGTATAGATTGATTTTGTTGTCGTATAGCGGTGAGATGCTGACGTATAGAATGTGTTTGTTGTCGTATAGCGGATTTTACTTAACACTTCGATTTTTAATGGGGTTTCATCGAAAGAAAAGTGCGTTCGAATGGAAAGCAGTCCGCCCGCGGACTGCCCAGCGGGCGGCGGTTGCCGCCCGATCTTTGGTAATAGTGGGTTTGTTCTCATGGGTGAAGTTCTATCTTATGATTTTGGATGGCTATCTTATGTTTCCGTGTTTCTATCTTACGTTTTTCGAGTTTTATCTTACGGTTTGCGATTCTTATCTTACGAACGCAACTCTCCTCCGGCTCTCACCAAAAGAAAAGTACACTTGAATGGAAAGCAGTCCGCTGGCGGACTGCCCAGTGGGCGGCGGTTGCCGCCCAATCCATTCTAATAGTGGGTTGACTCGCATGGGTGAAGTCCTATCTTATGATTTTGGTCGGCTATCTTATGATTTTGCATTTCTATCTTACGTTTTTTGAGTTGTATCTTATGGTTTTCCATTCTTATCTTACGAACGCACACTTCTTCCACCTCTCAACATAAGAAAAGTGCATTCCTAATGGAAAGCAGTCCGCCAGCGGACTGCCCAGTGGGCGGCGAGCGCCGCCCGGATCCATTCTAATAGTGGGTTGACTCTCATGGGTGAAGTTCTATCTTATGATTTTGGACGTTTATCTTATGATTAAGTGTTTCTATCTTATGTTTTTCGTGTTGTATCTTACGTTTTGCAATTCTTACCTCACTAACCCACACTTACTCCTCCCCCACCCGCAAAAAAAAAGCACATCACCCCTAAGGAATGATATGCTTCGCGCCCGGCACTTTCTTCAGCGCCCAGACAATTAGAAATGAAATTGTGAATATCAGCACCCACACGACTGGCACGCCTACTAAGGCGTTCACCATCGTTTCATTGATGCCGAAGAATTTATTGAGGTAAAACTGCACCAATGGATGGATCACGTAGATGCCCAGTGTGGCGAGACTCAGCTGCGTGATGAGCGGATTTGGTTTAATGCGCGGCCCGAGCTGCTGGAATAAGGTAAAGATGAAGACGGAAATCACCATTTGCGTCGGGCGGTAATGCTCGTAATAGAATTCGTCGAGTTCGCCTTTTTGGACGGTCAGGTTATGCGTGCCGTAGACGGTCGCGAGATAAGAGATGACGGACAAGCCAAGCAGCGGCCATAGGGCCTTCTTAGGCAACGGGTAACGCACGAGATAGGCGCCTAATAAGAAGTAGCCGATATAGGGCTGGAACAGGCCGGCGACAAGTGCCGGTTCGAAGCCGTACATCTTCTGCACGAATGGCAGGAGACCTGCGAAAAAGAACCAGATGCCGAGAAAGTAGAGATACGCTTTCTGGTCCATGTTCTTGACGAGAATCTTCAAGAATGGCGCCATGATGTAGAGGCCGATGATGACGTACATGAACCATAAATGGTAATAGACGTCGTCTGTCAGAAACAGCACGACCATCTCCCACGGCGTAAACGATTCGCCCTGTTCAAACACTTTATAGGCGATGTAGACGCCGCTCCAGAAAAGCAGCGGAATGATGACTTTGGTCAGCCGCCTCTTCAGGAATTCGCCGATCGGGTCTTCCCTTTTCAAGTTGAGCAGCAGCGCGCCGCTCAGCATGAAGAATACTGGCACACACCAGCGCAGCGCCGAATCGATCCAGTTGGCGAATTGCCATTCCCATTCGCCGGTGTGGCCGGTATTGATGATCTTTGAAACAACATGGACGCCGACTACTGTGAAAATCGCCAGCACCCGCAGCCAGTCCATATAATCGTATCGCTTTGCCATAGTGGACTCCTTTTAAGATATAAATATTTTTATTCGATTTTATTGCAATATTCCCTCAGCAATGAAGCGTGAAACTCCGCAAAAAGAAAAGCGCCGGCGGCATCGTGCCCCGGCGCTTTTGGTTATTGTTCCTGGTTGGTGATCGCTGAGATCTGGTAATCGCCGAAACGGTCAATGACGATGGTGTAGATGACCGCGTGGCTGATGGAGACAAGTTTATCGTCTTCCTGGTCGTGGAATGTGAACGTCGCGTTTGCCGTGATGTGGGCTTCGTTGTCACCGATTTCGACATTTGTGATGACCGGCTCCACAGCCTGGAATACGCGCTGCTCGCCTTTCAAGCCTTCGACCATTTCGTTGCCGGCCATTTCACCCTGGCTGCCTGACAGCAGGAAGAATTGGTAGAACGTGACTTCGTCGTCGTTGAGTGAATATGGAACCAGTTCATAGAAATCCGAGATGAATCCGCGGAGCGCTTCTTCTTCAAAGCTTGCATCCGGAACTTCCGGCTGCCACGCATCGCTTTCGGCCGGAAGTGGATTTGCCGCCCATTCCTGCAACTGGTCGTTGACTGTGTAAATCGGAATCGAGTAGCCGATGTCCGGATTGTCAGTCAAAACGATTGAGTTGATGCCGAGGATTCTGCCGGATTCCGCTGAAATTAACGGCCCGCCGCTTGATCCTTGTTTGATCTTCGCAGTCATTTCATATAAATCATCGTATTTATAGCCATCGAAGAAGTCCATCCCCGTTGCCGTGATTTCGCCTTCTGTCGATGTATTGTTGATGTTTTCCGGACTGCCGAGTGCAAACACTTTCGTGCCCGCTGGCACCTCCTGCGTTTCCATTTCCATCGGCGCTTTGCCGGCAATCTCCGGCACACGGATCAACGCGATGTCCGTTGTTCTGGAAAAGCCGATGACCTGGCCATTGAATTCCTGGCCGTTGCTGTTTTTAACTGTTACGTATTGTGAGTCTTTAACGACATGCGCGTTGGTAAGGATATCGCCTTTATTGTTAAATAAAAACCCGGATCCCTGATCGAGATCGGTATATAGCGTGTAGACATATGTTTTTGCGTTGGCGATCATCGAGGAAAGATCCGGCTCCGGAACAACTACCATACTGTCATCCGGCTGGCTTACTTCTTCCACTGTCTCGTTTTTAATCGCGTCGCTGCTTTCTTCTGTATCCGTGGCTTCTTCTTCTGAAGAGTCATTTTGTTCCGTCCGGTCCGTGACTGTGCCCGGTTCAACCGTCTCCGGCTCTTCTTCTTCTATCGCGACACTGACGCCGCCTCCACCCTGGTATTCACGCTCTGAGAACGAGGTTTTTTCCAGTGATTCCTTGGTCGATTGCTCTTCCGGACTGGCGATCATCAAATAGACGCCCGCTCCGACTGCCGCCAAAAATAGGATAGTGACTAACGTAATCAGCCAGTTCTTTTTCTTGGGTGTATTATTATTTCTCATATCTACTCGTCTGTTCAATAAAATCAGCTCACTTTTTTTGATTCATTGCATCACTGCTCATTATATAGACGGATGAACCCTATGTATAGTTTCATTAAGATTGCAGAAATATTACCATTCTTACCTTTGACAGATATTTTAGAGATGCTATAACCGATATTACGCAAAACAGCTTCGCTTTCAAAACCATGCTCCTGTATCGCTACGCTAGCTTCGTCGCAAAGCGCTGGCCGAAATACTTTGGCCGCACTTGGCTGCTTGCGCTGAGCTAACTCGTGCTCGTTCCACTTCGCCCGAGTGGATCTCAGCACTTCACTTAGTCGCCTGGGAGTCTCAGCTGTTTTGCTCCATATCTCTGATTGCTTTCTGTAATTTAAGAAACATTATTTCTTTATGAAAAACAGCATACCTTCTATTTATAACATACTAAAATGTAGCGACAGCCGGTGACTCCTGCGGGATCTAGAGCGTGTCCTGAGACCCCGCAAGGAGCGCAGCGGATGAGGAGGCTCAGGCCGCTCCCCGCGGAAAGCTTCCGGCTAGAGCGAAATTATTATAGAAAATATTTTGAGCTGTTTTGCGTAATATCGATTTTATTACCACAAACGAAAAAAGCCGAGAGCATCCGCTCCCGGCTTTCATTCTTTATTCTATTCCAGTTCCCCGTACATCAACTCAAGAGCACGGTAAACGACTACCGCAGTCTCTCCACGTTTGATGTCATCTTTCGGAGCAAAGACGTTTTTGTTGCGTCCTGTCATCAAGCCAAGTGCATAAGCTTGTGAAACTGCTTCTTTAGCGTAATTTGAAACTTTGTTTTGATCTGCATATTTGTGCGACAGATCAAGACCTTCAAGAAGTGAAGCATCTTCATAGTCAACTGCGCGGATTACCATAACCGCAGTGTCCTGGCGTGAGATGTCAGCGTTCGGTTTGAACGTGCCATCCGGGTTACCAAGTACGATTCCAGCGCGTGCAGCTGCTTCGATGTATTGTGCAGCCCAGTGCTTAGCTGATACATCTTTGAATGTTCCTTCGAAGTCCTCAACCGGAAGGTCAAGTGTACGAACTAGAAGCGTTGCATACTCAGCACGAGTAAGGTCAGCTTCAGGTGCGAACAAGTCAGCTGTTTTACCTTGGATGATTCCAAGTGTTGCAAGAGCTTCAATTTGTTCTTGAGCCCAGTGTCCTTGGATATCAGCAAATGTTACAACTTCCACTTCTTCTACATCTTCTTTGACGATCGAGAATTCAACTTCTGCTTCGTTTCCAGCTACATCAACTACTTTTACTACGTAGTCGTTTTGTCCTTCGTCAAGAACAGGTACATTGAATGTGATGTCTTCGTCGAACGCATACATACCGTATGGCTCAGTGATTGTTTTACGGAATACTTCAGAACCGTCAACATAAACTGCGATTTCGTCGAAGTTATCTTGTACGTTTACTGTTACTTCCGCTTCTTCTGTTTCAAGATCTACAGATTCAGGAGCTTCTACAACTTCTACAGTTGGAGCAGTTGTATCAACCAGAATCTGACGTTGGATTTCCATTTCGTTGTCGAACTCGTCAACCGCTTTGACTTTGATCGCGTGAACGCCATCTTCCAAAGTGATTGTGTGTTCGAAGTTCACGCCATCAAATGTGTCAACTTCTTCACCGTTAACTGTTACAGCGACAACGTTTGAATCGTCTTCTACTGTACCAGCAACCGTTACTTCATTCGAATCAAGGTATTCCATAACTTCAGGTGTTTCGATGAAGATTACAGGATGTGTTGATTCTTCAGCTGTAACGCGCAATTCAACTTCTGTAGAGTTGCCTGCTACATCGTAGAATACAGCAGTCAATTCATCCGTTTTCTTAACATCTGCAGTTACTGCAAATTGAGTTGTTGATGGGGCCAATGACTCATCAGCATCTGTTGTTGCATCTTCAGTGATTTCTTCGCCATTCAAGTAAACTTCCCAGCGGTCTGCGCCAGTGTTGTCAGTGAATGATGAAACTTCTACAGTTTTCGTAGCAGCATTGTAAGTTGCATCTGCTTCAGGAGCAACCGTATCCACTGTAATCGGGAATTCGATTGACTGCCATTCAGCATCCGGGTAATCAATTACAGCGCGAAGCTGGATTTGATAGTCGCCGTCTGCAACCACTTTACCCCGGGCTTTACCGTCCCAAGCGAAATCTGGGTTGTACGTGTACGAAGCTGTACCATCATAATGCTTAACCAGGTTTTCAGCTGTACGGATCGTGCGGATTACTGTGCCCGCTTCGTTCAGGATATTCACTTCGAATTCCTTAGCGTTACGGATTAATGAATAAACAGGAAGTACCGAGTCAACCGATCCGTCACCGTTTGGTGAGAATGCGAATTTCTCTGGGTCAAATCCATCAAGATGTGTTCCGCCGTTAAGGATGTTGCCATCGCCATCAGTAAGAAGAGTCATACCGTAATAAGTCATAACTTCGTCCCATGCAAAGTAGTCAAAGATTCTTGCATCGTCCCACTCGCCGTTGAAGCCGAAGTAAGGAACTACTAGAGAAGTATTGCCAGTGATTTCTTCATTTACGTCAGTCAAAGTGACAAAGCCGTCAACGAAGAATCCGTTTTTGAAGTATGCGTCAAGTTCAGCGCTGACATCAGAGATATCAACAGTTACCGGGATTTCAACAGAACCGTTAGCAGGAACTGTTACAGTTTCCGGAGCTGCAATTGAAGCATCTTCCGTGATTACAAGTGAACCGTACTCATTTGGAATAGTTACGAAGTAATCGCCAGCGTTAACTGGAGTATCAACTTGTACTGCTACGTCAACCACGTATTCAGCTGCTTCATCAGAGAAGTTCTCTGCTGTCAAAGTGAATGTGTATTGATCGTTCGCGATTTCTTTCAAAGCAACTTTCGCTTCGCCAGTCGCTTTATTCGTTACCATTACATCCGTTGAAAGTGCATCGTGCAATTGCATCAGACCAGCACCTTGACGGCGTGGAGATACGAATTGACCTTCTTCAAGTTCAACAGGGTTAGCTGTGTTCATCATCAAGTTTTTCGCGAATTGAACGCGGTCAGCGCCTGACAATCCGAATTCTGCGTCAACTCGTTGGTAAACTAGTGCAGTACCGCCGGCTACGTGTGGAGCCGCCATAGACGTTCCGCTCATCAGGCCGTACTCATCGTTATTCAATGTAGAGAAGATGTTTCCGCCCGGAGCAGTGATTTCAGGTTTGAAATCAAGGTTCGGAGTTGGACCCCATGAAGTGAAGTCACTCATAAGACCCGAGTTCGGGTTTGGTGTTTCAACGTTATCGCCTTCGAACGATACAGTAACTGTGTTTCCTGCATCGATTTCCGCTTTCATCGCCAGTCCATCAGCCTGCAATGTAGACATGTATGGAATTTTGATAGCTGCGTCAGAAGCCATGTTGATCGTGCCAGTTGTGTTGTTGTATACGATAACACCAGCAGCGCCAGCCGCTTGTGCATTCAAGCCTTTTTCAACGAAAGCAATTTCGCCGCGTGAAATAAGAGCGAATTTACCAGTGAAATCTTTTCCTTCAAAATCAGCCGGGTTACCGAAGCCAGCGAACTCTACTTCATAAGAAGCGTTCGGCAATTCGATCGGATCAGCGTCATTTGCAAGAAGGTACATTACTTGTCCAGCTTCTTCACCATTTACATGGTAATTAAAGCCGTAGCCAGTAACGATCGTGTTTTCGAATGATGCTACACCGAATGAATCTTCAGATACACTTGGTGAACCAGTCAAACCGTAATCCTGGTTCTCTGCGTACGGATACCAAGTACCAGATCCGAACATATCAGAGTTACCAGCAGAGATTGCTACAAGGATTCCGTTTTCAGTTGAACGTTCAACTGCCATTTGCTCAGGGTTAGTTGAATCAACATACCCAGCAGTGGATCCCAGAGACATATTGATGACATCTGCGCCAAGTTTGATGGAATCATCAATTGCTTTAACGTAGATATCGCCGTAAGTTGAAGCGAAGTTCGGGTCGTTGCCGAAAACTTTCAAAGCCAATAATTGTGTTTCAGGAGCCACACCTTTAAGGCCAGGGTTTTCAGCATCCTCGTCACCATTAGCGCCTACTGTACCGGCAACGTGCATACCGTGCATAGAAGCATCTGGTCCAAGGTCAAGGATCTGGTTGTTATTGTCCATGTAGTTCCAACCGAATGGAACTTTTGCAGTGAAGTATTCACCGTGTTCAATAGAACCGTCAGCAAGCAAAGCCTGCACTTCGTCTTTCGTGATGTCTCCAGTAGAGTCATCAGTCAAAACCATGTCTTTGTGGGAAGGATCGATACCAGTGTCGATAACGCCGACAACCATTCCTTCACCTTTGTAGCCGAAATCGCCCCAAGCTTGTTGAGCTTGAACCAATTCTTTAGAGTATTTCATTTCAGGCTGTACAGAAGGACGTGTGTATTCAGTCGCTTCGTATACTTTCTTAACGCCTGCAGTATTCGCGATTTTTTCAACTTGTCCAGCTGCTACATTAGCAGAGAAACCGTTGAAAACAGTCGTGAAGTTTTCAAGATATGTAACGCTTGGCGCAGCCATTTTCACAGCCGACTGAACAGTCACCTGATCAGATTCTACAGCCGCTTCGAGACTTGCTTTTTCTGACTCAGGAAGGTCTTTGTAAAGAACTCCTTTTTGAGTCGCCGTTTCAATTGTTGGAGCTTTTTCAAGTTCCACAATCACACGGACTGTTTTGGATGGATCTTCCGGGTTCACGAATTTTTCCGGTACTTTGACAGCTGGTTTTTCAGCGTTCAAAGTCGGAAGGTCCGATACGGACTTGGTCGTCGCCGCGGATACGCCGGTCAAACCGAAGACAGCAGAGCTGAGCGTCATCATTACGACTAACATCGTAACTAACGCTGTTTTAAACTTCTTCAATGTTTTTCCCCCTTTTATTGGTTGGTAATTGTGCAATTATTCCTAATTGCATAACACTATTAAATTTACCATAAATTTTCAGTATTGCAAACGTATTCTTAATATTTTTTTGAATATTTGGCGTATTTATTGTGATATTGGGTTTAGGGAGTGTTAGGGGATGGTGGATTATTGGAAGTTGCACGAAATTTAGGAGGGCGGGTGATAATTGGAAGATCATTTGTACATTGGGCAAGATTTCACACACTTTGCTTGTGAAAAGCATCTATATAAATTGCACTACCAATCTTTATAATCGATATTCCGCAAAACAGCTTCGCTTTCCTGGCTGCTCGCGCTGAGCTAACTCGTGCTCGTTCCACTTCGCCCGAGTGGATCTCAGCACTTCACTTGGTCGCCTGGGAGTCTCAGCTGTTTTGCTCCATATCTTAGAAAGTTCATTAATAAAATAAGATTTGAGTGACGCAGTTCAAAATCTAGGGTGGCTCTCTTAAATGAAGGTTTGTTGACGTATAAAAGGGAATTGGTGTCGTATAGAATGTTTTTGTTGTCGTATAGCGGTAAGTTGGTGTCATATAGCGAGTATTACTTAACGTGTTGATTTTAGATGTGGGGGTTTTCGTAAGAAAAGTACAGGGGAATGGAAAGCAGTCCGCCCGCGGACTGCCCAGGGGCGGCCATTGCCGCCCGATCCATTCTAATAGTGGGTTTACTCGTATGGGTGAAGTTCTATCTTATGGTTTTGGCGGTTATCTTATGATTTAGTGTTTTCAGTTTACGTTTTTCGAGTTGTATCTTACGGTTTGCGATTCTTATCTTACGAATTCATATTTCGTCCGACTCTTATCAAAAGAAAAGTGCATGGGAATTGAAAGCAGTCCGCCAGCGGACTGCTCAGTGGGCGGCCGTTGCCGCCCGATCCATTCTAATAGTAGCTTTACTCTCATAGGTGAAGTTCTATCTTATGGTTTTGGTCCTATAACTTATAATTACACATTTCTATCTTACGTTTTTCGAGTTGTATCTTACGGTTTGTGATTCTTATCTTACGAATTACTATTAGCCTCGGCCCTCATCCATAAGAAAAGTGTATTTATGTAGAAAGCAGTCTGCTCAATCATTCCTTCTCTTGCTATAAAAATCAACTTTACTTCCTTAAAATCCTCTTCCTAAATCTACAAAATATTTCCCGGGAAATACCACAATCTCCTTCCCCTTTACTTCATCTTTACCTTGACTTTACATATTATTTACAGAAGAATATAAATAGATAAAAATATAGATATTCATAGGTGGGTAATGATGAAAAAAGAGCATATTGTAAAATTTTTGACGAGCCATTTATTTATTGTCACGGCCATACTGATATTAAAGATCATCTTCCTCCGCTACTTGCTGTTCGGCGAGGCGGATATCACTCGGGCACTCGTGCTCGAGTTGAGTTATATTCTTGTCTTCACTGCTTTGATTGAGCTGATTGCCGGCAAATGGAAACCTGGTGCTTTTTTATTGCTCAACCTGATATTTTCGACGCTATTTTTGGCTGTCGTTATGTATCACGCGTTCTTTGGCCGCATCGTTACTTATTTTGCGCTGTTCCAATTGGGACAGGTCGGGACAATTAACGAAAGTGTCAGCGCGTTGATCAAGCCGATTTATTTCCTGTTCTTTGCAGAGATTGTCGTGCTGATCATTTTATTGCTGATCCGCAAATATCCGATCCGCAATTATTCCTTGAACAAGAAGTTTGTCGTGCTCCCGCTTCTTTTATTGGCGGTTATCGTTTCAGTCTTTAATTTCCAGGCGCATAAAGATGAAGCCATTTCGAACAATGTTTTGGCTGCAGAGGAAAAAGGCATTTTGAATTACGAGGCGCTGGAAATTTATCTGGGGCCCGAGGGGCAAGCGGCGATCGAAACGGATATTTCGGTCGAGAATTCTGCCGAGTTGATTGAAGAAGTGCGCAACTTGAAAGGCTTGGAATACATCCCGCCGGAAGAGCGTAAATTTTTCGGCGCTGCTGAAGGCCGCAACTTGATCGTGATTCAAGTTGAATCGATGCAGAGCTTCCCGGTCGGACTTGAACTGGACGGCAAAGAAGTGACGCCGAACCTCAACAAGCTAGTAGACGGCAGTTTCTATTTCCCGAACACTGCACAACAGACCGGCCCGGGTAATACATCTGATGCCGAATTCATCGTCAATACATCCCTTTACCCAACGGCGTTCAATCCGACGTCCCAGACTTTCGCCGATCGTTCGTTCCCGAGTCTGCCGCGCCTGCTGAAAGGTGAAGGCTACACGACTTCGACATTCCATGCCGACGATATCAGTTTTTGGAACCGCAACGAACTGTATCCGGCGCTTGGCATCGAGAAATATTATTACGGTGAGTTTTTCGGCAATGAAGATATAATTGGCATCGGTCCATCCGATGAAGTGATGTTTAACAAGGCGCTGCCGGTTCTCCGTGAATCCCATATGAAGAACAAACCGTTTTACACGCAATTGGTTGGACTCACGAGCCATCACCCGTTCCATCTGCCGGAAGAGCATCAGCAATATGACCTGCCGGAACGCTTCGAAGGCTCATTGACCGGCGAGTATTTGGTTTCCATCAATTATATGGACCGCGTCATCAATGATTTTATTGAACGACTGAAAGAAGAAGGCATTTATGAGAACTCAGTCATCGCCATCTACGGCGACCATTTCGGCCTCCAGCAAAGCGCTATCGAACAGCGTGATGTGGATCTCGTAACCGAATTGCTCGGCAATGAATACAAGACGATCGACCGGTTGAAGATTCCGTTCATCCTTCACGCACCGGGCATCACCGATGAAGGCGAAACTTTCGACCAGCAGATTGGCCAGCTCGACATGATGCCGACTATCGCTAACCTGCTTGGCCTAACACTCGATGATATGGTCATTTTCGGCCAGGATGTGTTGAACCATCAGGAAACGCTTCTCGGCGCACGTTATTATCTGCCGGTCGGTTCTTTCTGGAATGAAGAAATCCTCTTCATCCCGGAGAAAGGCTTTGAAGACGGCACTGCGTATGATCTCGAAACCGAAGAAATCATTCCTGATTTCGAACAATACCGCGAAGATTATGACCGCGTGCTGCATCTCGAATACTTATCGGATGCGTACATGAAGACGCTGCCTGTCAGAGATTAATTTCGAAACCCGCTCCCCGCCTCGTTTGGCTGGAAGCGGGTTTTTCTTTGACGTTACGTTATAGTTTTCAAATCAACCCAAAGATGAGACTTAAAGTATTTTAGATATGGAGCAAAACAGCGAAGACTCCCAGGGGATTAGAAACCCAGTTGGCTTTCCAACTGGGTTTCGAGCGAAGTGCTGAGATCCACTCGGGCGAAGGGAAACGAGTCCGAGTTAGCTCAGCGCAAGCCCCCAGGAACGCGCAGCTGTTTTGCGGAATATCGTTTTCCTACATTTCTTCCTCAACTACACAAAAAAGCGAGGCCCCCATTTCCAGGGAGCCTCGCTTATCATTTAGCTTACATCATTAGTTTGATGTGTACGGTAAGAACAGTGAGAACATCTTCGCTGCTTCTTCACGTGATGTTGAACGGAATGGGTTAAATTTCCCGTTGTATCCTTCAACGATTTTCTTGTCGTGCAGCAATGTGATTGCTAGTTTTTCATCGTTCGTCAGGTTTTTGATGTCGCTGTATGGAGCCAATTTGGCAATTCTGTAATCACCGTTGATTTTCGTGTAAACGCGGTCAAGCAACAACGCGAAATGGGCACGTGAGATGTACTCGTTCGGCTTGAATTCAGTTGCTGTTTTACCTGTGATCAATCCAGCAGCGTAAGCGGCATTGATCTCGTTTTGACGGTCCTGGTGAAGTCTTGAAATATCCTTGAATGGAGATTTCGGTGCGTTTGCAGTGTCCATTTCAAGGATACGCGTCAAGATTGTTACTGCCTGGTAGCGCGTCAGGCTGCTTTGCGGTGAATACGTCGTTTCCGTCGTACCGTTTACAATCCCTCTGTCGAAAAGATCTTTGATGTAAACGTATGACCAGTCCGTCACTTTAATATCCGTGAACGGCATTTCTTTAACCGGTGGTTCTGGTGTGAAATCGATTTGGATCAACACTGGGTCGTGGTCAGATGCACGTCCGTGCTCTTCCATGAACATTGAGTTGATGTGGACCATATCGATTTCTGTCTGAGCTGCGATATTATTAGTAACTAGCGCATGGTCAAGAACTTGCGAGTTGCCTTGGTAGTAATAAGAGAAACGGTCATCAAGCGGCACATCTTCGACTTTATTCGTTAGAATATCGCCTTTCAATGCGGCAAGAGCCGGTGTGAATTCGAAGTCGTTCATGTCGCCTGTTACGACTACATTCAGATCCGGATCCTGTTTTTGGCCTTCTACGATAAAGTCATTGATCATCGTCGCAAGACCGATTCGTTCTTGTTCAGATCCAAGGAATGGAGGCTGGTTCTGTCCGAATAAAGGCTGGTCGCCGCCTTTAGAGTTTAAGTGAGCTGCGATGACAACGACTTTCTCGCCTTGGAAATCAAATTGAGCGGCAAGCGGTTTACGCGTGCCTGGTTGATTTTTTGGATCGATGCGTCCTGGGTTCAATGCCAATTCGCCGTCCACCCATGAGTTATCTTCATCAAATGCGCCTTTTTCACCTTCAGCAAATGTTACGCGCTCAGGGTTATAAAGGAAACCGACGCGGATGTTACCGTCCGGCTGTCCGCCGTCTTTATTGTATTCAGGAGCAATATCAGTCCAAGCGTAAGTTGGTCCGCCTGCAGCTTCGATAGCCGCAATCAGACGCTCATAGCTCTGTGATGCGTCGCTGTCGCCTGAAGCCTTCGGTCCGTCGTTGTCCTGAACTTCAACCAATGCAACAACATCAGGAGAGTTCAAGTTTTCAACAAATGATTCGCCGATGCGAGCTGCTTTTTCGTCCGATGTATGGCCAGGGTCTGCAGAGAAGTTCTCCATATTATACGTAGCTACTGTCAATTTTTCTTCGTCAGCAGTGATCCACGTTGTTTCTGGAGCAGTATCGCCTGTTACAAACGTCGGAAGGTTTTCTTCTTCAGTCCATAGTTTGTAGTTGCCGAATCCGTAGCCCATAACGCCAGTGATTTGGCCGTCGAAAGAATCGCCAGCTTTTGCAACGAAGCTTTCATTGTCAAAATCAACAGTGATGCGTTCTGGATTGTAATCATTTTCAGAGATCAAAATTCCGCCTTGCTTATGGAATTCAGTGTTTGGAGAATTTTCAGCGACTACAACCACTTCGCCGTATTTCTGCGGTCCAACAATTTGTGCATTCGGCACTGCCAGATACATCAATTCAAGGGATTCCCAGAAATCGATTCCATCTTCAGCAGGGTCAAATGAAGTCAAACCGTCGTTGTCGATAATTTCAGATGGCGGCGTAACATCTTCACCGATTACGATCGGTTCCGGAAGGTCAGCTGTTCCATCTTTTGCTACGTCAGTAGCGCGGATGCGTGTGATCGGCATATCGTTGTCGCGCATATCCGAATAGCCTTCCTGGAAATGCTCTTCAACAGTACCTGCAACAGTGACCAAGTCACCTACAGCCACATTGTTTGAAGCCATGTTGACCATCAATGCATCAGAAGTCGTCAAATCGTTATCCGCTTCAACATCCTGAATGACAAAGTTAGCAGAGTTGTAAATATGTGTAACCACACCTACGATTTCGTTGACAACTACATCTTCATAATCCGAATAATGGCCATCACCTTGGATGTCGCGGATTCTCAAGTCAGCTGTTTTCAATACCGTATATTCGAATGAAAACACTTCAGATGTATCGCTTCCTACAGCGATTGCTTTAATCGTTGTATCTTCAGAAAGCGTGATTGGTGCAGTGTATTCTGTGCTTAAAGCTGTCGGCGTGCTGCCGTCAACTGTGTAATAGATTTTTGCAGATTCCCAGCCAGACTGAAGGGTAATTTCAGTGCCTTCAGATACGATGCCCGGGAAAATGTCTACATAAACTGCAGGTTTATTCACAAGGTCAAAGCTTTCAAGACCCAATGTTTTTACCTGGAAGCTGTCGTTGTATTTCGAAGCGATCCCTGTAACGTTGATCAGGTCGCCATCTTTAAACTGCTGTGTGAAACGGTCGAACGTCAAGCCGTTGCGGTTGTCGTTGCGGACAACTACAGCGTTGCCGTCTGCATCAGTTGCAGTAAACTCGAAAGTTCCGTAATCGTTTACAGCATTCAAGTTAGAAATTGTAACTTTGTTCATCTCGATCAATTCACCTTGCGTGTCCACATCGACACCTGCAGGAGTGATTGATTGAACAGCCGGCAATTCGTTTCCTGAAGAAACGATGTCAATCGTATTCGGCTGCAATTGCAATTCGCCGCTATACTCGGAAATCGAACCTGTCAGACGAACGATGTCGCCAGGCGCTACGTCAGCGTTGCTTGTGTAGACGTAGATTCCGGCAGTGTCATCCTGGACGTAGAAAGCTTTCCCGCCCCAGAATCCTGTGCCTGTCGTAACTGTTGCTTCCACTTGGATCAATTCACCAACTGCAGCGCGTGCTTCCAATACTGAATCGACAACAGTCGCTTCAGGTGGAGCTTCGCCTTCAGAGAGGATTGTGAAAGCGGTTGGAGATGTAATACCAGGAACGCCAAAATATGCTTTCAAAG
Organism: Planococcus sp. RAB007_Raresut; assembly: GCF_057369535.1. Classification (NCBI taxonomy): domain Bacteria; kingdom Bacillati; phylum Bacillota; class Bacilli; order Caryophanales; family Caryophanaceae; genus Planococcus; species Planococcus sp. RAB007_Raresut. The sequence goes on from NZ_JBXYIF010000004.1 coordinate 137,205, forward strand.
TTCCTGTAATGTTAATTTCTGCTTTGAAATTTGTTGGGTTATCCACCAAATTCAATGCTGCGCGAGTCGCACCAGATGGCAATTGTACAGTAAGAATTTTTGCCGGATCTGTTTCATCCGGTGAATCCGCTAATGCCATATTCGTAGCGCTTGTAAACGGCGCTTCCTGATCATAATTCCCGCCGCTGACGACAGTCCCTACAATATACCCGTTAACCGTTGCATCACCGCTGTTAGTCGCAATCGCTTCAGCAACCGTAATCGGTGCTGCTTCAGCATTTGCCTGCGTCGCTGCATATGGCAGAACCGCAGAAATAACTAATAGAAAACTCAAGAATAATTTACCAAAAGAACTTTTCGTCAATGAATTTCACTCCTCAATAGTTGGGACAGATAAAAACATTTAACTAATAAATAACAAAAAAGTAATAAAATGCTGTAAAGCCAGTAAAAGGCAGCCCCTCCTTGTGGAAGAGGCTGCTTTTCTAACTAGATAAGAAAGTACAAAAATTTTAACATTTTTAATGGCTTTGGAAGATCGAAGCTATGTCCAGACTCCAGCGGCCAAGTCTTGACCGACGCCTGCGAGGTCAAGGCTTTGCGACGAAGCTAGCGCAGCGATGCAGGAGCACAGAGCTTAACGGGCGCTTCCGCTTTTCTAAGCTGTCACCTTATTGAGCTGTGTAAGGCATGAACAATGAGAACATCTTAGCCGCTTCAGCGCGAGTAGCGTTTTTGCTTGGCATGAAGTTACCATTGTAACCAGTTGCAATGCTGTGGTAGTAAAGCATTGTAACAGCTTCCTGCTCTTCAGCAGTCAATTTAGCTGTATCTTTGTATGGAGCGTTTTCATCGTACTCGAAATCGCCGTTGATGTTTTCGAATACACGGTTGATCAACAACGCGAAATGCTTACGAGAGATGTTAGCGTTCGGGTTGAATTTCGTGCCTGCTGCATCTGTACCTTGGATCAAACCAGCTGCATAAGCTGCATGGATTTCATCCTGGCGTACTTGCGGCAAGTTTGAGATATCAGTGAACGGTGAATCTTCGATAACCAAATCTTCATCAATCAATCCTGGAATACGCGTCAGGATTGTAACAGCCTGCCAGCGAGTCAGGTTCTGATCCGGAGAGAATGTATCCAATTCAGTTCCGTTCATGATTCCGCGGTAGTACAAATCTTTAACGTATGGGTATTCCCAATCTTTCATGTTGATGTCTTTGAATGGAACTGTCGGGTTGATGCGGTTTTCAAGCATCGGTGAGATGACTTCCAATTCAGAGATGTAATCGATGAACATTTCATAGTCAATGTTTCCTGGCTCACTTACGCGGCCGTCAGCATACACATCAGCGAATACTGTATAGCCGTCACCGCCAGCAGCAGTGAAAGTGTTTGTTGCAACTTTATAGTTTTTATCGTTTTCAATCTTCGTGCGAACACCGTCTTCAGAAATTACGTTTGCTGAAGTTACACGGCTGCCTACTGGCTGAGATGGATCAAACGAGAATTCCATACCAGCAACGTGAAGGAATCCGCCGCTTTCTTTCGGGAATTCTTTTACGCTGTGTTCAAGTGCAGTTTTAAGCTCTGCACCAGTCAAGTCCATGATTGCCAATGAGTTACCGAAAGGCATAACTGTCAATACTTCACCGATTGTGATTTCACCCACATCGATTGAAGCGCGGATACCGCCGCCGTTTTGAAGAGCGATTACAGTTTCAGGATCGATTTGTTTTGCTGTATTCAACATACCGTCAGTGATGACGTTCCCAAGGTTTGTTTCTGAAGAGCGGACTCCGCCTTCATTACGGCCACCGTTCAGGAATACTTCAGTGTATGCGCCAGCTGATTCGTTTTTCACTTCGTCAACTTCCGCTTTATAGCTTGCAAGCAGTTCTGTAGCTTCAGGATCAGCCGCTGCATCAGAAACTTTATGCAAAGTTACTGGGTGCGTTTCACCTACAGTTGAAGTGATGACACCTTCAGCGTTGAAAGTTACATCAAGTTGACCAAGGTTGTTGTTGTATTGGCCTGTTTGTACGATGACAACCGGCTCGCCGCCGTTATCGATCACTTGGCCTTCAGTTAATGCTGTATGCGTGTGTCCACCGACAATTACGTCAATGCCGGCAACGCCTTCAGCCAACAAGCGATCGTTGTCGAATTGTGCAGAATCGTTGTAGCCGATGTGAGTCAAAGCAATAATTTTGTTTACGCCTTCAGCTTCAAAAGCAGCAACCGCTTCTTCTGCAGCAGCAAGGTAGTTCGTGAATTCAATTGCATCCGGGCTTGAAATGGACGCTGTTTCTTCAGTAGTCAAACCGAAAACCCCGACTTTTTCTCCGTTGAAATCTTTAATGATTCCATCATAGATTTCGCCGTTTCCAAAATCAGCTGTATAAACGTTCTTTTGAAGACCGTCAAACAATGGATCGCCAGAGAAATCAACGTTTGATGATACGAACGGGAATTCAGCGTTTGTTACGAAATCAGCCAATGACTGATGTCCAAATTCACTGCTTCCAAGGTCAAACTCGTGGTTACCGAAAGTCATTGCATCGTAACCCATATAATTCATAAGTTCCAAGTCAGCCAAGCCTTCAAATAAATTGAAGTAAAGACTTCCAGAGAAAACGTCACCAGCGTCAAGCAACAGGCTATTCGGGTTTGCAGCACGAAGCTGTTTGACGAGCGTCGCACGTTTTGGAGCGTTCTCCAAGTTTGCATGCGTGTCATTCGTGTGCATGATCGTTAAATCGAAATCCCCTTCAGCTGCTTCTGCAGCCAGCGGCGCTTGCAAGCCTACCATACTCACTGTCATTGCAGCGGCAATTGAGGCTTTAAACATCTTATTACCCTTCATTCGGCACCATCCTTTGGTTTATTGGTTAGACTGCTTTTTTCAGTTTATGGGAATAAATTATGTAATCTTATGCTGTGGGTGATCTTTTGTTCCCATTCATGAAAGCGCAATCATACGTTTTAAGTTTAGCATGGATGGAATATTTCAACAATATATTATTCGGAAAATTAACAAATTAACAAACCTTTTACAAACCAAAGTCCCATCAGAGCCCTTCTACCCACGAAGTCGTGGTTCACAATTCCTTATTTCAATAAAGTAAACTGCGTTAATGTTCGTGTTTTGTAAATTTTTCAGGCTGAGGGTTTAACTCTTGGCTGGTTAGTATATATGATAGTAGAAGAAAGCCAGGTGAAAATCATTGAATATCAACAGAAAACATTTGGATGAGATTCAATTTGCACGCGCAATCGCCATTTTCGCCGTGCTTGCCGTCCACGCATCATCAACCGGAGTCGGCTTTACCGAACATTCATCTCCGGCATTCAGCATTTATACATTTTTCAATTACGCAGGAAAACTCGGTACACCGACTTTCATTTTCCTGAGCAGCTTCATCCTGTTCTATACCTATTACCACCGCAAACTGACGATGGATCTGTTTAAGAAATTCTACAAAAAACGCATGCTCTACATTCTCGTCCCATACCTTGTCTTTTCAACTTTCTATTTTGGAATTGCAAGCTATATGAACACGACAGTCGGCGTACCATTTGTGCCAGCAGAAGCATTGCCGAATTTCCTGAAAGAATTCTTCACAGGAGATGCGTACTTCCATCTGTATTTTGTCTTTGTCAGCGTGCAGCTATATCTCATGTTCCCGCTGATCTTGTATCTGTTCCAGAAAGTTACATTCGTCCGGCGCTTTGCCATCCCAATCGGCATAGCCATTCAGTGGGCCTGGGTCTTCGCCAATTCTGAAATCTTCCAGGTAGCCAATAAAGGCTCTGTGTCGCTGTCGTATTTCATGTTTTATTTCTTCGGTGCGTTTCTCGGCGTCTATTACGAAAAGATAACCGCTTGGATACTCAATTGGCGCAAAAGCTGGCCAGGTCTCACAGCAGTGTTCGCCGCTTACCTGTCCATGGTAGTCTTATACGTCAGCATCAATTACCTGACGCTGACTGGACAAGCCAGTTTTCACAGTAAGCTCCACGAATTCGCCTGGAGCACACATGCTTTCACAGCTGCAGCGACGCTGTTCATCTTTGTCCATCTGATGCGTTTCTGGAAGTTGCCGAGGATCAAAAGCTTCCTGACGGAAATCGGAACAGTGTCATTCGGATTCTATTTGATCCATCCTTTGTTCCTGCTCATACTGAGACAGATGCTCCCAAGCGGAGACGGCATGCTGTTCCATGCGTGGCAGCTCGCCACCATGGTCATCACCTTCTTCGCCAGCTGGTTCATCGTCCGATTATTCTTCGACTTCGTCCCGCATAGCTGGATCGTGTTCGGGAAAGGCAATAAGATATTTGGCCAAGTGAAGACTGGCAAAGCATATGATAATTAAAATTTTTTCTATTTCTATAATCATTTCGCTTTAGGCGGAAGATTACCTTGCAGAAAGTAATTGAAGATATGGAGCAAAACAGCGAAGACGCCCAGGTGAGCAGGCGAATGCCGACGAAGTGCAAGATCCACTCGGGAGAAGCGTGCTGAGCCCGAGTTAGCTCAGCGCGAGCCACCAGGCAAGCGAAGCTGTTTTGCGGAATATCGGTTTCCTACCTTTCTTTTTCAAAAAGCTAAAAAACCGGCAGACGATTCACTCATCGTCTGCCGGTTTTTATCTATCTGTTTTTCGTTTTCGGTGAAGCTACAATGTATTCGCGCTGTTTCTCAACTTTAGCGCCTGTCAGCAAAAAATCGATTACTTGTTTTGCCGTGTCATTCGCTTTTTGCTGCAGCGGGATGACGCTTTCTTCAAGTTTCTTGATTTCCTTCGGATAATTTGCAAGAATCTCTTCAATGGAAGAGACGATATCATCCGCGCTCCAATCGTCCGAGCTGACATTGCCAAGCACTTTCTGGTCAACAATTTCCGCGAACGAATCAATCTTCGGATCGTATGACAAAGCCACAAACGGCGTATTGCCGACGCTTGCGAAAATCAACGCATGCAGGCGCATGCCGAGAAGAACATCCGATTCTTTGACTGCTGCCATTTTTTCTTCTATTGAACTGTCGTAAGGGAAGATTTCCGCTTTTTGCTTCATCATTCCCGCAACATTTTTAGACGTCTCTTGATCGTATTTGCCGTGCATCGGAATCATCAGGATTTCATGTCCATTGCAAGCGAGCTGATCGAGGCCAGCCGCCACTTTTTTCAGATAGGACAAATCTTCTGTCCAATTCCGGATAGAAACGGAAATGACGCGTTTACTCGCATCCGTGCCTTTCGTCAAACCGCTGCTGAAGCCGCTCGCATCAATGCCCATGACCGGATCCGGCACAAGCTGGATCGGTTTTGAAACGCCGATTGATTGCAGAAAGCTTTTGGAATGCTTGTCGCGCACCGTAATCATTTCTGAACGCTGAAGCACATGCTTCATGATTTGGCGATTGATGCCGCTTTTGACCGGACCCATCCCCTGCGCATAAATTATCACAGGCTTTTTCAGGAACTGGGCAATTTTCATCACGCCCGAGTAATACGAGATGCTCTTCATGCCAGTCTCGTCCTGCAGCAGGCTGCCGCCTCCGCTGATAAGGCAATCCGATTCTTTTAACGCTTTTCTTACTTCGTTGATATTCCATCTATTGACTGCATCAACCCCGTAGGAAGATGCTGTTTTTTCAGGATTATTGGACAGGACTGTGAGATCTACTCCTGGATGATACTCTTTTAATGACTGGATGATGGCAAAAAGGATAGCTTCATCGCCTACATTGTCAAAGCCGTAATATCCGGATAATACGATTCTCATCTCTGCCACCTCCTGTTCAATTCTGTGATAATTTTTTGACTTGCCCACCTATACAAGAATACCAGAATCAGCCCGATTAACAAGCCTAAAACGACACTATATCCTGTACGCAATAAAGAAATGGACAGTGGAATGTGGAAATGCGTGAACGTATTGACCATCGACAGGAAGCCGATGACGGCTGGGATCAGTAAGTAATAGCTCATCGTTTTATATTTTTTAGCCATTTCCAATGCCAGTAAAAAGATTGGCAAGCCAATCAGAAACTCTTTGGTTCGTGGGCGCACATACAATATCTCTTCCAGGAACATGCGGAATTGCAGTTCATAAGGCAGCACTGAGCCTTCATTGCCGGTACGGCCAAGATAGAACACTACAATAGCACCTACCACCGCGATGACAATCAAATGCCCGAAAGTGACATTCGCTCTTATGAATTTCTCCATATTCCCCCACAAAGCATACAGCACAAGAAAGGCGATTGGAAGGAAGTAAACTAATTTAACACCTTTGAAAGCATCTATGCCGAGAATAAAAGCATTGCCATTCAACAGTACGACAATTAACCAAATTCCGATTAGCGTGATGCCCACTGCCTTGAAATAAGAAGAAAAAAGGTAATATTTCGATTCCGTATCCTTTTTCAGCAGCACTGCGAAAACTGGCGTCGTGACTGCCAAAGCAAGTGCAAATGCTTTAAGGATCAACGTCATATCTGTTACAAGATAAGCAAGTGCCAGCAGTGTCAGCCCGCCAATTGCAACGTACGTAAGTTTGCGGTTACCGAAAACAGTCTGTGCAGCCCATGCCAGAAATGCGATGGAGCCGATCAGACCAATAGCAATCTGCCACAAAGGCACTTCGATTTCATCATATAATTCGGATTGCCCGCGTTTGAAAGAAGCAGGCAATTGTTTTTCAATTTCATTGTTCAGCCCTTCAAATGCCAGTACTGCATCTTCATATTCTGCGACTTCAGGATTAACAAAGAATGCACGAATATTCCGCTCTTTAGCACCGCGTGTATACTTATCCGCAATGTCAAAAGCGTTATCTTCCGTTAATCTTTGACTATGCAGGCGGACAACATCCATGTCCATTGTATATGCAGCTGTCTCGAATCCTTTGGTTTTTCCAAACTCAACATTAAATAAAGAATAACCCGCATCAGCAAGACGAGTGCTGAATTCCTTCAATTTTTGCGGTTCAGAGCTGAATGGGGCAGCAGTTCCCGAAAACAAAACTTTATCAACTCCAGGCTGCTTTAAGTCAAGCAGCTCTTCTGCCATTCTTTCTGTATCTTCAATGTTCTTCGAGTCAGCCATTCTCGGCACCAAATTCATTCCGGAATCCAAGACAGCATCGACAATACTCGAATCGTAACCCACAGGAACTTCTAAAATATCATCTGGCGGTCCCGGTACAAAGGTGTAATCTACACCTTCGACTGTAATTTGTCTCGTTTCTTCAAAAACGTTTCTGGTTAAATCATCAAAAGACGAATCCCCATAAGAATGAATGAAAACGCCTTGTTTATCAAAAGGGTGCCTCAGCGGTTCCATTTGATTGAAAATCAGCAATTCACTCATCCGGGGAACACTGATGACTGTCAAATCCCCTTTTTGCTGAAGAGTACGTAAGGTATCAGGCTCCATGCTGATCGTATCGATGCCATCCTCCTGCAATTGGCTTAGAATACGCTCCTGTTCCAATTCCGGATCTTTGATCATCCAGTCCACTATATATTTATAAGGCACGATTGTTTCGACTGTCTTGTTCGATTCCTCTACCTGCACACGGTTATATATAGAAGGAATCGTTAAAATCATCGCGGCCAGGATTATTCCGATTAACACTTTCTGCACTTGCCTACACACCCTTACAATTACTTTGAATTCGTTCTTCCAATGGCGACGCTATTAGGTAACTAGTTTAAAATTAGTTAAGTTTCATATTTTAGATGACATTCTAATTTTAAGAATTAACTGAGATATGGAGCAAAACAGCGAAGACTCCCAGGCGACTAAGCGAAATGCTGAGATCCACTCGGGCGAAGTGTAACGAGCACGAGTTAGCTCAGCATAAGCAGCCAGGAAAGCGAAGCTGTTTTGCGGAATATCGGTTATTAACGAAAGTTTTTTATAAAATAATAAACTTCCTTCTATTATATAGGCAAAAGCCTGTGTAAATCTTTGATTTGCGAAAAATTAACATAACTGTATTATTTAAAGATTTTGTTTACCAACGGCAAGCCGCTCACTAATTCTTTGTCCACCGCTTTCCCTGCAAACAGCAATACGGCATACACTGCTGCGCCAATTGCGATAGCGGCAGTCAGGTAAAGCAGGGCAAATCCGCGTGATGCCGCTTCAAAATCAATAAACAGCGTCGGAATTCCTATTACCGCTCCCATTATCAGCGAAGCAAACAGGATGACGACCGTTCTTTTATTGAATGAAACGAACTTCGCGTGCTTCTGGATAAAGTAAAGATTGGCCACAAACAGTATCAAATACACTAGAGCTGTCGAGATCGCCGCTCCGTCCAGGCCGAAAAGATTCACCAGAATAAGATTCAGGACCAGTTTCACTCCTACTCCTGCAACGATGATCCACGCAGCAAGCCTTGCCTTATTGATTCCCTGCAAAACGCCGGTGCTGAGGATCGTCAGTGATGTGAACAACGAGCTAAGGGAAATGATTGCAAGTACACTGCTGCCGGCTAGGTCCGTGAATAAGCCAAGGTTAATCGGATAAGCCAGCGCAAAAAGCCCGATTGCCGCGGGAACAGTCAGAAGATAGGTCAGGAAAAAGGTCTTTTCGATGACTTTCTGCGTTCCGAGGCTGTCGTTCTGCGCCAGTTTCGCTGAGATATTCGGAATCAGGGGCAGGATGACTGAGCTTGCAAAAACCGTGACGATTTGCACGATTGCCAAGCCGCGCCCATAGATTCCATAGAGATAATTGACATTATCCGATGTATTTTCATAAGCCTTTAAAGCACTTGGGATCGTAATGGAATCCACGAGATTCAATAATGCCATGGTTATGGCACCAAAAGCAATCGGTATGGAAATGGAAAGAATCCGGCCCGCGGTCTTTTTAAAATGGCTGAAGTTATATGGAAGCGATTTTTTCACGCGTACTTCCGAGCGCGTGTAAAGAATACGGAGATAGATCAATGAAGCCAGTGCCCCGAAGATGGAGCCGATCATGATTCCGCCCGCTACTTCACTGTCCGAATAAAGGTTCTGGACAAGGTAAACTGCTGCCAGCAGAATCAAGCCGACCCGTATGAATTGTTCGATCACTTGCGACACAGCGGTCGGGGTCATATTTTCATGGCCCTGGAAATAACCGCGGTAAACCGCCATATATGGAGCGATCAAGAGAGTTGCGGAAACGATGATCAGTGCGGGACGCGTAGAACTCCCTCCCAGGATTTCAGCAATCTGGTAAGAGAACAGATACAACAGCAAGAAACTGCCGATGCCGAACGCAGCCGCGAGAATCCCGGAAGTCATGAAGATATCTTTGACTTCCTGCTCGTCGCCGCGCGCCCTGGACTCGGCGATCAATTTCGAAATTGCGATCGGAATGCCCGCGACTGACAGGATCAAAGCGACCATATAGACCGGATAGACTAAAGTAAAAATTCCGAGCACCTCGTCCCCCGCTATGTTCTGCAGCGGGATGCGGAAGAGGCTGCCCAGAATCTTCGACAGCAATGCGGCTGCCGACAGGATGATGGTGCTTTTCAGTAAAGTGCTTTTCATCGTTTGTTCAAAGCTTTCTTCTGAATGACCGTCAGAGCGAATTTCGGCAATACGAGCATGCGTTTCCAGCGCGATGGCTGTTTCACTAAGCGGTAGAACCATTCAAGATTCATCTTCTGCCACGCTTCCGGCGCGCGTTTAACGTTTCCGGAGAACACGTCAAAGCTGCCGCCGATGCCGATGAAGACCCCTTGGTTAAAGTGGCCGATATGGCCGCCGATCCAATTTTCCTGTCTCGGGAAACCGAGCGCCACAAATACAAGATCCGGTTTGGCATCTTTGATCATTTGCGGCAGCACTGGATCGTTCCAGTCGAAAAAGCCGTTTTGCGCTCCTGCGATTTGGATGCCTGGATAATCGGATTTCACTTTCGCCAGAGTTTCCTGCAGCACATGGTCCGCCGCTCCGAGGAAAAAGACGCGATATTGCTTTTCGTTCGCGACTTCCAGCAAATCCATCATGATGTCGAATCCGCTGACACGTTCCGGCAATGGCTGTCCGACCAGTTGGGCCGCTTTGACTATGCCAATGCCGTCCGCTGTAATGAAATCGGCTTTTTCAAGTGTCTTCTTATAAACCGGATCATTCAATGAGGCCATGACGATTTCAGGATTGGCAGTGACAACGAACGTCTTTTCTTTCTTTTCTATTCTATTTTGCAGAGTCTGGATGAATGCAGCTCTCGTCGTATTAATAAACGGTACGTCCAATATTTTTACGAATTGTGGGGTCATATGTATTCTCCTTATAATGAGGCAAAATATCTCATCATAATATAACACAAAAAAAGGGTGCTGTGTTAAGGAGAATAGACCCTTAAACAGCACCCTGTCTACATATTCGGTTGTTATTTTGCGAGCGGTAATTGTTTGATGTATTCGCCGAGTGAGCCTGATCCATAAGCGAATGCTTCATTATAAGCTTTGTTTTCAGAAACCACTTTATACCATTTAGCTCCTGATACAGTTGATTCACCCAAAATGACAACAGGAATTCCTGCCAGCGGTGTTTTGTAAAGAACTGTATCTGCGCCAGTTGCACCAGCCGCATTGCGGAAGTTCAATCCAGGAGTGTTCGTTACGCCAAGCTTATAAGCATACAGATCTTTTTTCCCTAGGAATTTATCAGCCCGGTACATATGGCCGGCAATTTTCTCTCCCCACAGATGATCAGATGCATAACGGACGTTCATGCCCATTCCTTTGTTGCCAAGGAATGATCCGTTATAGTTTGTGCCTGTCACTTTCTGGTAGCTGCCATTTACATGCTGAGCAGCGTGAATGATGGAATCTTTATAACTAGCATAAATTTTCGCGCCATTATACGCGTCGCCGTCAACAGCGTTTAATCCGAATAAATTCTTTTTATCCTGTGCGATCAAGCTTGTGCCCCATTGGCTTTCATGCAATGCGTGTGCCAATAGATAGAAAGCATTCACTTTGTATTCTTCTTCGACTGCTTTGAAGAACTCCCCTGTCCCGACAAGCGGGCTTTCAGTCCACACTTTGCCGTGCACTTTTTTATCGTAGTAAGGGAAGGCTTCCAGAAGGTATCTGTCCAACTCTTCAGCTGTGTAATTCGTTTTTGTCGCGAGCTGCAATTTGTTGAAATACTGATGGGATTCCGTCACTTTCTTGCCAGCGGCATCTGAGAAGTTCGCCCCATCCCAGCTGTAATACTTTGTGCCGGCCTGGAAAGCTTCCGGTGCAACGCCAATGATTCCGGCAGTCGCATATGCTTTTGTATTGTGGTTATAAATATAATGAATCAGTTCGCCGTTAGTCGTCGTCTGGTAATAAGACTGGCCAGTAAGCAACTGTTTAGGATGAAGATTCACTGTATTTGATGGAACATAGCCCACTTTACCAGCCAATTCCACTTTCACATACTTATCAGTTGCGCCGAGGTATTTCATTTCAGCGTTCGCTGTCACGTACGGACGGTACTTTGTATTCCAGTCTGTTTTCAATGTTTCCGTTGGGAATACTTCAGTGAATTTATTGGCTACCGCCAATCCCTCACCTTTCATCCACAAAATTTGGCTGCTGCGCTCAACCAATTGAGCCGTACTGTTGTTAGCTACGTATTTTTGAGCGTCTGCAAATGTATCGAATTCTTCAACGACGATAGTTGCCCCGTCCTTAATGGTTGAAGCCTGAAATTCTTTCGGCACTGGTGGAAACACGATATCGCGTCCTCTCAACATAAGCAATGCCACCATCCAACGTTCAGATTTTCCTTTAGGAGCAAATGTGTTATTTTCATTACCTTTGATAATTCCAAGGTGAGTCAGGATTCTGACATCTTCTTTGTGGTCGTTATGGATCAATGAAGTGTCGGAGAAAGCAAGTTGCGGGACCTCTTTCATGTCCGTAACAATACCTTTTGCCTTCATGGCACGTGATACCATACTTGCCATTTGTTCACGGGTGATTAAATCATCCGGCTTGAAAGTGTTATTCGGATAACCATTAACAATACCCGCTTTAACAGCATCCAGGATTGGAGCTGCGAACCATTTATCTGCCGGTACATCTGTAAAAGTCATTTCAGTTGCTGCCGCACTTGTAAATTCAGCGCTTTGCACTTCCGATTCCAGTTCAAATGATTTTACAACCATTTTTGCAAATTCAGCTCGTGTCACTTCACGTCTAGGTTGATATGTACCGTCCGGATAACCGTTCAATACGCCAAGATCGATTAACTCACGCATTTCGTCTTCATATAGGTAACCTGTTAAATCATCTGCTGCACTTGTTTGCAGCGGAGTCAGCGACGAAAGGACCAGAAGCATTGCTACTAAATAAATTACTGTTTTCTTCATTCTCTGATGAATCCCCCTTTTTTCTGTATGAAACTAGTAATCGGCATATTAAGTGTTTCGTTAATAGCCTGTTAACACTTTATATCATTTTTCTGCGGCAAACTATACATCTATATATCTAAATTTAACCATTTTTTCATACAGATATGACCATTGCCTAAAAATAAGTATATCATCTAAAAGTCACCTAAAGATGATAAAATGTAGATTTTTTTATTAGAAAGGAAAATTTTTATCTGTTATATAGAAGGTATTCTTCTGAATATTAGAGAATGTATAAAAACAGGTCATTTTACGAATAAATAGTCTTGTGTACCAGAGTGTATTTTTGAAATTTGACTTTTAAACCAGACTTATTGCTTATTTTATAAAAAAATACATAATATAGCATAAAAACGTGATAATATCATCAGAGATAGAAAAAAATTAAGAACCGGAAGGGGAAAATGAAAGACAAATGAATAGTTTTTATAGCAAGGTCATGTTATTTCTAGTCGCTGCTGTTTTAGTGATTTCCAGTATAGGGCTCAGCCCCGCATCCGCTTGGACACCATTTAAGGATGTATCATCAAGTGATGTTGAAATTGATTACTTATATGATAGAGGACTTATTAAAGGAATTTCGAGCAATCAATTTGGACCTGACTATTCAGTAACACGTGAACAAGCGGCTACATTGATCGGCCGCGCACTTGGATTAAATGGAACAGAGAGAAAAACCAAATTTTCCGATGTGAGTGCGACAAGCTACAGCTCAGGCTATATTCAATCAGCTGTAGACAAAGGGATTATTACCGGTTATCCCGATGGCAGTTTCAAGCCGAAACAAACAATGACTCGTGGTGAGATGGCATACTTGTTAAGCCGCGCATTCAACTTGTCGAAAACAAGTACTGTGTTCTTTACAGATATCAAACAAGATTCAAGCAGCACAAGCCTTTACACAGCAGTTAACAAAATTGCGACTGCCGGCATTTCCAACGGAACCGGCGCAGGAAGCTATTCTCCAAACAAAGCTTTGATCAGAGAAGAATTCGCAATCTTCCTGGCACGCGCTTTGGAACCAAAATTCAAAGTTGCTTTCCAAAATGCAACAATCGCTAAATTATACTCAACTACTGATAATTTAAATGTCCGTTCAGGCCCATCTACAAGCTATAAAGTAGTCGGCCAAATCCATACGAACAATGAAGTTCAAGTTTACGGCTACAGCGGCAACTGGGTTTATGGTAAATCCGGAAACCTGACAGGTTACTTCAGCCTTTCTTACCTGGCAAAAGCAACATCTAAAGAATCTCGCGTAATGGTGATCGATGCCGGCCACGGCGGTTCTGATCCAGGAGCGGTTGCAAACGGCTTGCGTGAAAAAGACGTAAACCTTGATGTAGCACTTCGCGTCGAAAGAATGCTGAAAGCAAAAGGCATCACTGTTTTGATGATCCGCAGAACTGACGTATTCTACACCCTTGATTACCGCGCTGCTTACGGCGTGAAGAATGGCGCAGACGCTTTTGTCAGCATCCACGCCAACGCTTATACACCGGGAACAAGCGGTTCTGAAACTTTCTACTCAGCATCTGTTGCCAACGACAGCAAACAGCTTGCTACTTTCATCCAAAACCGTTTGTACAAAGCGATGGAGCATAATAACCGCGGCGTAAAAGAATACGATTACCGTGTTCTTGCAGCTAACCCGCTTCCTGCCGCTCTTGTAGAACTTGGATTCTTAACAAACTCAGGCGATGCTGCTAAATTGGCAACATCCACTTATAGAGAACGTTCAGCTTCAGCAATCGCTGAAGGAATCGAAGATTATTACGACTGGAAGCAACGATAAAAAAATATTATTTTTTCAAAAAACGGACTTTTAAAGTCCGTTTTTTTTGGGAAATAATATATACTGTACATATATACTATGTTTAGGAGGAAATTAATTGAAGAAAATAGGGATCACTTTTATTTTATTGGTGTTGCTAACATCCATCAGCATCACACCAGCCTTTGCAGCAACTTCCGACAATGATCTTGAAAAAGTGATCATCTCATTTGAAGACAGCATTGACTACAAGGCTCTCGAAAACATGGGCGCTGAAGTACATAGCGAACTGGACGCCATATCATCTGTCATTGCGACTATTCCTTCTACTACTGTAATGAAAGCCGATACAGAGGTATCGGTAAAGACTCTTTCCGACGAACCGATTTTCAAAGCAGCTGCCCAGCAGCCGTCTTGGGGCTATCATCACATTAAGGCCCCAAGCGCTTTAAAGCTCGGCTACACAGGTAAAGGCGTGAAAATCGCTGTCATCGATTCAGGCATCAATTCCAAACACCCTGACCTATCGGTGGCAGGCGGCGCATCGATGATTGAAAATGCATCGCCATTTACAGACGGCGCTGGCCACGGCACACATGTAGCCGGTGTAATCGCCGCATTGAATAATACAATCGGCGTTGTCGGCGCAGCTCCGGACGCTGATATATACTCGGTAAAAGTCCTGGCAAGCAGCGGCGCCGGCACCCTCGGAGACGTTTTGGACGGCATCCAATGGGCGATTGACCAGAAAATGGACATCATCAACCTTAGTTTGACAACAGACAGTTATATTCCTGAATTAGAGGCAATACTGCAAAAAGCAAATGACTTGGGCATCATCGTCGTTGCCGCTGCCGGCAATATCGAAACAGTCGATACCCGCGGCAATTATATTCAAGGTGAAGGGGATGTCTTGTATCCGGCCCGTTATAAATCAGTTATCGCAGTCGGATCCACTGACACCAACAATCGCTTGTCCGGCTTTTCCTACCGCGGCCCTTCTGTAGAACTGGTTGCACCAGGCCAAGGCATCTACAGCACCTTCACTAATATCCACACTTCGGGTCACGACGACTATAAAACAAGTGAAGGAACTTCTGTTTCAACACCATTCGTTTCTGCGGTATTCGCACAGTATAAAGAAGCATATCCGCATCTGACGAACGGACAATTACGCGCCACCGTCAAACGTGCTGTTGTCGATCTCGGACCTAAAGGCAAAGATAATCTGTACGGCCACGGACTTGTGCAATCCCTTCAATCGAAAGTTGCCTTGTTCCCGGATCTACGCACTAATTACTGGTATTCCGATTCAATCCAATACATCTTTGACCGCGGCATCGTCACCGGCTTCCCGGACGGCACTTACCGCCCAGACGCTACAATCACGCGTGCCGAAGCGATGACTATGATCGGCCGCGCACTTGAATTGAAGACAGATGCTTCAAAACATTACTTCAAAGACGTTAAAACAGGCTCTTACGCCGCTGGCTATATCAATAAAGCCTACGAACTCGGTTACATCAAAGGTGTCTCAAGCACCAGCTTCCATCCCGAAGCACCTATTAAACGAGGCGACATGGCCGTCATCATGAAACGCATATACGAACTCACTTCATCAGGCGGCAACACATTCTCTGATGTCGATACATCCAAATACTATGCAGAAGCCATCCAGGCCGCATACGAAAGCGGCATCGTCCAAGGCTACAACATCGACAACACATTCCGCCCCGAAGCCTCCATCACGCGGGCAGAAAACGCTGAAATCTTGAGCAAATCATTGAAACTGCAATAAAATATGAGATTTATAAGAGAGAGCCGTGCGGGTGTGCGGCTTTCTTTTTTGTTGGATTTTTTTGGGGAATGGTGTGGGTAGACAATGCGTGTGGGTGTGGCGGCGTGGGGGTGTGTTAGGTAAAGGGCTTTATACGATAGCAAATCTGCTCTATACGGCAGCAAACTGGCGCTATATGACACCAAATAGATTCTATACGACACTATATCACCGCTATACGAGACCATATCTCGATCCAAGCGAGTTGACCCACTATTACCCAAGATCGGGCGGCAACCGCCGCCCACTGGGCAGTCCGCTGTGCGGACTGCTTTCCATTCAGATGCACTTTTCACTTGGTGAGAGCCGAAGGAAATGTAAATTCATTAGATAAGAATCGCAAACCGTAAGATACAACTCCAAAAACGTAAGATAGAAATGCGAAATTATAAGATAGCCTCCCACAATCATAAGATAGAACTTCACCCATACGAGCCAACCCATTATTACCCAAGATCGGGCGGCACCGCCGCCCACTGGGCAGTCCGCTGTGCGGACTGCTTTCCATTCAAATGTCTTTTTCCGAGAAACCCGCATTAAAAGTCGACACGTTAACTAAATTCCCTTATACGTCCGCAACTCTCCTTCATACGACACCAAACAGAATTTATACGACACTAAATCACAGCTATGCGACACCATCACCTTCACTCAAGCAACTCAACCCACTATTACCCAAGATCGGGCGGCACCGCCGCCCACTGGGCAGTCCGCTGTGCGGACTGCTTTCCATTCGAATGCACTTTTCTTCCCGAGAAACCCTCAATTATATTGTCCACGTTAACTAAATTCCCATATACGTCATCAACTCCCCACCATACGACACCAAACTCATGCTATACGACACTAAAAGTAAGCTATACGACACCAATTCCCCGCTATCCGTCAACATCCCCTCTCAAACAAAAAAACCGCCTGCCCCACTAGGGACAGGCGGTTTGCTATTTTATTGATTGATTGAGTTGTAGATGAATTGAGCAAATTCAGCTCTTGTAGCATTAGCGTTTGGTTTGAATGATCCGTCATCGTAGCCTTTAGCCAAGTTGCTTGATGCAACTTTGATGATTGAAGATTCAGCCCAGTGGCCGCCGATATCAGTGAATGACACTGAAGAGTTAGATGCTTTCATTGCGTAAGCTTTAGTCAGCAAAGCGCTGATTTCAGCACGAGTGATTTTAGCGTCTGGCGCATAGTTGCCGTTGCCGCGTCCATCGATGATGCCTTTTTTGTAAACTGCGTTGATGTAGCCTGCTGCCCAGTGCTTAGAAGATACATCGTTGAATGATGTTCCAGCGACTGGTGCGATTCCAAGTGATTTAGCGATCATTGTTGCCGCTTCTGCTCTTGTTACAGAGTTGTTCGGTTTGAATTCGCTGTGTGCATAACCAGTGATGATGTTTTTCGTGCTCAATTCTGTGATTGGCGCGTAAGCCCAGAATGATTTAGAAACATCATAGTACTGGCCTTTTGGAAGATCAGGTTTTGGCGCTGGTGCCGGAGCTGGCGCCGGTTTTGGTGCTGATACTGGTGCTACTGCTTCTTTGACACTTGACAAGCGCTTAGCGCCTGCATATTTAGGAGCCCAATACGGGTTAGTGTTAATGTTTGAGATTTCAATTCCGCCGCTTTCAGCTGAAATGACATTGCCATTTCCGATGTAGATTCCTGTATGTGAGATTCCCGGCTTATATGTATTTGCGAAAAATACTAGATCGCCTTTTTTAAGGTTACTCTTGGAAACTGCTGTGCCTACATTGAATTGTTCTGCTGATGTTCTTGGCAAGCTAATGCCGAAGTTACCGTAAACGTATCTGATATATCCTGAGCAATCGAATCCTGAAGGTGTTGTTCCGCCCCATTTGTATGGAACGCCTTTAAATTTAAGAGCATATTCTGCAATTTGGTCTGGTGTTGCTCCACTGGCTGCGTCGGCTTCACTAGTCATCATTGGTGCTGCTGAAATTAATAGTACAGCAATCATCATAAGCATTATACGTTTCTTCAAATCGTCACCTCTATAAGTTAGTGGATTCTGGATGCTGATCAGACACCGAATCAAATTTCTTTTTTTGAAATACCTTTGTTGCATATTTAGATACTAACAGAATAAACATCATAAGTAGGTTACAGTTATATTACAGTTATGTAACAAGTGCTATTTCTATGTTTATTATTGGAAGAGAAGGGTATTTATTAACGTTTTCAAGTCAAATCAACTTAAATAAAACCTGATTTTATTGCAGTAAAAAAGCCCTTCAGACGTTGATCTGAAGGGCTTTTTCTATATATTATTATAATTAATCCCGATCTTCTCCCCAACATTCCGTATTTTTTAATCCTGGAATGTCTTTTGCGTAAAATTCGGGATTTTTTCCTGCTTTTCGTTGTTTCGTGTAATCATCGAGCACTTTGAAGGCCGTGTTACCTAACAGTGCTATAACAATTAAGTTGAGAACAGCCATGAGGCCCATGAACAAATCGGCCATATTCCACACAAGGCTTACTTGCGCCAATGCGCCGAACATTACCATTGCCAATACGCCGAAACGGTAAGCTGTCAACCAGCCACTGTGCGCATTGATGAATTCGATGTTCGTTTCACCGTAATAATAGTTCCCGATAATCGAGCTGAATGCGAAGAACAGAATCGCAATCGCCAGGAAGTAAGGAGCCCAGTCACCTACATGTACGCCAAGAGATGCCTGCGTAAGAAGAATTCCTTCCTGCTCACTTGTGCCATAAAGATCAGCCAGAATGATGATGAAAGCTGTAGCTGAACAGATGATGATCGTATCAAAGAATACACCCAGACTCTGTACAAGCCCTTGTTTAGCAGGATGCGATACGTTCGCTGATGCAGCCGCGTTCGGAACAGAACCCATACCGGCTTCGTTCGAGAAGAGACCGCGACGCACGCCTTGCATGATTGCAGCACCGATACCTCCACCGACAGCTTCTTCAAGGCCGAAAGCATTTTCGATGATCAGCATGAAGACTGCTGGAATTTCCGTAATATTCGTGATGACGATGAAGATAGCAACTATTAAGTAAAGAATCGCCATTACCGGCACGACTACCTGAGTAACTTTCGCGATTCGTTTGACGCCCCCAAAGATTACGATAGCAGCCAAAATGATCAATCCCAATCCTACCGTCCAATCCGGAATGTTAAAGACATCTCCGAACGACTGGGCGATGGTGTTGGACTGTACCGAGTTGAAAATAAACCCGAATGCCAGTGTCAGCAGTACCGCGAATACAATTCCCAGTTTCCGGTTGCCCAGCGCTTTCTCCATATAATAAGCCGGACCGCCGCGGAATTGCTCGCCGTCACGTACTTTATAAACCTGAGCCAATGTACTTTCAATGAAAGCTGTCGCCATACCGATCAGCGCAACCATCCACATCCAGAACACCGCTCCGGGTCCACCAATAGCAACCGCCAAGGCTACACCCGTAATGTTCCCCGTCCCAACGCGTGATGCCGTTGAAATGGTGAAGGCCTGGAAAGCCGAGACCCCTTTTTCGCCATCTTTCTTTTCACTGATGACGCGGAACATTTCGCCAAAAGCACGTACTTGCACAAATTTTGTGCGGATCGTGAAATAGACGCCCAAGCCTAATAATAGAGCGATCAATATGTATGTCCATAATAAGTTATTACCCTCGTCAACGATCCACGTCAACGCGTCTAAAATTGCATCCATTGTAAAAATCCTCCTCTAAGATGAACCAAACTTGTTTTCTATACCCTTAAAGACGGTCCAGAAAACCTGCACTCGGTGGCAGTATTCCGCAAAAGAAATTACTTAAGATTCAAACTTTTTATCGTTCAAATTAATAAAACCCTCTTTTTTTCAAGAGGGTTTTTCCTTTTGCTCTATCCACTTTATCAGATTGCAATTTTAAGCGGCAGAGTCATAAGCATTAATTGAGTCAATTATTTCCCGGGAAATGTTTTCAAGCGTTCTTCAGTGTTTCCGCCAAAACACGCGCACCTATATCAAGTGCATCCGGATTGAATGTCATATTGGGATGATGAAGTCCCGGCGTCAAATTCGCGCCGACACCGATCATCGCCGCTTTCAATTTGGGTTTTCGAATCGTATAGAAATGAAAATCATCCGCGCCAGGCGTATGCAACGATTCGGCTGTATTCTCGTCGCCAATCACATGCCGGATTGCAGTCTGCGCAATTGCCATCGCTTCATCCGACACTTCCGCAGCCGGCGTGTAATCCGTCCATTCCCAATCGATGCCGACATTATAAAGCATGGATAGCGAGGCAAACCCTTCATCGATGCGTTTCCGCAACTCATCCATTAATTCATTCGACTGTGAGCGGACATCGAGCGCAAACGTCGCGCTTCCCGGAATGATATTCAAACTTTCCTCGCCCATCTGAACATTCGTCAACTTCGCCGAATAAGATTCGAACGGTGAAAAATAAACCGACTTCACGAATTGGTGAATCGCCGCAATAACGTCCATCGCATTTCTGCCCTGATGCGGACGAGCCCCATGCGCGTCGTCTCCTGTAATTTTCCCCCGCAGGAAAATCCCTGCTCCGTGATGCAGTGCCGGCGACACTTTACCAAGCGGCAATTCTTCCGCCGGACGCAGGTGGACGCCAAACAAATGACTGACTCCTTCCACCGCTCCCCGCTCGATCATCGACAGCGAACCATTGCCTTGTTCTTCCGCAGGCTGGAAGATAAAACGCACACGTTTCGTCAGTGTTTCATTCCGCAGATACAATAAGGCACCGAGCACCATCGCCATATTCGCGTCGTGGCCGCAGGAATGATTCGCCTGCATCGTCCCTCCGACTTCCTGCCAAAGCGCATCAATGTCTGCGCGCACTGCCACAATCTCATCACCTTCACCAATTTCCGCAATCAAACCGGTGAGGTCGTCGAAAATATTATAACGGACATCCAGCTCATTCATGATATCCTGCAATTTCTGTGTCGTCTTGAATTCCTTCCAGCTGACTTCCGGATTCGCATGAAAATGATCAAAGTATCGCTGAATCTGCTGTTTGATTTCCATTCTTATTCACCTTTCCCTTCAACTGTCGCCATTTTAGAAGCAAGCTTGTTTAATTGGCCCAAATCGACCTCTATGCCAAGCCCCGGCTTGCCGCTCAATTTCACGTAAGGCAATTCGTAATGCAAATCACCGATTTCCTCCGCAAATAAAAGCGGTCCTGTCAGCTCAGCTGTTTGGATATTCCTGCGCGACATAACCGCGTGATAGCCTGCCGCGGAACCAATAGAGGACTCAACCATCGAGCCGATCTGCGCTATGATTCCCGCTGCTTCAGCCGCTTTCGCCATCTGTACGGCCGGGAAAATCCCGCCTGCTTTCATCAATTTGATATTAATATAATCAGCTGCCTCCAGACGGATGATCTCCAGCACATCTTCCATAGTCTGCACGCTTTCATCCGCCATAATCGGCGTCGACACTTTGCGCCGTACTTCCGCAAGCCCACGGATATCCCCCATCCTAATCGGCTGTTCAATCCACGTGAGATTTGCGCCTTCGAGATAATTGATCGTTTGCACAGCGAGCCCGACCGTTTTCCATCCCTGATTCACATCTATCCGGATCGGCATCTCTTCGCCAACCACCTCGCGCACCGCATAAATCCGATCGATGTCGAGTGCGGCATCATCCAAGCCGACTTTCAGTTTCAAACTCGAGAAACCCTGTGCCACTGCCTTTTTCGCTTTCTCCGCCATAATTTCCGGCGCTTCAATGCTCAGCACTTTCGGATATTGCAGATTGTCATGCGCCTTTCCGCCAATCAAATTATAGACAGGCTGCCCCGTCGCTTTACCCATCAAATCATAACAGGCAATATCGATGGCGGCTTTTGCTGCCGGATTGCCTGCTATCGCTGCATCCATTTTATGATGGATATGCTCTATATCGAACGGGCTTTGGCCAATAACTTGCGGCACCAGCACATGCTTCAAAATTTCAAACGCCGCATCCACCTGCTCACCGGTCACATGCTCATCCGGCACCGCCTCGCCGTAGCCCACGATGCCATCGTCCGTTTGGAGCCTGACAATAATCGCCGCCATGCTCGGGTAGCTGGCATACGAAATGATGAACGGCTCTTTCAATGGAAAGTTCACCGCGTATATATCTGCTTTGCTGATTTTCATGTGGGTCCGCTCCTTTTGGGTGGTGGTTATGTATGATTGTATCTTTATTTGTGGGGGGTTGCTAGGGTGTTGGTGGCGTATAGCGGGGGATTGTTGACGTATAGCGGTGATTTGGTGGCGTATAGATTCATTTTGTTGTCGTATAGCGGTGGGTTGCTAACGTATAACAAGTTTTACTTAACGTACCGACTTTTCATACGACTCTCATCAAAAGAAAAGTGCATTCATAATGGAAAGCAGCCCGCCGCTATAGCGCGGACTGCCCAGTGGGCGGCGCTTCGGCCGCCGCCCGATCTTAGGTAATAGTGGGTTGACTTGTTTGGGTGGAGGTGATGTTGACGTATAACGGTGATTTGGTGTCGTATAGATTCATTTTGGTGTCGTATAGCGAGGGTTTGCTACCGCATAGCACCTTTTACTTAACGTACCGTCTTTTTCTGTATCTCTCCGGAAAAGCGGACCTCCTAAAAAAAGACATTCATTTTTCATGAATGTCCACTTGTATATTCAAATAATATTTCCTCGTTTTATTATTGTCGACGTTTTTATATATATGACTTTTGAGTATTCTTCTAGCTGTTGAGACATATTCCAACTCCAAAAAGTCCTTGCATTCCGCAACTGTAATACTTGGTTTTATTAGCATGAACCACTCCTGAATTGCTTGGTGATGCGCCTCAGGGTTTCTAAGTCCACAAGTCTCGCACATCCAGCTGCGCTTGATTTTATTCATTTTCGAAGATTTACAGTCTGGACAAAATACGCCCTTACTAATTTCGTTTGGAGCAATATTATTCTTGGGTGCAAGTGGAAACGGATTAAAATCGGAATAGAGACTCAGTAATCGCTGGCCAAGCCTATGCAAATCATCGATGGAGAGGATTTTCGGCGGCATATTGAAATTTTGCAAGCGAATCATAACTTCATCTGCACTCCAAATAACCGAACCGGGGGGCGAATCTTCAACAATTTGATTTGGATAAGCAATCACCAGAAACGCATGAACTGGCAGAGAGACGTTGAGGCTTTTCAGCAGCTTTTCAAATTTCCACTTCGCCATTTCCATCTGCACCAGCGGACTTTTAAGGCCGCGCTCCACCCCGGAAGCTGTCGTTTGACGCAGTGTACTTGGATTTATCGTGAAACGGAGGCGCCCAGATATATTTTTTACTTCCAATAAAATCACGCAGGACTGGGTCAATAAAATCGTATCGATCTGCAGTTCAATATTCGAGGAAATTGAGTAATCCTGGATAATTAAATACGGGTAAACAGGGTTGAAATATTTCATCAGCTGATCGAGTCGTTCCTCTCCTCCATAGCCCGCGTTGGTGGACTTAAGCAGATCTTCAATAATCTCTCTTTTCGGATGATAAACGGGTAATCTTTTCAACATTGCTTCATATCCTGCAATTTTAGCTGGCTTTTTTCGGTACTTGATAATTATTATAGCCACCCCTCTATCAATAGTAGCATAGCCTATTGGATTATTCCATATTTATCCAAATATGAATTTTGAAGCCTCATATGGCTTCAAAAATGAGATTTGACTATGATATTAATTGCTATTTGATGATTTTTTGATTATTGATGAGAAGGAGGTGCTTGGATAGAACGTTGTTATCGTATAACCGTGGTTTGGTGACGTATAGATTCATTTTGGTGTCGTATAGCGATGATTTGCTGACGTATAGCCCCTTTTACTTAACGTGCCGACTTTTAGACGGCTCGCACCAAAAGAAAAGAGCATTCGATTGGAAAGCAGCCCGCATCGCAGACTGCCCAGTGGGCGGCGCTTCGGCCGCCGCACGATCATTTCAGATAGTGGGTTGACTCGTTTGGGTGGAGGTTTGTTATCGTATAGCCGTGATTTAGTGTCGTATAGATTCTATTTAGTGTCGTATAGCGATGAAATGCTGACGTATAACGAATTTTAGTTAACGTGCAGACTTTTTAAACGACTCTCATCAAAAGAAAAGTGCATTCATAATGGAAAGCAGTCCGCCGCCAGCGCGGACTGCCCAGTGGGCGGCGCTTCGGCCGCCGCCCGATCCATTCAGATAGTGGGTGGACTCGTTTGGGTGGAGGTTTGTTACCGTATAGCCGTGATTTAGTGTCGTATAGATTCATTTTGGTATCGTATAGCGAAGAGATGCTGACGTATAGCCCCTTTTACTTAACGTGCAGACTTTTTTATCAGCTCTCCTCATAAGAAACCCACCAAAAAAAGCCCCCTCACAGGCGGCTTTTCACTGGTATACTCAATATCATTTCCTCCAGCAACGCTGGCATCTGCTCGAATGCGTTTTTGATGTGGAGGCGTTCGGTACGTTTATGGGCATCCTTGCCGAATTGGCCAATGTTGAGGACTGGCGCTGTCAATTGCTTCATGGCCTGGAACGGGATGCTGTAGGAATCGCCGTATACCGGCGTGTTGTTTTCGTAAGTGACCCAGCCGTCTTCCTGGTCGCCGTAATTGACATAGCTCAAATCGGAAATGCCGTTGAAGTAATGGATTTGATTGAGCTCATAGCCGAATTTTTCCTTGGCGTTTTCCGTGATCTGCTCGACGCAGCGTTTGACCAGGTCGTCTTCTGATGAGTTGACCGCCGGATAATATGGCGGCGCGAACATGATGACGATTGCCGGCGTGAGCTCCTGACAATTGAGCAGCAGGATGTCGGTGATATGCATCGATTTCTCGCGCACGTCCCATTCCGGATGCATCAATGTGTCATGAATCAAATCGTTGAAATATTCAAGCCCGAATTTCTCAAGTGCGTATTTCACCAGATTTTCATAGCGCATAACCTGGATTTCGCCTACGGGCTCGATGTTTTCATTGCGGCACATCGAACGGTAGTCGGCCATGCAATGGTCGGCGGCATCATTTGCCACGCCTTCGAACAAGTCGAAAACTTCTTTGGCGCTATGTTCCATCGTGAAGACATTGTACATCGCATATGTGCGGTACGGCGTCTGCGCGGAATAGGAATTCTTGATATCACGTTGCGTCAGGGTTACCGGCAGCGGCGTCGTTTCACCGTAGACCGTTTCCTTGAACGACGGATTCCATTCCATCCGGTGCGTCAGATATGTCGAGATATAGCTCGATGTGATGCCTGACAACGGTTCGCCGACATGTGTCTCTTTACCGTAGAACATGGCGGATGGCATGATTTTGCCGATTGATCCAGTGTAAATATAATGGTCCTGGTCTCCTGGCTTCTGCGCGAATGAAGGCTCGCCGTTCAGGAATAAAATATATTCGAGTCCGTATTCCCGTTCGAGATCCAGTAATTTACCGACGCTGTAGCGCATGCCGGCAGAATTCACTTCTTCGTCTGGAACGGACAATAATACCAAGTTAATCCGCCATTCATTTGCGGCAGCTTTTTCGAGCATTGCCATGTGCATCGCAAGGCCCGCTTTCATATCCATCGTGCCGCGGCCGAAAAGATATTCACCGGAATCGAGATCCGCTTGGGCGTATTCATCCAATTCATCGCGGAAATCCTTCAAGGCCTCCGTCAATTCGACAGGCATACAGGCAAGCGGTTCCAAATCACCGTATTCCTCCGTTTCAACCGTGTCGAAATGGCTCATCAGAACGATGGTGTCCGTTGCTTCCGGATGTTTATATAATGCGGTGACGTACTGGCGATCCCAATTGACTTCACCGAGGTAGATTTTTTCGGGATTTTCCTGGAAGTAAGGAATCTGCTCCAGTTTTTCCCTTAGTTTATAAGCGAATGCCACTTCCCCTTCAGACAATGTAATGCTGTTCCAGCTGACCATTTCACAAAGCAAGTCCTTCAATTTCTCCGGTGTTCCCCATAATAGACCCATAACTTATCCCCTCTCCGTCACCTGCACAGATTTCAGCCATTCGGCCATCCGCTCCATCGCCTGCTCCAATGTCGGCATCGCATATGCGTACGAAATGCGCAGGAAACCTTCACCGTATTGAGTAAAAGCTGAGCCTGGCACTGCCGCAACGCCCCCTTCTTTCAACAGGCGCGTAGCGAACTCGAATGAAGTAAGGCCAAATTTCTCGATGGATGGAAATATGTAAAAAGCACCTGTCGGCTTGACGACATCAAATCCCATTTCGATTAATTTTCCATAAACATAATCACGCCGCGTCTTATATGCATCGTTCATTTCATCCGGCACAAAACGGTTATTGCGCAGCGCTTCGATTGCCGCATGCTGGCTCGGCAACGACGCGCACACCGTATTATACTGATGCACTTTTAACACATGCTGCAAATATTCCTGCGGCCCAAGCAAAAAGCCCATCCGCCAGCCCGTCATCGAATGCGATTTCGACAGGCCATGCACCAGGAATGTCCGATCTTTGATGTCGTTATAGCACGCGAATGAAAAATGCTGCCCCTCGAAGACATTCTCGGAATAGATTTCATCCGAAATGATGAATACTTCGTGCTTTTTCAACACTTCAACCAATGCATCGGTTTCTTCTTTATTCAAGCTGACACCCGTCGGATTCGAAGGGAAATTGAATAGCACAGCTTTTGTTTTATTCGTGATGGCCGCTTCCAAACGCTCCGGATCCGGCACAAGTCCAGTATCCGACGTATCGAGCAGAACCGCTTTGCCGCCGTTCAATTCGATGAGCGGCACATAGCCCGTATAGCAAGGCGCCGGTATAATGACTTCGTCGCCTTCTTCAATAATGGTTCGAAGCAGCGAATCGAGTCCTTCACTGGCACCGTTTGTAATGATGATTTCTGTCTGCGGATTATAAGACAAACCGTACGTGTCACCGAAAAACGCCGCAACTTCCTGGCGCAGCTCGATCAGCCCCGCATTATGGGAATAGCTGGTTTTATTAACTGCGATCGCCTCCATACCGGCTTTCTTCACCGCTTCCGGCGTCGGAAAATCGGGCTGGCCGATCGTCAAATTGATGGCATCGGGATAATCGACCAGCTGATTGAAAAACTGGCGGATGCCCGATATAACGAGCGCTTCGGCCCGTGGATTAAGGGATAATGTCATAATAATCTCCGTTCCATTCTATTTTCTTCTATTATATTCTTTTCGCGCTGAATAATAACAGGGAGGATACTCATAAAGATTGTTAATTTAAGCAATAAACCCTCGGCTTACGCAACGTTTGCCCTGCTGTCCTCATCATAATTAATAATGCGGAATTGGACAAGGGAAAACGGTTGGGTTGTGTATGGGTGATTTCTATTTTGATCTTTCTCCTTTGGTGAGAGCCATTGGAAAAGTCGGTTCGTTAAGTAAGATACGCTATACGTCAACAAACCGTCGCTATACGTAACAAAATTATCTTATACGACACTAAATCTCCTCTATACGACAACAACATTCCCCCAACCGACAACAACCACCACACACAACAAAAAAACGATCCAGCATCAGCCGAACCGTTTCCTTCTTTTATTTAATAAATCTTCTGCCGCACCTGAGCCGAATAGGACGCCGATGACGATCAGCACAAAGCCGCCCAGGTGGCCAGGCAGGATGGTTTCATTTAGAATGATGGCCGCGGCGATCAGTGAGAACAGCGTGTTGAGGTTCATGAAGATGGCCGCTTTCGTGGGGCCGGCCTGGCCGATTGAATAATTATAGAGCATGTGGCCGACGGATGTGCCGAGCACGGCCGAGAAGATGAATGCCAGCCAGAACACGGATGGAACGTCCGCGAATGCGGCCATGCCGCCTGGTTCCTGCACGAGTGAGATGAGGAACAGCACGACGCTGCCGGTGATGAACATATAGCCCGTCATCAGGCGCGGATCCAGATTTTTTGCCGCATTGGCGATGACGATATAGCTGAGCACCTGCGTCAGGATCGAGATGAAGACGAACAGGTCACCGATATTCATGCCGCTCGTCGGACCGCTGCCAACGCGCACGGTGATGACCACTCCGGCAAGGCCTATGATGACACCGAGCCATTGCAGGCGCGACGGATAATTGCGCATGATGAGCGACACGAGCACCGCCGTCAGCATCGGACCTGTACCAAGGATCAGCCCGGCGTTCGTGCCGGTCGTCAATGTCAGCGCATTCGACAGGAAATAATGATGCGAGACGACATTTAATAATGCGCCGAGCAAGATATATTTCCAGTCGACGCGCGTGGGCCAGCGCAGCAAGCGGAAATACGCGAGAATGACGAAGACTGAAATCCCTGCGAGGAGAATCCGGAATGTCGTCAGCGTAACGGGGCCGACAAATTCGACCATATATTTAACTGTTGCGAGATTAAATCCCCAAACGATCATGACGCCTGTCAGGATCATGTATACTTTCCATTGCTTCAATCCAGTCATGCCTTCTTTCGGGTTTCGAATAACTATTCATTTTACGCCCTGTCGACTGGAAAGTAAATAACTATCCCGCATAATCATAAGCCTTTCGCCCGATCAGCAAACTGAATGCGATGAACGCAACCAGCGACAGCAGCACCGGAAACGTCACGGTGTGGACGCCGAGCAGATTGCCGTATTCCTGGTTATAGAAATGCAGCGCGACATAGGTGCCGATTCCCGTAATCATCGACGCGATGGCACCGTATTTATTGCCCCATTTCCAGTAAAGCCCGAGCACGACCGGCCAGATAAAGGCCGCTTCCAAACCGCCGAACGCGAATAAATTCAGGAAGATCAACAAGTCTGGCGGGTCGAGTGCCAATAGGAATACGCCGATTCCGAGCATCGCCGTTACACCGAACGAGATGCGCTTGATGGTTTTCAATTCCGCTTCAGGTTTTATGTAATTCAAATAGACGTCACGGACAATCGACGAACTGACGATTAAAAGAAGCGAATCGACTGTCGACATGATTGCCGCCATCGGTGCCGCGAGCACAATTCCCGCGAGCCATGCCGGCAAGGTTTCCAGCGCTATCAGCGGAATGACTTTATCGCCGACATCGATGCCCGGCAGAATCGGACGCGCGAATACGCCGATAAGGTGCATATTGAGCATGATGATACCGGTGACAAGCGTACCGATGATCAGCGCGCGGTGCATCGAGCGCGAGTTTTTATAGGACATCGCCCGTACGGCAATCTGAGGCAAACCCACAACGCCGACGCCGACGAGTATCCAGAAAGACGATACATAAGCCGCTGATAAATTGCCTTCCGCTCCGTATGGCGTGACGAGATTCGGGTTTTCATTGATTAAATCCTGGACGATATTCGGAATCCCACCGCCCGCGAATATGACCGCGATGAGCAAAATCAGGGTTCCGACCAGCATGACCGCTCCCTGCACAGCATCCGTCAGCGCAACCGCGCGGAATCCGCCGATGGTGACGTAGACCAGCACGGACACAGCGAACAGGAATAGCGCCGAGTTATACGACAGCCCGGTCAGCGATTCGATCAGCCGCGCACCGCCGATCCACTGTGCTGCCATGGCGGAGAATAAGAAAATGATGATGCTGAGCGCAGACAATAAAACCACGGCTTTGCTGTCGTAACGCGCTTTCAGGAAGTCGATCATCGTCACCGCTTTATAGCGGCGCGCCATGATCGCGAATTTCTTGCCGAGAATCATCAGCACGAAATAACCGGTGACCACTTGCGTCATCGCGAGCAGCACCCAGCCAAAGCCCATTGTATAAGCCGTTCCGGGACCCCCCAGGAAACTCGACGCGCTGCCGTAAGTGGCGACCATCGTCATCGCCAGCACAAAGCCGCCAAGTTCGCGGCCACCTAAGAAGTAATCAGCAATGAAATTCGAGGACGACGCCAGTTTGCGGCTCGACCAATAGCCGATAAAGAAGATGAGGATCAAAAAGATGATCATCGGTATCAAAACAGCATAATTCATCGTTTCTCCTCCTCTTCCTCTTCAAACGGCACTTCCACAAAGAAGAATTTCACAATGATGATCACCAGCACCGCGATGACCAGGAAGCCTACCACACAACTGTAGAAGAACCACGCCGGCAAGCCGAAGACATACGTGTATTCTTCCACTGGCGCCGAGCCCATGCCATAGGCAAAGCCAAACCACCAAACAAAATTGAACAGCGCCAACCCCACGCCGATCAGCGCTTCCCGGTGGGCAATCTTAAACCGCCAATCCGTCTCGTTCATCTATCTCACTCCGTTTCTGTTCTTATCATTTTTTAATAGTACCATTATTTTCTAGAATGAATAATGCTGTGCGGCGATTTTCTTTTAGGGCGGATTTGCTGAGCTAGCGGATATGTTAAATAAAACCCGTTATACGGCAGGACAGCTTCGCTATACGTCACTAAATTTTCGTTATACGACACAATATCCACGCTATACGACATCATCCCCCACCCAAACATCCCAACCCACTATCGGCCAAAATCGGGCGGCGGCCGAAGCGCCGCCCACTGGGCAGTCCGCCGGCAGCGGACTGCTTTCCATTTGAATGCACTTTTCTTTCGATGAAACCCGCATGAAAATCCGGCACGTTAAGTAAAATGCGTTATACGGTAACAAATCTCCGCTATACGTCACCAAAAACAATCTATACGGCACCATATCCACGCTATACGACACAAAAACCACTCTATCCGATAGCAACCCCCACCCCCCCACCCAAAACCCAAACAAAAAACCCGAAAGCATCCGCTCCCGGGTCCGAAAATCTATCTCGCTAATAAATATTCAACGTATCTGCGCCAGTCGGTATTTTTGGCATGCTCGATGTCCGGCTGGATGCTCGGGAATGGCAGGAATGCTTGTGGCGTAAATCCGAATCTTCTTAAGATTTCACTGTCGATCACCGTTGTACCCGGTGCCACGCCTTCGCTCAATACAGCTTTGCCGTCGAGGTCGAATGCAATGGTGACTGGTGCCGCTTCCGCCCGTCCGTCTTCATTCAGCATGAAGACATTGCCGGTGCCATTGTAGCGGTCAAAAATCCAGTTGTCTTTTAGGGCGACTGCATCTGCCGCTTCATTGACGATGATGGAGGCATTGGCGGTTTTGCCGTACGGTACGGCATCCGTAATCGGTTCCTCTGTCATAATGAGGACTTCGTAAATCGCAATCGGATTGTTTTGGTCTACCGGGTCAAGCGCGCGGTAAGCGTCGAGCCATTTTGAACCGTCCGCCGGCAGCTGTGACTTCCGCAATACTTTGCCGGGCATTGCCTGTGCGATGCCGTCGACATGAAGGAAGACACGGTCGTCGACATTGACTTCAAGCCATTCTTTTTCAACGACATAAGTCATGAACAGTTTTTCGCTCGAGTAGATTTCAATGCTCATTGGCATCGAACCTGCGTCAATTTTGCCGACGACGCCTTCAATCGGGCTGATTAAAGCTGGTTTCGCTGTATTTTGTTCCAATTGGGCTTCGATGACCGCAAGCTGGGTTTCAAGCGAGGCGATGCGCTGCTCGGCTTCCGCGACACCCGCTGCATAAGAGCCGTCCTGTGGAACTTCGACTTCCAATTGAACGTTCACATCGAGTTCAACTGTATCGCCGTTCGGTGTTGTCGTTGTATCACTATTGGTTGTTGAACCTGTTGTCGGACGCGACTGGCGGGACTGCGCCGATTCGAGATCTCTCAAAACGGTGCGGATTTCAGACAATTCGTCGTTCAGCGCATCTTCTTCCGCTTCCCAGATTGCGCGCTGTTCTTCGCTTTCCGCTTCATTGAGCAGTGCGAGTTCAGTGCCTGCTTCGACATAATCACCTTCATTGATGATCCATTGTTCGACGGCATCCGAATCCTGGATGAAAATCTCTGTGGCAGCAAGCGGCGCTGTGACTGCCTCTTTAGGTAATTTCTCTGTATAACTGCTCGTATATGTGCGTTCGTATTCATTGATATAGAGTTTTTTCTGCACAATGCTTTTATCGCTGAACAATAAAATCGCGTTTATTGCCAAAAAAGCAGTAATGGCGACGGATAAGCCGATCATAAAGTATTTATTCACCCGGAACCACTCCTTCCGTGAAGCCTTCGATCATGTCAGCAAGCGGCACAAAACTTAATGCCCCGATAGCCAGCGCGACCAAGACGTGCAGCAAGATCAGGCCAAACAGCAGCAATTTCGGTGAAAATGTCACGTAATTGCGCAGGAAGCGGTATTGGATGGCAATGATGAGCGATGTGAAAATCGTTAATTGATTGAAGAAAAGAATGATAAATGAATGATTAAAAAGCATAGCCGCAAGCGGGCCGAATGAAAAAACTGATAAGTATGTAGTGTAGCCGAGCACGGCGAACAGGAAGAACAGCAAGGCTTTTTCGATGACAAGAATTGCCGTTACATAAGTCTGCATGACCAGTGCCGCGCGCCATGGAATCTTTAATATGCGGCTGAACAGGAACGCCGCTCCGTATGTATGAAAGGCTAAATAGACTCCCGCCCAGATCAATGTGCCGGCGAGTGAAGTCCAACGGGCAAGGGTGTAGGTATCCATATCGCCTGCCACCAGATAAGGTGTCAGGGAAGCGCTGTTCATGCCCCATATTTCACGCAGCGCAAAAAGAAGGATGCCAAGTGCAAATATCCATCCGAGGCGCTTGTTGAAATGGCGCATTTCCGAATTCTCAAGATTATGTATAAGTTGTCCCTGTCTGGCGAAATAATGCCAGAACTTAAAATCAAATATCATAAGGCCTTATTCCCTTCATGGCGATTGCGCTTCCGCATATGTTAATCTTACCTTACTTTACCAAAAACCGATGAACTTTGGAATGCTAAGACTGGTACAATTTTCAAAAAATAAAATTTCAGTATTGTTCCGGTGGCTATAAGCCATATAATTGGGCAGAAAAAAACTCCCGCACACAGCGGGAGTTTAAGCTAACTTACTCGATTGGTGTATATTTCTTATGTGAGATCACGGTCATATTCGAAGCTGCACCGATTTCTTTTGCATCTTCAGGTGAAATTTCAACAATCACCGAGTTGTCCATGATTTTGAAGATGGTGCCATTGACGTCAACGCCGTTGCGGTTAAAGGAAATCCATTCTCCGATGCGGCGAGCCGCTACGAATTCAGATACTTCTTTTTCATGTGGTTGGAATGCCATTGTTATCCACGCCTCTCTTTTAGAAACAATATCTATCTATTATATCATAAATTCACGGAAATATCATCTTTTGACCCCAGTAATGTTCCTGCGAAAATGTATTTGCTATTCTTCTATTTTTTCTGAAAGGCAGTTTGTTGGCGACTCTATCTTTTATTTAAACTGCAAAACTCACTTCTTACTCCACGCCAGGCAATATCGTCAGCGTCATGTCAGTGGCGTCAAGCCTCGCCATCACTCCAAGCGGCACAGAGAAATGCGGCTCGCAATGGCCGATCTTAAAGCCTTTAACCACCGGGACGCCGAGCTCCTTGAAATAATGGTCGAATATCTGGTCGAGGCTCAGTGACTTCTCCGGATCTTCCGGTTCGCAATTCTTGAAGTCGCCGATCACCACTCCCGCCAGCCCTTCTAATTTCCGCGCCATGCGCAGCTGATTGAGCATTCCATCAATTTCATACGGCTGTTTTTCAATATCTTCAATCAATAAAATCTTGTCTTTCGTATCGATTTCGAATTTCGTGCCGATGCTGCTGCGCAATAAACCAAGGTTGCCGCCGACCAACTCGCCTTGTGCCACTCCTCTGCTGACTGGAGTCAATGTAGAAATTCCTTCGTCATAATGCAGCTCAAACGGTGCGAATAATTGGCCGAACATGCGCCCGCTCCGTTCGTGGAATTCTTCCTTGCCGACATCGGATGCAAGCATCGGCCCGTGGAAAGTTACAAGCTCCGCATACTGACCGATTGCCGTATGCAAAAATGTGATATCTGAATAACCCCAGAATACTTTCGGATTTTCCTTGATCATCGCAAAGTCAATGCGATCCGTAATCCGGGCGGCTCCGTATCCGCCTCCCGCGCAAATGATGCCTGCGATTTCCGGGTCTTCGAACATGGCATGCAGATCCGCCAGACGTTCTTCATCAGTTCCGGCAAGATAGCCTTGCTTCGCTTCCACGGATTTGCCCATTTTCACTTTCAAGCCCAGCTCTTCCAGGAAAGGCAGCGCCCGTTTCAAGTTGTCCAGGTTTGGCGGGGTTGAAGGCGCGATGATGCCTACCGTGTCCCCTTTTTTTAATCGTTTCGGTAATGTCCGCATCTGTATCTACTCCTCTTCGGATTTTCTTCTATTCAATATAGCAATGGGGCCGCCATTCTTCAAGCTGACGCCATCGCGCATAATTACCCATTCAAACTAATACTTATTATATTTGAATTATTTTGAATTTTTAGTAATAAAGTATCATGACAATAATTTGATTTTTTATTACAATGAAAACAAGTTATAAATCCACTAAGAATTTATAGCTTACACGCAAGGTCTTCTATACAAACTTAGAAACTACAAAAGGAGCGGATCGGTATGAATTTCGAAAAAGTACTTGAATTGGGATGGGAAGATCTTGCACTGGGAATTGGTGGCTCAGCAGCCGTTATGCTGTTCGTCAACTTTTTCACAATGATGTAGAGGTGACTCATGAATACTTACAAACCATAAAACCCCTTTTCCGGATTTTCAGGAAATGGGGTTTTTGCTGTTTACACACATATGTAAGCAAACGAAAACGCCTCCCCATATTCTTTCCGGGCAGACGCTGTCATTTGAATATGAATTTCACAAGACTGGTATCAGGCTTCACTTGGCAGACCTCCATTAAGCTGTTGTAATGCCATAAGTTCATGGAACATCGCTTCATCCCGTGACTCAAGCGCATAATCGATCATTCGTTCAAGATTCTCATGCTCCAGGAATTCGATTGCTTCCATTGCTTCGGTTCTTGCTTGATCAGGAATTTCTGCAATGCCCGCACTTTCACCCTGCAGGATGGATTGGAGATGCATATGAATATCAGAGACCAGCAAAAGTTGGTATAAAGGCAGACGGATAAACCGATTTCCTTTTTGGAAAACGAATACTTCAGACAAATTCTCAACCTGGAATGTATTCGTATTGACTACAATTTCTTTCCCTTCAACCGGGATGAAATGAAATAATTCATCGTCTTTCATAATTGAGAGGTACTGGTAGGCAAAGACGAATTTCACAAGATGATCTTCTTTCTTTGTATAGAACGGCTTCATCATTTTGACATGCAACATGACGGTTCCCCCCTCTCTGAATTTAGAATATTCTGTTTAGTTAATCATACCATATATTCCCCATTACGTAACTAAAAAAACACAAGAATTATCTTCTTGTGCTGAAACCTTTTATTTTTGACTTTTTAGCTGTAGCAAGAAATTGTATCCGGTCTTTCTTCACCCGCACGAATAGCTGGGAAAGCGCGTCAAATAAGAAATCCTCAAATTCTTTATCATTAGCCTCACCTTGGACGAAGACAACTTTTTTATCTTCAAAATCTATCTGGACTGTCGCCAATAAACCATTGCATGCCTCGACATTCCGGAACGTATAGCATCCCCCGTCACTGGAAACCTGAAAGCGGATTTTTTCATAGCGTTTTTCAGCAGTTAATAAGAAAAGTTCCCATACCGCGATATCTTCCTGATTCAACACTTGCTGCAAATCAGGGATCTCCAATACATATACGTTGTCCAAGGTTTTGCTCCCGTCTATATTTTATAGGTATTTAGTTGCGTACTTTATCCAGTATAATCTATCTATCCTCAAAAAAGAACTGTCCTTGAAAATATATTTACAACTCGATTTCATCGGCTAACTTTTCTTCTTCGTTTACGGACCCGCCGGAAACTAGTATAATAGAAGGAAAGTTTTATTTTGGGGCGATGCAAATGGCTACGGTTCAATCCCTGGCACAACAATATGAAGAGACTATACACAATTATATGGCTGCTATCGAAAGATCCCTTAATCCCGCTCGCGCGACGGATGAGGAAATGGTTCGAAAAGCAGTCTTTTTAGTGCGCCATGATGGGGTGCAAATCCAGTCATTCAACGAAGAAAGACTGCTTCTTGAAGCGGTCGTAAAAGATGCCCATTCAGTCAAAGTCGTGATGAATTTCGATAAGCTGACGGCTGTCTGCGCCTGCCCACAGGAAGATCTGTGCCGGCACCGGCTCGCTGTGATTTTCGCTCTCTACCAGAAAATCGATTCGCTGTCCCAGTGGGTGGCGGATTGGCGCGCCCAGGAGCAGGATCAGCTTTCCACGATAGGCAATAAACGCTCTCCGCAGCAATGGAGAAAAGTGATTCAGAGCGTCTGGCGCGATCCGATTCCGGATTATACTACCAGAAATTATTTTTATTATGAACAGATGTATGAAGGCCGATTGAAAAACGCATTGTCTTTCGTGCCCCTGGAACGGGAATGGAAAACGCTTTTCCGTGCCTACGCCCACTTCATTTCATTATCTGAAGTCTGGGGCACCTATATTTCGGGGACCAACGATGTCCATCATTCTTTCTTTAAAACCTGGTTCGAGGATGAACTTCATGATCTCAGTGACTTGCTCGACCAATTGCACGGCCAGCACCGGACATTCGAATCGGATGCTTTTTTTGACTATCTGCGGGACATGGTACGTGATTTCGCGTCAATAAAAGACGGTTCCTCGTCCCAGCGTTTTACGGTCTATCAATTGTTCTGGACCAAGCTTTTCACCAATGACCGCCTGCGCAAGCAGGAGCTTGCAGCTTTCCCGCGGCCAGATGAGCGGATTTCCGCATTTTTTGCCATCTTGTTGAAAGAGTCGCTGGAAGTGAAAAAAATTACTTCTAACGAAGCCAATGACTGGATCCAACTGGCGATCCTGGCTGAAGAAGAACAGAACCAACAGGCACTTGAAGTTATATTGCTGGCAGTCAAACCGCATGTTAAGACATTTCTTTTCGAAGGTCTGTACACACAATACCGCCATCAATACGTCCGTACATTAAGCCGTCTGTTTTCTCTGATCAACTTGAGTGAAAAGGATTGGGAAGATCTGTTCCGCCAATTCGGCCATTACGGGCTGCCTGCCTATTCCACTTACCTAATCGAGAAAGGCTTCTATAAGCAATGGGCGGAACTTCACCATATGCACAACTCCCCTTTGTATTTCGCTGAAGAATGCGGATTGAAGGAAGTGCATGAAGCCGCGCCGGATTACGCATTGCCGCTGTATCACCGCTACGCAATGTCCCATTTGGATGAACGCAGCCGCGCCAGTTACAAACAGGCGGTGCGCATCTGGAAAAAGATGAAATCCGCTTGCAAGAAAAGTGATCAAATGGAATTTTGGAAATCCTATATGAAAGAAATCCGGACACAGAATAAACGTCTCCGCGCATTACAGGAAGAGATTGAGAAAGGAAATTTGGTATGACTCAATTCCAGACAGAAGGAAGCCGCATCTATTATTTAAAAGTCACCAAGGGAGAAAGCTTCCGGATTCAAGCCATCAATGAAACCGGGAATCGCATACCCCCAGAGATTTGGACTCCTTTTCTATATTTCATGGACAAAGACAGTTTCTTCGGCTTGAAATCTGAAATGGACGGTCTGGACCTTGTGCTGTCACCTGCCGATTTTGTCAGGCTCTTCAACGGCAATGGCCACCATTACGTTTCCTTCAAAGGGCAGACAGACGCAGATATCGCCTGGCTGCAGCTTGCTGAAAAAGTATCGGATTCATTGAACGACCCGCGTCTATGGGAACACGTCAGCGTGGATGGCGACGACATCATTATCGACAGCAAATATGGCGATAGCGATATCCAGGCATTCCTGAGTGATACCATCAGCCAGCAGCTTCGCCAAAAAGGACTGTCGACTGCACAGCTGCCGTTTATCCAGCATTTCATCCAGCAAACAGGCTGGGATGGACTCGAAGCTGCGGAGGATTATGTAATCGCTGTTCAATTGAGCGAACCGGATGAAACACCGGAATGGTCATTCAAAGTGGTGCTCCGCTCCAAACGCGGCAGTGTCTACTGGACGCCTTCCAAACGGCGCATGGATGAACCGCTTGAAAAGGTTCTGCCTGAGAAATGGCGCAGCCGCCACGATGAAATAGCAGAAAAACAAGCCCTGATTTTAAGCCTTTGCCCGTCTGTTGATGGTTTTGACGAAACGAAACTTTATCACGCGGAATGGTCAGATGCCGAAGTTCTTGAATTCCTGCGCAATGATACGGAAATTCTTCAGGCATTCGGCATCGAAGTTTCCATTCCGTCTTGGCTGCAGGCTGTACAGGAATCGAAGGTGCGTGTGAAAGCCAATGTCCACTCACCGGCCAAGAAAGCGTCGGTTGTCGGACTCGATCAGATTATCCGCTTTGACTGGCAGTTCTCACTGAACGGCCACGAACTCAGCATGCAGGATTTTGAAAGACTTGTATCCGAGAATAAGGAATTTATTCGCATAGGAAACGAATGGGTACGGGTCGATTCGAACCTCTTGATGCAGCTCCGTAAAATGATCGACGAAGCGGACGATGCCGATTGGACCATCAAGGACATGCTGTTCCAGAACGTGCCCGAAATCATGCTTGAAGAAGCCGCTGAAGAAGATGACCCGCTCGTCGAATTTAATCTGAATAAATCATTGAAAGTGTTACTGGATAAATTGCTCGATAAACGGGACCTTCCTGAAACAGCGATCCCTGAAAATCTGAACACTGAACTTCGCCCTTATCAGAAAACGGGCTTCGACTATCTCGTGTTCATGCGGGAAGAAGGATTCGGTCTTTGCCTCGCGGATGATATGGGCCTCGGCAAAACGGTTCAGCTGATTGCCTACCTGCTGCATGTCCATTCGGAAAAACAGCCGCAGCCTTCGCTGATTGTCTGTCCGACTTCAGTGCTTGGCAACTGGCAAAAAGAACTTGAACGTTTCGCTCCGGATTTGAAAGTTTATATGCATTACGGCCCAGTGCGTCCGAAAGCGGAGGAATTCTCTCAATTCCTTGAAGCCGAACAGCCTGACGTTGTGTTGTCCACATATGGTATCGCTTCGTCCGACGCTGAAGAGATGCAGGACATTCCGTGGACCAGCATTACGCTTGATGAGGCACAGAATATCAAGAATATGTATACGAAACAATCCCGCACGATCCGCCGTTTCAAAGGCCAGCACCATATCGCGCTGACCGGGACGCCGATTGAAAACCGCCTTTCTGAATTATGGTCGATTTTCGATTTCATCAATAAAGGCTATCTGTACCGCATCAAGCAATTCCAGGAAACGTTCATGATTCCGATTGAACGTGATGACTCAGAAGAAGCGAAGGAGAAATTGCGCCAGCGCATCCAGCCTTTCCTGCTGCGGCGCACGAAGAAAGATCCGGAGCTCCAATTGAATCTTCCAGAAAAACAAGAGCAGCTGGAATATTGCCCACTGACTCCTGAACAAGCCGCTCTATATGAAGGTCTGGTCCAGGATACTGTTCAAAAAATGGAAACCTTGACCGGCTTCGAGAAAAAAGGGCTGGTGCTGAAAATGCTCAGCAAGCTGAAGCAATTATGCAACCATCCGGCTTTATACTTGAAAGAGCCTTATACTTCAGCGGAAGAGATTCTTCCCCGCTCCCAAAAGCTTGAGCGGATTGTTACTCTTGCCG
Organism: Planococcus sp. RAB007_Raresut; assembly: GCF_057369535.1. Taxonomy (NCBI): domain Bacteria; kingdom Bacillati; phylum Bacillota; class Bacilli; order Caryophanales; family Caryophanaceae; genus Planococcus; species Planococcus sp. RAB007_Raresut. The sequence continues at coordinate 177,001 of NZ_JBXYIF010000004.1, forward strand.
GTGAAATTGCCGAACGCGGTGAGCAATGTCTTATTTTCACGCAATACATCGGAATGGGGCATCTGCTGCAACAGGCGATCAATGAGCTTTACGGGCATGAAGTGCCATTCCTGACCGGCAGCATGCCGAAGAACCAGCGGGATTCATTGGTCAACTCATTCCAGCAAGGCAAATTCCCGATTTTCATCCTCTCGTTGAAAGCGGGCGGAACAGGATTGAACCTCACTGCCGCAACGCATGTATTGCACGCGGACAGATGGTGGAATCCAGCCGTTGAAAATCAGGCGACTGACCGTGCCTACCGTATTGGCCAGACGCAATTTGTGCATGTCCACAAATTCGTGACGATCGGCACCATCGAAGAAAAAATCGATTCCCTGCTGACGCAGAAACAGACGATGTCTGAACAGTTCATCCAGTCAAGCCAGTGGATGACGGAGCTATCCGACAACGAGCTGAAAGAGTTGTTTACTTATTCACTTTAAAAGCGACAGCGCCCGTTCAGCTCTGAAAGGCATAAGCCGGACCAATGAAGTGGCGGTTTTTGCCACGTAATTGGGCTGGCTTATGACCCGAAGAGTTGGGCTGCTGGAGTCTGGATATGGTATAGAAGCAATCTTTAAAAGATATAAATTCTAAAATGAGCATGGCCGGGTCCCCACCCTTCCATGCTCCCCTTTTTCTGATCAATGAATGAAACTTGCTCAAACTTTTGTAGCGGAACGGAAATGCTCCTTCAGTTCACTTAGCTCCCGTTCCGCCTCTGCCAATCGTCTATGAAGCAAAGCCGTAAGGCGGATCAGCTGCTCCATATGCACTTCCAATTGCTGTTGTACGTCCTTTGGCATGGCTAAGTGCCTCCCCATTTACAAATTTTATCTTACGCGTTAATTGGTTCCGCTTCCGGCACAGGGAAATCAAAATCTGCTTCAGATTCTGGTTCCTTCTGCAATGGGGCGGTTTCTTCTTGCGCTTTTCTGCGATCCAGGAATCTTACCTGATCGCCAAGAATTTCGGTAACGTACACTCTGGTTCCGTCTTCCCTGTCATAATGGCGGGATTGAAGTCTGCCGGAAATCGCTACAAGCGATCCTTTCACACAAAACTTCGCGACATTGACTGCCGGCCTTCCCCAAGTCGAACAAAGCACAAAATCGCTTTCAATCTCGCCTTTCTGGTTCTTATAGTTCCTGGAAACTGCAACGATGAACGTTGTATGTACACGTCCTTCGCTTAATGTCCGTGACGATGGATCTTTTGTTAACCTGCCTACCAGCCCGACTTGATTCATGTTTTCACCTCCTTTCGGTAAAAACAGCATACTAAATAAACTGAATTTTATGCAAAAGGCGAAAAAACGAATTTGCCAAGTTTTCCGGCAGTCATATTTCATTTTTCAATCCATGTTAAAATTAATTATATTTTTTATTCCTTATGAACACTGCTTGTATCGCTATTGGCTAAACAATTGCAAAAAAGATTTTTTATAGCTTTTCAAAACTATTAGCTGAGTCGCCTGGAATTTCACGGCTATGCTATACTGGAAAAAAGATTGTTTGGGAGGTAGACAGATGAAGACCTTTAAAATGCTGTCGATGGGGCTTGTCGATGAAGAGGAGATTATCAATTTCCCTCTTGAAGACGGCATTATCATCAACCAGGAAAACAGCCATCGTTCCTGGGTTCTTGAAATGCTGATGGATTTGTCACACGAGGAAAGATTTAAGCAAATGATGGATTCGGGGAAAATCTATGATGTAAAAGTGGTCATTTCCTATCCGGAAAACGAACCGGCAACTTTTGAGGTCGGTATTTATGCCGTAAAAAAAATCGGCAACCATATTTCCGTCTTGATGAAAGGCACACTTAAGCGCGCACGCCGTAAGTACGCGGAAACCTTGCTGTCGGAACTGCTGGAAGACGGTCTCGAAGGTGAACAATTACTTACGCGTTTTGAAAGCGATATGCGTTCCCGCCCCGTGCTCCGCAGAGACGAAGCGAACAATTAATAGTTAGGAAACAATAAAAAGCAGTGCAGATGAAAAACATCTGCACTGCTTTTATTATTTCTATTTTTCAGCAACCGGTCCTAATGCGAATAAAATATCACATTCACAGGCAATTTCGCCGTCTACAGTGGCGATGCCGTGCCCTTTGCCCATCGGACCTCTCAGCTTCGTCAATTCCACTTCAAGGCGCAATTGATCGCCTGGAACAACCTGACGCTTAAAGCGGCAATTGTCTATGCCTGTGAAGAAAGCGAGCCTGCCTTCATTGCCTTCCATTTTTAAAACAGCGGTAGCCCCGACCTGAGCAAGAGCTTCCACAATCAAGACCCCTGGCATAACCGGGTATCCCGGAAAATGCCCATTGAAAAATTCTTCATTTGCGGATACGTTTTTCAGTCCAACCGCTCTTTTGCCTGCTTCAAGTTCCAGCATACGGTCCACCATCAAAAATGGATAGCGATGCGGAAGAATCGCCTTAATCTGTTCAGTCGTCAACATGAGTCCAACCCCTTTAGAAATGATTAAGAAAAGCGCAAGCTGTTATTTCTTGCCGCTCATTATATCAAGGATGTGCTGCCAGGTTTCCCATTTCAGCGCATCTTTCGGCTCCCCGTCTCCGAGAACGCCATAACCGACCATTGCGCCTAATGCAGCGGCAAGTATGATCAGGACAATGACCAAAATTATGCGAAGCCAAATCGGAAATAAGCGGATCTGCACCCACCAGGTCTTTTTCTCCTGTTGTTCTCCAGCTGCTTCTTCATTTTTATATTCTTTTCGTTTAGATACTTTTTTAGTTGGCTCAGCCATTTCAATCGTCAACCTTTCCAATGATGCAAACTCTCATAATGATGCTCCAAGAGCAATCCGCATCCACAATTCTATTGCGATTCCGCACTAGCAAGATTTCACTATGTTGTCATTATACTAAAAAAATGAGGTTGGTGTACACAATTAAAAATGGAAAGATATTTATCTCCTTTTGCGTGAAAGGCTATCCAACATGATGCCTGTGCCGATTGCGACACTATTCATCGGATCTTCTGAAATGAATACGGGCACCTTCAATTCTTCTGCCAGTAATTGCTCGATGCCATGCAGCATCGCGCCTCCGCCAGTCAATATGACGCCTCTGTCGATGATATCCGCCGATAATTCAGGCGGTGTCTTTTCTAATACATTCTTGGCTGAGGCTACGATCATATTGACCGATTCGCGCAGAGCCAATTCAATTTCTTCCGAATGGATGGTGATGACGCGCGGAAGACCTGTAACCATATCACGTCCACGGACTTCCATTTCGTCTTTACGGCTGCCTTTAAAGACAGTTCCTATTTCGATTTTAATGTTTTCAGCTGTTCGTTCACCGATCAACAATTTATAATGTTTTTTCACATATTGAAGAATATCATTGTCGAATACATCTCCAGCCACTTTAATGGATTCGCTGGTTACAATATCACCCATTGAAAGAACTGCTACGTCAGTTGTTCCGCCACCGATATCAACGACCATATTTCCAGTCGGCTGGTAAATATCCATTCCGGCTCCAATCGCAGCAACTTTCGGCTCTTCCTCGAGGTAAACTTTTTTGCCGCCGGATTTTTCCGCTGCTTCGCGTATCGCCTTTTGTTCAACGCTTGTTACATTGGTCGGGCAGCAAATAAGAATACGCGGCTTGTTCATGAAACCTCTGACTTTCAACCGTTCTATAAAATACTTCAACATAATTTCTGTAACGTCAAAATCCGCGATGACCCCATCTTTCAAAGGTCTTACAGCAATTATATTCGCCGGTGTGCGGCCTATCATTTTTCTTGCTTCTTCCCCTACAGCAATCACTTGATTTGTTTTCCGATCCATTGCAACGACAGAAGGTTCATTTAATATAACCCCTTTGCCTTTTACATAAATCAGAACATTTGCCGTTCCTAAATCAATCCCTATATCTCTTGAAAACAACATTCCTGCTACCCCTTCCGGTAATGGTACTTCTATTATGTATCTCTCTATATAAAGACTCTCCTAACTGAATATTTTAACACAAAGATTCACTATGCTACATAATATTTAGGAAGAATGCATGCTATTTTAAGAAAACTTTGTTTTTAGCAATCAGTATTCTCTAATAGGTTTGTTTATCAGTATTTCATTCCCCGGGAAATACTCATATAGGCAAATAAAAACCCGGAAACGCGAGTGCGCTTCCGGGTTTGATATTATTATAATGGAATTAGACCGTTTGCTCTTCCATGACAGGTGCTTCTTCTGTGATGACACGTTCAATATCCGCGCCAAGCGATGCAAGTTTCTTATGAAAGTCAACGTATCCACGATCCAAATGCTGTAATTCATTTACTCTTGTAATTCCTTCTGCGGCAAGTCCAGCCAAGATCAATGCTGCTGCTGCCCGAAGGTCTGTAGCTGAAACTTCTGCGCCCTGCAATTTAGAAGGCCCTTCCATGATAACTGAACGCCCTTCAATTTTAACGGAAGCATTCATGCGGCGAAACTCTTCCACGTGCATGAAACGGTTTTCGAAAACTGTTTCTGTCAGAATTCCGTTGCCTTTCGCAGTCAGCATCAATGACATCATCTGCGACTGCATGTCTGTAGGGAATCCTGGATGCGGCATTGTCTTGATATCGATGGAGCGCAATGGACGTGATGCCCGTATACGAAGGCCGTCATCCGTTTCTTCGATGCGCACACCCATTTCGCCAAGTTTTGAAATCAATGCTGCCATATGTTCAGGTACTGCATTTTCAATCGTTATGTCACCTTCTGTGATTGCTGCTGCCACCATGAAAGTACCAGCTTCAACACGGTCAGGAATGATGTAATGCTCAGCGCCGTTCAATTCCTCAACGCCTTCGATACGGATCGTGTCTGTACCTGCACCAATCACTTTTCCGCCCATTTCGTTGATGTAAGTAGCCAAGTCAACAATCTCCGGCTCCTTCGCCGCGTTTTCGATGATTGTAACTCCATCTGCCAACGCTGCCGCCGTCATAATATTTTCAGTAGCTCCTACACTTGGGAAATCCAAGTATATTTTAGCGCCGCGCAATCTGCCATTGACATCAGCTTCTACGAAGCCGTTGCCGAATGTGATTTTAGCGCCCATCGCTTCAAAGCCTTTCAAATGAAGTTCAATTGGACGTGATCCAATCGCACATCCACCTGGAAGCGCCACACGTGCAAAACCATTGCGTGCAAGAAGCGGTCCCATAACCAAAATAGAAGCTCTCATTTTTCTAACGTATTCGAATTGAGCTTCACTTGATAAAGTTGAAGATGAATCGATATGCATTTCATTCTTTTCCGGGAAGTATTCAATGCCAACGTTCAAGCTCTTTAAAACTTCCTGAATCGTATAGACATCCGCCAAATGCGGAACTTCCTTTATGATGCTTTTCCCTGTACCTGCGAGCAATGCGCCGGCCAGGACTGGAAGAACTGCATTCTTAGCCCCTTCCACTCGTACTTTACCGTTTAATTTGTTACCGCCTCTTACAATGATCTGTTCCACTGAAACGCCCTCCATGTGTAAAATAATCTGTAATATAATCTGCAAAATGTATATAAATCGTTTAAAAGTCCAATGTCATTATTTAGAAACAAAACCTTTACTATGATACCCGTATTTTATTAAAATAACAAGTATCTCGCAGATTATTTTTTTAAAATATTATCTGCTTGTTTATATGATTCGTGATAAACCTTTGATTTGTGTCCGTCGACTTTCACTTTATATTACAATTTGATTACAGTGAATATTTTCCCCGTATATAGGAAAATAAACATGGTTTTTGAATTTATTTCCCGGGAAATACCTAAGGTTTGGCAAATTGGCCTGTTCCCACCAGGTAGAAACACGACGATTTTCCAACTCTTAAAACAGATATGGCAATTGTCTGGACCATGAAGATATATTCAAAAAGAACGTTGAAACCATTGTACCTAAAGCAATGCTGAGGAAAATATAAAGTATTTGCGCCTGCAGCACATGATTTTTTCGGATCCAATTTTCAAAAGTCATAGCGCGCAATGCATAAAAAGCTACGCCCGTAAAAAAGATATGGCTAAAGATAGAGATTATTGCCTGTTGGCCAATCATTTGTTCCATCAGGATCTTCCTTTCCAAGTGAATAGATTTATTAATTATAGAAAAAGCGGGCAAAAGTTAGGATAACTTTTGTCCGCTTTATACATTGTCTGTCGCTTTTCTGTGTCTAGACTCCAACGGCCAACTCCTCGGACTTAAGCTGCCCTTCCTGTGCGGCAAAGAACGCCGCTTCGGAAATTCAACTTAAGCCTGTCGGAGCTGTGCGGCCGTTTCCGCTTTTCTATACTAAACATTACCCTCATAAACGTTGATACGATTCATCGCACGCTTCAAAGCAAGCTCAGCCCGCTTGAAGTCGACTTCATCTTTTTTCGCCTGTAGCAACGCTTCTGCACGTTTAGCTGATTCTTGAGCGCGAGCGACATCGATTTCAGTCGCACGTTCTGCTGACTGGGCAAGAATCGTTACTTTTTCAGGACGAATTTCAAGGAATCCGCCGCTTACAGCAACCAATTCCGTCGAGTTTTCTTTCTTCAATCGGACTGCGCCGATTCCAAGAGGTGCTACTGTCGGGATGTGACCGGGCAGGACGCCCATTTCACCGGAAGCTGTAACCGCAATTACCATGGAGACTTCTGAATCGTATACCGGGCCGTCGGGAGTGACAATATTGACTGTAATGGTCTTCATTTTTTCCCCTCCTGGTCCCTGATTTAGACTTCTACGCCCATGCCTTTAGCTTTGGCGATTACATCTTCAATGCGACCTACCAAACGGAAAGCATCTTCAGGCAAGTGATCGTATTTACCGGCAAGGATTTCCTGGAATCCTTTGATTGTTTCTTGAACCGGTACATAAGAACCTTTTTGGCCTGTAAACTGCTCAGCCACGTGGAAGTTTTGAGATAGGAAGTTTTGAACGCGACGAGCACGGTTAACCGTTAACTTGTCTTCATCGCTCAACTCATCCATACCAAGGATTGCAATGATATCCTGTAGTTCACGGTAACGCTGAAGCGTTTCCTGAACTTGACGGGAAACTGCATAATGTTCTTCTCCAACGATTTCAGGCGACAATGCGCGTGAAGTCGAAGCAAGTGGATCCACCGCTGGGTAGATACCCATTTCAGAAAGTTTACGCTCAAGGTTAGTTGTAGCATCCAAGTGGGCGAAAGTTGTAGCAGGAGCCGGATCCGTATAGTCATCGGCTGGTACATAGATCGCTTGAATTGATGTTACAGAACCAGTGCTTGTAGTCGTAATACGTTCCTGCAATTGACCCATCTCAGTAGCAAGTGTCGGCTGGTAACCAACGGCAGATGGCATACGGCCAAGTAACGCTGATACCTCAGAACCTGCTTGAGTGAAGCGGAAAATATTATCGATGAACAATAGTACGTCCGCGCCTTGTTCGTCACGGAAATATTCAGCCATTGTCAAACCGGACAAAGCTACACGCATACGTGCGCCAGGCGGCTCGTTCATTTGGCCGAAGACCATTGCAGTTTTCTTGATAACGCCGGAATCGCTCATCTCGTGGAATAAGTCATTTCCTTCGCGTGTACGCTCACCAACACCGGCGAATACAGAAAGACCGCCGTGCTCTTGAGCGATGTTGTTGATCAGTTCCTGGATAAGAACTGTTTTACCTACACCGGCACCACCGAAGAGACCGATTTTACCACCTTTGATGTAAGGGGCAAGCAAGTCAACAACTTTGATACCTGTTTCAAGAATTTGAACTTCTGTGGAAAGATGCTCAAATGTAGGTGCTGAACGGTGAATCGGGTCGCGGCGTTCAGTTGCCGGGATTTCTTCACCTAAGTCGATTACTTCACCAAGTACGTTAAATACGCGGCCTAGTGTTACTTCTCCAACTGGAACAGTAATAGCGCTGCCCAAATCGGTTACAACCGATCCACGCTGCAATCCATCAGTGGATTCCATCGCAATCGTACGAACAGTGTCGTCGCCAAGGTGCAATGCTACTTCTAAAGTCAAAGTAACTACTGCCTGACCGGGACGATCAATTTTTACAGTTAGGGCGTTGTAGATTTCTGGAAGATGGCCATCGGCAAACTTGATGTCTACAACCGGACCCATAACTTGAAGAACGTGTCCTGTGTTCATGCTATTCCCTCCTGTCTTACTTTTATTGAAACTATATCTTTTATTTAAATTAAATTTATCTTATCCAAATAATTAGAAGTAATGATTCAACATAGCCGATATTACGCAAAACAGCTTCGAAGACAGTAGACGTGTCCTGCACGGATACTGTCTTTGCGACGAAGTGCGCAGCACTGCAGGAGCACGATTTTAAAGCTGCTCCTGCATCGCTTCGCTAGCTTCGTCGCAAAGCCTTGCCCTCGCAGGCGTCGGTCAAGACTTGGCTAGCACTGAGCTAACTCGGGCTCGTTGCACTTCGCCCGAGTGGATCTCAGCACTTCGCTTGGTCACCATGGCGTCTTCGCTATTTTGCTTCATATCTTAGAGACTGGCTCTGAAAAAGTCACTTTCTAAGCGCCGGCGCGGTTCAGGACTGGGCGGAGCAATAAGACGAGTGGTTTTCTCGGCTTATTGCGGGAGCCTTGTCCAAAGCGCCAAGCGTCAGATTAGTGTTGAATCGTTAAACCAATTTATATAGACCAAAAATTTTTTTACTCTAGTGCCGCTGCCCCACCGACGATTTCAGTGATTTCCTGAGTGATCGCAGCCTGGCGGGCACGGTTGTATGATAGTGTCAATCCGTCGATCAATTCGGACGCATTGTCGGTCGCGCTCTTCATTGCTGTCATTGAAGCCGCATGTTCACTTGCTTTGCCGTCAAGAACGGCACCAAAAATCAGGCTTTCTGCGTATTGTGGAAGAAGAACTTCCAGGATTGCTTCAGCAGATGGATCGAATTCGTAAGAAGAAGTCGCTCCAGTCGGCTTGATATCCGTCAAAGGCAGTACCTTCGTTTCAGTGACTTCCTGCTGAATAGCTGAGACAAAGTGATTATAGTACATATAAACTTCGTCATATGCACCTTCTGAGAACATACCAACAGCTTTGCGCGTAATTTCTTTGATGTCAGCAAATGATGGGTGGTCTGGAAGCGCGATTGTGCTTTCCAGGATGGTCATCCCTTGTTTCGCAAAGAAATCCCGACCTTTACGGCCAATGCTCAGGATAACAAATTCATCGTTCGACGTATGGCGTTCACGGATTTTATTGCTCACAGTACGCAAGATGTTACTGTTGTATCCGCCAACCAACCCACGGTCAGATGTGATTACAAGGTATGCGGTTTTGTTCACTGGGCGTGTTGTCATCATCGGATGGCTTGCGTCATTCGATCCGGCAGCTATTGAAGCTACGACGTCCTGTATTTTCGCCATGTACGGAACGAATGCTTTCGCATTCATCTCGGCACGGTTCAATTTAGAAGCAGAAACCATTTGCATGGCTCTTGTAATTTGGCTTGTTTTCTTCGTTGACGTAATTCGGTTTTTTATGTCGCGTAAAGATGCCACTGGTATTTCACCACCTTATTATTTTTTCTTCTGATCCTGCTGAAATGCTTACTCTGATTTTGCGAATGTGCGTTTGAAATCGTTGATTGCCGCGCCAAATGCTTCGTCAGAAGGCAAACCTTTCGTAGTGCGGATAGTTTCCAAAACTTCTGTGTGGTTTGTATCCAACCAGCTAGTCAACTCAGCTTCGAAACGGGAGATATCTTTGATTGCAATATCGTCAAGGAAGCCTTTTGTCAATGCATAGAAGATAACAACTTGTTTCTCAACTTTGATCGGGTTGTTCAAGTCCTGTTTCAGAACTTCAACAGTCCGTTTACCGCGCTCAAGCTTAGCAGCTGTAGCAGCGTCAAGGTCAGAACCGAATTGAGAGAATGATTCAAGTTCACGGAATGCCGCCAAGTCAAGACGCAGCGTACCCGCAACTTTCTTCATCGCTTTGATCTGAGCTGAACCACCAACACGTGATACAGAAAGACCCGCGTTTATCGCTGGGCGTACACCCGAGAAGAATAGATCAGACTGAAGGAAGATTTGTCCGTCAGTGATTGAGATTACGTTTGTTGGGATATAAGCAGAGATATCGCCAGCTTGCGTTTCAACGAACGGCAATGCTGTGATTGAACCTGCACCAAGAGTTTCGTTCAACTTCGCTGCACGCTCAAGAAGGCGTGAGTGCAAGTAGAATACGTCACCTGGGTAAGCTTCACGGCCCGGAGGACGACGAAGCAATAGTGAAAGTTCACGATATGCTGATGCTTGTTTTGTCAAATCATCATAGACGATAAGAACGTGTTTGCCTTCGAACATGAATTCTTCGGCCATAGTGATACCAGCGTAAGGAGCAAGGTACAATAATGGTGCCGGCTGTGAAGCAGATGCCGTCACGACGATTGTGTAGTCCAAAGCGCCATTTTTACGGAAAGTTTCAACTACGTTACGTACAGTTGATTCTTTTTGTCCGATAGCAACATAGATACAGATCATGTCCTGGTCAGCTTGGTTCAAAATTGTATCGATCGCTACAGATGTTTTACCAGTCTGGCGGTCACCAATGATCAATTCGCGTTGTCCGCGACCGATTGGCACTAGTGCGTCAATCGCTTTGATACCTGTTTGAAGTGGTTCATGAACAGATTTACGTGCCATAACCCCTTGTGCAGGGCTTTCGATTGGACGGGATTTCGTAGTGTTGATCGGGCCTAAGCCGTCAACTGGCTGTCCAAGCGGATTTACTACACGTCCGATAAGTTCTTCTCCTACCGGTACTTCCATAATACGGCCCGTACGACGCACTTCATCGCCTTCTTTGATGTCTGCGAATGGCCCAAGGATGATGATACCAACATTATTGGCTTCCAAGTTTTGTGCCATACCCAATACACCAGTAGAGAACTCAACAAGTTCTCCAGCCATGACGTTGTCGAGGCCATGAGCGCGAGCGATACCATCACCAACTGTGATTACTGTACCGACGTCGTCAACTTTCATCTCTGATTGGTAATTTTCAATCTGCGCTTTAATCAGACCGCTGATTTCTTCAGCTTTGATGCTCATGTATGTCACCCTCTCATAATTTCATTAATTAACCGATCAATTGACGCTGCAGGCGAGCCAATTTCGTGCTGACGCTGCTGTCATAGATGCGGTTTCCGATTTGAAGACGCAATCCGCCGATTAACGATGGATCTACGATGTTTTCAATTCGCAATGCCTGTTTACCTACTTTTTGTGCAAACACAGTGGAAATCGAAGTGCGTTCCTCTTCTGTCAAAGGACGAGTTGAGTAAACTTTTGCATCCTGGATTCCCTGTGCATCGTTGGACAGGCTGATGTAAGCATCGACCAAGTCCCCTACTTCATTCAAACGTCCGCGCTCAGCAATCAATTGGATTGTGTTAATCACGTATTGATTGCCTTGCTTGAACAATTCATTGATCAGGTTGATTCTTTTTTCAGATGATAATTTCGGTGAAACCATCAGTTGATAAAGTTCAGGAGTGGTAGCGAAGACTTTTTTGACTTCGCGCAGGTCCTGTTCTACTTCAGCAGTAACCTGATGTTTCTGCGCCGTTTGGAACAATGCTAAAGCATAGCGTTCTGCAGCCTGACTCATTGCACTTCGCCTGCCTTCGCAATCGTTTCATTAATCAACTGGCGGTTGTCTTCCTCAGAGATTTCTTTTTCAAGCACTTTCGTAGCTGCAAGCAATGACAATGCCACAACTTCTTCACGAACTGCCGAAATCGCTTTGTCTCTTTCGTTGGCAATCTCAAGAACCGCCGCATCTTTCATGCGTCCAGCTTCAGCGCGTGCCGTCGTGATGATTTCCTCACGCGAAACTTCGCCTTGCTTTTTGGCGTTCTCTACGATTTCCTGTGCTTGTGTGCGCGCATCTTTCAGAAGGTTGCGCTGTTCTTCAAGCATTTTCTTGGATTCCAGACGGCTGTTTTCAGCAGTTTCGATTTCACTTGCGATCAAGTCTTCACGTTCCTGCATTACGCCCATCAAAGGTCCCCATGCGAATTTTTTCAATAGCAACATCAATGCGATAAACACGATCAACGTTGCTGCGATATCTCCAACATTCAAAAACTCCCCGGTAGCACCGAGTACGAGGTGATCAAAAAACACGATTGTTTCACTCCCTTCAAGAGCCTAAAAGTACGTTTCTTCTATAGTAAGATCTTTAATTGCTGCAAGATGATTTTTCGGTTGTAAAATGATTCATAACAAGCGTAAATGGCGAAAAACATGCCGAAGCATTCTCGCCATTTAGCTTTTTATCATTAAATAAATTATGGACGGTTCATAACGATGAACGCGATAACTACTGCGATGATAGGAAGTGCCTCTACCAAAGCAACACCGATGAACATTGTTGTTTGAAGAACGCCACGAGCTTCTGGCTGGCGAGCGATACCTTCAACTGTTTTCGAAACGATAAGACCGTTACCAATACCTGCACCTAGTGCTGCTAAACCTACTGCAATTGCTGCTGCTAATAAACCCATTTTAAAATGTCCTCCTCAGGATAATTGTTTTTTTGTTTTTTGCCGCCGATTAAGGCGATTTTATCTCAATGGTCGTCGGCAACTTTATGCGAAATATAAACCATTGTCAACATAACGAAAATGAATGCCTGGATAGCCCCGATAAAGATCGAGAATCCTTGCCAAGCCATCATTGGAAGCGCGGCTGCGGCAAACCCGAATATACCTGCTCCACCTAAACCTGCCAGTAATCCCAAAAGGATTTCACCGGCAAAGATGTTACCGTAAAGACGCAGACCAAGTGTCAGCGTATTCGCAAATTCCTCGATGATCTTCAACGGGAACAGGAATGGCATCGGCTTCAGATAATCCGCTCCATAATTTTTCAAACCTTTTTGCTTGATGCCATAATAATGGCTCAAGATGATGATTGTTGCTGCGAGTGTCATTGTGACAGTCGGATCAGCTGTAGGTGATTTCCACCAAAGATCTCCGTTGACAATGATTGAGAATGGCAGACCCAGCATATTCGAGACGAATATGAACATAAGCAGTGTGATTCCGAGTACATGGAATCGCCCACCGTCTCTCCAGTCCATATTGCTCTTTATGATACCCTTCACGAAATCCATGATCCATTCCATGAAGTTTTGCATCCCAGTCGGTTTCAGCTTTAAGTTCCGCGTTGCAAAGAATGCGATGAGGAACACGATAAGAGCGGCTACGATAAGCATCATAACGTTGGATAAGTTAAACCAAACACCGAACAGCGGATCTTGCCACATAGGAGCTCCATGATCCACGATAGTTTCACCTCTCTTTCCACATTCTTAATGGTGTTTCACGTGATAGATGATTCTCTCTGCCAAAAGCAGGATATAAGGAATCATCAATCCAATTACCGTACTGACCAAGTGAATGTGCTCTGCGAACAATATCGCAATCGCAACAGCTGCAACACCTGATGCAAACCGTAATGCCGTTCCAAGGGAACGAACTTTCGAGCCTTCAGCCACCGCCCGGTCAAATTTGTCCATCCGGCGAACCAGTATCCACATATTATAAATGCCGAACAAAGTTCCGATGATCAGACCCGCAAAGATGTCCTGGTACGGGGTGAATCCCCAACCGAGCACACATATTGCGAGGATAAAAATGATTATCCTTTTCAGTCTTGTGAAAATCTCCCTGAGTCCATCCATTTTTTTACTTGTCTCCTGATTCGAATTTTCGGACGGTCTGAAGCATTGCCCAGACGCCTGCTGAGATGCCTGCGAGAAGGCAGATGACCAGAAATAGCGGGGCGGTTCCGAACTGATCATCGAGCCACATACCTGTGAACGCACCGATGAGTACGGACCCGACAAGTTGTGAGAGGATGGCGCTGTAAAGTGCCATCGCTTGTAAGGGACTTTTTTTCGGGTGCATGATAAACCCCTCGAAATTCGTTGATTTGACATTTTACCCCTAAAAAAGAGCAGTCGCATCAGGCTTTTACCATAAAAAATTATGTAAAAAAACCTTCTCATGCATACCCTTTGTAAGCATACAATAGGGGTAAAATCATGTCAATTGATAGAAGTGAAAAACTTCACAAGCAAATTTACCCCGACATATTGTGGACAAAAATTCACAAATAATTTATTTGGCGTCGAAATACTGATGAAGCGCTTCGACAATCCGTACCGATGCCTTGCCGTCGCCGTATGGATTTGATGCATGTGACATCGCTTTATAAGCCGCTTCATCTGTCAACAGCTCTTTCGCCAGCCCATAAATCGTCTCTTCATCTGTTCCAGCGAGCTTCAATGTTCCGGCGTCGATGCCTTCCGGACGTTCAGTCGTATCGCGAAGCACAAGTACCGGTTTGCCCAGTGACGGCGCCTCTTCCTGAATACCGCCCGAATCCGTCAATATAATGTAGGAACGCGCAGCGAAGTTATGGAAATCCAACACTTCAAGCGGTTCGATCAAATGGATGCGCGGGTCGCGGCCAAGCACTTCATCCGCTACTTCACGCACGGCAGGATTCATGTGAACCGGATAAACAACTTGGATGTCGTCATGCTCTTCGATCAGGCGCTTGATCGCGCGGAACATATTGCGCATTGGCTGGCCTAAATTTTCACGGCGGTGAGCCGTCAACAGAATCATACGGTCGCTGCCGATTTTTTCAAGGATCGGATGCGAATAAGTTTCTGTTACAGTCGTCTGCAGCGCATCGATCGCTGTGTTGCCCGTAATATAGACAGCTTCTTCTTTTTTGTTTTCAGCCAGAAGATTCTGTGCCGATTTTTCAGTCGGCGCAAAATGAAGATCGGCGATGACGCCAGTCAACTGGCGGTTCATCTCTTCCGGATAAGGAGAGAATTTATTGTGCGTGCGCAACCCTGCTTCCACGTGGCCGACAGCTATCTGATTGTAGAATGCCGCCAAACTCGCAACAAAAGTCGTCGTGGTATCGCCATGGACCAGCACAATATCGGGTTTCGCTTCTTTCATCACTTTATCGAGGCCTTCCAGTGCACGGGTTGTAACTTCCCCGAGCGTCTGACGGTCTTTCATGATATTCAAATCGAAATCCGGTGTGATTTTAAATGTTTCCAGAACCTGGTCGAGCATTTCACGGTGCTGGGCTGTGACAGTTACCAGCGGCTCGATGGTTTCAGGATGTCTTTGAAGCTCCAGTACAAGCGGCGCCATTTTGATGGCTTCCGGGCGCGTACCGAAGATCGTCATCACTTTCCACTTCTTCGTCAAAAGGATCAGCCTCGCTTTGTTATTTGGATAAGAAAATAGAACCTTAAAACTGATGGTCTATATAAAAGGTGTTGCGGTGTCCAGACTCCAGCGGCCCAGCTCCTCGGGTCATAAGCCAGTATAGCTATGCGGCAAAAACCGCCGCTCCGCTATCCCGTCTTATGCCTTTCGAAGCTTAACGGGCGCTGTCGCTTTTCTTTATTTAGTACCAAACAAACGGTCTCCAGCGTCTCCAAGACCTGGAATGATATAGCCGTGGTCGTTCAGTTTTTCATCAAGTGCCGCGATGTAGATATCCACGTCCGGATGCGCTTCCTGTAATGCTTCCACGCCTTCCGGTGCCGCAATGATGCACATGAAACGGACTTTCACCGCTCCGCGTTTTTTCAGTGAATTGACAGCTTCGATTGCCGAGCCGCCAGTTGCCAGCATCGGATCCACTACGATAATCTCACGTTCCTGGATATCCGAAGGCATTTTGAAATAATACTCGACAGGCTGCAGCGTTTCAGGGTCACGGTATAAGCCGATGTGTCCGACTTTTGCGGCTGGAATCAGTTTCAAAATCCCGTCGACCATTCCGATGCCTGCGCGCAGAATCGGTACGATCGCCATTTTTTTACCTGCCAATACATTTGCTTTGGCAATCTGCACCGGCGTTTCCACTTCAATTTCCTTCAGCGGAAGATCACGGGTTATTTCAAAAGCCATCAATGTTGCTATTTCATCCACCAATTCGCGGAACTCTTTCGTTCCAGTCGATTTATCGCGGATGTACGTCAGTTTATGCTGAATCAGCGGGTGATCAAAAACATATACTTTTCCCACGGCGTATCTCTCCTTTTTCCACATTATCTTCAATAGTATAACAGAAATTGAAGGGCTCTGAGCCTTCATGGGAGCATTGTAATTTTTCTGAAATTTTAATTGCCCAACAATTTTTATAAATCCCGCACGGCTTTATTCCAAATAAAAAAACCGGAGCATCTGCTCCGGTCTACAAAAGGTTGGCATCTTCAAGCGGCATCGGCCGGTAAAAATAATATCCCTGGCCAACGTGGCATCCCAGATCCAGCAACAGCTGTTTCTGTTCTTCCGTTTCCACGCCTTCCGCCACTGCGGTCATATCCAGGTTTTCCGCCAATTGAATGATCGTGCGGACAATGGCAAGCGTATCCGTTTCATGCATTTTCGAAATGAAGGACCGGTCGATTTTAATCTCACTGACCGGCAGCTTCTGCAGATAACTTAAAGAAGAGTAGCCGGTGCCGAAATCATCCACCGAACTGGTGAAGCCGTATTTCGTCAATTGCTTGAAGATTTTTCTGGCGGCTTCGATATCGACAAAGCCGATGCGTTCTGTAATTTCAAGTTGGATGAGGCGCCGGTCGATGTTGTATTCCGCTGTCATGTCCACCAGATTCGGAACAAACGAATGATGGAAGAAATGATCCGCCGAAATATTAATCGCGACTTGCTGAAGATTCAAGTTATGCTCCCGACGATTTTTCAGCCATTCCATAACTTGCTTCAATACATTTTGTTCCAGTATTCGGATCTTCCCATTCTTTTCAGCTGCCGGTATGAAAACATCCGGAGCGATATTGCCAAGTTCCGGTGAATTCCAGCGGGCCAAGGCTTCGAAGCTCAATATCTTGCCTGTGCGCATATCCACTTTAGGCTGCAGATGGACTTTTATTTCTTCACGGCGCAGGGCTGCAGTCAGTTCATTGGCTATGCGAAGATTCCGCATCATGTACTCATCGTGTTCATTTTCGTAATAGCAGATGGATTCACCTGCACGAAGTTTCGCTTTCGATAATGCACTGTCTGCATAACGGATGATTTCTTCAACATCCTGCTGCATCGCCGTTATGATGGAAACACCTGTTTTTAGTGATAGGAATAATTCCATATCCCGCACTGTGATCGGCTCCGCCAATAATTTGCCCAGCTCCTCGAGGTAATCCGGAATCCGGTCCAGCGGCATCAGGCTGACCAGTGCCAGCGTCGAATCTGAGAAGCGTGCAATCAGCGCCTCTTTTGAAGAAGTGGCCATACCGAATCGTTTCCCGATTTCCTGTATTAATTGATCTCCCGCACGGTGTCCGTATTGATCCACCACTTTGACGTATTCATCCACTGACAGGAAGGCGACAAGCCCTTCTTTATTTTCTTCCAATAAAGAAGCCAATTCGATCATGAAATAATTTCGGTTGCGCAGTCCGGTCGTCCGGTCGGTATAGGCAAGCTTCAGCATTTCTTCCTGCTGGCGGGAATATTTGACTGTCAGGGAAATCGTCGGAGCGATTCTTTCCAGGAAAGTATAATCTTTCTCATCAGGTATTGTCATAGAAGGAAAATAAATGCCGAGTGTACCGATGGCGTTTCCATCCTTGTCGAGGAAAGGCACGGACCAGCTGGATACAAAACCATATTGCTCAGCTATGTCGCGGTATTCAACCCATAATTCATCTTCAAGCATATCTTCAACAATCACTGTCTCTCCCCGGTGAAAAGCAGCGCCGCATGAACCTGATTCAGGAGTCGCTTTCTGCCCATCGATGAAATCGCGAAAACCTTTAGGCATGGACTTTCCTGCCACATCACGGAATTTGTCGTTTTCATCCACAAACAGGATGGTGCATGTCGTGCCGTCTTTGAAGAACGATTCAATGATTCTGCAGACATTTTCCAGCAAAGAACCGAGCATATAGCCTTTTTCGATGCCGGTATATGCTTCCTGCTGCAGTTGGATCAATGCTTCTTCCCTTTTCCGGTCGTTGATGTTTTTCATCAGCATCAACGTATATCTGTGCTTTCCGCCATCCACACTGATCGGCTGTATGGTGATTTCGTTCCAGAACGGATTTTTATTTTTATGATAATTAATGATTTCGAACGTATCGGCTTTGTCTGACAACGTGCATTCCCGGATTTTGGCACTGATGGCCTTGTCCGTTTTTTCCCCATGCAAAAAACGTCCGTTTTCACCTAAAACGTCGTTTTCGGAGTATCCCGTCATATCGTAGAATGCCTGGTTGGCATACAGGATCGGCTGCTCTTCAAGTTGTGAATTGATGACAACGAAACCGGTTTGGAATTCGACACCGAGGCGGCTGAGCCAATCCACAATTATGTACTTTTCTTTTTCTATTTTACTGTTTTGCATCCGGTACCCCTTCTTTCGTTATCTATGGGGAGAAAAATGCAGCTGACTGCCCTTGCCAGACAGCCGCTGCATTCCCTTATTTATAGAGCGGGAAGCTGGCTGTCAATTTAGCTGTGCGTTCAGCCGCTTCTTTCTTCGCTGTTTCATCTTCTGGGTTTTTAAGAAGCATCGCAATAATCGATGCGATTTCCTTCATTTCTGGCTCTTTAAAGCCGCGCGATGTTACCGCTGGCGTTCCAAGACGGATCCCTGACGTCACAAATGGACTTTCCGGATCGAATGGAATCGTGTTTTTATTCGTTGTAATGCCGACTTCATCCAAAACTTTCTCCGCTACTTTCCCTGTCAGGTTCAATGAACGCAGGTCAATCAGCATTAAGTGGTTGTCGGTGCCTTTGGACACAATATCAACGCCTTCAGACATCAAGCCTTCTGCAAGTGCGTTGGCATTTTTCACCACTTGATCGATGTAGTCTTTGTATTCAGGCTGCTGTGCTTCGCCGAATGCTACCGCTTTTGATGCGATTACGTGCATAAGCGGTCCGCCTTGAATTCCAGGGAAAATCGTTTTGTCGATTTTCTTCGCGAATTCCTCTTTGCAAAGAATCAAACCGCCGCGTGGACCACGGAGAGTTTTATGAGTTGTTGAAGTCACGAAATGTGCATGAGGCACCGGATTCGGATGAGCTCCTGTTGCAACAAGGCCAGCGATGTGAGCCATATCAACCATTAGATAAGCACCGACTTCATCAGCGATTTCGCGGAACTTCTCAAAATCAAGTTTGCGGGAATAAGCGCTCGCTCCCGCTACGATCATTTTCGGTTTATGTTCCAGTGCAGCTTCACGCACTTTATCATAATCGATCAATTGTGTTTCTTCATCTACACCGTATTCCTGGAAATCATATTGCATGCCGCTGAAATTCACTTTACTGCCGTGCGTCAAATGTCCGCCGTGGTTCAAGTTCATCCCAAGAATCGTATCGCCTTTTTCAAGAACCGCAGTATAAACGGCCATATTTGCCTGGGAGCCGGAATGCGGCTGGACATTGGCATGATCCGCGCCGAAAATTTCTTTCAGACGGTCTCTTGCGATATTTTCCACCACGTCAACGAATTCACAGCCCCCGTAATAACGTTTGCCCGGGTAGCCTTCCGCGTATTTATTAGTCAATACAGAGCCTTGCGCATCCATGACGGCCTGCGACACAAAGTTTTCTGATGCAATCAGTTCGATATTCGCTTCCTGGCGTTCTTTTTCCGCATTCATTGCTTCATATACTGCCTGGTCTTGCGCTTTAATCAAATCCATCCTGATTTCCCTCCTGTAATTGAACAAACTCACGATTGTAGCTGGCTCGTTCACCGCCGATCAATTTCGGACGGGTGGTGGCTGCAGAAACAATCGCATCTCCTATTAGTTTAACAGATGTACGCACTGGAACGGCTACTCTTTTTAAATGCATGCCGATCATTGTCTGGCCGATATCGATTCCGGCGTGCGCTTTGATTTCCTCTACCACTACGGGATCATGCATAGCACTGAATGCGTAAGCACTCATCGATCCACCGGCTTTGGCCACCGGAATGACGGATACCGGCTCCCAGCCGTATTTCTCAGCTGCATGCCGTTCAATCGTCAACGCGCGGTTAATATGTTCACAACCCTGGAATGCCAGAAAAATCTTATGGCGTTCCGCGAATTTCTGCAATGGTTCATACAAGCTTTCCGCAATATCCAGCCCGCCTCCTGTGCCGATATGCTGTCCGAGCACTTCGGAAGTTGAACAGCCGACAACAAAAACCTGGCCTTTCCTGAAATCAATTGTCTGTTCCAGTTCACCCAATGTTTCTTCTAGCTGCAATTGCCATAAACTTTGCATGCTGACCACTCCTTATTTTTCTAAGTCTGTGATTTTCTGAACCCGTTTCTCGTGGCGTCCGCCTTCAAATTCTTCTGTCAGCCAAGTTTTTGCGATTTCACGCGCAAGCCCCGCTCCGACAACCCGTTCACCCATTGCGAGGATATTTGAATCGTTATGCCCTCTAGTCGCTTTAGCGCTGAAAACATCATGCACAAGCGCACAGCGAATTCCTTTTACTTTATTGGCTGCGATCGACATGCCGATTCCAGTACCGCAAATCAGGATTCCGCGCTCCGCTTCACCGTTTACTACAGCTTCCGCAACCGGAGTCGCGTAATCGGGGTAATCGACAGAGTCATCGGTGTGCGGGCCGAAGTCCTTATATTCAATGCCCATCTCGTTTAAGAGATTGACCATTTCCTTGCGAAGATTGTTGCCGCCGTGATCAGAAGAAATAGCGATTTTCATGTATAACCCTCTTTTCTATTCTGTTAGCGCTAAAAGCAATCATTTACTTTTACACTTTGGTTTCATTTTAACACCTTTATGCGAAAAAACATATAAACGGTTAGTGTTATGGTTTTTTTGAGGTTGGGAAAATCAGCGCATAATAAAAACCACCCAAAATGACGGGTGGCAAAATTTTTATTTTTCCTGCAAAAGTTTAGTTTCCAGCCTGCCGATCAGTTCATGCAATTCGTCGAAAGTCTGTTGATACACTGAGACTGAGCCGCCGTATGGGTCACTTACATCATCAGCCGAGCCGGTCACATATTCTTTCAATGTGAACAGTTTCTCCGACATGTGCGGATGTTGTTGGCGGATCAACTGTTTATGGGAAAGGGTCATGGTCAAAATGACATCGGCCCATTCCAAATCTTCCGGAGAAAGCGGCCGTGACGTATGATTGAATTCAATTCCCTGCTCCGCAAGAACAGCTCCTGCATTTTGTGAAATCGGTGAACTGCCGGCAAAAACCCCCGCTGAACGGACTTCGATGCCGGTGATTCTTTTGGATTCCAAAATCGCTTCAGCCATCGGGCTCCTGCAAGTATTTCCTGTGCAAACAAATACAATTTTCATCATGTCACCTGCTTTCGAGAATTTTCAACTGAACCATTTATGATCTGCTGCTTTTTCCAGGCGGTTCATCATGAAATCACTGTCATTCCGCTCAGCCGGCACCCCGGCCAATATCAGATCCGCGTCGGTCATATCACATTTGCGCAAGCTGCTGTATAAAGTCTCTGGGCTCAACGGAAAATGAAAATCCGCTTCCGGATATTCATTGCTGCTGAGGACAGCGATTTTCTTCCCTTTGCCTTGTACGTGTTCGATTGCTTTATGGATCATTTTGCTGTCATCTTCAATCAGATAAACCGGGGCATCCGGTGCATAATGAGTATATTTCATACCTGGAGATTTCGGTGCGTTGCCGTGAAGTTCAGCAGATAATCTGATGGTACCGATGATGCTTTCAATCTGTTCTTTTGTTACATTTCCGGGACGAAGTATCACTGGCGGTTCGCTGGTCATATCAAGCACGGTCGATTCGATGCCGATTTTCGTCTGTCCCCCGTCAAGAATCAACGGTATTTTATCTTCCATATCGTGATACACATGTTCAGCAAGTGTCGGGCTCGGTTTTCCACTGGTATTGGCGCTTGGCGCTGCGACCGGCAATTGCAGCCGCTTCAAAAGATTCAGCGCCACCGGGTGATTAGGCACGCGGATTCCGACTGTTTCAAGACCAGCAGTCACATTCTGCGCAAAAATATGCGGCTTTGATTTCATGATAAGTGTCAAAGCTCCCGGCCAAAACGCATCCATCAATTTCAAAGCCTTTTCTGAAACTTCATCCACATAGGTAACTGCCGTTTCTTTTGAATCCACGTGCACAATTAACGGGTTGTCAGCCGGCCGCCCTTTTGCCTCGAATATTTTCCCTACCGCCTCGGCGTTGGTGGCATCTGCCCCAAGACCGTACACAGTCTCTGTCGGGAACGCCACGACGCCTCCCTGACGGATTATATCCACAGCCTGTGCATAAGTTTCTTCTTTATTCACATTTTTATCCACAAGAATTACTTCTGTACTCATTTCAGCAACTCCCATTTCCTCAGGTTTCTGCAGTTCTATCCACAAATTGTGTGTAACTGTATCATTATTATACCCAATTTGTGCACAAGTCAGGTGTTAATGCAAAAAACCATCCGGTCATTTTTGTTGATATCTTTTTTGCAGTAAATTTTCGCCTGTGGAAAAGCCTGTTTCAGCATCTTTTCCACAGCTTCTCCTTGTAAATGTCCGATTTCGAGACCGATAATCCCGGGTTTATTCAGCCGCTCAGGCAAATCTTCCATCATTTTATGGTAGAGCGCAAGACCTTCCTGCTCCGCGAATAAAGCCGAGTGCGGCTCAAAATCCTTCACACTGTCAGACATGGCTTCCGCTTCAGAATAAGCGATATACGGAGGATTTGACAGGATAACATCCCACTTCTGCCCTTTTAACGGTTCAAATAAATCCCCCAGCCTAAAATCGATTTCAGCACTAAGCTCCCTTGCATTTAGCTGGGCAGTATCGAGAGCCTTTTGCGAAATATCCGTCGCCGTAACTTTCGAAGAAGGCATTTCCTCTTTCATGGTTATGGCAATGATCCCACTGCCTGTGCCAATATCGGCAATGGAAGGGGATGGATTCGGAATATGCCTTTGAATCAGCTCCAAGGCTTCTTCGACCAGTTCTTCCGTTTCCGGACGGGGAATCAGCACATCGGGATTCACGAGAAATTTCCGTCCATAAAATATCTCATGCCCCGTCAGATGCTGCACAGGCGTCCCTTTTGCATGCTGTTCAATCCTTCTCCAGAATTCTTGAAAACTGGTGTTATCCATATCATCGCGCAGTGAAGCCAGAAGACCCGCTTGGCTAAGTCCCAGTGTGTGCTGCATCAAAATCCTGGCGGCTGCTTCTTCACGTCCATTATCCAGTAAATAAGAAGAAGCCCGGTTAAGGGCCTCAAAAATTTTATGTGGTTTATGCATTGTTCAAGCTTTCCATTCGCGCAGATTGCTCTTCAACGATCAATGCATCGATCAATTCGTCCATTTTCCCTTGAAGAATCTGATCTAACTTCTGGATTGTCAAACCGATACGGTGATCTGTTACGCGGTTCTGCGGGTAATTATAAGTGCGGATCCGTTCAGAACGGTCGCCGGTTCCTACAGCGGATTTACGGACAGCATCGTATTCAGCTCGAGCTTCCTGCTGGAATTTGTCGTAAACACGCGCGCGCAGAACTTTCATGGCACTCGCTTTGTTCTTGATCTGTGATTTTTCATCCTGGCACGTTACGACTGTATTGGTCGGAATATGTGTCAGGCGCACCGCTGACATCGTCGTGTTGACCGATTGTCCGCCGGCACCAGAAGATGCATAGGTATCCACTCGAATATCATTGTCATGGATTTCGACTTCCACTTCTTCCACTTCCGGCAGACAGGCTACTGTCGCCGTTGAAGTATGGATGCGTCCGCCTGATTCCGTTTCCGGAACACGCTGCACGCGGTGAGCGCCGTTTTCGAATTTCAGCTTGGAATAAGCGCCTTTTCCGGAAATCATGAACACAACTTCCTTGAAACCGCCAAGCCCTGTAGCCGACGAATCCATTATCGTCACTTTCCAGCCTTTCGACTCAGCGTAGCGGCTGTACATGCGGTAAAGGTCACCGGCAAACAGCGCGGCCTCATCTCCACCCGCTGCTCCACGCACTTCCATAATAACGTTTTTATCGTCGTTCGGATCTTTTGGTATCAATAAAATATGGAGACGCTCTTCAATCGCTTCCACTTTTTCTTCTAATTCGTTAACTTCTTCTTTGACCATTTCCCGCATGTCAGCATCCATCTTGTCATCGAACATCGCTTTGGCATCAGCCAATTGCGCTTTCAGATCTTTGTGTTCACGGTATGCTTCTACCGTTTCCTGCAAATCTGATTGTTCTTTGGAATATTCACGAAGCTTATTGGTGTCGCTGACAACTTCAGGGTCACTTAATAATTCATTTAAACGGTCGTATCGATCTTCAACAGCTTGCAATCGATCAAACATCGCCGTCACCTCAATTTCCTGTTACTATTTTAAATTGCTTCTATATATATATAAGATAAAATATTAAAATACTCAAATACCGCTTCGGCGCTTAGGACAGTACAAAGATTATGCTCCTGCGCACTGCTCGTCGCAAAGGATGCGCCATCTTCGTATGGCGAACCTTGCCTCCCGCAATAAGCCGAGAAGAGCACTCGTCTTCTGCCCGGTCGGCATTCGCCTGCTCCATAGGCGCGCCGACGCTAGATAAATTTCTAGAGATATGGAGCAAAACAGCGAAGACTCCCAGGGTGCAGAGGTAAATAATCGTGCTCCTGCATCGCTACGCTAGCTTCGTCGCAAAGACATAGCCTCGCACGCGTCGGCTAATGTCTTCGGAGCTGTTTTGCGGAATATCGGTTACTATAGATTCTATGCTCTACTTATTTATATTATATACGATACCTTTTTCATTCTGAAACGGTAACGCCTGATGGTACTTCGTGGTGATGGCGGCATCTTGGTTCGTATGCTTCTGAGGCGCCTACCAGGATTGTTGGATCGTCAGAACCCGCCGGTTTACCGTCAATCAGACGTTGGGTACGGCTTGCGGGTGAACCGCAAACTGTGCAAACTGCCTGTAATTTGGTAACTTGTTCAGCAATCGCCAGTAAAGATGGCATTGGACCAAACGGCTGCCCTCTGAAATCCTGATCCAATCCGGCAACTATAACGCGGAAGCCGTGGTTGGCAAGTTTTTGAACGTTTTCGATGATGCCGTCGTCGAAGAATTGTGCCTCGTCGATTGCAATTACATCGAATTCATCTGTAATGTATTCCCACATTTCTTCGGAATGGGAGATTGGAAGCGCAATTACTGTTGTGCCGTTATGGGATACGACCGCTTCTTCGCTGTAGCGATCATCGATTTTCGGTTTGAATACTGCAATTTTCTGTTTGGCGAATTGTGAGCGTCTAACACGGCGGATCAGTTCTTCCGATTTGCCGGAAAACATGCTTCCGCATATCAATTCGACCCAGCCTGTCTGTTTCATTACATACATTTTAGGGACCCCTTTCAAACACTTGGTTAGTTGGTTAGTTACCTTTTTAATTTTTAAAATCGATATTACGCAAAACAGCTTCGAAGACTTGACCGAAGCATGCGAGGTCATGTCTTTGCGACGAAGCAATGTAATTATTTATATAGTATTAATAATACCTAATTTCGGCATGCATTACCGCAATTTCTTGTAATTATGTAAATGGATTAACCGATAAAATGGCAAAAAAAAATCCTGCCCGGCGATTTCGCGCAAGGCAGGTATTTTTTTGTCCAGACTCCAGTGGCCCAGCTCTTCGGGTCATAAGTCACCCCAGCTGCGTGGCAAAAAACGCCACTTCGCTGGTTCGCCTTATGCCTGTCAGAGCTTAACGGGCACTTTCGCTTTTCTGTTTTATTCTTCGTTATTTGGGTTTTCTTCTTTGATACCGTATTTTTTGTTGAAACGGTCAACACGGCCATCAGCTGCTGCGAATTTTTGACGTCCAGTGTAGAATGGATGACATTCCGAGCAAAGCTCTACGCTGATATCTTCTTTTACAGATCCTGTAGTGAAAGAGTTACCGCAAGAGCAAGTTACTGTAGCTTGTTTGTATTCTGGGTGAATTCCTGTTTTCATGTGTTTTTCTCCTCTCGCCCTGAACCATCCGGAACAGAGTTTAATCTATTTTACTATTGCCTTACACGGCTCTTTAGGCCGTATATGCAATAGCTTTGCTTTTGACTCATTGATACTATCTTAACAAGATTTGATCTCTATTGCAAGAAATTAAATCGTCTTTTTTGATGCGCGATGAGCTTTCATTTCTGTGGTCAATTGAGCAAAAAAGTCTTCATTGGTTTGTGTCTGGTTTAATTTCTTCAGGAAACGTTCCGCAAAATCATGTGTGTCCGAGAATGTTTTACGAATCTTCCATAGCTTATCAAGTTCTTCTTTGCCAATCAATAATTCTTCCTTGCGTGTTCCTGAACGGCGAATATCGAGTGCCGGGAATATGCGGCGCTCAGCAAGGCTTCTGTCCAAGTGGAGCTCCATATTGCCAGTCCCTTTAAATTCCTCATAAATCACTTCATCCATACGTGAACCGGTTTCCACCAATGCAGTGGCCAATATCGTCAGGCTCCCGCCTTCTTCGATATTGCGGGCAGCGCCGAAAAATCTTTTCGGACGATGGAAAGCCGCTGGGTCAATCCCCCCTGAAAGTGTCCGGCCACTCGGCGGGATGACGAGGTTATAGGCACGGGCAAGGCGTGTAATCGAATCCATCAAAATAACGACATCGCGTTTATGCTCTACGAGGCGCATGGCACGCTCAAGAACCAGTTCTGCAACTTTCACATGGTTTTCCGGAATCTCATCAAAAGTTGAAGACACAACATCCGCATTTACTGAACGCTCGATGTCTGTGACTTCTTCAGGGCGCTCATCGATGAGCAGCACAATCAATTCCGCTTCCGGATGATTCGTAGTGATGGAATTCGCAATTTCCTTCAATAACATTGTTTTACCGGCTTTCGGCGGTGCAACGATCAAACCGCGCTGACCAAATCCAACAGGTGATACCAAATCCATGATGCGTGTTGATAAATGATCGTGGTTTGTTTCAAGACGAATATGGCGGTCCGGATACAATGGCGTCAAGCCAGGGAAATGGACCCTTTCTTTCGCGACTTCCGGATCTTCCCCGTTTACCGCTTCTACCTGAAGCAGACCGAAATAACGTTCATTTTCTTTTGGCGGACGAACTTTGCCCGACACCTTGTCTCCATTACGCAAGTCAAAGCGGCGAATTTGCGATGCTGAAATATAGATGTCCTGAGAGCTCGGTGAATAATTGATCGGACGCAGGAATCCAAAACCTTCGGATTGAATGATTTCAAGAACGCCTTCCATAAAGAAAAAGCCTTCCTGTTCTGCACGGGTTTTGAGTATCGCAAAAATCAGCTCTTTTTTCGTCAGTTTGCTGTAATTGACGAGCTTGTATTCTTTCGCTAAATTATAAAGTTCTTTTAAGGTCATATTTTCCAATGCGGATATAGTAATCGTTGACATGTATGAGGACACCACTCTTATTCTGATTTTTTTAGGAAATTGATATTGAGGTTAACAATTGGAAGATTTTAAAGAAGGAGCCCGGCTTTTAAGCCGGACCCATTTTTGAAGTTCTTTCATTAATCGTTCATCACGAGATTCGGTTTTTTCTTCAGACTGTGGCGCCCTTCCACAAAGCGTACGGTGCCTGATTTCGCGCGCATGACCAGCGTGTGGCTTTCTGCAAAGCCGCCTTTTAACTGGATGCCGCGCAATAATTCACCATCAGTGACACCGGTAGCTGCAAAAATCGCGTCGTCGCCTTTTACAAGATCATCCATCAGAAGAACCTTGTTTACATCGATTCCCATATCGATGCAGCGTTGTCTCTCTTCATCGTTCTGCGGAAGAAGTTTGCCCTGAAGCTCACCGCCGAGGCATTTTAAGCCTACAGCCGCTATAACGCCTTCGGGTGCTCCGCCAGCACCGAACAAAATATCCACGCCGGTTTCATCAAACGCCGTATTAATGGCTCCCGCGACATCCCCATCATTGATGAGTTTGATGCGGGCACCGGCATCACGGATTTGCTGGATGATATCAGCATGGCGTTCACGGTTCAGAACCGTCGCCACCACATCTTCAATATTCTTGTTCTTGGCTTTTGCCACAGCGCGGAGGTTATCGATGACTGGTGCATTAATATCAATTTTCCCTACTGATTCAGGGCCGACTGCAATTTTGTCCATATACATATCGGGTGCGTTCAACAGATTGCCGCGGTCGGCAATCGCCAAAACGGCAAGTGCATTCCAGCCGCCAGCTGCTACAATATTCGTTCCTTCAAGCGGATCTACGGCAACGTCCACTTCGGGACCGTTGCCAGTTCCCAGCTCTTCACCAATGTAAAGCATCGGCGCTTCATCCATTTCACCTTCGCCGATTACGACGACACCCTGCATAGGAATGGTATCGAACACTGTGCGCATGGCTGTGGTTGCTGCGTCATCCGCTTCATTTTTAAGGCCTCGGCCCATCCATTTGGCGGAAGCGATTGCCGCCGCTTCTGTAACACGCACTAATTCCATTGATAAACTACGTTCCATATTATTCGTTCCTCCCGTTCGGCTAACTTTGATAGTTGATTAAGTAAATCTTAAAAACCGATATTCCGCAAA
Organism: Planococcus sp. RAB007_Raresut; assembly: GCF_057369535.1. NCBI lineage: Bacteria > Bacillati > Bacillota > Bacilli > Caryophanales > Caryophanaceae > Planococcus > Planococcus sp. RAB007_Raresut. Next base: position 205,751 of record NZ_JBXYIF010000004.1, read on the forward strand.
ACAACTTCGCTTTCCAAAACCCATGCTCCTGCATCGCTACGCTAGCTTCGTCGCAAAGCGCCAGCCGGAAGGTCTTTGGCCGCGCTTGGCTTGCACTGAGCTTGAAACACAGTTGGAAAGCCAACTGTGTTTCTGTCCCCTTAGGAGTCTCCGTTGTTTTGCTGCATATCTTGGACTCCCCTTAATCACATAGTGTGCTTAAGAGTAAAGATTTAAATACAACTAAACTAAATATATGTCCCTATGATTGTAACATATATTGTTAAGACGAATCCGGGTTAATTCGCGTCAGAGCTAAGGTCTGACCTCGAACTTGTTACAGGATCGATTGTCTCTCTGCGAATGTCAGCACCTAATCCACGCAATTTTTCAATGATTTCGGCATAGCCGCGTTCGATATGATAGATTTCACGGATTTCGGTTTCGCCTTCTGCAAGCAATCCGGCAATTACCAAAGCTGCACCCGCGCGAAGGTCAGAAGCAACAACGGTCGCTGAAGTCAATGGCGTCGGGCCAGTGATGATGGCTGCTCTGCCTTCGACTCTGCCGCTGGCGTTCATCCGGCGCAATTCGTCGATATGTTTGAATCTGGCGGAATAGATTGTATCGGTGATCATCGATGAACCTTCCGCCTGCGTCATCAGCACTGAAAATGGCTGTTGAAGATCTGTCGCGAATCCTGGGTAGACCAAGGTTTTCACGTCAATGGCCTGCAATTTCTCAGGTTTCGGAATATGAATCGATTCTTCGCCTTCCTGTACTTCAACGCCCATCTCACGCAGCTTGGCTGTCAAAGCTTCCATATGGAAAGGAATTACGTTATCAATCGTGATGCCGTCGCCGGCAGCAGCTGCAAGAATCATAAATGTTCCTGCTTCGATGCGGTCAGGAATGATTGTATGGTTTGTACCATGCAATTCTTCAACACCGTCAATACGGATTATGTTAGTTCCCGCGCCTTTGATTTTAGCGCCCATATTGGTCAACAAGGTAGCGACATCGATAATTTCAGGTTCTTTCGCCGCGTTTTCAATCGTTGTCTGGCCTTTTGCCAAAACAGCTGCCAGCATAATATTGATGGTAGCGCCGACTGATACGACATCCAAATAGATTTTAGCTCCGCGCAGCTCATCCGCGCGAAGGTAAATAGCGCCGTGTTCGTTCGTTACTTTAGCACCCAGTGCTTCGAAGCCTTTAATATGCTGATCGATAGGACGAGGTCCCAAGAAACAGCCGCCAGGCAGACCGATGGCCGCATGTTTGAAACGTCCGAGCATTGCCCCCATCATATAGTAGGAAGCCCGCAATTTTTTGACATTGCCATTTGGCAGCGGCATGTCGATCATATTGGTCGGATCGATGCTCATCGTGCCATCTTCAAAACTGACTTCCCCACCGATTTCTTCCAAAATCTTCTTTAATGTCCATACATCAGAAATGCCAGGCAAACCTTCAATCTGAACAGGTGAATTCGCCAAAATCGATGCGGGAATCAATGCCACCGCGCTATTTTTTGCTCCATTGACTTTTATCGTCCCAGACAGGCGTTTTCCGCCTGTAATTTTATAAACGTCCATCAGTATTCTCCTTTATCCTACTCTCACGGCTGTCGTAAACGGCTGCTGCCGCTCCTCCGAAAGCCGTGAAAGTCCGATTGGTCCAGTTTGCCTTACACATTCCGGACTCGGTTTCCACGTTATATTTTATCCTGTATTAACGGTCAGTTGATCTCCCACTTTTCCAAGCGGGAGATCAACTGACCCTAAAAACCCGATTGGATCAACTAACATTAAGCGGGGAAAAAATGCCCCGCTTAATGAAGTTTCTCTTTATTTTTCAGTCCGTTTTTCCCAGTCAGCCAAAAATGCTTCGATTCCTTTGTCCGTTAATGGATGTTTGAACATTTGCTCCATTACTTTAATTGGCATTGTACCAATGTGTGCGCCGTTCAAAGCTGCTTCCGTAACGTGTTGAGGATGGCGGATTGAAGCCGCAATAATTTCAGAATCAATGTCGTGGATCGCAAAAATTTCTGCAATCGTCGCAATCAGATCCATTCCGTTATGGCCAATGTCATCAAGACGGCCAAGGAAAGGCGATACATATGCTGCGCCAGCACGTGCTGCAAGTAAAGCCTGGTTTGCGCTGAAAATCAATGTAACGTTGACTTTTTTGCCTTCGCCCGCAAGAACGGCACATGCTTTCAAACCGTCTGGAGTCATTGGCAATTTCACTGTGATATTTGGTGCAAGTGCAGCCAATTCACGGCCTTCTTTAATCATGTTTTCTGCATCAAGAGCAATAACTTCGCCGCTGATTGAACCATCAACCAATTCAGCGATTTCTTTCAAACGATCGTGGAAAGAGACGTTTTTCTCTTTTGCCACTAGTGATGGGTTAGTTGTAACACCCGATAGGATGCCCCAAGAATGTGCTTCTTTTATTTCGTCAAAGTTTGCAGTATCAATAAAAAATTTCATAATATATTTCCTCCTGTAGTACGGAAAAAAGAGAAGGCGCCTTTTTTCGCTTCTTCTCTCCTCCATCTATTTGCATTCTGTCCTATTGCGCTTTGCCGGAACTTCCGAATTCACGCATTTTGCCGATTACTGTGTTTTTGATGGCTTCACGTGCAGGCCCCATGTATTTACGCGGGTCGTAGACAACTTTGTCGTTATCCAACACTTCACGGACCGCTTTCGCAGAAGCGATTTGGCTTTCTGTATTAACATTGATCTTAGCTGTTCCAAGTCCCACGGAACGCTGGATATCTTTGACTGGGATTCCAGTACCGCCGTGAAGAACAAGCGGCACATCACAAAGCTGTGAAATTTCTTCCATTTCTTTGAATCCAAGATTCGGCTCACCTTTATACGGTCCGTGCACCGAACCAAGGGCAGGAGCCAAACAATCAATCCCAGTCTGCTCAACCAATAGTTTGCATTCCTGCGGATCGGCGTAAATGACGCCATCAGCGATGATATCATCTTCTTGCCCGCCGACTGTGCCAAGTTCCGCTTCCACAGATACATTATGTTTATGTGCATACTCCACAACTTGTTTAGTTATCTCGATATTTTCTTCGAAAGGATGGTGGGATGCGTCGATCATGACTGAGGTGAAACCAGCATCGATTGCTTCCTTGCATTTTTCAAAGCTTGAACCATGATCCAAATGAATTGCCACTGGCACTGTGATCTTATAATCGTGCATAAGGCCTTTCACCATGTTTACAACTGTTGTGAATCCACCCATATAACGGGCTGCTCCTTCAGAAACTCCACAAATAACTGGAGAATTCTCTTCTTGCGCAGCCTGGAGAATCGCTTGTGTGAATTCCAGGTTGTTCAAGTTGAACTGACCGATTGCATATCCTTCTTCTTTACCTTTTATCATCATTTCTTTCATTGAAACCAATGCCATGACAAACTTCCTCCTCAGCGACTAAATAAAGCAAATACCTTCCCTATCATAACAAAATCTGTATCTATCCGCCACTTCCTAGTGTATCAGTCCTCTAACAATTTCTTTACAGTCTCGCGCAGTTCAAATACATCGAACGGTTTTGTGAAATGGCGAACCGCTCCCCACGTCTTCGCTTCTTCTATCAGATTCAATTCGCCATAGGCAGTCATCATCACTACCTGGACCCTTTCACATTCCCGCTTCATCTGTTTCAGGATTTCAATGCCGTCCATTCCCGGAATTTTCATATCCAGCAGGACCAGCTCAGGACGCATCTTTTCAAAAATATCCAGCGCCTCACGCCCGTTGCCGGCCGATAAGGTCTCAAATCCTTCTTTCGAAAATACTTCTTGCAATAACATCCGTATACCCGGCTGATCGTCCACAATCAAAATCGTCTTCATTTAGAGTCCTCCTATATCCAGCCCTCAGCATTTATTCATCGGTGCTTCTGCTATACTTTTGCTTGAGGTGAAAGAATTGAAAATATTATCTTCACAATTAACCAAAACATTCGAGCGCATCGCTTTGCATGAACACACACTCGAAGAAATCGCCCGCCTTCTTGCACAAGCCGCAATTGGTGAAGGAACCATTTTTATAGCCGCCTTCGGCGAAATGAAAGCGGTAGCCGCTGCCGCACTCGACGGCATAGAGCCGATTCCTTCTGCAAGTGAATGGAAACCGGACAGCATTTTAACAAGCGCTGACCGTGTCTTCATTCTATCAAAAAAAGATGAAGGGGATGAACTGGCAGGCAGATTATCCGATGCCGCCATCCCGTTCGCCATGCTCTCTGCAGAATCACATGAATCGGATCTGCCGGAAGTTTTCCTGTCGCTCGGCATCGATGAAGGCATCCCTGCGGCTGAAACCGGCGACCAAACTGTAAAACCACATGCGATGGCCGCTTTATACGCCTATCATATTATCAAAGTGATGTTGGACAGGATGCTCGCAGAAGAATCCTATTAAACGCAAAAGCCTTTCCGGATTGTAATTGCCGGAAAGGCTTTTGCTATATTTATTTAATTATTTATTAGCGATTGATGCTTTGACAAATTCACGGAACAACGGCTGCGGACGGTTCGGGCGAGAGATGAATTCCGGGTGGAATTGGCAAGCCACGAACCATGGGTGATCAGCAATTTCGATGATTTCAACCAGGCGGCCATCCGGGCTTGTACCCGAAAACATGAAGCCGGCTGCTTCGAATTGCTCACGGAATTCGTTGTTGAACTCGTAGCGGTGGCGATGGCGTTCGTATACTAAAGATTCGCCGTAAGCTTCATGCGCTTTCGACCCTTCTTTCAATTTTGCAGGCTGCAATCCCAGACGCAACGTGCCGCCCAGATCTTCAATGTCTTTTTGCTCCGGCAATAAATCGATGACCGGGTAAGGAGTCTTCGGATCCAATTCTGAAGAATGGGCATCTTCCATACCCATCAGATTGCGGGCGAATTCTACTGACGCCAGCTGCATGCCAAGGCAAATCCCGAAGAATGGCACTTTGTTTTCACGCGCATATTTCGTAGCGACGATTTTCCCTTCAACACCACGGTCCCCGAATCCTCCAGGAACCAGGATGCCGTCGCAATTGCTCAATTTCTCTTCAACGTTTTCGGCGTTGACATGTTCTGCGTTGATCCAGTCCACTTCAATATCCGAATCGAAAGCAAAGCCTGCGTGTTTCAAAGATTCTACAACGGAAATATAGGCATCCTGCAACTCGACGTATTTACCGACAAGACCGATGCGAACTGTGTTCTTCAGTGATTTCACTTTTTCCACAAGCCCAGTCCATTCCGTCATATCCGCTTTAGGTGCTTCTATGCCGAAATGATCCAGAACGATTTGATCCATGTTCTGCTCCTGCAAACGAAGCGGCATTTCATAGATCACATCAACGTCACGTGATTCAATAACTTCTTCCGCTTTAATGTCACAGAATAACGCAATCTTATCTTTCATATCCTGCGGTACCGGATGTTCCGTACGGACAACGATCAGGTTAGGCTGGATACCCAAACTGCGCAATTCTTTGACACTGTGCTGAGTCGGTTTTGTTTTCATTTCTTTTGCTGCGCCAAGGTACGGGATCAATGTACAGTGGATGTACATGACTTCTTCGCGTCCCAGGTCGGATTTCATCTGGCGAATCGCTTCAAGGAACGGCAAGGATTCGATATCCCCTACTGTTCCGCCGATTTCCGTGATGACTACATCCGCTTTTGCCGTTTTCGCTGCGCGCAATAAACGATCTTTGATTTCGTTGGTGATGTGCGGAATTACTTGGACAGTTCCGCCAAGATAATCGCCGCGGCGTTCTTTTTGAATAACAGTCGAATAGACTTTCCCCGTCGTCACATTCGAATATTTGTTCAAGTTAATGTCGATGAAGCGCTCGTAATGGCCCAAGTCCAAATCCGTTTCCGCGCCGTCATCTGTTACGAAAACTTCTCCGTGCTGATATGGGCTCATCGTGCCCGGGTCAATGTTGATGTATGGATCGAATTTCTGGATTGTGACGTTCAATCCTCTATTTTTCAATAAACGGCCAAGTGAAGCCGCTGTGATCCCTTTACCAAGCGATGATACTACGCCGCCGGTTACGAAAATATACTTTGTCATGCTTGTTTCCTCCTCGATTTTTGAAGACGTGCTTTGTGGTTTGCATAGGTGTGTAATGACAGATAGCGCATGCTTTGCTACCCGATATTCCGCAAAACAGCTGCGCTTGCCTGGTGGCTTGCGCTGAGCTAACTCGTGCTCAGTACCCTTCGCCCGAGTGGATCTCAGCACTTCGCTTGGTCACCTGGGCGTCTGCGCTGTTTTGCTCCATATCTCTAGAGTTCCTTCTAGCGCCGGCGCGCCTATGGACTGAGCGGAGCAATAAGACGAGTGGTCTTCTCGGCTTATTGCGGGAGCTTTGTCCTAAGCGCTGAAGCGACTTGTTGAAGTATTTTATTATTAAACTATAGCCCGGGAAAAAATAAAAAGCGCCCCTTCTGCTGCGTGCAGAGGGAGCGCATAAACTGTACGAATCATTTCTCCTGTTTTTAAGGAGCCCAGTAAAATCTTATCCAGTCCTGTGATTAAAGTCAAGGTAAAAAAATGTTCCGATTACTTCAACTCTTCGTCTTCTTCTTCATCTTCTTCGTCTTCATCATCAATGATGTTGCCATCGATGTCTTCGACCAGAACGTCAACGTCCTCTTCATCCTCGTCTTCGTCCGTTTCAGCATCAAAATCGATTACTTCCACTTCGTCGCCGAGTTTAGGCGTTACGTCTTCATCGTCCTCTTCATCTTCGTCAAAATCATCGAAGTCGAGTTCATCTTCCATTTCAAGGTCCATATCTTCGAATTCTTCATCGTCCGCAACTTTCGCTTTCTTCTTGCGGGCTTTGACAGTCGGCGCAGATTCTTCTTCGATCTGCTCTACCGGATACCATTCACGAAGGCCCCAACGGTTTTCACCGAGGATCAGGAAGCGTCCATCAATGTTCATGTCCGTGTAGAATTGCACAAGGCGCGCTTTCATATCTTCTTTAGAAAGGCCCAGCAAACCTTCAATTTCCTCAACGATTTCAGGATATGTTTTTGTTTCATGGGTTTCAGCCAATAATGCGTATGTTAAGTCTACAAACGACTCTTCGATTAGTTCCTCTTTGGATAATTCACGTAATTTCAATTACCGCACGTCCCTTCTTCTCTCTTAACTTAATTCATTATATACAAAGTCTCTTCAGTCCGCTACCGTGACTTGTTTTTTCTTTTCCCCAATTCCTTCCACCCATAATAAAACAGGTAGAGCGACAGGATGATTAACGGAACGGAGCCCAGTGCTCTATTGTACAGGAAAATGATCAATATGATACAGACAATAATTATCAGGTAATTTACATACTTCGGCATAGTTAATCATCCTTTATGGCCCACGTGCAATTTCTTCTATTATAACTGAGTTTCCTGAATATATCGAATAGCTTTTCGAATCAATCCGGCGAGCCGACTGTATAGTTGTCGCATATGTCAGTCGCATACAGATTTAGGCTGAACGCACGCAAAATTTTTTAATCGTGCACAAAAAATTTTAATCGCGCATATTTCTTTTTAATCGCGGGTAAATCAGCTTAACCGCGCATAAAAATCTTTAATCGCGCGTAACTTCCAAAACTCATCGAATCCAATGAGAAAAACCCGCCTGCAAAGGATGCAAACGGGTTCTCACATAAATTCTTACATATTCCGGCGATATTGGCCGCCGACTTCGTATAATGCAGTCGTAATTTGGCCAAGACTTGCCACTTTAACAGTTTCCATCAATTCTTCAAAGATGTTGCCGCCAGTTTTCGCGGCCTGTTTCAAGCGTGCAAGCGCTTCGTCAGAATCATTGCGCTCCTGGAAGGCACGCAGGTTGTTGATCTGTGTTTCTTTCTCTTCTTTTGTGGCGCGGGCGATTTCCATCGCATTGATGTCGTCGTCCGATTGCGGATTCGGGTTCAGATACGTGTTGACTCCGATAATCGGCAATTCGCCTGTGTGTTTCTTCATTTCGTAATGCATCGATTCTTCCTGGATCTTGCCGCGCTGATATTGTGTTTCCATAGCGCCAAGCACGCCGCCGCGGTCGTTGATGCGGTCGAATTCCTGCAATACCGCTTCTTCCACCAGCTGCGTCAGTTCTTCAACAATAAATGCGCCTTGCAGCGGATTTTCGTTTTTCGACAAGCCGTGCTCTTTCGTGATGATCATCTGGATCGCCATTGCGCGGCGGACAGATTCCTCAGTCGGAGTCGTGATGGCTTCATCGTAAGCGTTCGTATGAAGCGAGTTCGTGTTGTCCTGAAGTGCCATCAAAGCCTGCAGCGTTGTGCGGATATCGTTGAAGTCGATTTCCTGTGCATGAAGGCTGCGGCCTGAAGTCTGAACATGGTATTTCAGTTTCTGGCTGCGTTCGTTGGCACCGTATTTATCGCGCATCACGATTGCCCAGATGCGTCTTGCCACACGTCCGATAACCGTGTACTCCGGATCCAGGCCGTTCGAGAAGAAGAACGACAAGTTCGGCGCAAAGTCATCGATGTTCATGCCGCGGCTCAGATAATATTCCACGTAAGTGAAGCCGTTCGACAGCGTGAAGGCCAATTGTGAAATCGGGTTTGCGCCCGCTTCCGCGATATGATAGCCCGAAATCGATACGGAATAGTAATTGCGCACTTTATGGTCGATGAAGTATTGCTGGATATCGCCCATCATACGCAATGCGAATTCAGTCGAGAAGATGCATGTGTTCTGCCCTTGGTCTTCTTTCAGGATATCCGCCTGAACCGTCCCGCGGACCACTTGCAGCGTCCCTTCACGGACTTCGGTGAATTCTTCGAGCGTCAATGTGCGGCCGAGTTCTTCTTCACGTTTCTTGACTTGCTGATCGATTGCCGTATTCATGAACATCGCAAGGATGATCGGTGCCGGCCCGTTGATCGTCATGGAAACGGAAGTGGACGGCGCACAGAGATCAAAGCCGTCATATAATTTTTTCATGTCGTCCAGCGTACAGATGGATACACCTGACTCGCCGACTTTACCATAAATATCAGGGCGGTGATCCGGATCTTCTCCGTAAAGTGTTACGGAATCGAATGCCGTCGACAGGCGTTTTGCGTCGTCGTCTTTCGACAGGTAATGGAAGCGGCGGTTTGTGCGTTCCGGCGTCCCTTCACCCGCGAATTGGCGTTTTGGATCTTCTCCCGCGCGTTTGAACGGGAAGACACCAGCTGTATAAGGGAATGAACCCGGTACGTTTTCAGCGTAAACCCAGCTGAGGATTTCTCCGTAATCAACGAATTTCGGCAATACGACTCTTGGAATTTTCAGTCCTGACAAGCTTTCCGTGCGTAAAATCGTACGGATTTCCTTGTCGCGGACAGTGGTCACGAATTCGTCGCCTGTATAGGCTTCTTTCACTGCTGCCCAGTTTTCCAGAATGCGTTTTGATTCATTCGTCAATTGATCACGGACACCTTCTGCAAGGGATTGGAGTGAATTTACCAATGCGTCGTCCGGCGATTTTTTCTTCACTTCGTCGATTGCGCCTTCCAACTGGAAGAGGCGGCGGGCAAATCCTGCCTGCTCTTTTGACTTCGCGTGGTAGCCGCGGACAGTATCCGTCAACTCACGCAAATAATAACGGCGGTCATTCGGGATGATCAGGTTCTCTTTTTGCGTTTTTGCGAATTGTTCGTAATCCGTCACCCAGTCGGTGCCGCATTTTTCATTGACGGTCGCAACCAAAGCCGCGAACAGGGAGTTTGTTCCTTTATCATTGAACTGGCTGGCAATTGTGCCATAAACAGGCATCTTGTCCAATTCATCATCAAAACGCATATGGCTGCGCTGGAATTGCTTTTGAACCTGGCGCAATGCATCTTCTGAGCCTTTACGCTCGAATTTATTGATGACAATCAAATCCGCGTAATCGATCATGTCGATTTTTTCCAGTTGAGAAGGCGCTCCGAATTCACTTGTCATGACGTACATCGAAACGTCCGAGAAGTTGGCGATTTCGGCATCTCCTTGTCCGATACCGCTTGTTTCCACGACAATCAGGTCAAAACCTGCTGCCTTGATGACGTCAAGCACATCTCCAAGTGCCGCGGACAGTTCTGTACGCGAGCCACGGGTTGCAAGGCTTCTCATGAAAACGCGTTTGTTGAAGATTGCGTTCATGCGGATTCGGTCGCCAAGCAATGCGCCGCCTGTTTTTTGTTTAGTCGGGTCGATTGAGAGGATCGCAATGTTTTTACCCGGTAATTCTGTAAGGAAACGGCGGATCAATTCATCCGTCAAAGAACTTTTCCCAGCTCCGCCTGTTCCGGTGATGCCCAGCACAGGTGTGTTTTTAGACTGGTTTTTCACTGCACTCATCAATTCGGATGTATCGCCGCCGCGTGTATGCGCTTCTTCTGCGGCAGTAATCAAGTTCGCGACAGTTACCGGATTTTCCGGAGATAATTTTTCAACAGAAAGATCCTCTTTGACCGTCGAGAAATCACATTCTTCAACGATTTCCGTGATCATACCCTGAAGCCCTTTTTTGCGGCCGTCTTCCGGCGAGAAAATGCGGGCAATGCCGTATTCGTGAAGCTCCATGATTTCGCGCGGAAGGATAACGCCCCCGCCTCCGCCATAAATGCGGATATGCGGAGCGCCTTTCTCCTGCAATAAATCATGCATGTACTTGAAGTATTCGACGTGTCCTCCCTGATAAGAGGAAATCGCGATTCCCTGCACATCTTCCTGGATTGCAGCATTGACCACTTCTTCAACCGAACGGTTATGTCCGAGGTGGATTACTTCAACACCGGTCGATTGTAAAATACGTCGCATGATATTGATCGATGCGTCATGTCCGTCGAACAACGCTGAAGCTGTAACAAAACGGATATGGTTTTTCGGCTGGTACGTTTTTGTTTCCTGGATTGTAGCCATGTATGTTTAGCCCCCTGATACCGAGATTTTTTCTCCTGCCATCCCCTGCAGAAGGAACTTCGTTTGCATTTCGATAAATTCTTGAATCGTGAAATCGCGCAGAGCCCAGCGGCGGAATGCCCACATCTGGCCCTGAACGAATAAATGATGGGACGCCAAAACGATTTCCTTCGGCGTCAGATCCACCTGTCCGCGTTCGGCGCATTCGGTCAACAGGCGCTCGAAAAGGGAAACCATTTCCGTTTCCTTTGTGAGCACATATTGCAAAGCGTCTTTCGGCAATGATTTCGACTCCTGGTACATGACGACGAATTCATCCTGCATATCGTCGATCAATCCGTAATAGTGTTCGAGTGCCGTGATCAGCACTTCCCATGAGCCGTTTTCCATATCGATTGTCGCCAGACGCGAATGCACTTCGTCGTAAATCGAGTCACAGACAAGATAGAGCACATCTTCTTTTGTTCGGATGTATTCATATAAAGTACCGATGCTGAAACCCGCTGCCTTGGCGATTTCTCTTGTAGTCGTGCGGTGAAAGCCCTTTTCTTTAAAAAGCGTGACAGCGCCGCGGATCATTTGCGCTCGGCGCTTTTCGATCAGGCTTTCATCTTTTACGGAAGACTGTATTGCACGCTTTTCATTCATAGGCCTGCCTCCGATTATTTTGTGACCATACGGGAAATGACCAAACGCTGGATTTCCTGTGTGCCTTCATAGATTTGAGTGATTTTAGCGTCGCGCATGAAGCGTTCTACCGGATAGTCTTTCGTATAGCCGTAGCCGCCAAATACCTGCACCGCTTCAACAGTAACTTTCATCGCTGTATCGCCGGCCATCAATTTAGCCATAGCCGATTCTTTGCTGTACGAGTATTTATTCGACTCAAGCCAAGCAGCCTGGTAAGTCAATAGGCGTGAAGCTTCGATTGAAGTAGCCATATCCGCCAACTTGAATGAAATCCCTTGGTTTGCAGCAATCGGTTTGCCGAATTGCTCACGTTCTTTCGCGTAATCGATTGCAGCGTCCATTGCGCCTTGCGCGATTCCGACTGCTTGTGCAGCGATGCCGTTGCGGCCGCCGTCAAGCGTCTGCATAGCGATTTTAAATCCTTGGCCAAGTTCGCCAAGCATATTTTCTTTTGGTACACGGCAGTTATCGAAAATGATTTCAGTTGTAGGGCTTGAACGGATGCCGAGTTTCTTCTCTTTCTTGCCGACAGAGAATCCTTCGAAATCTTTTTCTACGATGAACGCAGTCGTCCCTTTATGTTTTGAAGTCGGGTCAGTCACAGCGAATACGATGTAGATATCCGCAATCCCGCCGTTAGTGATGAAGATTTTCGAACCGTTAAGAATATAGTGGTCGCCGTCTTCTTTCGCACTGGTTTTCATGCCGCCAGCGTCGGAGCCTGAAGCCGGTTCAGTCAAACCATAAGCACCGATTTTCGAACCTTCCGCCATCGGACGAAGATATTTTTGTTTCTGCTCTTCCGTACCGAATGTGTACACCGGCCATCCCGCAAGTGAAGTATGCGCGGAAAGCGTTACTCCTGTTGATGCACAAACGCGGGACAATTCTTCAACCGCGATGCAGTACGCCAAATAGTCAGATCCAATTCCGCCGTATTCTTCCGGCCACGGAATACCAGTAAGGCCAAGTTCAGCCATCTTGTCAAAAATGTCACGGTCAAAACGTTCTTCTTCGTCACGCTCTTCTGCTGTCGGTGCCACTTCTTTGTTTGCAAAATCGCGCACCATTTTACGGATCATTTCATGTTCTTCGCTTAATTTAAAATTCATTTTCATTTTCCCCCTGCTATTTTAATAGTTGTTTGCTGATTACGATTCGTTGAATTTCACTCGTGCCTTCATAGATTTCCGTCACTTTCGCGTCGCGGAACAAACGCTCCACCGGATAATCTTCTGTATAGCCATAACCGCCGTAAACCTGGATTGCTTCAATCGCAATATCCATAGCAGCTTTCGATGCGAATAATTTCGCCATCGACGCTTCTTTATTGCAATCCTTGCCTTCGGAATAAAGGCTGGCCGCGTTATAAACAAGCAGTTTCGCAGCTTCGACTTGTGTCGCCATATCCGCGAGCTTAAACGCGATGCCTTGCTGCTGGGCAATCGGCTTGCCGAATTGCTCACGCTCTTTGGCGTAGGCAACCGAGTACTCATACGCCGCTTCTGCGATGCCAAGCGCTTGGGCCGCGATGCCGATGCGTCCAACATTCAAGTTAGCCATGGCAATGCTGAAGCCTTTATTTTCCTGGCCCAACAAATTTTCAGCAGGAACGCGCATATTGTCGAACGTAAGCTGTACAGTCCGCGAACCGTGCATGCCCATTTTCTTTTCATCCTTGCCGATGACAAGGCCTGGAAAATCTTTTTCAACAATAAAAGCGGAGATGCCGCGTGAGCCGGCTTCCGGTTTCGTGGAAGCGAAGACGATATATGTGTCCGCTTCGCCGCCATTCGTGATGAACACTTTTGAACCGTTCAACACATACTCTTCGCCGTCCAGCACAGCTCTTGTCTTCAAACTGCCTGCGTCAGAACCGGCAGCCGGTTCCGTCAGGCAAAATGCGCCAAGATACTCGCCGCTTGCAAGTTTCGGCACATACTTCGCGATCTGCTCTTCCGTTCCGAAATGCAGAATCGGATTTGTCCCGACTGAAGTGTGAACGGAAAGAATTACGCCGATGACGCCGCTTGCTTTCGATAATTCATGGATGGCCGTGATATAAGAAGTGAAGTCCATTTCCGAGCCGCCGTATTTTTCAGGAGCTGTAATGCCCATCAAACCAAGACCAGCCATTTTGTTCAGGATTTCACGAGGAAATTCGCCTTCTTCCATCTTTTCGATAAAAGGAGTAATTTCTTCTTTTGCAAAATCGCGCACCATATTGCGCATCATAATTTGTTCATCTGTAAAATGTAAGTCCATTGCGGGTTCCTCCTTGATTAATTGTATTCGTAGAATCCGCGTCCTGTCTTGATTAATTGTATTCGTAGAATCCGCGTCCTGTTTTCTTGCCAAGCCAACCGGCTTTCACGTACTGGCGTAATAACGGACTTGGGCGGTATTTGCTGTCGCCAAAGCCTTCGTGAAGTACTTCCATAATGTAAAGGCATGTATCGAGTCCAATAAAATCAGCCAGCTCAAGCGGGCCCATCGGATGGTTCATGCCCATTTTCATGATGCTGTCGATCGCTTCTTTCGTCGCGACACCTTCCTGAAGCGTGAAAACCGCTTCATTGATCATCGGCATCAATATACGGTTCGAAACAAAGCCAGGGAAATCATTGCATTCCACAGGTGTTTTCGATAATTTCAATGTCATTTCTTCTATTGTTTTATAAACTTCATCCGTCGTCGCGAGGCCGCGGATGATTTCAACCAGTTTCATGACCGGCACCGGATTCATGAAATGCATGCCGATCACCTGCTCTGGACGGTTCGTCACTGCCGCAATTTCCGTAATCGGCAGTGAAGACGTATTTGTCGCCAAAATCGCGTGCTTCGGCGCCACTTCATCAAGCGTCTTAAAGATGCTGTGTTTGATCTCCATATTTTCAACAGCCGCTTCGATGACGATATCGACGTCGTGTGCGTCTTTCAAATCCAATGAAGAAGTGATGCGGCCAAGAGTTTCTGACTTTTCATCTTCCGTCATACGGCCTTTTTCCACATTGCGGGAGAGGTTTTTTGTTATGTTCGCGATTCCGCGATCATATGCTTCCTGCTTCATATCGTTCAATTTCACATTAAATCCTGCCTGTGCGCAGACTTGCGCGATGCCGGAACCCATTTGGCCGGCTCCGATCACCATTACGTTTTGAATTGCCATTCTTATTTTGCCTCCTTAGGAACTTCGATCATAATTGCATCGCCTTGACCGCCGCCTGAGCAGATTGCCGCAATACCGATACCGCCGCCACGGCGTTTCAACTCATACGCCAGTGTCAGGATGATGCGTGTTCCGCTTGCGCCAATCGGATGCCCAAGCGCTACAGAGCCACCGTTGACGTTCACTTTTTCTGCATCCAATCCAGCGATTTTCGAACTCGCCAGTGCTACAGCTGCGAATGCTTCATTGATTTCGAATAAATCGATGTCATCCAAAGATTTGCCTGTTTTCTTCAAAAGCTCGTTGATGACAAGACCCGGTGTTTCCGGGAAACGGTGCGGTTCAACAGCTACTTCCGTGTGAGAAAGTACATAAGCTAATGGAGTTTTGCCATCCCTTTGCGCGCGTTCTTCACTCATCATAATAAGTGCAGCCGCTCCATCATTGATCCCTGGCGCGTTTCCGGCAGTAATTGTGCCGTCTTTGCCGAATGCCGGTTTTAATTTGGATAAAGATTCTGCCGTTGTGCCTTCACGCGGCGCTTCATCCAACTCAACTTTAATCGGATCGCCTTTACGCTGCTTCACTTCGATCGGCGTGATTTCTTCAGCGAAAACGTCTTTCGCTTTGATTGCGCGTTCATGTGAACGGACAGACCATTCATCCTGTTTTTCACGCGTCAAACCGTGTTCTTCAGCAGTCGAGTTTCCGTAGGTGCCCATATAGACTTTATCGGGATGGAATGAACATGACAATCCGTCATGAACCATTCCGTCGATCATTTGAGCATCGCCCATACGCAATCCCCAGCGCGCTTTCGGCAAGTAGTAGGGCGCATTCGACATGGATTCCATTCCGCCCGCTACAATCACTTCTTCGTCACCGAGTCGGATGATCTGATCAGCCATCGTTACGGAACGAAGTCCTGATGCACACACTTTATTGATTGTTTCTGATTTTACGTTATATGGAATGCCGGCTTTATAGGCCGCTTGTCTTGAAGGAATCTGGCCCTGGCCAGCCTGCAGGACGTTGCCCATGATCACTTCCTGGACATCTTCCGGCTGGATATTTGCACGGTTCATTGCTTCTTTGATTGCTGCTGCTCCGAGGTCGCTGGCTGTCAATGAGCTCAGGCCGCCTCCGAATTTCCCGAATGCTGTTCTTGCGCCATCAATGATAACTGTTTTTGCCATGATAAATTCTCCTCCCATGTTGTAAACGTTTTCACTTGAAATAAAAAAATAATGGATGTGGCTTATTTCCTGGAATCGACGATAAACGGTTGGAAATCGACGATAAAACTCTGAAAATCGCTGATAAAATTTGTAAAAAGGGTATTACGCTATGTTCATCGCAAAACATTGCCTCTGCATCGTTCGGCTCCGCCTCACTAGCTTCGAGGCTAACCAAGCGCCGAAACTTCGTTTGGCGTTTGGTTGACTGAACGCTCGCTCGGCAAGTTCTCGTGAAAAAAGGGAGCTTTTACACTCCCTCCTCTTATCTTTCATATTATAGAATTTTTCCGCTTTTAGCAATCTTTATCCCGTTTTAATGGTCAGTAAGGCTCCCACTTTGCCAAGCAAGAGCTCAACTGACCCTAAAAACCCGAATGGATCAACTAACATTCAGCGGAAAAATGGACTCCGCTGGATGAAGTTTCTCTTTATTGAAAAAGCTGTTCTTCCGGAATCGGTGTTTCATTGCCAAAGATCGACATTTCAAGCAGTTCGGACACGTCATAAGTGCCTACTGTTTCTTCAACTTCTTTCGCTTTCGTTCCATCTGACAACATTGTCAGGCAGTACGGACAGCCGGAAGAAATCATTGTAGGATTCACTTCGAGTGCCTGCTCGGTACGCGCAACGTTGACGCGATGTCCAGCATCTTCTTCCATCCACATCAATCCGCCACCAGCGCCACAGCACATTCCATCCTGGCGGTTACGGACCATTTCAACCAATTCGACGCCTTCGATCGATTTCAAAATCTCACGCGGTGCGTCATAGACATCGTTGTAACGGCCTAGGTAGCAGGAATCATGGAAAGTGATCTTTTCATTGACTGCGTACTGCGGTTTCAGCTTGCCTTGTTGCAATAGTTCAAACAGCATTTCGGTATGGTGGTAGACTTCAGCCTGGAAGCCGAAATCAGGATACTCGTTTTTGAAGATATTGTATGCGTGCGGATCAATCGTAACGATTTTCTTGATATCCGATTTTTCAAACTCTTTGATGTTCGCTGTCGCAAGTTCCTGGAACAGGAATTCGTTCCCAAGACGACGCGGTGTATCTCCGGAGTTCTTTTCTTTATTGCCGAGAATCGCGAATTTAACTCCCGCTTCATTCATCAGACGGGCAAATGACAAAGCGATTTTTTGAGAGCGGCTGTCGAATGAACCCATTGAACCAACCCAGAATAGGAATTCGAATTCTTCTCCGGCTTTGTTCATTTCCTTGACAGTCGGGATATGAACGTCTTCACGCGCATCTCTCCAGTTTTCTTTATCTTTACGGTTAAGGCCCCATGGATTACCCTGCTTCTCGATGTTTGTCATCGCGCGCTGAGCGTCTTTATCCATTTTCCCTTCAGTCATAACAAGGTAACGGCGAAGGTCGATGATTTTATCGACGTGTTCGTTCATTACCGGACATTGGTCTTCACAGTTACGGCAAGTCGTACATGCCCAGATTTCTTCTTCTGTGATAACGTCTCCGATAAGGCTTGGGCTGTAAAGATCATCGATGCTTACGCCTTCAGCGCCAGCAGCCATTGCCAACTGGTTCCCTTGTGTGTTGCCGAATGCCATTGCCGGCACCCATGGTTTTTTCTGGGTCATAACTGCACCCGTGTTCGTCAAGTTATCACGAAGTTTTGTAATAAGGTCCATCGGCGACAGCATTTTCCCTGTACCGGTTGCTGGACACATATTCGTGCATCGACCACATTCCACGCATGCGTAGAAGTCGATCATCTGCCCTTGGTTGAAGTCTGTGATTTTTCCGACACCAAATGATGGCATAGCGTCAGGATCATCTTCATCCGCTTCTTCCATCTCTTCAAAATTGATCGGCTTCAAGCGGCCGACGTGATCAGTACGGTGGAACCATGTGTTGACCGGTCCGAAGATCAAGTGAGCGTGTTTTGATTGTGGTACATAAACAAGGAATGTTAATAGGAACAATAGATGTGCCCACCACATAATATAGAAAATCGTTGCAGCTGCTGTTTCAGGAAGGCCTGCGAAAATCATAGCGAATACAGATGCTACAGGCTCAGTCCAAGCTGTCGGATGATCCTGCCAAACCATTCCGGCACCATTACCGACTAGGACTGTAACCATCAAACCGCCGATGAAAATCAGCACAAGACCGGATTTCCAGCCGCGTTTCAAGCGAACCAGTTTTTCAATATAACGTCTGTAGAACGCCCACACTACCGCAACCAGAATTGTTAACGTAACAATCTCCTGGAAAAATGTAAATGCAGGATACAGCGGCCCTAAAGGCAGGTGGGAACCTGGCGACAAGCCTTTGATAATAAAATCGATGGCACTTGCCTGCACTAATAAAAATCCGTAGAAGAACATGACGTGAATTGCTCCACTTTTCTTATCCTTCAATAATTTCTTTTGACCAAATACGTTGACCATGACTTTGCGGACGCGTTCGTTGAAATTGTCCTCAAACTCCACTTTTTTCCCCAGTTGGATGTAGTCGTAGCGTGACTTAAGCAAATAAACGAATAGATAAACTGCGTATATCGTCACAGCCAGGAACAAGATCCAGTTAGCAATGAGCAATGGCTCCATTGGTACTCCCCCTTAAAATATATTCCAAAAAATCCTTATTCAAAGTTTACGTGAACTCCCATCGATTGTCGATGCTTAGTTCTATATTAAAATATGAATGAGCATTCAGTCAATAGTTCTATTGAAAGGGTTTTCATCTATTTTATAGATTATAGCTTTTTCCGCAGCCATCTTCTTGAAAATCCCCCATAAAAAAAGCACCGCTCAATGCGGTGCTTGGCTGCGATAGCGGCGGATTGCTTCCGTCGTCGCTTCGAAAACAGTTTTGCCGATATGGCGGCCGAGTTCAGATATCGGCCCGGCATATTGAAATTCATTTCCCTGCTGCGTTGAACTGACCAGCACACTGTCCGTCGGTGTACCGGTGGCAATCGTGCCAGTAAACGGGTCAATCACTTTTTCCTGCTGAAAAGCTTTCGTTTTCGCTTCTGTCGCCGTCATCAACGCTTGAAGAAATGCTTCTTCGGCCAATATACCGTTGACAAAAATCCACGTATTGACCGTACCGACCTTTTTCACCCGTTCTTTCTGGTGCGTCAGAGAAACATCGGTGCCGTTTCCAGCCCCCGCTGTAACTGCCACAACAATTGATCCGCCTTCAAAGCTACACGATTCGAGGACCGCCTGACCGACATCGACTGCGGTCATCATCGCGACAGTATCGGTGGGTTTGAAACCTCTCTCTTCAATAAAACCGGTCAACTCCGCCACTGTATCATTGACTTCATAATTTTCATCGACCCGCCGGTTCATGAATGTGGTAAACCATCCCGACCCCGCGTTTATGACTGCAGAAGATACCGTTTTCAATGGAATTTCACTTCTGTACAGCACCATTTCCCGGGAAATCGCGAAGTCCTCTATTCGGACTTGCTGTTTTTTTACTTGCCGCTTGATGCCAGGCATTAAAGTAATTTGAGGTTTTGGCAGCTCCGGATGTGGATGTGTCGAAATTCTGGTTCCGTATACTTTCCTGATCTCTTTTTCTTTCACCACTTCATGCGGCTCCCCAATAGCCGCTACTCGTCCTTTTTCAAGGAGCAAAAGTGAATCGCAATACATCGAAGCCAGATTGATATCATGGAAAATGGAGACGATCGTCAGATTCTTCTCGATCGCCTGCCGTTTGATGGTATCGAGTAATTCTTTTTGATGATTGATATCCAAATGGTTTGTCGGCTCATCCAATAAAAGGATTGATGCGTTTTGAGCCAGTGCCTGGGCAACAAAGACTCGCTGCTGCTCACCGCCCGACATTTGGTCGATCGGCGTATGCTCATAGCGCCCGATATCCATCAATTCCATTGCTTCGGCCACCGCTTCTTCGTCTTCCTTAGACCACGATGAAAACCAGCCGCTCTGGTGAGGATACCTTCCCAGTGAAACAGTTTCGCGAACACTATGGGAAAACGCATGTGCATGAAGCTGCGGCAATACAGCCATTTTCTTCGCCAACTCTTTCGTAGCGTAATCCTTTAATTCCTTGCCATCTATCACGACGGATCCGGATGTCGCTTCCAGAATCCCGCTCATAAATTTCATCAATGTAGATTTCCCGCTGCCGTTCGGACCTAAAATCCCAAGCATTTTACCTTCTTTGACAGTGAAATCGACATCAGCTACTATATTTTTTTCACCGTAGCCACCGCTCAGGCGATTTACTTTCAACATTTCAAGCCACCCCTTTTCGCTGCCGGAAGAAGATGAATGCAAATACCGGTGCGCCGATAAATGCGGTGATAACTCCAATCGGCAATTCGGTCGGGGAAATGATGGTCCGTGATACTAAATCACAAATGATCAACAAGGAGGCGCCGTTGATGAACGACAGCGACAGCAGATGCCGATGGTCCGCCCCCCACAGCATACGCGTGATATGCGGCACCACCAAACCGACAAATCCGATTGTTCCGGAAACCGCAACGGCGGCGCCAGTCAAAACTGATCCCCCGATCAGGATAACCATTTTCCGCTTTCGCACATCGACTCCGAGATGCCTTGCCCGGTCCTCGCCAAACAGCATGGCATTTAATTCGCGGCGATTCAGCCATAACAGAAATGAACCGATCAAAATGAAAGGCAGCGCCATCTGCACATACGGCCAGCCGCGCATCGAAACGCTTCCGAGGAGCCAGCCGATGATCTGGCGAAGCTCTTCACCCGTCAAAGCGATCATCAATGAAATGATGGACCCGAGAAAGGAACTGAAAATAATCCCCGTCAAAATGACAGTCTCCATTTTCATCGAACGGTCCACCATTTTCGCAAACCCGATGACCGCGAGCATCGTCACCAATGCGCCGAGCATACTCATGACCGGCAATGTGAAACTGCCGAGAAATGGAATCGAGATGCCGAAAAACAACGTCATAACCGCTCCGACGGAAGCACCGGAAGAAACCCCCAATGTATAAGGGTCCGCAAGCGGATTACGCAATAGACCCTGAAAGGCGGCGCCTGCAATCGCCAGCGCCGCTCCCACAAGCCCCGCAAGAACCACTCTCGGCATGCGGATATTCCATAAGATATTGGCAGCTGTTTCATCTGATGAAGGATTCCACAATACCTCAGGTGAAATGGACACAGTGCCCACAGTCACCCCCAGCATTATTGCAACTCCCAGCAAAAGAAATGAAACAATGTACGCTAACCAGTTTTTACTCACTGAATACCTCAGGGTAAACAGCCTGCGCCAATTCAAGCAATCCAGCAGTTAAACGCGGGCCTGAACGCGTTACAGCATCAGAGTCAAGATTGTAGACTGCGTCTTCCTGTACAGCAGTGACATCCGCAAAGCCGCCGCGCTCTTTGATCTGTTCCACTGCATCCGGCTTATAAGCGCCTTCAGTTGTGACAATCACATCCGGGTTGCCTTCGACAATCGCTTCCGGATCCATGCTGGCCCAGCCTTCCTGATCGCCTGCCATATTTTCAGCGTTGATCATCGTCAGCATTTCATCGATGAAAGTGCCGCTGCCGGTTGTATAAATGTCGGGTTCGCTTCCCACTTCAACAAAAACAGTTTTCGGCTCATCAATCGCCTGTGCCTGTTCAGTAATTTCATCTACCTGAACCTGCATTTCTTGAACCAGCGCATTCGCTTCTTCTGTCGTTCCTGTCGCCTGGCCGATTATCGTGATGGAATCGTATACTTCATCAAAACTTGTTTCGTTATTAACGACATAGACCGTCAATCCGGCGTCGCGCAATTGTTGAAGGCCTTCCTCCCATGTGCTGATGCCCGATTCGTGTGAAATGACAAGATCCGGTTCAAGGCTGATGATCTTCTCAACATTAAATTCCTGACCGCCGATTTTTTCTACATCAGCCGTTTCCTCTGGGTAATTATCGAAATCGGACAAGCCGACCATTTTATCCCCAAGACCCAATTCATAAGAGATTTCCGTTGTCGATGGAACCATGGACACAATCGTCTGCGGTTCTTCTTCGATTACTACTTCGTCACCAAGCGCATCCACCAGTGTTACTGGGAAATCCGCTTCCGCTACTTCCTCAGGCGGCTCTGCCGGTGTTTCGATCTGCTGTTCTTCGTTCGCCGCGTCCTCTCCGCCGCATCCTGCAAGCAGCATTGCTGCGAGCCCTGCACTCATACCAAACTTCCAAAATTTCTTCATGTTGTATTCCTCCAATGTGTTTGTTGTTTGCGGTTCAGCACCCAATCAGCGGAGGGGGTACCGCTGATTCGAGGCTGAACCAAAAATATTTCAATTAAGTATTGCACTTTCTCCAAGCATCCGGTGTCCAGACTCCAACGGCCAACTCCTCGAGTCGTAAGCCTCACTGCCTAAGCGGCTGAAAACATGCCGCTACGCCAGTGCGTCTTACGCTTGTCGGAGCTGAGCGGCCGTTTCCGCTTTTCTAGTGTCCAGACTCCCGCGGCCCAGCTCTTCGGGTCATAAGCCGGTCTAGCTACATGGCGGAACGCCACTCCGCTATTCCGTCTTATGCCTTTCAGAGCTTAACGGGCGCTGTCGCTTTTCGATAAAATAAAGACCTCCCACAAAAACTGCGGGAGGTCTGAAAGGACGCCATAAAAAGACATGCGCATCCAGCCTGTCCTCGCAAGCTTATGGGTGTTTCATAAAGGCAGGTCTCCTGGCTCATGATCATCGCATTCTGCACCTTCCCGAAACATTGTTCCAGTGGCATTTTACAGATAGCTCACACTTACAGTGGCGGGACCGCGCCGGAATCGAACCGGCTTCCCTTTTAACTCATGTTCTTAGACATAAGCACCTTTATGATTAATATAAAATTTACTTCTCTATTTCATTATACAGAAATTTTGTGAAATGTCGCTTACATTTTTTCCGGCGCAGATACACCGACAGTTTTCAATGCGTTTGCAAGCGTCGTTTTAACTGCTGTAATCAACGCAAGGCGTGCACGGGTCATTTCTTCATTTGAAGTATCCAGTACTTTATTGGCGTTATAGAAACTATGGAATTGTGAAGCCAGTTCCTGGATGTAAGTCGTCACACGGTGAGGCGCGCGCTGTTTAGCAGCATCCGCGATCACTTGCGGGAAATCACCGATTTTCTTCAGAACATCAATTTCCTTTTCATCTGCCAATAAATCCAGTTTGTCAGTCGAAGCCGTATAGCCTTGCTCCTCTGCCTGGCGCAAAATCGAAGAAATGCGGGCATGGCCATATTGCGCATAGTAAACCGGGTTTTCATTGGATTGCGAAACTGCCAGATCCAAATCGAAATCCATATGCGAATCGCCTGAACGCATCGCGAAGAAATACCGTACAGCGTCCAAACCGACAAGTTCGACCAATTCGCGCATCGTTACCGCTTTACCGGTACGCTTGCTCATCTTCATCTTCTCACCGTCTTTGTACAATTGCACCATTTGGATGATGCTCACTTCAAGCGTTTCGCGGTCATAGCCAAGCGCTTCGATCGCCGCCTTCATCCGCGGAATATAACCGTGATGGTCCGCTCCCCAAATATTGATCAATTTGCCGAAGCCACGTGAAATCTTGTCTTCGTGGTAAGCGATATCCGGCATGAGGTACGTGTACGATCCATCATTCTTGATCAGTACGCGGTCTTTGTCGTCGCCGAATGTCGTCGAACGGAACCAGGTTGCGCCGCCTTCTTCATAGATATGGCCGTTGTCGCGCAGTTTTTGCAATGCCAAGTCAATCTTGCCGTTTTCATAGAGTGAAGTTTCTGAGAACCACACGTCAAATTCCACGCGGAAATCAGCCAAATCTTTTTGAAGTTTCGCGAGCTCCACTTCAAGTCCATGCTTGCGGAATTCCGCATAACGCTCTTCATGGGTCATGTTCAGGAACTTATCGCCGTGTTCAGCGACAAGCTCTTTAGCGATGTCGATGATGTCCTGGCCGCGGTAGCCGTCTTCCGGCATACTGTCGCCTTTTCCGAGTTCTTCGAAATAACGCCCTTCAATGGACAGCGCAAGATTATTGATTTGATTGCCGGCGTCATTGATATAGTATTCGCGGGATACGTCATAGCCTGCAAAATCCAGAACGTTGCAGAGTGAATCGCCGACTGACGATCCGCGCGCGTGGCCCAGGTGAAGGTCTCCTGTAGGGTTCGCGGATACGAACTCGACCTGGATTTTTTCGCCGGCGCCGGAATCGGTGCGGCCGTAATTTTCCTTTTGATCCAGAACCGTTTTCACAACGTCCAGAAGATAATCTTTTTTGATCGTGATGTTAATGAACCCTGGACCCGCGATTTCGATTTTCTCGATATTTGCAGATTCTTTATCGATGTTCGAAACAATCGCTTCCGCAATCACTTTCGGCGCTTTTCTTGCAATACGCGTCAACTGCATCGCGATATTCGTCGCGTAATCGCCATTGGATTTATCTTTAGGCGCTTCGAGGTGGACATCCACCGGTTCTGTCGTCAATTCCGCTTTCTCCACTGCTTCCGCTATCGCCAATTTAATAGCGTGCTGGACTTTTTCAACTGCATTCATTTTGTAGCCTCCATAAATTGAATTTCCATTTCATACTCCCCGACATAATCAGCGCCGAGCGCCAAATCATACCGGACTTTAAAATGAGTTCCGCTCACCGATAACTCATGGGCGGTCGTCGTCAGCATAAAAGAACCCTGCGCGTTTGTCAGGTTTCCTGTCTGCTCTTTATGCAATAAAAACGGTAGCCTCATCTGAAGGCCGCCGCTTCTCATAATTACCGCTTCTTCTTCATTGAATTTTACAATGGTCCGAATCTCAAGCTCGTCCTGCTGTTCCCGATATTGAAGATATTGGCGGTTGTTTTTTTCCGTCAATGTCCCGTGGGATTGCAGTCTCATCACTTGCTCTTCCATATCCGGCTGGCGGATGGTCGTCGTCAGTTTGATATTCACTGATTTTTCCACAGTTGCCGCCTCCCCGTTCAATAATAACCTTTATATTATAGCCCGAGTCCACAGGATTTTTCAATTAAGTTTCTATTTTGACACAATCTAAAAAGCCGGCCCTTTGCCAGATCCACAGAAGATGGTTCAGACAATGAGCCGGCAGATTGGATTAGCAAGTTAGTGCGCATCGTTATCCTGTTCTTTTTGGTTGAGGCCAAGTTTCGCGATCAACGGTTTTATTGTCAGCCCCTGAACGATCAAGGAGAACAGCACGACGGAAAATGTCAGCAACAGGATCGTCTCCCTGCCTTCGAAACTAAGGGGAAGACTGAGCGCCAGCGCGATTGATAAGCTGCCTTTCAGACCGCCCCAGTTCAGGAGAACCCGTTCCTTCCGGTTGAGGCTTTTCGCCGGCATCGTCGAGATGAAGAGTGCGATGATCCTGGCTCCGATAACAATCAGAATGGCGTAGAAGATGATATTCCACTGGCCCGCAAAATCGATGTTGCGGATTTCCAGACCGACAATCAGGAAAATCAATGAGTTGGCGATCAAGGTGATAACATCCCAAAACGAATTGATATTCCGTTCTGTCGTCGCAGACATACCGATTTTCCCGCCGTAATCGCCGAACACGAATCCACCCGCCACAACAGCGATGACACCCGAGACATGGAGATGTTCCGCAATAAAATAACTGCCGAAGAACAGCAGGGCCGAAATGGCGATCTCAAACGGGTAATCGTCGTAGAAACGAATGATCTGCGAAAAAATAAACCCGAGGATGACGCCGACCAAAACACCGCCTACAGCAAACCGCAAAAACATCCACACGCCGCTGCCTACGCCCGCCCATCCCATCTCTATGTATGTGAGAAGATAAATGGATGAGATTTGGAACAGGACGATGGCGATTCCGTCATTGAAAAGGGATTCCCCTTCCATGATGGTGGACAGTTTCTGCGATACGCCGGCAGATTTAAATATAGAGAGAACGCTGATTGGATCCGTTGCACTCATTAATGCGGCAAATGTAAAAGCCACGGCAATCGGCATGCCAATCAGGTAATGGGCCGAAAAGCCGATAATGATGAACGACAGAAAAGTTCCTCCGAGCGCCATGCCGATCACTGTGTTCTTCTGTTGATATAAATGGTGGAACGGCAGCTTGAGCGTCGCATCCCCCAGTAAAATCGGCAGAAATAAAGAAATGATGATGACTTGGAACACTTCTGATTGAGTGATGAATTCTTCCGCATGGTCAATCAGCGGGAATGGCAGATTGATTACGCCCAGCAATAAGCCGACCAGCACGAGCGCAATCGTATCCGGCTGGTTGATTTTTTTGGCTACGCCGACCACCGCGATTGCAATCGCCAATAATATGAGGATTTGAATAAAGACTTCGTTGAATTCGTGCATATTGCTCCCCCCCTTTTAACTTGTTAGGTAACCATATCTCTAAATAGAAAGGAATAAACATAATTACGTCTTCTTTTCAGGAGGTTTTGGGGTGGGTTTTCAGTTTATCCGCGGCTGGAGGCTGTTTATCCGCGGCTAGCGTTGATTTACCCGCGGCAAATGGTTGTTTATCCGCGGCAAAAGCCTTTTTATCCGCGCCTAGATGCAATTTATCCTCGCTAGCTTAAAATTGCGCAAAAAAGTCGGTCCGGGAATTCTTCCGGACCGACTTTTTATAGTGTTACTTTTCTTTACTTTACCCACCCAAGTATCATTTCACGGATCAGCTTGCTCGCTGTATTCGCTGTTTGGTCGGAATGGTCGTATACGGGTGCCAGCTCGACCAGGTCGAAGCCGACAACGTTGACGCCGGACGCAGCGATGGCGTGGATGGATGCCAACAGCTCACGCGACGTGATGCCGCCTGCGTCGACAGTTCCTGTTCCTGGTGCGTGCGCCGGATCCAATACGTCCATATCGATCGTCACGTAGACATTGCGTCCTTCAAGCGTCGGCAATACTTCTTTCAACGGCTCGAGAACTTCGAATTTTGAAATGTGCATGCCTTGCTCTTTTGCCCACTCAAATTCTTCTTTCATTCCGGAGCGGATGCCGAATGAATAAACATTCGTCGGTCCGATGTGGTCCGCGATTTTGCGGATCGGCGTCGAATGCGAATATTCTTCGCCTTCATAGTTTTCACGAAGATCTGTGTGCGCGTCGAAATGGATGATTGCAAGGTCGTCGTATTTGCTGGCGACAGCTTTCATCACTGGCAATGACACCAAATGCTCGCCGCCCATTCCCATCGGAATTTTGTCATCCTTCAATAAGGTATGGACGTAAGTCTCGATTTCAAGCAATGACTTTTCCGGATTGCCGAATGGCAACGGAATATCGCCTGCATCAAAGAACTTCACGTCTTCCAATTCGCGGTCAAGATACGGGCTGTATTCTTCCAGGCCGATCGACACTTCACGGATTTTATTCGGGCCGAAACGGGAACCCGGACGGTAGCTTACCGTCCAGTCCATCGGCATGCCGTATAGAACCGCTTTTGACTCTTCGTAATTCGGATGGCTTTTGATGAATACTTTGCCTGAATAAGTTTCGTCGAATCTCATGTTTTATTCGCCTGCCAAATCTTTCACGAATTTAGGGAGCGCAAACGCCGCGTTATGCAGCTCCTTCGTGTAGTATTTTGTTTCGATATCATGGAAACGCTCAGCCGGAACAGTCAACGGATCGTATTTTTTCGAACCGATCGTGAATGCCCACAAGCCGCTCGGGTAAGTTGGAATGTTGGCCAAATACAATTTTGTAATCGGGAAGATTTCACGTACGTCACTTTGCACCTGCTTGATCAAATCGCCTTTGAACCAAGGGTTATCAGACTGTGCCACGAAAATACCGTCTTCTTTCAATGCTTTTGAAATACCGGCATAGAAGCCTTTGGAGAATAAATTCACAGCCGGGCCTACCGGTTCAGTGGAATCAACCATGATCACGTCGTATTCGTTTTCCGATTCCGCGATGTGCATGAAGCCGTCCCCGACAATCACTTCGACGCGTGCATCTTCAAGGCCGGACGCAATCGATGGCAGGAATTTTTTCGAGTACTCGATCACTTTGCCGTCGATATCGACCAGCGTCGCTTTTTTAACAGAAGGGTGCTTCAGGATTTCACGGATTACACCGCCGTCACCACCGCCGACAACCAATACATTTTCCGGGTTCGGATGTGTGAACAATGGTACGTGCGCAACCATTTCATGATAGACGAATTCGTCTTTTTCCGAAGTCATGACCATGCCGTCAAGGAACAGCATATTGCCCCATTCAGCAGTTTCAGCCATCTCTAAATATTGAAAATCCGTCTGCTCCGTGTGAAGCGTTTTGTTGATCTTCATTGTAATACCGAAATTCTCAGTCTGCTTTTCTGTGTACCAGAATCCTGCCATCTATAATCAAGCTCCTTTATCTCTTATAGTAATCACTTAAAAAAGTATAAGTGTTTTGGTCAAAAGTGCAATAGAATTTTTCATACAGTCTCCTTTACCCGACTGGCATAATATTATTCTTTAAATTAAAAAGGCTTTCTGCACAGAGAATTTTTCCCTGCACAGAAAACCTTTTTAATCCTGATAGGCGAAGAAAGTGACATGAGGCATTGGGCTTGGGTTTGATCCAATCGCTCACGCCACTTGCTTGCCGACAGGTGTCCTAGCTTTCTATTCAAAAGCTGTATTCCTAGTGTACTTCCTTTTTAGCGCAACTTCAACTGCCTGTTATACCCATTTTCAAAAGTCATAGTTTGTTCAAAAATAATAAAAAAATACGGTCGACAGCAAATAAATGACTTTCTATTTCAGCGGTTCTGTGACCTAGCCAAGCGGCAGGATATTATATCAGTCAAATGATGGATTTATATCAGCTTGAGGAAACCCTTATCTTTATTAAAGTAAAAATTCCTAATGGAATAAAAATAGAAGAGAGCAACTGCTCTCTTCTATCGTTTAAACATCCAGTTCGTTGTGCAGCTGTTCAGAACTGCGCTGCCACATTTCAGGGTTGTGGCTCCGCAAGTATTCAGCGAGCACGCGTTTAGATGGCGCGTCCATATTATCGACCATGATTCTGCGTTTCATCGATTTGTCCATACGGTTGACGTGGTCGGCCAGAATTTTATAACCGCGGCGCTTTTCACGGTTCACCACCATTTCACAAGCTGTTACGCCTGCGTAATAAGGGCCTTCCGGATTGAAATCGATGGTGATCCAAATCAGCCAGTAATCCTTGCCGCCTGCTGAATCCTCACGGTTCGTCGTGAATTTGATGCCCTTCTCCACTTGGCTGCGGGCGTGCATGGCGCCGATATCGATAAATGCTTCCTGCTCGGCAACATCGATAAACAGCGGCGAGACGTTTTCCAGCGAAAGAGATCCGATGCCGTAACCTTTATGGCCATCGGTTGGATCGTCTTTTATAATAGTGAATCCTACTTTTTGTTTTGGTTTTTCATTGTTCGACATGTGTACATTCCCTCCATTCTGCTATGATAAGGCTAACCCAAAGAAAAGGAGCTGTGTCCATTATGCCATACGTAACTGTTAAAATGCTCGAAGGAAGAACGGAAGACCAGAAACGCGCGCTTGTCGAGAAAGTCACGGAAGCTGTTTCCGAAACAACCGGTGCACCAGTCGAGAACGTTGTCGTTTTCATCGAAGACATGAAGAAAACCGACTACGGCACAAAAGGGAAACTTTTTTCAGATCAATAAGATACGCAAAAACCCAGCTTCCTTCACGGAAGCCTTTTTATTTTCCAGAATTAATTCTTCAACTCTTCTATAAAAGCGAAGGCTTCCGCAATTTCTTCCTCTGTAAAATTGAGCTTCCCTTTGACGCTGTGAAGTTTCGCAATCTGCTCATCGCGCTCCAAATCATCAAAGAACAGCAATGTTGCCGTCAATTCCAGGAATCTGGCGCTTTTGCCGTTCAGCTGGATGGCATGCTCACTGTTTTCGAGCACCGGCTTGCCGAGCGCATTGCGGAATTCCAGCCCTTCATCCGTCACCGTGTAGCGGTATTGGACATAGGAACTTTTATCTTCTTTCTGCTCGAGAATAAAACCCATATCACATAATTCTTCAATGCGTGCAGTCAATTCCTCCGAATACGGTCCATAAATATGGAATTCGTATTTTTCCTGAAACGGCACGCCGATCTTCTTCAATATGTATATCATCTTCTGCAATTTCTTGCGTCCGGTTACACCTTCCGCCGTGGAGATGAAATCCACTATTTTTGCGTGTTCCTGGAGCAATCAAACCCCTCCTTCTCTTAATAACTCAAGTATTTGCTGTTTTATTTCCTTCTTTTTGCCATCAATCAATAATTCCGCAGGGAAATATAATTTATAGTCAGTGCGGCGTTTGCCGGAAATCCCGTCAACGATCTGGGACAGGCGCGACAATTCCTTGATATCGCCATTCGGCATCAACAGGTGAATCGGCAGGCGCTCCTCTTCCTCGCCCGGCCGGTAGAAGTCGTAAGGCAGATCCGATGTCGAATCATCTATTAAATAGTATTCCGGATCGATGCCGGCTTCTTTGAATAATTGCGCCAGTTCGCCAAGTTTTTTATAATCTTTTCCTGGATCGAAATCGACGTACTGGAACAGACGACGGTTGACGAAACGGTCGCAAAGATCCGAAAGAATAGGATCGCGTTCTGTAATCCATAGCTGGAAATACGTCATCAGCACACCTTCATCAAGTGCCAGATAATCTTTCAGCGTGAAAGATCTATCGAAAAATGCTAGAAAATGCGTCGGCGGCTGTTCAAATTTATAGCCATGGCCACTCAGATACTTGGCGCGCTGAAGGATTTTCCGGAGAATCACTTCGGCACTGCGCGCAACCGGATGGAAATAAACCTGCCAGTACATCTGGTAGCGGCTCATGATGTAATCTTCAACCGCATGCATGCCGCTTGATTTGATGACGACCTGATCTTCGAACGGGCGCATGACCCGGAGAATCCGTTCCATGTCAAAATGGCCGTAGGAAACCCCAGTGTAATAAGCATCGCGCTGCAAATAATCCATTCGGTCTGCATCAATCTGACTTGATATCAACGAAACCACTTGTTTATTGGCATAGGTTTTGCCGATTACTTCCGCCACTTTTTTCGGGAAATCCGGCGCCACTTTCTTCAGGATGCTGTTGACTTCCGTATCGCCCTGCAGAATTTCACGCGTGAAATCCTCGTGGTCGACATTGAACACTTTCTCGAATGAATGCGAAAACGGGCCGTGGCCCAGGTCGTGCAATAAAGCGGCGCATAGAACTACGAGGCGTTCACTTTCATCCCATTCCGGACGGCCGTGAAATATATCGTCAAGGATGCGGCGCACAATTTCGTAGACGCCAAGCGAGTGGCTGAAACGGCTGTGCTCCGCTCCGTGAAACACGAGATAGGATGTGCCGAGCTGTTTGATGCGGCGCATGCGCTGGAATTCCCGCGCATTGATCAAATCCCAAATAACTTGGTCGCGTACGTGGATATACCGGTGAACCGGATCTTTAAAAACTTTCTCTTCCGCTAATTTCTGTTTTGCATAATCCACACACGCACCTCCAGATTTTTCTATTTAAACAGTTGTGGTCAATATTCCGCCAAACAGCTCCGCTTTCCTGGGGGCTTGCGCTGAGCTAACTCGGACTCGTTGCACTTCGCCCGAGTGGATCTCAGCACTTCGCTCGAACCTGAGTTGGAAAGCCAACTCAGGTTCTAATCCCCTGGGAGTCTTCGCTGTTTTGCTCCATATCTTTTGCGACATCTCTCAGCGCCGGCGCGCGGCCATATGACTGAGTTAAGTTGCAAGACGAGTGTTCTTCTTGGCTTATGATAAGAGTTTTGTCCAAAGCGTCGGAAGCGGAATGTAAAAGCTGCTTATATATTAAAACCAGTTTACCCCAGTCTGCTTCAGCAGTTCAAGTTGAGCTTAGCATTTTCGCATTGCGCTCTACTACACGCTCAAGGTAATAGCCGTAGCGCTCTGTTTCTTCCGGCTGAAGCGGCTTCATCTCCGGTTTTTCGAGAAGGTTATATAGATCGACCACCACTTCGGCTACAGTGATATCGCGGCCGAGCAGTTCACTGAGTGAAGCCATCGTTTCCGGTTGGATGGAAGGATACGTGAATTTCGTATCTTCGCCTTTTAATCCCGCTTCATAAAAGTCGCGGATCAGTTCCGCGCGCTCAGAGCCGCTGCCTTCGACGCAAAGATAGACTTGCACGGCGATGCCCTTGCGGATGCGGCGCTGGGAGATTCCTGCGAATTTCCGTCCGCCGATGCTGAGGTCGTATGAACCCGGACAATAGGAGCCGACGATTTCATAGGCATCGATTTCCGCTTCCGGGAACAGCAGCCTGACAAGATCGAGCATCATTTCGTAGCCTTCCGGAATATCTATGGCACTTTCCTTTTCCGATAATACAACCGAAATATTCAATACGCCTTCGTCGAGAACCACGGCGAGACCGCCGGAATTCCGGACAATCGGATTGTATCCGCGCTCTTTCAAAAAGTCGATTCCTTCATTGATATGCGGCAGCCGGTGGTCCTGGATACCAAGTACGACTGTGTCGTCGTGTACCCACGTTCGTATCGCCGGAACGCTTGCACCGGAGCCGACCAATTCACATAATAAATCGTCCGCCGCGAATGATTCGAGTGCGGATCTATTTTTCGCGCTCAGGGACTGGTCCCAGAAACGCCATTCTTTTTGATTAGTAAATGACGGCATGATTTTTCTCCTCTTCAAAGCTATCGCTTGCCTTCATTTTACCCTACAGCGTGTCCTGTGAAAAGGAACGATGGTCATGTCAAATTGGTGACAGCCACTTCTTTTGAAGGAACTTGCGGGATGGGTATGATAAACTGGTTTTGAGAGATTTTATGATTAAAAGGAGTGTTTTACAGATGAATGAAGCAGCAATCACTTTAGACGGCTGGTACGTCCTCCACGATTTCCGTTCGATGGACTGGGTATCATGGAAAATGCTTGAGGAAGACGAGCGCCAATTCGCGATCGACGAATATCAGGCATTCATGGACAAAGTAAACCAGGCCGATGAAAATAAAACCGGCGCACACGCATTGTATTCAATTGTTGGCCAAAAAGCTGACTTGATGCTGATGCTTTTGCGCGAAACGATGGACGAATTACGTGAGCTTGAAACGGAATACAACAAGCTGACATTAGTCGCTTACACGGTTCCGACTTACTCTTACGTTTCTGTAGTCGAACTGTCCAACTATCTTGCAGGCAAATCAGAAGAAGATCCATACCAGAACCCGCATGTCCGCGCGCGTCTGTATCCGGAACTTCAGCGTTCACAGTACATCTGCTTCTACCCGATGGACAAACGACGCGACGGCGACGACAACTGGTATATGCTGCCGATGGACGAGCGCAAAGATTTGATGCTGTCACACGGCAAAATCGGCCGCAGCTACGCAGGCAAAGTAAAACAGATCATTTCCGGCTCTGTCGGCTTTGACGATTACGAATGGGGCGTAACCCTGTTCGCAGATGACGTTCTCCAATTCAAGAAACTGATCTACGAAATGCGCTTTGACGAAGTCAGCGCGCGTTACGCTGAATTCGGTTCATTCTACGTCGGCACACGTTTGGACAAAGAAAGAATCGCTAAGTTTTTGGAAGTTTAAATTGTTAAGATGAAGGAAGCCGCCTTTTGGGCGGCTTTTTTCGTGGGGATTTATTTTTGAGAGGGCGGCGGA
The DNA here is from genome assembly GCF_057369535.1 of Planococcus sp. RAB007_Raresut. Lineage (NCBI taxonomy): Bacteria > Bacillati > Bacillota > Bacilli > Caryophanales > Caryophanaceae > Planococcus > Planococcus sp. RAB007_Raresut. The sequence goes on from NZ_JBXYIF010000004.1 coordinate 239,522, forward strand.
GATTTTTTGTGAAAATTAAACAGAAATTTTCTGACCGCACCTCATAATGAGATTTCCGCACCTTCTAGCCGATTTTCCGCACCTCAAATGTCTTTTTCCGCACCTCAGAAGCAAATTTCCGCACCTCAATTTGTGCGGCTAAAAATTATGGATTTTATTGGTTAAATTAGCGCTTGAATCTCGGACTTTTCAAGACTGTTTCCACTCAAACACCAAATTCCACCTTCTCTATTTCCAGTTTTCTGGATATACCATCCGCAACCGATGAAATACTATCCGGAACGTCACATTTACTATCCGCACTACTTCCAACCCCTTAATTACCTACAGTTTGCCGCAGCAAACTGCTGGGTCCGTGAGCGCTGTGCCGCTCACTTCCATCTAGTCACCATTCCAATCCTCCATCAAAAAAGCTGTCCGCATCTAACCCGCGGACAGCTTTTCCAATTCTTATAATGCTTTCATCGCAGCGATGATCAGCATGATCCAGCCGGCGATGAATGCTACGCCGCCGATTGGCGTGATGGCACCGAGGATGCTGATGCCGGTCAAACTTAAAACATAAAGGCTCCCTGAAAAAATGATGATGCCGGCAAGCATCAAATAACCTGCCCAGCTCAATGATCCCAGTGGACCGAGCAACGCCGAACTCATCAATATAGCTACGACCATCAGCCCGATTGAATGGAACATCTGGTACTGGACAGCTGTTTGCCAAGTGTCCAAATATTTATCAGCGACGCGGCCTTCCAGCATATGCGCCCCGAATGCGCCGAACGCTACGCTCAGTAATGCGTTGACAGCTCCAGCAATTAAGAAAAATTTCATGCGTTATTCCTCATTCCCTTAAAATTCAAAAAGCGAGTCGCCGTTTGCCCCGTCTTCTTCCAATTTCTTTTCAGACAGTACAGGCTGCGGCGCGGGGGATGCTGACAACGGAATCGCGCGCGGCGCCGGTGCTGCGGACTGCTTTTCATCAGTTTCAAGCAACAAGTCGCATAGCGCACGAATTGCTGCGACTGATTCGCGCATCTTTGCGGAACCGCCAGAGCGGGCCTGCCGCGCATGCTTTTCAATTTCAGTGATGACACGTTCCTGCCCAATCGCCATTTTAAATCCCCCTTCCTTTTTCATATCGTCCTTTATTTTAACACGCTCACCGTGAGCAAGTCAGTCCAAACAGAAATCAATCGGCTCTTCGCCACGCTTTTGTAACAGGCTGTTCACTTTTGAGAAAGGCTTGCTGCCGAAAAAGCCGCGGCTTGCACTGAACGGGCTCGGATGCGGCGCTTCGATGACGTCATGGCGATCCAAGTCGATCAGCCCTTTTTTCGTCTGTGCCGGCTTGCCCCATAAAACGAAAATCACCGGTTCCTTGCGAGCTGACAATTTGCGGATCACTTCATCCGTGAATTCTTCCCAGCCTTTGCCCCGATGCGAATTGGCGTCACCTTTCCGAACCGTCAGAACAGTGTTCAGCATCATGACTCCTTGATCCGCCCATTTGGTCAACGTGCCGTCAAAAGGCTGTTCACAGCCGATATCATCGTTCAGTTCTTTGAAAATATTGCGCAGACTTGGCGGAATCCTGACGCCGGGCTTGACCGAAAAGCTTAAGCCATGCGCCTGTCCCTGTCCGTGGTAGGGATCCTGTCCAAGAATGACAACTTTAACGTCCTTGAAAGGCGTATGTTCAAACGCTGACCAGATTTCATCTTGCGGAGGATAAACTGTTTCATTGGCATATTGTTCTTTCAAAAACTCACGAAGTTCTGTGTAATAAGGTTTATCAAATTCCTCCCCAACTACGTCCTGCCAATCGTTGGATAAGATTTTCTTCGCCATAACCATCACTCCTTAGTTTTCAAACTCTACCGTTACATCATAGTCTACCAATTGGAACATTTCTTCAACCGAACGGGCCGCATTTGTTTCCGCCAGCTCCAACACGCCCTGGCCGCGGGTTTCCTCAAGCATCATCTGCTTGGCTTCTTCAGCCAGCTCGTATGCTTCGGGGAAATCTCTCCCGCCGCTCAACAGGCCTTCATTCGAATAAATTTCCACTTTATCCATGAATAATTCCGGACCGCCGAGGAAATCTGCGTTCGGCAATGTAAGCGTCGCGGTTTTCGCTTCTTCATCCACTTCAATATCATCTTCTGTGATTTGCGAAAAATCAATTCCGGCGCGCACGGAGCCCGGGATTACGACAAGCAGTTCCCGCTTCGTGCCGGGAATATCCAATCCGATGTCCTTGCCGAAAATCTGATTGTCTTCCTGTTTGATGATGACTTTCGAATAGGCTTCTGCTGTTGATAATTCGTTGAGGTCCTGCATTCTCTCGAGGAAAGCACTTTTGCTTTCAGTCGCTGTGCTGCCCTGCTGGATCATCCACCAGGTGCCGAGCGGCAATGCAATCAATAATAGCAGCGCTATAGCGATCAATACTAGAAATGAATTGCGGAAAACGCCCATCATCACTTTCATCGATTTCCAGAAGCCCGATTCCTCGGTCCCCTTTTTGCCTTTCATCTCTTCGAGCAAGCGTTCCATTTCCGTAATTTTCGGATCCTTTGCCAATTGACATCCCTCTTTCTATTTTTTTCAGTTGATTGTCGTGTTACGATAATTCTATAAAAGGAGCGTTGCCCATGGCTGACTGGCTTGAAAAAATCAAATCCGTTTCTTCAACTAAAGGCGAAACTGCCCCCGAAAGCGCCAAAAGCGCGGGTGTAGGCTGTCTTGCTGTCGTAATTGCAATTGCTACTATTCTAACATTCCTGATAGCATTTGGTCTTTTCAAAAGCGGCCATTGGATAATGGGCAGCTTCGCTTTAATGTTTGCGGCACTCGGCGCGCTCACTTCAGCGCTGCTGTTATGGCCTCAAAAGCTCAATAGATTGTAAAAGCAGGGCTTTTTGTTAAAATGAAACATAGCAAACATTCTATCTATTAAAGGGGTTATATACATGTCACTCAAAAAGACCTTAACAATTGCAGGATCCGATACATCCGGCGGTGCCGGCATTCAGGCTGACCTCAAAACTTTCCAGGAACACGGAACATACGGCATGAACGCTTTGACGGTCATTGTCACTATGGACCCGAATAATAATTGGAGCCACGGGGTCCATCCGATTCCAGTTGATACTATAAAAACTCAAATGACTACCGCATTTTCAACAGGCATTGACGCCTTGAAAACGGGCATGCTTCCGACAGCTGAAATCATCCAGACTGCCGGGGAAGCGATTGCCGCTTCCGGCATCAAAGATGTCGTCATCGATCCGGTTATGGCCTGCAAAGGGGAAGCTGAAGTAATGTTTCCCGAAAACGTCGATGCCATGATCAAGTATTTATTGCCGTACGCTAAAGTCGTTACACCAAATCTTGTCGAAGCAGGCGAATTATCGCGCCTCGGCCGCATTAGTACGGTTGAAGAAATGCAGGCCGCTGCTGAAAAGATCCATGCAAGCGGCGCAAAATTCGTTGTCGTAAAAGGCGGCAAACAATTGAAGCATGAAAAAGCGGCAGATTTGCTGTTCGACGGCGAGAAGCATTACCTTCTGACGGCACCTAAAACAGACACGAACTACAACCACGGCGCAGGCTGCACATTCGCCGCCGCAATCACAGCCAACATCGCCAACGGCCAATCTGTAAAAGATGCCGTATTGAACGCTAAAATTTTCGTATCGGCTGCCATCGAACACGGCTGGAAGCTGAACGAATACGTCGGCCCGGTTATGCACGGCGCCGCCAATAAATTCCCGAAAACAGAAGTGGAAGTAGTGGAATTGTAATTCTTCCGGATTCTTCAATAGAAAAGGAGGACGCTGAAAATGCGTCCTCCTTTTTTTATTCCTTCAGCTCTTTTTTCATAAACACCTGTGAAATATTCTTCTCAAACCCTCTATCCTGCAGAACCTTATAGGTCACAGCATTTGCCTTTACTGGCACATTGACCGCTGTCCGGCTGACTGCATCTGCGAAATTCCCAAAGACACTGTTTAAAAGTACATTTGCAATTTCTTCCCTCGCCTTTTCATCCGGCGCGGTTTCGCATTGATAGAGAACAGTGCGGGAATGATGCCCTTCCTCATCGGTCAGTTTTCGGAAAAACGCATATCCTGTTGGCTCCCCTTCTTCATTGAAGGCAATCACCCCTTCGCCGTCCCGGACACTTTGCCATTGGATCTGCCATGGAAAATCCCCCCGGTAAAATGACAGCTCCCCGATTTCTTGGGGATCAGCTTTTCGGACGCCGTAATCTCGGGATGCCTGTGTCCCGTCTCCTTCAACCGCTCCGTCCAATTTCATGAAATGAAGTTCATCCACAATTTCATAGCCAAGCTTTCTATATAATTCAATCGCCTTTTTATTTTCAGAGATTGCTTCTAGGGTTGCCACTTCCACATTCTGTTCTTTAAGGATTTCGAGTGTCTTTTCCATCAATTGCATGCCGACGCCTCTTTTGCGCCAGGATATTGCTACGCCTGTGCCGCCGTTCCAGCCGATTTTTCGGCTGCCGGATTCGCGAATTCCATTCAGCACAAGGCCCATCGGTTCCTCACCGTCAAACGCCACTACCGAAAGTTCAGCCGAAAGGCCTTCCTGTTTCATTCGCTTTTCAAAGGCTTCGGGTGTTGTCGTCATATCAAAATGATAACCCTCAAATCCTTTATTCCACGCCTCTACCCCCTGTTCAATCGTGCATTCCGATAACCGTCTGATTTCAATCATCTTCATATCCCCTTTAGTCCGATTACTTCAGATTAATAAATTCGTTGTCGTTTGTAAAAGTTCCTTCTTCAAATAAAACACTAACTTGTTTTACAAAGTAGTTGACTTCAATTTCACCGACATGCTATATTGTATTACAACGTAGCAAAAAAACGATTCAGTATCTTGTTAAACAATATAGCGAAAGAGGTGAAGGAATGTCATCAAGCCAGATGCTTAAAGGAATTCTCGACGGCTGCCTGCTGGCCATTATCAATAAGGGTGAAACATACGGTTATGAAATGATCGAGAAGCTGGAGCTTTACGGTTTCCGGATGGTCAGCGAAGGCAGCATCTATCCGGTGCTCCTGCGCCTTCAAAAAGAAGGCTTCGTGAAATCGGTCATGAAAGAATCTCCGAGTGGACCAAAGCGGAAGTATTACACACTTACTCCAGATGGTGAAAAAGAATATCTTGAATTTAAAAAGCGATGGGAAAGTTTATCCGTATCCGTAAATAAACTGGTAAGGGAGGAAATTTAAATGGTATTAACAAAAGAAAGTGAAGAATTCATGCATGATTTGCGACTATATTTAATGACTTCCGGCAAAAAAGATTCTGAAATCAAAGAAATTGCCGAGGAGCTTCGCGCTCATTTAGAAGATGCAGAAAGCCGCGGCAAAAATCTGGATACTGTTACAGGAGGATCGCCCGAAGCTTACATGAAAAATATCAGCAGTGAAATGACGACCGATTTTTACGGTCTCATCAAGCTCATGCCGATGTTTATCCTGCTTTTAGTCGCTTATTTTATAACTGGATCTGCCATAAGAGGTGAATTGAATTTTTCTTTATTGAAGTTGATTGCTTTCCCATTGATCGCTGTGGCAAGCATCAGTGCCTATGTTTACACTGCCCGCAGAATGGCAGTGAAACAATGGTCGAAGAAAAAGGAATTTACTATCTTTTTTAGCATCCAGTTGATTATTATGGGGTTAATGGCTGCGGTATTATTTTTGGATATCTTCTATTTCGAACCTTTCTATATCCCATCCAGAGAAGTCATGTGGATTATCGCCGCTCTTGGGGTTATTATTTTCATCATCGGTGCCATCTGGTCAAAAACCTGGATTACAATCATTCTTCCACTGTTTTTGTTTGGTCCAGATTTTGTCATGAGTTTCATGAACGTCGATGAAATGACAGGCTTATATGTAAATATGGGTGTTTTTGTCGGCGGTTTCATCCTTTTATTGCTGTATTTACTGATTCAAAACAAAAAACAAAACCCTCGCTATTCGTGAGGGTTTTGTTTTGTTCATTTTCTGCTTTATTTCTTATCTTCCACCAATTCCTGCTCTTTTATCCGCACCATACTATTACGAAGCTGCTCCCGGTTCCATTCGACCACTGGTTCTTCGGTTTTCGCTTTCCGCAATTTTTTGACTTTCGGATTTTTGGAGCGCAGATAGCCTTCCATCATCATCGACACGGCGAAAATCGTCAGGCCGATAAACAGCACAGGCGCAAGCGGCAGCCACGGTGCACTTTGAAGATAGCGGAATGTTGAACCGAATAATCCGGCCCACTCATAGGAGATGGACATTGGCGGATCGCCGAACATCGGATCGTAACTAACCTTCGTGCCTCCCAGAAATAATTTCAGAAGCCCGAGATGGGCAAAAACGATGAATGTCTCCATAACTTGCTGCCCGTACAACACTGCAATCTTTTCACGCATCTGCGGATACAGGTGTTTGCGGATAATCCGGAAACGTCCAGCGCCGAGCGTTTTCGCTGCAAGGATAAATTCCTTATCCCGCAGCAACGCCGCTTCATTGGCAATCAATATTGCGACAATCGGAACCGTCAGCAGCGCCATGATAACGACTTGTATGCCGATCCGTTCCCAAATCGTATTAGTAAAACCTTCCTGCGGCATCCACAGGACTGGAGTCAAAACAAATGCGGCAAACAGTGTAAGTGGAATATAGTGCATCGAGTCGGCGAGACTTGAAATCCATTTGCGATGCTTATCCAGATAGGTGCCAAGAATATAGCCAAGCGGCACAGCAATCAGCATACGCAAAGCTCCTACCGCCAAAGCTGCAAGAATTGTGTATTTCGCACCAAGCATGAGCTTGCCAAGAAGATCGTAGCCGAATTCATCAGAACCCAATGGAAATTGCCAGTTTGGCGAAATCGGCGCGCCTTCTACTGCACGCCCGCCTTCCATTATGTAATAAATCTGGCGCGGAACATTCCCCCAAATCCATTCATAAACAAAGCTCCCTACAAGAAAGAAGGCGATAATACTGAAACCGATGACGAAATAAGGCTGCTTCCACATTTACACCGCCCCCTTTCCGCGCATGCGACGTAAGAAATACCATTCGCCGAAGCTATACAAAAAGAACATCGGCAGGAAAAAGCTGAATACTGTAACCAGGAAACCCGCAGGATACATATTATCGCGAAGAAACAGCATGATGCCAGGCAAATTGAACATCAGCTCCAAAATGAAAAGGTTCGAAAGCATGAACCACATCGTTTTCTTTGATTGGAAAAAGACACTGATGATGGCATTTCGGAACATATGGACCAGAACGATATAGACTTTTGAAAAGCCAAGCGCACGGGCAAGATCCACGTACATCTGGCGTTCCTCTTCCTGAAACGTCAGCATCGCCAGACGATACAATTGAATGGTCGGCAGAATGGCCAGGCACAGCACCGGAAGCCAATAAATCCGGTCGTCCCCTACTGCGGCTATTTTGGAAATCAGAATTCCTGTCTGCTTGAAAAAAAGAACAACCGCCAGCTGAGCCAGCATGATGATTAAGAGGTCTGGAATCGACTCCAGAAAATAGAGAGCCATCTTTACTCTTTCGCGTGCTTTTTCTGAAAGCAGCATCGTAATAATCGTCAATACCAGGGAAACTACTACCGCCACCAGCAAAGCCAAAAACAGAATCTGCAATGAGTAGGTTATGTATTCAAAAACATTTGGAAATAACGGCATCGGCCTTTGCGCACGGTAATTGAAAAAGGCGATTTCATTGATGGGCCATAATTCCTGCAGGGTCGTACGGATGGATTCAAAATAGATACTCCATCTCCATTCCCCTTTTAACCAGCCGGCTATCAGAACCGGCAAACTGCTGGCGAGAATAATCCCTGCCACAGCAATAAAAAACTTCAGCAATAACTTCATGTTCCCCATCCTCTTTTGTTGGAAAATTCTCTCTTTCATTATTCTACCATTATTTCGGAACCCGTAGAGCTAACTAATCGCAATCTCAGTATTTTTTCCATATACTTAAAAGATACGGATTGTTTGAGGAGGATTTTATCGTGGAATTAGTCGAAGTGAAGAAATTGCAGGTCCAATTGGATGCGTTCGCCGGGAAAGATGTCTATCTTCACCTGGAAACCACGAACGGATCTTATGCCAGCCATTTTAATGAAGCATTTTTCAATGCCGGAGCTTTCATCCGCAATGTGGTCATTAATTATGAATTAGGCAAAGTAGTCGGCGACAGCCCGCACCGTGTCGGTTTGAAACTGCCGCATGGCTGGGTTTACGCGCAGGGAATAACGCATTACGAAATGGACGACCAGGGACGCTTGCTCCTTGCAGGACATGACGGAACAGGGAAATTGGCGGTAGCGCTGCAGATCAGCGAAACACCGTTCAGTTATTAAGGGGGAATCGAGATGACAATACCAAAAGAAAGACATGTACTGGTGGTGTTCCCTCACCCGGATGATGAAGCGTTCGGTGTGTCCGGAACGATGACTACACATATCAAACAGGGTACGCCGGTTACATATGCCTGCCTCACACTTGGTGAAATGGGCCGGAACTTAGGAAACCCGCCGTTTGCGACACGGGAATCCCTCCCGGAAATTCGCAAAAAAGAATTGAAAGCCTCCGCTGAAGCCATCGGTTTGACCGACCTTCGGATGATGGGGCTGCGCGATAAAACGATTGAATTCGAAGATGACGAAAAAATGGTTGGCATGATGACGGATCTTATCGAAGAATTGAACCCTTCTTTAATAATTACATTCTATCCGAAATTCGCTGTCCATCCAGACCATGAAGCGACAGCACGCGCGGTGGTCCGTGCGGTCCGCCGGATGACGGACCGTCCGAAACTTCATTGCGTGGCATTTGCCAATAATACACTTGAAGTTCTCGGCAACCCGGATATTGTCTATGACATTACACCGGTCAGAGACCATAAAATGGCGTCCATGAAAGCGCACATATCCCAAACTGCCTGGATGCTGGAAGAAATGGAACATAAACTGGCGCAGGGCGATGCCGAAACTGAAAATTGGCTGACGAAAGAGCGTTTCTATAACTACCGCTGGGAAGATGATTTTGAATCAACTTTCTAAGTAATTTGCACCCTTCTTTTCTTAATTGAAAATAAGGGTGTTTTTTCTTTTGCTTCTACAATAGTATGAACTTATAAGTTTATTGAATCTTAACAAGCAGAATGGCTGTGTCCAGACTCCAGCGCCCAGCTCTTCGGGTCATAAGCCAGCCCAGCTCTGCGGTCAGGACCGCTCCGCTGTTCTGTCTTATGCCTTTCAGAGCTAAACGGGCGCTTGCGCTTTTCTTCAGTCCAGACTCCAGCGCCCAGATTCTCGGATCATAAGCCCCTTTGGCTGTGCGGCTGCAAAGACGCCGCTTCGCCAAATCGTCTTATGTCTTTCGAATCTAGACGGGCGCTTGCGCTTTTCTATTGTTTTCAGATAATATAAACTATATTATACAAAGTATTTTCAGGGGAAAAATGCTGTATAATCAGTAGTTATAATGTGTTTTTATGCACAAAGAAAAGGGGAAAATCAATGAAAAAGTTCTCAACATCAACATGGCTCTTATTTCTTATTCCATCATTACTGGGTATCCTGCTTTTCTTAGTCCCGATACCTACAACTAATGCTGACGGCGATAAGGAGTGGATGGTTACCATCGCTGTGCTCGCTAACTGGATGGCTGATAGCATTGCTTCAGTCGTACCATGGATCTTGCTCGTCCTCTTGTCAATTGCAGCCATCGGATCATTGGCGTACATAACCAAAAAACCGAATAAAGACGACGATGTCCCGTTCTTCGACAAACTCTTCAATGTCAGTCTGTTTTGGACGATTACACGCATTGTAGCTGCAGTATTCGCATTTATGGTCTTGTTCCAAGTCGGACCGGAAGCAGTCTGGAGCGGAGATACAGGTGGACTCTTATTAGATGGTGAAGATGGATTATTGTCATTCCTGTTCACAATCTTCCTGTTTGCAGGACTGTTATTGCCCCTGTTAATGAACTTCGGACTTCTTGAATTTTTCAGTTCCATGATGATGAAAATCATGCGTCCTTTATTCCGCCTTCCTGGCCGTTCTTCTATTGACGCTTTAGCTTCATGGGTCGGCGATGGAACAATCGGAGTACTTTTGACAAGCAAGCAGTATGAAGACAATAAATACACGCAACGTGAAGCAGCAATAATCGGAACAACTTTCTCAGTTGTATCCATCACATTTGCAATTGTTGTTATCGGTGAAATAGGTCTTGCAAGCTACTTCCTTCCTTATTACGGAACAGTTATTCTTTCGGGTGTCATTCTTGCGTTGATCATGCCGCGCATCTACCCTTTGACCCGCAAACCAACAACGTATATCGATGGTTCTGAACAAGAGTCCCAAACGGAAGATGTTCCTAAAGACTATAATGTAGCAACTTATGGTTTAGAAAAAGGACTTGAAAAAGCAAATCGCAACCGTTCAGTCAGTAATTTCTTCAAAGATGGTTTCAAAAACGTGCTGGATATGTGGATCGGTGTTGCACCAGTTGTTATGGCATTCGGAACCATTGCCTTAATCCTGGCTACATATACAGATCTTTTCGTTATTCTTGGCACACCATTTGTTCCATACCTGAATTTGCTTGGCATTCCAGAAGCGGCTGAAGCGGCCCAGCTGATGGTTGTCGGCTTTGCTGACATGTTCCTGCCAGCTATCCTTGGGTCAGGCATTGAATCCGAAATGACTCGTTTCGTAGTAGCAACGATGTCTGTAACTCAACTTATTTACCTGTCAGAAGTCGGCGGAATCTTGCTCGGTTCAAAAATTCCGGTTAATATTTTCGATTTGATCGTTATTTTCCTTCTTCGCACAATTATCGCATTGCCGATCATTGCCGGAGTTGCTCATCTGCTATTCTAATAAAAAGAGAAAATGCCATCCGCGGTTGCGGATGGCATTTTTTCTATTCAAGCGTTTTGCAGTTTTGCTTTTAATTTTTCAAGCATATCCGCAGTCATCGCGTCGAGGTCATAAGAAGTTTTGAAGTCCCATTCTTTTTTCGCGGCTGATGCGTCGATGCTGTTCGGCCAGCTGTTTGCAATTGCCTGGCGGACTGGGTCCACATCATAGTTCATTTTGAAATCAGGGATGTGCTTGCGGATTGAAGCCGCAATCTGCTCCGGCTCAAAACTCATAGCCGTCACGTTGAACGCATTGCGGTGCTCAAGTTTTTCAGGATCCGCTTCCATCAAATCGACAATCGCCTGGAGCGCATCCGGCATATACATCATATCCATGTAAGTGCCTTTATCGATATAAGAAGTGTAGCTGCCTTGTTCCAAAGCTTTGTAGTAAATATCAACCGCATAATCAGTCGTGCCGCCGCCTGGCTGAGCCACATAAGAGATCAATCCTGGGAAACGGACGCCGCGGGTATCGACGCCAAACTTTTGGTAATAATAATCACACAGCAATTCACCTGCGACTTTATTGACGCCGTACATTGTTGTTGGACGCTGCAATGTGTCCTGTGGTGTATCCATTTTCGGTGTGGATGGACCAAAAGCTCCGATAGAACTTGGTGTAAAGAATTGCATGCCGAGTTCACGCGACGCTTCCAATGCATTGACGAGGCCGCCCATATTCAAATTCCAGGCAAGCAGCGGCTTTTCTTCTGCCGTGGCCGACAATAACGCCGCCATGTGCATCATGGTATCCGCACCAAAATCTTTCGCAAGGTCGTGCATTTTCTGCGCATCGGTTACATCCAGAATTTCAAACGGTCCGCTTGTATCAGTGGATGGACGGATGTCCGTCGCCAAAACATTTTCAGCCCCGTAAATACCGCGCAGTTTCCCGGTCAACTCCGAGCCGATTTGCCCCAGGGCACCCGTAATCATAATTCGCTTCATTTTATAAGCTCCTCTCGAATAAAACATTTGTCCTCTGTATAAACACATTCTTTTTAATCTAAACATTGATATAACAGCGTTTGCTATACCGACATTATAAATTGTTCACTTAAAAAACACAACGACTTTAGAGATGCCCTGAGGTAAATGTTTTTGATATACTGGTAGAAACCCTATAGGGCAAGTGTTGCAGTTCGATTTTAATTATTTTTTATTTTCAGTGGAGGTGGACCATGAAATCCCTGCGATTGTTAATGCTGTTTCTTATTGGAATGGGTGTCACCGGATTTTTATTGTCCATCGATACACCTCGCTGGCTTGTGTTTGCCATCGTCATTATTTTTTATGTGGTCGTAATGGTTCTGCCGGGAATGTATATTACTTATTTTTCTAATTCACTGCGGCAAATCGAACGTTATATTCACCGTAACCGGCATAAAGCCATTTTTGCTTTCCCGTATGCACTTGGACATGGAGATGAACAAGATGTTGAAAGATCCATAGAACGGATCTTGATGATACATAAACAGCCGGCGATGCAATCGATCTACCGGACGCTGCTGGCGATATACCGGGGACAACCCCGTATTGCTGCACAGCATGCGGCAGGAATTGACCGTGAACCGATGCGCAGTTATTACCTTGCCCATATCGCGGCATCTACCGGGGAATTCCAGCGCGCAGCGGAGCTTAACAGCCAGATTAAAGAGCCTTGGATGAACCATTCGATTGATGCACTCATTGCTTTCGAAAACAATGATGCCAACTTTCATTCGCATGTGGATAACAGCGTGAGGACAGCGCGCGGTATTCAAAAATATACATTGGAAAAAAGCTTTAATCGGATGAAGAAGCCTTTGCCATAAATCAAGAAAATCGCCCCACCGGAAATTCCGGCGGGGCGATTTCTATTATTTAATGATATTAAGCTCTTTACCAACTTTTTCGTAAATGGCAATTGCCTGATCAAGCATTTCTTTCGTATGGGCAGCAGTCGGCATGTTGCGGACGCGGCCAGTGCCTTTTGGAACTGTCGGGAAGACGATGGATTTTGCGTAAACGCCTTCTTCGAAGAGGCGTTTTGAAAATTCCTGTGTCGTTTTTTCTTCGCCGATAATACAAGGTGTAATTGGTGTTTCAGATTCTCCGATATCAAATCCAAGATCTTTCAAGCCTTTTTTCAGATAGTCGCCGTTCTCCCATAGCTTATCATGCAACTCGGTTGAATCCATGATCATCTGAAGTGCAGCCGTGATTGCCGCAGTATCCCCAGGAGTAACAGCTGTGGAGAACAAGAATGGACGTGAACGGACTTTAAGCCAGTCGATCAGGTTTTGTTTCCCGGCCACGTAACCGCCGACAACTCCGACAGCTTTTGATAAAGTTCCCATTTGCATGTCGACTTCTTTTTCGAGGCCGAAATGCTTCACAGTTCCCTTCCCTTTACCGGTAACGCCTGACCCGTGTGCATCATCTACATACGTGATCAAGTCGAATTCTTTTGCAATTTCAACGATTTCTGGAAGTTTCGCAATATCGCCGTCCATCGAGAAGACGCCGTCTGTAATAACCATTACTTTATTGTATTGGCCGGATTCAGTCGCTTCTTTCGCTTTAGCGCGAAGATCTTCCATATCCGAGTGTTTATAAGCAATGATTTTTGCTTTGGACAAGCGGCAGCCGTCGATGATTGACGCATGGTTCAGTTGATCCGACAGAATCGCATCATTTTTATCCATGACACCGGAAATTGCAGCCATGTTGCAGTTGAAGCCTGATTGATAGGAAATCGCAGCTTCTGTCCCTTTAAACTCAGCCAGTTTTTCTTCCAATTTCACGTGAAGGTCCAATGTACCGTTAATTGTACGGACTGCTCCAGCCCCAACGCCGTATTTATCAATTGCTTCTTTAGCAATTTTTTTCAAATCTTCGTTTGTTGCCAAACCAAGATAGTTGTTTGATGACAAGTTGATAAGTTCTTTCCCGCGAACCTGGATGATTGGTCCGTTCGGTCCTTCAACCGGATCGATTTCATTATATAAGCCCTGCTCTTTAAGTTCGTTAAGATTCTCGTTAAGGAAAGCATCAAGTTTTTTCGACAATATAATCTTCCTTTCGTATACCTGAATTCTTCTACCTTCTTATCATAACGTAATTTTGCCCAAAAGAAAAAGCGGACCGCAGTCCGCTTTTGGATCAGTTCTTGTTATTGCCTTTTCCATTGTTCCCTTTATTGCCTTTTCCGTTATTATTGCCTTTGCCTTTGTTCGGGTTGTCCACTTTGTATTGAACTTCATAAGTGAACTCCTGCGCTTCTTTTTGGCCTTCTTCAGCTGCGTAAGAAGTAATCATCTTCACATTGCCTTCACGAAGTACATTGCGCAGATCCAAAGCATCTTCTTCTGTTACGTTGAATGGATCAACATGGAACACATGCTGCTTGCCGTTTTTCTTCGTTTGGATGAATGTCGTTGTGAAGTCGACATATTCACCTTTCAATTGGCCAAGTGACTGGAATGCTTCTGTCGAAGATCCGTCATTTGAGAAGTCGCCAAGCTGAACGTCTTTAATGAACCAACCAGCTTCATTTGAACCCCAGTCCGTCAAGTTGCGGAATGAAACCAATACATCTTGTCCAGCGTAAGCTGAAAGGTCAAACGTTTCTGTAGCCCAATCACCATTAGTTCCTGTGAATCCTGGTACGTTCTCTTTGATTGTCGGGTATCCTTCTTCAACTACATCACTGCGAGTGTTTTCATTTTCAAGCGATGTCCATGTTTCGCCGTTGTCAGTTGAAACTTGCACCATTCCGAAATCCCATTGTTCTTCGATGTTATAGAAATGATCGAACGTCAATGTCGGGTTTGCCGCTGGAACAGTAGCTCCGAAGATCAATGACTGATCTGCTTCGTCGCCGTTGTTCGCATGAAGAACCTGTTCGCCTGAACCCTTAGGATCAGCTACTGTGCTCCATTGCAATGGAAGGAAGTCTACGCCGTCAAATTCAAGACCGCGTACATCTTTTCCGAAGTTGAATTCTTTAAAGTCGCCGCCCCATGCCGGAACGCCTTCTTTTTCAAATGTTTTCGCTTTTTCAAAGTCGACAGTTTTGCCGCGTACGCCATCACCAACCGGCAGTTCACGCAGGTCGATGCTGTCGATGTTATAGTCGCTGCTTACATCAGAGTTATCCAGCGTCAATGCAGTCATGAAGTTCTGGTAGACTTCAGTGAATGTTTTATTGGTGCCATAATCCTGAAGCGTTTTGTTTACGCTTGCCATACCTTGGCTGTCGCCGTCAGTTGCCAGTTCACGGATGAACTCCTGGCCGAATTTGTCATACATATAAAGTGTAAACAAGTAAACTTGTCCGTAATCTGCGATTGTTTCCGGACCAGTTGCTGCTGTTCCGTGCTCATCCCAGTTTACAAGTGAGTTTTCCGGGTGATCCAGGTAGAAGTTGATCGACCCTTCACCATGTCCGTATCCTCCAAGATATTCAGAGAATGTTGACATCCCTTCGTTCAACCAAGTTTCTTCAGCTCCATCGTTATCAGCTTGAATCAAATGCTGAAGTTCATGGATTGTTGTTCCGAAGAAAGTAGACTCAAGACGGGTTTCCCATGAATTCGTATCGATCGTAATGATGTTGCGGTCTGTATAGTTTTCAAGTGTCTGCCAGAAGAAACCGGCAACGAAGAATGGATAAGATGGGTTGTTCCAGCCTTCATCCTGTACGTTATCAACGAGCATGATCACTTTATCAGAACCTTCATAATATCCTTCTGGAAGTCCAACCATTCCTGGAAGTGGAGATTTCGATCCATCCAATGAGTCTGGTGTTCCGAAGAAATCAGTTGCTACAGGATAGATATTGCTGTCAAATTCATCTTTCAATTTATCAACTTGCGCCTGTGTAACCACATCAGCGGGTTTCGGATTGTTCGGTCCGTAAGCCAAATCTTTAGCTACCCAGATTTCAACATTGTCCCCAATGCTGCGCAGTGTGAATTCTTTGAAGGAAAGATTGCGGTCAAGGAATAATTTTGTTCCGTGATCTTCTGTAAATGCTCCGTCAGCTGCAGTTTCGCCGCCGCCAGTAGTTTCGTCATTCAAAGCACCAGCTTGTGCTTTAATCTTAGCTTCTGCTTCTTTCTGGAATTCAGCATCCTGCGAAAGCTCATTCAAGCTTTGGTCGATATCGATTCTATCGCCGTAACGCGCTTCATTCCAATTAGATGTTGATGGTAAAGATTCTGTTGGAGCCGCCAAGGCCGCCGGCGCCATCAGTGATAATGTTAGAGCACTTGCTGATAATATTGAAACCCACTTGCTTTTGATCATTCTTTTTTCCCCTTCCAAACTTATCAGAATTTTATTACTTGTTAAAATCTTAACACGTCTGATAATTCAGAAGAATAGGGTATATAGATTATTTCGGTACCCGAATCATTAGGTATATGGTATAGGTATTTTTTCCATCACTACCTATATATTACCTAACTGCTCTTTTATGAATAAATTAAAAAACCGCCATATAGGCGTAATTCCCGCTTTTTTCATTCCCGCTGTCAATTAATTGCTATTCGTTTGATTCTCCTTTTTTTCACGGAAGCATGTATATTAAAAAGTGAACTTAATTGCTGCAAACCATTCCTATCACATATATCATTTGTAAATGACAGGAGAGAATCAGCTAATGAAAAATATGAATAAATCACGTTCCAGTAAGTTCAAGAATTTAAGATCACCTGCTCTGGCGACATGGATTTGGGACGCAACAGCTCTTGAGAGGGATCTTCAAGATATGATTTTATTTCTTCAACAAAAGTATGTAAGCAAGGTTTATGTGCAAATTGATCGAGCTGTTTCTTCTATTACATACGGAAATTTCATTGAGTCTGCCAGGGGTGCTGAAATCGAAGTGTATGCGTTGGACGGTGGACCCGAATGGGTATCGCCGGAAGGAGACGAATCCCTGAGCAAGTTAAATACCTGGTTTTCTAACCACCAACAGTCTCAGCCATTCCCCCGAAGATTCGCTGGTTTGAAGCTCGACGTTGAACCTTATCTCTACAAAGAATGGGATGAACAGCGTGCGACTATAATCCACCGCTACCAAACTGTTTTGACTCAAGCGAAACAAATTGCCGATTCGTCCAAAATCCCTTTTGAAGCGGATTTGCCTTTCTGGTTTGATGAAATTCATTATGAAAATTCCTATGGAATGGGAACTCTCGCGGAGTGGGCGATTGCCCTTTGTGACAGCATCACTTTAATGGCATACAGGGACTCTGCCGGTGCAATTAATGAATTGGCCAAAAATAATATAGTCATAGGCATGAAATATAATAAACCGATTTTAATCGGGGTAGAAACGATGAAAAGTGCAGAAGGAAATTATCTATCCTTTTTTGAAGAAGGCGAATCTTATATGCTTTCCCAATTGCAGCAAGTCAATGCACATTTTAGGGATAGCGAAAGCTTCGGCGGCTTCGCTATACATCATTTTTACAGTTGGAAGATATTAAAGCCTTAAATTTTTACTGATTTCAGCAATCATATAGTATTCAAATTTTAAAAACGTGGTAAAATTACGATAATTACCTTAAATTTCTTTTATTTGGATAATATTACGTTTATAGGAGGGGTAGCGATGGCCGAACTTTTCACGTGGGTCGTCATATTTTTATTCGGTCTGCAATTCCTTCTTCTCATTTCCTTGGTTGTCTGGAAACAACGCACTCTAAATCGCGTAAAAGGCCATCTAGAAATTGCAAATAAATATCGCCCAGCTTTAGATGCTTTTATCAAAGGTCAAAGCACCACACTTCCCGCATTGGATAAAAAGCAGCTAACACCTGCAATAGCTGAAATGGTGCTCGATGAATATTCAAGCCATAATTTAACTGTTGCCGAACAGGAAAATCTATCCGCTGTTGCAGAGAAATATTTAGCCCTTCATTATCGCAAGGCGTTGAAAAAAGGAACATGGGCTGAACGGATGAATGCTTTGTACTTCATCGAAGATTTCAAAATTCATTCTTTGCGAGAGGATTGCTTCGGCCACTTTAAGAGTTTGACAAAGCAGGATGAAGAATACCGCCAGACCCTGCGCACTTGCGCTACGTTACAGGAATACCGTTTATTCCGGGAAGAATCGGTCTTAAATGAAGTTACGAGCGGACTTATGAAAGAACTTCTTTTCCGGATGGATGAAGATCTGCTTCAAAAAGTTTTAAGAAAACTGCAGCAGAACGAGAAACTGCCGGAAAATGTGCTGCGCGGCTTGCTTGTGTTCAGTGGTGAGCATAAAATTGAGGCCGCCTTCCCTTTCGTGGAACAAAAGCTTCAAGATGAGCGAAAAGAAGTACGCTTGAAAGCGATGCAAAGCTTAAGTTTATACGGCAAAGTTTCCGATCCTGAAAAAATCCGACCCTTTTTTGAGTCGGGCGCCTGGGAAGAGCGGATGTATGCCGCGAAGCTGACCGGTGCCTGCAGATTAAACGGATTGAAAGACCATTTGCTCAACACACTGGCCGATTCGAATTGGTGGGTACGTTTTTCGAGTGCTGAAAGCTTAAGTTCCGGCCCAGACGGTGAGCTGCTATTGCAGGACGCGGCAGTGAATCATCAAGACCCCTATGCCCGCGACATTGCGCGCCATGTATTGACGCAGAAAGGACGTAACACTTCATGAACATATTTTTCGAGATCCTTTCTTATGCCATCATTGTATATATGATAGCAGCCAGCAGCATCTATATCCTGCTGTTTCTGGTCGCCGGCCCGAAAATCAACCGCGAAAAGAAACTGAACCGGCAAGAACAAATCGAAGAATTATCCATCAGTAAAGATACTTATCCGATTTCAATTCTTGTGCCCGCTTATAACGAAGAAGCTGGGGTCGTCGGAACAGTGCGTTCATTATTAAGCCTGAATTACCCGCAGTACGAGATTATTGTAGTCAATGACGGTTCCACTGATGATACCAGCGCTAAAATATTCAAGCACTTTCAGATGGAACCGATTGACCTTGCCGTCCGACGCTACTTTAAAACTGGTGAAATAACACGTGCCTATCGTTCTGAAATTCATAAAAACCTGTTTTTAATCGAGAAGGAGAACGGCGGGAAAGCTGATGCGCTGAATGCCGGCATCAACTTCTCCCATTATCCCTATTTTGCTGCTATCGATGGAGATTCGATACTGGAAAAGGATGCGCTCCTTAAGACCATGAAACCAATCATCGATTCAAACGGACGCGTTACCGCGACAGGCGGGACAGTCCGTATCGCTAACGGCTGCAAAATCAACCGCGGCACGGTGGAAGAAATCACTTTGCCGAAACGGCCAATTGAAATCATGCAAATCATTGAGTATTTCCGTGCTTTCCTGATTGGAAGACTGGGCTTCAGCCGCATCAATATCCTGCTCATCATCTCTGGAGCCTTTGGCGTCTTTGAAAAGAGCCGTGTGATAAAAGTCGGCGGATATAAAACAGATACTGTCGGGGAAGATATGGAATTGATCGTAAGGCTTCACCGGTCAATCAAGGATGAAAACTCCAAACAACGGATAGAGTATATACAGGATCCCGTCTGCTGGACGGAAGCACCCAGCAGCCTCGCTTCTTTAAAAGCCCAGCGCATACGCTGGCAGCGCGGTCTGGCAGAAACGTTATGGACACACCGCGGCATGCTGTTTAATCCAAAATACAAAGGAATCGGGATGGTGTCCTTTCCCTATTACTTGTTTATCGAATTACTGAGTGCTGTCGTGGAAGTCATCGGTTATTTCATCATCATCGCCGGTTTTCTATTTTCGTTTATCGATACGGACATCGCCCTGATCATGCTGCTCGTCATGGTTTTATATGGTTCCCTGCTTTCGTCGCTTGCCGTTCTCCTCGAAGAATGGACATACCATAAATATCCCTCAGTCAGCAGTATTATCATCCTTTATTTCTACGCGTTGACAGAAACTTTCTGGTACCGGATAATAAATAATTTCTGGCGGGTTAATGGCCTGTTTTCCGCCTTCCGCAAAAAATCCACATGGGGCAATATGCAGCGAAAAGGCATGTTCTCCGAAGAAGATGCCTAGAATCATTATGAATATGCACATAAAAAAAGGACCCCTTTAAGGGTCCTTTTTTCACTCTACTTTTTCAAACAACTCCTGCAGAATATAATAAGACTGTTTTAAGCGCTCTTGCGTTTGCGGCAATCCCCACTCTTCCCACGAATAAATTCTGGTATCATCCAAGCCCATCGTCTCCGGCTCACCGACTTCACTTTCAAGAACAGCAGCAGCCGCTATTCCTTCGACCGTCTGACTAGCTTCGATGCCGTCTTTCAGCAAATCGCCTGTAAACTCTTTTTTAGCAGGGTCCCTGGCATTTAACAGCATCCATGGAATACGAATTTCCAAAACGCCCGTTTCAGTTGAATAATAGAAGTCATTCAATGAATCATAATCTTCATGTTCCGGATTAGCCATACCGAAACGCAGCTCGCCTGTCTCATAATAATCGAATGGAAATTCTTCGCCAGTATCCGGCCTTGTAAACGCCTTGTTCAATGCCAGGCGAATCGGATGGAAGTTCTGGTCGATCTGCGGCTCCTCCTCCAGCATTTCCAGGCGTGTATGGTAATCGTAATAGAATGTATCGTAGTCTCCTGCCACTTTGATGGCAGCCTCTTCTCCGTCTACAGTCAGCTCAAAATCGGCAAGAAATTCATCTGACATAGTGATTCCTTCGCTTTCGCGGACACTGAAATACAGACGCAACTCATCTTCTTTCCACCATTTTTCCTTCGGATCGAATTCCGCTTTCACATATACATAACGTTCATCCGAATCCATCGACAGTGAACGAAGTGCGCCATCTTCCTTTTCATAAAGAACCGTGTCTTCCTGCCAATCATCTTTCCCGTCCACCTTCACTTTATGACGGTCAAAGCTGAGCAGCCCGAATTGCTGTTCATTGGTCTGAGCGTTTGACCAGAAGGGACGTTCATCAGGATTATCATAATCCATCGTGTTCCATGTCCGTTTAAACCATTCATCCTGCCAGGTGAAAACTAAGCCGCCGAGCATTTCCTCTTCCAGAATATCTTCATACAAATGGCTGACGATCTCCCCTTGCTCCCGCTCTGAAATAAAACCTTGATTCCAGCCGAATGGATTTTCATGGGTCATTCCGCGTGATGCCGGTACGCCAAATTCCGCAATTAGAATTGGCATATCGTGGGATTCATTCAAATCGCGAAGGTATCCCGCGTAATTATTCCGTTCCCCACGATGATCGATAAACTCTGTATATTTTTCTTCTAAATTGAGAAAATCCGGATAGTACGGATAGACATGATACGAAGCAAACATACCTGCTTCTTTCAGATCACCTTTTGTTTTGATATGGTTCGGATCGACTGCAGCCAGATCTTCCTGTTCACTTGGTTCAGCAGGCTGTTCGATATTGTCCGTTGTCACCCAGTTTGTAAAACTTAAAGGGCGCATACTTTCGTAATTCTCATATTCATACACAGCAAGCAAATCCAGCTGCTGGGCAAGCCAATGCTCCATCGGATTGGCATCAGCAGTTTCGATATAGGTACCGGAGAACTCACCGAGATCCGGATATTTGAGATCCATTTCGTGAACAGTGATCGGATACCATTCAATGCCGATTATCCAGCCGATGACATAATCCGAAATATCCGCTTTGTATTTGCCCGAAGAATGTCCCGGCTTCTGTTCAATTTCCGCATTGCCGTGGATAACATCCACTGCGGTTTTCATTTCCTGATGGAAGCTCTCCGTAATTTCCGGTGTAAAAGCATCCAGCGTCTCCTCAAGCGGCCCTTCATCAATCCACACCCCGTGATATAAATACAACGGGGTATCAGCTGTTTTATTGTACTGGGCAAAAGCTTCGTAAAATGCCGGGGGATGAATCGTATATACGCGGATAGCGTTGGCATTCATTTCACCGATCGCTTTAAACCACCTATCATACTCTTCCCGTGTAATCGCCGCTTCACCGGGGAACGTTCCCGGCTTGGCCATACCCATATTGACCCCTTTGACGGTGAAATCTTTCCATTCGCCCTTTTCAAAGACTTCGAATTTCTCACCTTCCACACGAGCCGGATATGAGATGCCTTGTTTGGAAGCTGCATTGGATACTTGCTTATCCGACAGCTCCTTCTTCCCATAACTCTCTGCAAGGACAGTTTGCATGACAGGAACATAAGTCTTCCAAAAAAAATTGTCGGCTCCGCCAAATGCATCGAGAGATAAGAAAGACCTGATTTTCGCAAGCCCGCTGTACTGATAGAAAGAGGGTACATTTTCTACATCCACAAAGTCTCCCGCAAAATAGTACACATCGGATTCATTGACCTTCTTTTTCAACATCGCTGGAAAACTTGTTGGGATTCCCTGTTCAGCAAGGATTTCCTCTCCCTTGTCTGAAAGCTTCCAATCATATTCAGCTAGAACTTCGGCTCCTTGTGCTTCGTTTATATCGAACCAATAATCGAAAGTCGGGCTTTCAGCCAAATCAAAAGCCGCTTTCCCCGATTCCGTAAAACTTACATGCAAACCTTCTTCTGTAATGTCCCCCTGCTCTTCAGAAAGAACAATGATTTTTCCACTTTCATCTTCGACCAGCACAAAGCCGCCGCCAGTAAACCGCCAGTCAGCGTCGTTTTCGAAATTGGCGATAATCCAGTCCGGCACCTCTTCCCCCGCTGTTAAATCCGGAAAGTATCTGCCGGACCAGCCGCTCCACTTGATACCCAGAAATTGTTCCACATCAGCGCTTACGGCTTTTTCAGTCGGCGAAGCCAGCGTATTGAATTCGACGACCAGATCACTCCCATCATCCATTACACGCTGCTTCACCGCCTGCCATTCGTCCATCTGCAAACCGCCATAGATCAGTTCCGATTTTTCATCGTCCCCCTCCTGCCAAGAAAGGTCTTCTTTATATACACCATATGTATCTGCCAGATAAATTAAATCATAATCCGAATCAAGGTCGGTTATATCATTGATACTGTATTCAGCAGCTTTTTCATTTGGCATAAAGCCAAAATAATCCGAATCCGCCTGGTACGCTGTTCCATCGGGTTGCTGAAATCCGCTGTGATTCAATACCCAGGACAAACCCTTATGTTCCCGGTAATTTTCAACAGGTACAGTTTTGTCTATAATCACTACATTCAATTTTTTATGGTCTTGAGCTGCCCAGATCAGGAGCGGTAAAGCAAAAACGGCAATAATGACAATCGCTCCTAGAAGCGTTTTTTTCATGTTGTATCCTGCTCTCGTGTGAATTTATTTTTCTTTGTAAGTATATAACAAATAATAAATAAATTGATAGAAAAAAATGCCTTCATAATACAAATTTCATAAAAGCCGGCGGACAATCAGGCAACAAAAAACAGCACTCGAAATATCGAGTGCTGTCCTTTTATTTCACTATGATTTTAGCTTAATGCCTGTTCAAGATCTTCGATTAAATCTTCTACGTCTTCAATGCCGACAGAAATCCGCACCAAGCCTTCAACGATGCCAAGTTCGCCGCGGCGCTCGACTGGAATCGAAGCATGCGTCATCTGTGCCGGAACTGAGATCAGGCTTTCAACCGCGCCCAGGCTTTCCGCAAGTGTGAAGTATTTCAACTTCGCCAACAGCTCGCCAGCTTTTTCCTTGCTGCCAACGTCAAATGAAATCATGCCGCCAAAACCGGTGGCCTGCTTTTTCATCAATTTGTGGCCGGTGTGGTCAGAGAGACCTGGGTAAATGACAGTTCCTACTGCGTCATGTCCTTGCAGGAATTCAGCAATTTTCTGTGCATTGCTTCCCGTCTCTTCCATGCGGATGCCGAGTGTTTTCAATCCGCGCATCAATAGCCATGAATCCTGCGGCCCTAAAATTGCGCCGACTGAATTTTGAACAAAGTGCAGTTCAGAAGCAAGTTCCTCTGAGTTCACTACGACAAGTCCCGCTACAACATCGCTGTGTCCGCCGATGTATTTCGTAGCGCTGTGCAGTACAATATCAGCTCCAAGTTTAATCGGGCTTTGCAAATATGGCGTCATGAATGTGTTGTCGACAATCGTCAGAAGGTTCTTCGTTTTAGCGAATTTCGCCACTGCTTCAATATCGGTCACTTTCAATAATGGATTTGTCGGTGTCTCGATGAAAATCGCTTTCGTATTTTCTTTGACTGCCGCTTCCACTTCTTCCATGTTCCCTGTATCCACAAAAGTGAATTCCAGACCAAAGCGGTTCAGGACTTTATTCATGACACGGTACGTTCCGCCGTAAACATCGTCAGTCAGGATAACGTGGTCTCCAGCGGAGAACAGCATCATGACAGATGAAATAGCCGCCATACCTGAACCGAATGCAAATCCGGCATGTCCGTATTCGACGTCCGCGATCAACTCTTCAAGCGCATGGCGCGTCGGGTTGCCCGTACGTGAATATTCATAGCCTTTGAACTTGCCGACAGCTTCCTGTTTATACGTACTTACCTGGTAAATCGGCGTGGAAACGGCGCCTGTCGCTTCGTCCCCAAAAATGCCGCCGTGGATCAATCTCGTCTTGGCTCTCATTAATTTTCCTCCTCGAAGGTTTTATTATAAATATCCTGGCTCATATATCGTTCGCTGGAATCCGCAAAAACCGTGACGATATGGCTGCCGGGTTCAGCGGTTTCGGCTTCTCTTAACGCTGCAACGAATGCAGCGCCAGAAGAACTGCCGACCAATAAGCCTTCCCGTTTCGCCAATTCCTTGAAAGCGGCGAAAGCTTCCCGGTCGGTAATCGTATGGATCGCTTCGAATAATGAAGTGTCCATGTAATCCGGTAAAAACTCCATACCGATGCCTTCTGTTAAATGAGGGCCGGATTCACCGCCGTTCAAAATGGATCCTTCCGGTTCCACGATTACGGTTTTAATAGCAGCGTTTTGCGATTTCAAATAACGGGATGTCCCCATAAAAGTGCCGCCGGAACCTGCTCCCGCGACAAATATATCGATTTCACCATCAAGTGCTTCCCATAATTCCGGGCCCAGTGTTCGGACATATGTTTCCGGATTTGCGGGATTCGAGAATTGAGACGGTGAAAAAGCCTGCTCGTCTTTTGCAAGCTGCTGCGCTTTTTCAATTGCGCCCTTCATCCCTTTTTCAGTCGGTGTATTGATGACTTCTGCGCCAAGTGCGCGCATCAGCCCCTGTTTTTCCTGGCTGAATTTCTCCGGGACGACGAACTTCACTTTATAGCCTTTGCCGATAGCAGCAATAGCTAAGCCGATGCCTGTGTTTCCGGCAGTCGGCTCAATCATTGTGCCGCCGGGCTTCAATACGCCCCGGCGTTCGGCATCTTCTATTAAAGAAACACCCAGGCGGTCTTTTACACTGCCCCCTGGATTAAAATACTCTAGTTTAGCGAAAATCCTGCAATTGTTCGGAATTTCCATATTCGTCAATTCGAGTAATGGGGTTTCACCTATTAATTGCTGGATGCCGGTAGCATATTTCATGGTCATTCTCCTCAGACAGTTTCTTCAGCGAACACCTGGTGCCACTCGTCTTTTTTCGCCAGCATTTCACGCGCCAGTTCTTTCGCGCCTTCTAAGCTGTGGCTTGCTGCCCAGCCGCATTGCACTTCATTGCAGGCTGGAACTTCGTCTGCTTCAATTACATCTTTTAATGTATTTTCGATGATGCGCAATACATCTTCGTAATCATCGTGGTTGATCAATGAAAGATAATAGCCTGTTTGGCAGCCCATTGGCCCGATGTCGATGATCTGGTCTGAATGGTTGCGGCTGTGTTCTGCCATCATATGCTCCAACGAATGAAGTCCTGGCATTTCCATATGTTCTTTGTTCGGCTGCTTGAAACGGATATCGTATTTGCGGATCGTATCTCCGTTCGCTCCCGTTTTTTCTCCTGCAAGACGTACATATGGCGCCACTACTTTTGTATGGTCGAGGTTAAAACTTTCAACGTTCATTTTTTTCAATGGGATCGTCTCCTTTAATTTTTAATGCTGTCAATCAGCCAGACATAATTGTTCAGCTGTGTGAACTCTACCGTGAATCCTGCCTGTTCAATCAGTCCTTTCATCACAGGCAAAGTCGTGTAATATTCACGGTTTAAATCTTCTACAAGGTTATCATGACCGCGTGACTTTTCAAAGTCAATCACTTCCTGCTGCGCTTCTTTTGACTGGAATAATGTATCCGCGAATACCACTTTTCCGCCTGTCGGAAGCAGTTCCGCGTACAAGTTGAACGCCTCAGCTTTTTCCGCATCCGTCAGATGGTGAAACGCATAGGAGCTGACCAAAGATTTCGGCTGCAACGGCAGATCGAATTCCAAGAAGTCTCCATCTATGATCGCTGCATCCTTCAACTTCTCATTTGTTACTTCGCGCATTGCCGCGTTCGGCTCGATGCCCGAAACTTCATATCCCTTGGCAAGCAATTTTTCAGTCAGGTTGCCCGTTCCAACACCAAATTCAATCACTGGACTTATTGCCGCATCGGCCACGGCTTGCAGTATATCTTCATATTTAAAGAACACATCTCTGTATTCCGCATCATTTCCACTAACTGACTCATCATAGGTGTGAACCCATTCATCGAATATCGTTACGAACTCGCGTCCCATAAATTTGCTCCTTTTCGGCTTTATTGTACATAAAACCAATAGTTTTACTCGGCTTTATTTATAACATAAAGAAGCGCCGGTTTCAAACTTTCAAAACCGGCGGCAGTTCATCTTTCTTTTCAATGATTTTTTTCAATAAAGCTTCGGCTTGCGGCAAGGTGAATTGAACGATTCTGCCAGTTATAAGAGCCACCGCTATCGTGCCGATGCCGACCGGACCGCCAAGCGCCCAGCCAATCAGCGCGGCAGTGATTTCGATTCCAGCGCGCACAACAGTGACGCTTAAACCGGTTTTCTGCATCAGCACCAGCATCAAGCTGTCCCTTGGGCCCGCTCCGATTTTCGGTGCTACATAGATGCCCACGCCGAAGCCGGAAACGATAATACCCCCGATCAGGATCAAGACCTGCCCTGTGATCGAAGGAATATCGGGAATCAGGAAATAATAGATATCGATGAATACACCGATCAGGATCATGTTCAGGAAAGTGCCGATTTGCGGCAGCCTCCGCTGTGAGATGGTGGAGATGATGATCAATATAAATGCGACAAGAATCGACCAGGTGCCGATTGTCAATCCAAAATTCATGAACAATCCGACATGCAGCACATCCCAGGGACCGATTCCAAGTTTATTGGCCTTGATAATCATTGTGAATCCCAGTGCCAGTATAATTAATCCGCTGAGAAAGAACAGCCAGCGGTAAAACAACGTTCTCATCATTAAGCCCCTTCTTTCACTGATTGTTCATCATTCCTTCCGGCTTAAGAAAAATCCACCCATTTGAAGCAATGGGTGGAAATCCGGATCAATCGTCTTTCACTGTCAGCTCTGCATATCGCCCATCAGTTACTTCCAGCAATTTAGCGGGTTCAATTTTAATCTGCATGCCGATTTTTCCGGCGGATACGATAATCTCTTTCTGGTTTTCCGCCTGCCGGGCAATAAACGTCGGAAACGGCTTTTTCATGCCGACCGGCGAACAGCCGCCCCGCACATATCCGGTCAGTACCAGTATGTCTCTGACCGGCGCCATTTCGATTTTCTTTTCGCCTGCTGCTTTTGCAGCTGCCTTTAAATTCAATTCTTCAGCCACCGGAATCACAAACACATAATGCTGTTTGGAAGATCCCGCAGCCACCAGCGTCTTATAGACCATTTCTTCTGGATGGCCTATTTTGGCAGCGACTGATACACCATCCACCAGACCATCTTCAATTTCATAATGAATGATGTCATAAGGGATATTTTCTTTATCAAGGATTCTTGCAGCATTGGTTTTTGCAATCTTTTTTCCCATGGCGGCGCTCCTTATCTGGTAACTGTAATCATAAAATCAGCTTACCACCATTTTCAAAATATTTCTAATCGTTCTGGTTCATTAATTTTTTCAGCGCTTCGGCCATTGCTGTATTTTGCGGTGGCTCGTCCTGCTGTTTCAAGTATTTATTGACGTCTTTCTTGGTTGCTTTGGACTTGCCGGATTTTTTGCGTTTTTCAAATGCCGACAGTTTCTCGCGATGTCCGCATTTGCAGACGAAAATCTTGCCGTCGCCTTCGCCCTGCATTTCCAGTTTCTTATGGCAGTTCGGGCAGCGCGCGTTCGTCAGCATCGCCACTTGTTTCTTGTAGCCGCATTCGCGGTCCTGGCAGACATTCATCTTGCCGCGTTTGCCGTTGACTTCAAGAAGCGGCTTGCCGCAATCCGGGCACATTTTGCCGGTGACATTGTCGTGCTTGAATTTCTTGTCGCTCTTTTTAATATCAGATACTGATTTCTCGGCAAACCGGATCATTTCCTGCATGAATTCGTTCTTCTTCATCTGCCCTTTGGCGATTTTCGTCAGCTGCTGTTCCCAATCAGCTGTCAGTTTCGGTGACTTCAGATCTTCGGGAGCGAGCTCAAGAAGCTGGCGGCCTTTTGACGTAATCGTTAAATCCTTGCCTTTTTTCTCAATCAGGAACGTGTTGAACAATTTATCGATGACATCGGCGCGGGTCGCTACTGTTCCGAGTCCGCCTGTTTCGCCAAGTGTCTTGATCAATTCCTTTGATTCACCTGCCATGAACTGCGCCGGATTTTCCATCGCGCCGAGCAGCGTTCCTTCATTGAAGAAAGCGGGCGGCTTGGTTTTGCCTTCTGTCAGGGAGATGCCTTTGATTTTCAGGGTCTGCCCTTTTTCAAATTTCGGCAAGGTCGTGTCCTTGTCTTCATCGTCATCCAGGTAGATGCGTTTCCAGCCTTCATTGCGTACCGTATTGCCTTTCGCTTGGAACGTTTCACCGCCGGCAGTCAGTTTAACCGTCGTCTGGTCGTACTCATACTGCGGATAGAATACCGCCAGGAAGCGCTTGACGATCATATCGTATAATTTATGCTCATTCGCCGACAGCTCGTGCAGCGGCGGATTTTCCTCGGTCGGAATAATCGCGTGGTGATCGGACACTTTCGCATCATCGATAACACCTTTTTGTGCTGCGATCGGCGATTTCAGTACCGTTGCCGCAAGGGAGCGGTATGGTCCCGTCTGCACGGCTTTGATGCGGTCTTTCAGCGTGTCTTTCATATCAGATGTCAGATGCTTCGAATCCGTCCGCGGATACGTCACGATCTTATAGCGCTCATAAAGGTTCTGCAGCGTGTTGAGCGTTTCTTTCGCCGACCAGCCATAGCGTTTATACGCCTCTTTCTGCAATTCGGTCAAGTCGAATAAAGGCGGTGCCGGCTGTTTTTTCGGCGTGATCTTGATATCTGTCACGGTGCCTTCATGTGTGTTGTCGAGCTTCGCGAATAAACGATCGATTTTCTCCTTATCAAACGACTGCGTTGAATTGCCGTCTGTCCACGTGAATGCGGCCTGGTCCGTAATCGCCTGCATACCGTAATACGGTTTCGGCTGGAAGTTGCGGATCTGCTGTTCGCGCTCTGCAATCATCGCAAGCGTCGGCGTCTGCACGCGGCCCGTTGATAATTGCGCGTTATATTTTACCGTTAACGCACGAGTGGCGTTGATGCCGACGACCCAATCAGCCTCGGCTCTTGCGACTGCCGCCTGGTAAAGGTTTTCGTAGGCTTTGCCGTCTTTTAGATTATTAAAGCCGTCTTTGATCGCTTTGTCTGTTACTGATGAGATCCACAAGCGCTTGACTGGTTTTCGCGTATTCGTTTTCTCCAGGATCCAGCGCGCCACGAGTTCCCCTTCGCGCCCGGCATCCGTCGCGATGATGACTTCTTTAACGTCACCTCGGCTGAGCTGCGATTTCACTGCGTTATATTGTTTCATTGATTGTTTGATCGGCACCAGCTTGAACGGCTTCGGCAGGATCGGCAGATTTTCCATCTTCCATTCCTTGAAGTCATTGTCATATTGCTCCGGCTGTGCGTGCGTTACCAAATGGCCCAGCGCCCACGTTACAATATACTGCTTGCCTTCCAGATAGCCGTTGCCTTTCTGATTGCATCCGAGCACCCGTGCAATGTCGCGTGCCACCGATGGCTTTTCCGCTAATACGATTGATTTCATTTCTATTCACCCTCATTTCTCATTTGGCTATTATAACATTTTCTGTTTTATGGGTGGTGTGGGGTGATTGGAGAGTGTAGTTTGGGAGTAGTCGGAATTTTCTTGCTATGTGAATTTAGTTCAGCTATATTCAGATGAAGGAGATGATAATTATTGATACTTAAAGAGCGTCACCAGCCACCTGAAATTCTGCAGCTCGAAAGCCTGCTGCAACGTTTACCCATCGTCCATCCCCTATTTCCCCAATGGACCGAAAAACTTCGTCGAATGTCTGCCGGCTTCCACGGTGAACAGCGCGTCGATTCCCTTTTCTATGACATTCCTATTGAAACTCCCCATTACTTTATACAAGATCTCTACATCCAAAAGCCCAAGTCCTCCCATCAGATCGATACCGTGCTCGTCACCAGCCGTTTCGTCTTGCTGCTTGAAATAAAATCCATTGCAGGCGAGCTGAATTTCGACCCTCAGCTGCGCCAATTTTCCCGTACCAATAAAGACGGCAGCATCGACGGCATGAACAATCCCGATGACCAGATCCGCCGCCATGAGAAATTCGTGCAGCAGTTTTTGACATCGCAAAAAGTATCGCTTCCTGTCATTGGCCTTATTGTATTCACTTATCCGTCCTCTATTGTAAACAGCCGGCCGAAAAACCGCATCATCATCCAGTCGTCGGGTTTGCCATTTTTGGTGGATCAACTGCTTGCGAAATATCCTGATGAGATATTGACTGCGCGTAAAACGCGGCATCTGGCTGGTAAGCTTTTGGAGAGGCATTCGAAGAGGGAGTTGCGGCGGATAGAGGTTCCGGCGGGTTTGAGGAGGGGTGTGCTATGTCGCCAGTGCGATAAAGTACTTCATTATGATAAAAGAGCTTGGAGATGTAGCCAATGCACCTATAAAAATCCTTTGGCTCATCTAGACGCGTTACTGCAATATCGAGTATTAATATCTGAGACTATCTCAAATCGTGAATTCCGGGATTTTACAGGTCTCACTTCTATTTCAATAGCTTCTAAGATGTTAACTGGATTGAATATGGAAATTAAAGGCAGTTTTAAAGATAGGCTTTACCTGATTCCAGAGGTTTTTAAGTAATGGACAGTATTTCTACGCTAATGGACAGTAAAGGAGTGATAATGGACAGTATTTGACCTCTAATGGACAGTATTTGCTCCCTAATGGACAGTAAGCTCTTTTACTGGAATTCACATTTTTATAACTGTTAATAAAATCCAGCAAAACCCTTTACATGTCCGATTGCACCATAGATTCTCCTGGATTTCAGCCCATAATCTCATTTGCCATTCAAATTTCGGTACCCAAGCGACTCTTTCACGACCAAATCATGCCCAAATCAACCAATTTCCAACAAGCACAACCAAACCAACCCCTTAAATGGAAAAAATCTTCGCCAAGGCGAAGATTCCTTCAAAACCAGGACGTTTTCGCCATGCGAAAACGTCCGCTGGGGTCTTGAACTTATGGTTTCTCGCTTTTCGTCCGGGCTTAGGCGAAAAGCATCCATTTTTCTTTTGAACTTAGCATTGCATGACAGTTTCTGCATCAACCGATCACAAGTTTAGAGATCTATATAAAACATAGCCTACATAATAAAACCCAAAGAACATTTCCCCCCGCGAAAAAACACCCACTATTGTTCTTGAACTCACGGTTTTCCGCTTTTCGCAAGGCGAAAAGCATCCATTTTTCTCTTGAACTCAACAGCTTCTGTCCCCACAAATATCTACGCCACGCAAAAAAGCCTCCCGCAGGAGGCTTTTTCATAAGGAACCTTAGTGTTGGTCCAGTGTTTCTTTGGATAGGTGCTTGCTCATTTCGGCGTATTGCACGAAAACACGGGCCAGTTCGCGAAGGCGGTCGTGGACGTCTTCACTGATGATGTTGTTGTCAGCATCAAAATGGCTTGTGTGTGTGTAGACGTAGTTCGGCGTCACCAGGCAGCGGAAGTAATCGAGAATCGGCTTGAGCTGATTTTCAATTACCAAGTGATGCTGGTAAGTTCCGCCGTTTGCGACGATCGATACTGGCTTATAGCGCATCGTATGCGGATGCAGCAAGTCGAATGTGTTTTTCAGGACGCCTGGAATAGAACCCTGGAAAATCGGTGATGCAATGATGTAGCCGTCCGCCTCGTTGAAGCGGCGGGCAAGTTCCTGCATGCTGCTGTTATATTCGCCAAGTGGGCGTCCATCCACAAATTGATGCTCGTAATCAGCCAGGCTCAGAATATCCAATTCCATATCAGGCTGGAATTCCTGAATATACATTTTGACCTGCTCCAATACCGCGCCTGTCTTTCTTCCCACAATTGTGCCGTCCACTAATAATACCTTCATAAAACTGTTCCTCCTCGAGTCCATATATACTGGGCAGCCAGGCTGCCTCTCAATGATTTTTTATTCGAGTCCAAATGAAAAATTCCTCACCGAACCCGACTTTATTCCATCATAACAAACAGCGTATGCGGATACGTATCGAAAAACCTTATGAAGTCTAGATTTCATTCTTTAGGCTGAGGCGCATTGTTTTTGGCGCGCTTGTTTTCCAAGCGTTCCTGAATGCGGTCGGATTGACGGGTCGGCGATGTAAAGCTTACCACCGTGTCGCCAAGCTTCGGTTCAGGGAAGTTATCACTTGTGAAAAATTCAATTTTCCCCTGCTCCCGGTAAATGAACAGCAGAATCGTGTCAGCACTCCATTTTTTCTTGTAATCTTCATAGGTGTATTGTTCAGTCAATTGAGTTTTTCGGATTGTATAACCTTCTTCGGCTTTCATATCCAGCTCATGAATATTCCATTCATGCCCGAAAAGAGTTCTGCCTTTCAGCGAAGAATGATAATCTCCCGGGTCGCCTTGGTGAATCGCTGTCTTATAAAGATTTTCCCTGCCGAATTCAGGAACATAATTGTTCGTGACGAGGGCGTTATAAGAATCGATTTCCGACGCTACTATCATGGTTTCATAAGGGGTCATATCCAGTTCATATTCCGTGTGCTCGGAAAGGATTTCACCGGTGAATGTTTTCATTCCCGCAAGGCGCGCAGGCTGCAGCCTCCCCCAGGAAGGATCCATGATCAAGAGGTTTTTATTGTATTCGGAAAGGGCTTCGCCGAGTTTCAGGGCAAATCTGCCGACCCCGACAATAATGATGCCAGGAGAGTCCCCGGTGGCCAAATCCAGTTTGCGGCCCAGCCAGCCGATTGTAAAACCGTGGACTACAACAGTTGAGAAGACGAGTGCGAATGTCAGCGCCGTCAAGAGCTCAGCATCCTCGAATCCCGCATCCAGCAGGACGCCCGCAAAATAACCCGAAACGGTCAATGCGACTATACCGCGCGGCGCGATCCAGCCGATGAGCGTCTTCTCTTGGTTCGTCAGATCCGTACCGATCGTCGAAAGCCAAATCGATAGCGGCCTTACCACGAATAATGTCGCCAGTACGAAGGCGATAATCCGCCAATTGAAAATTTCAATCAGGACATCGAGACTTAACGAAGCCGTCAGCATAACGAAGATACTCGAAATCAGCAACACTGAAATGTTCTCTTTGAAATGCCGCATATCATTTATGGATGCGATATGCATATTGGCCATCACCATTCCCATTGCGGTGACCGCCAAAAGCCCGGTTTCATGCATGACGATATCCGCCAGCACGAATGTCAGCAGCACGACACCGAAAACGATCGGTGCTTTCAGGAATTCAGGCACCTGCCCTTTTTCGAACATCCAGCCGAGCAGCCAGCCGACGCCTGCTCCCAGCGCTACAGCGAATAAAGAAGCCAGGAAGAATAGACCAAAGGCAGCAGCCGTCTCATCACCAATCGCGAACAGCACGAATTGGAACGCGAATAAAGCCAGCAAAGCGCCGAATGGATCGACGATGATCCCTTCCCATTTTAAAATCGCCGCCGGGCGTGCTTTCAGTTTTGCCTGCCGAAGCAATGGCAAGATGACAGTCGGGCCTGTAACAATGAACAAACCGCCGATGACAAATGCCACTGCCCATGACAATCCAGCTATGTAATGAGCTGCCAGCGATCCGCAGATCCAGGCGATAAAAGCACCGAGTGTCACAATCCGCCAGACCGGTTTATTGAATCCCCGGATTTCTTTGAAGTTCAAGTTCAAACTTCCTTCAAAAAGGATGATGGCAACTGCCAGTGAAATGACAGGCTTGAATAACTCGCCGAAGCTTTCTTCCGGATGGATGATGTTTAAAATGGGGCCGACCAGCAAGCCGGCTATAGACATTAAAACAATTGCGGGCAAGCGAAAGCGCCAGGCCAGCCATTGGGAAATCACCCCGAGAAAGATGATTAACATTAGATCAAACAATAAAGTATCGATTGGCTTTCGCCTCCTTTTTAATCTTTTTTCAACATTATACGTTTTTTATTCCCTCAATTAAAAGCCGTAAGCCAAAACGAAATGATTTTAATTCCACCAATTTATGCTATAATGAAGGAAAAATGCAGGTGATTATGTGAACAGGCAGGAAATCGAAAACGAAATTGCCGAATTGAAGATGGATTACGTGCGCCATCAAGGCGACATCGAGAAACTTGAAACGACTGGACACGCCAAAATGGTGGAGAAGGCTGAACAGCGCCTCGAACGGATGGAACAACAATTAGCGGAATTAAACAAGAAACTCGCGGATTTGTAACCGCGGTTTTTTTTTGAGTGTTTTCCGTAATATCAATATTGCAGTTTAGGAATACTGGATATATCGAACACTGTGGACGGTCGCGAAAAGGCCGGGCTTTACAGCTATAAATGGAGGAATTACTTACATGAGTTTATTGACAGTAGAAAATTTAAGCCATACATTCGGCGACCGGACATTGTTCAACGATGTCTCTTTCCGTTTGGTTGAAGGCGAACATGTCGGACTTGTCGGCGCAAACGGCGTGGGCAAATCGACAATGATGAACATTTTGACAGGTAAACTGATCCATGACAACGGCCGCGTTGAATGGCAGCCTAAAACGCATTACGGTTATTTGGACCAGCATACACAGCTGGAGCCGGGGCGTACAATACGCCAAACAATGCAGGATGCTTTTTTGCCGCTGTATAAAAAAGAAGAAGAATTGAACGAAATTGCCATGAAGATGGGCGAAGAAGATGCCGATCTCGAGGCATTGATGGATGAAATGGCTGAAGTGCAGGATGCGCTTGACGCCGGGGATTTCTATACACTTGACGTAAAAATCGAAGAAATTGCACGCGGACTCGGTCTGGATGCGATCGGACTTGAACGCCCGGTCGAAGCATTATCCGGCGGACAGCGCACGAAATTGCTGCTGGCTAAATTGCTTTTGGAGAAACCGAAAGTTTTGCTGCTCGATGAGCCAACCAACTATCTGGATGAAGAGCATATCCAGTGGCTCGTCAATTACCTGAAAAACTACCCGCATGCTTTCCTGTTGATTTCGCATGATACAGAATTCATGAGTTCCGTGACGGACGTCATTTTCCACTTGGAGTTCTCACGTTTGTCGCGCTATACAGCCACTTACGAGAAATTCATCGAACTTGCAGAGCTTGCCAAAAAGCAGCATCTGGATGCTTACGAAAAACAAGAAGAAATGATCAAAAAAACCGAAACGTTCATTGCGAAGAACAAAGCACGCGCTTCGACAACGGGACGCGCGAAGTCACGCCAGAAACAGCTGGACCGGATGGACCGCATCGACAAACCGGAAGTGGCGGCAAAACCGCAATTCGCTTTCAAGGAAACGCGCAGCCCGAGCCGCTATGTGGTGGAAGCTGAATCGTTATCCATCGGTTATGACAAGCCTCTATTGCCGCCTTTGTCGTTCATGATTGAACGCGGCGAGAAGATTGCTTTGGTCGGCATGAACGGCGTCGGTAAATCAACGCTGCTGAAAACGATGCTTGGCAAGATCAAACCGCTCGACGGCGATGTGATCCGCGGCGAATATTTGACTCCGAGTTATTTCGAACAGGAAGTCAAAGCCCCGGACCATACACCGCTTGACGAAATCTGGTCCGCTTACCCGAGCATGGACCAGGGCCAGGTACGCGGAGCATTGGCGCGCACAGGCTTGAAGAACGAGCATATTTCCCGTTCAATGAAACAATTGAGTGGTGGCGAACAGGCGAAAGTCCGTTTGTGCAAATTGATGCTCGAAGAAAGCAATTGGTTGCTGTTCGATGAACCGACAAACCACTTGGATATCGATGCAAAAGCTGAATTGAAACGCGCAATGCAAGCTTATAAAGGCACAATCGTGCTGGTCAGCCACGAACCTGAATTCTACGAAGGACTTGCCACTAAAGTCTGGGATGTTGAAGAATGGATCGCAGCCGGCCAGGAACCGCAAATTAAGTAAAGCAAAAAAGTTCACCTCCCTATTTTGGGAAGTGAACTTTTTTGTGTCCAGACTCCAAAGGCCAACTCCTCGAGAAAAAGGCTGCTCCTGTCTCTGCATCGCTGACGCTGGCTTCGAGACATGAAAGGGCGTTGCATCGCTACGCTGCTTCGTCGCAAGAGATAGCTCAAACAAGTTTGAGCTATCTCTTGCCGTCGCTTTTCTCCTTAATAGGTCGTCAACTTGAATATCTTCTGGAATCCGTAGATTCCCCGTTGCCAGAAAGTAAACGTGTCCTGGTAGGCATCTGCATCCAATGTATAGAGCGCATCTTCGTTCTCCCACAATCGTTCGAAATAAGCGTCCATTTCACCGACCAGCTCACTGTCATTTGGCGCAATGATGCGAAGGTTGTTCTCAAGATTATAATTCTTGAACGCCCGCTCTGTGTAATTGGTCGAGCCTCCAGATATATAACTTTCTTCAGCTGTTTTGATCATGATTGATTTTGTATGGAATTGCCCGACCACCGCGTTGTACCAGCGGACGTCGATTTTTCCATCGGTGTTTTCCAGCATCTCATGGACAGCTGGACGGTTCGGCAAACCCGTTTTTTCGGTGCCGAAAGCATTTTCATTAGGGTCGAGCACCATTCTGACATCCACACCGCGGTTGGCCGCATCGGTCAACGCCTGAACCACATCCCCTTCCGCTATATAGAACATAGCCAGATGGATGCTGTCGCCTTCTTCCGTCTTCTCAATGTCTTCCAATAACGAATCAAGAACTTTCTTCTCCGTTACATATTGAACCTGATAATCGCCGCTTTGCTCTTCAGCTTCCACACGAGGCAGTTCCGGGCCATCAGAAAATAACGAGACCGCTTCTTCCGATTCCAAGATGTCGTTCAATACTGGCCCTGTTACTTTGAAAGCCATATTGCCATGCAATCCGCTCGCATTGTGAGGATTAGCAGAACTGATGATCGCTTCTTTTTCCGTAATGACCGCTTTGCGGTGATTCGCTTTGATGTTCATCATTTTTAAATAAGAAGAAACAGTCAAATCAGGTGCTTCGCTCGACATTCCATTCGGCAGCCACCCTTTTCCACCAGCATCAAACCATTGGAAAATCACACGATATAAACCCGAATACAAAGGAGTCGAATCACGCAGCTTATCCAAATCCGTGACAATTACCTCGATGCCTTCGTCCCTCATGGTGCCAAGCAGCTGGCTTTCATACGAACCATATCCAAAATTCAGCGGATCAGTTATGAAATAAATCGGGAAATCAGGATCCTCTTCTTTTTTAGCTAGCAGCTTGTCCGTCAATGTTTCCGCAACCACCGGAAAATCGATTTCCTGATCTGTATAATTATCAAACAGGAACAAATCGATGACAACGAATCCTTCAGCGTCTTCAATCATCCCGTAAATTTCATCAAATATACGCAGTTCATGCTTTAAGTTAGTCCCTTTTTGATTCTGTGCAAATGACAGATCATAAATCATTTCCACATCTTCCACCCGGTGAAGGTCCCCTGCATAATTCAGCCCATCAGGTAAAGGTTTTATGGTGTGCCAAACAATAACACCGATATACATCATTGCAAGCACTCCGATAATACCCATAATTATCCTTTTGCGCTTACTCCAGCCGGCCACTCTTTTTCTCATTCTAAAATCCCCCTCATCTCCCTTAATATTACTTCAGATGAAGAGAAATTTCTTTAAATTTTTTCCATAAAAAAATGCGCCGGATTTCCGGCACATCATACTGACTTTACTATAGAAGAAACAAGATTCCATTTATCAAGCGGGCAATACATACTCGCGCGTTTGAACGTCTTCAAGCAATAAATCCTTAAGTCTCTGCTTGCCTCGGAAAAGACGGGATTTGACTGTGCCGATTGATACTTTCATCGCTTCCGCAATTTCGATCAATGATAATTGATGCACATAGAAATATACAATCGTCGTCCGGTAGATCGAATCCAATTGCGAAATCTTATTCTGGAGCAAAACAGATACATCCTGCTGCTCCAATAGTTCAGGTGCTCCTGCGTTATCTGATGGAATCAGGTCAAGCAATGAAATATCCAGACCTTCCGGCTGCTGCTGGACATGTTTGCTGCGGCGCACATTTTTGCGGTAGCGGTCACGGAAAGTATTCATACAGATTGTCGTCAACCAGGCTTTGACATGATCCACTTCCTTGATCGAAGCTTCATATCGCACCACTTTCAGCCAAACTTCCTGCATAAGGTCTTCCGCCTCCACCTTATTGCGTGTCAGTTTTAAGCATAAATGATAAATGTAGCGGTTGTATTCTGTATATAAACTTTCCATGTTTAGTTCCTCCGTCCGTTTTTCTTATTGACCTTATTGTGCCGGAAAAGAACCTTTCACTCTATCGCTTCCGCTTTCATTTAGCTTACATTTGTGTAATGAAGAGACTAGTTTAATATAAGCGGAAAATACTTTTTCACTTATCGCTTCGGCGCTTAGGACAAGGGCAAAGATTATGCTCCTGCGCAAGCTCGTCGCAATAAGCCGAGAAGTTCACTCGTCTTCCGCTCCGTTGGCATTCGCCTGCTCCATGGGCGCGCCGGCGCTTAGAGAATTCTCTAGAGAAATGGAGCAAAACAGCGAAGACGCCCAGGTGACCAAGCGAAGTGCTGAAATCCACTCGGGCGAAGAGTACTGAGCACGAGTTAGCTCAGCGCAAGCCACCAGGCAAGCGAAGCTGTTTTGCGGAATATCGACTATTAAAACTTACTGATTCACACTATATTGAAACAATTAATGTCATTTATATTCTAAAACCAATGAAACAAAACAAAAAACCCGCCCAAAGGGCAGGTTTTACGCGAATACTTCTTCGTCTTTTTTAGTGATCGTCAAGCGCACGATGCGATTGCGGTCCATCTCATTTACTTCAACATGAAGATTTTCATATGTGAACTGTTCACCTTCATCCGGCACATGGCCAAGCTGCTGCATGACAAATCCGGCAATGGTATCGTGGTCGTTCGGAACTTCCACTTCGAACATTTCGTTCACATCTTCTATTTCAAGTCGACCGTGGCATGATAAGGTATTTTCGGTCATTTCAAAGACCAGCTCATCATCTTCTTCGTCGGTCTCGTCCTCGATGTCCTGTCCAATCATTTCTTCAATAATATCTTCATGTGTAACGATTCCAAGCGTACCGCCGTATTCGTCCAAAATAACAGCCATGTGTTTTTTCTTGGCCATCATCATCTTAAAGACTTTTTCAACGCTGACTGACTGAACAACGAATAGCGGATTATCATCCATCAATTCCTGCAGCGTCAGGTTGGGATTCATTGACCATTCAATCAATTTTTTCGAATAGAACAGGCCAACTACGTTATCCATGCTTTCTTCATAGACTGGATAACGGGTATAGGAAGAATCCAGGATTAAATCGCGGACTTCTTCATAGGTTGATTCGATGGAAATACCGACAATATCCGTACGGTGAGTGGACATTACGTCTGAAACGTCTTTATGCGGAAAATCAAGAACTCCCTTGATCCGTTCAGATTCATCTTCCTCGAATGTCCCTTCAGTCGACGCAATATCGACCATTGTACGCAACTCTTCCTTTGTCATCGTCGCTTCCTTGACGCTGCCTTTTGAAATGATGCGGATAAAGATATTAGTGAATTGTGCAAGAAGCCATGTAAGCGGCTTGAGTATGAAGACTAGCACACGGATTACCGGTGCGACTACATAAGCGACTTTGTCAGCAAACGTCGCTGCGATTGTTTTCGGCAGAACTTCACCGAATATGATCAGGACTAACGTTAAAATTGCTGTCGCCAGTCCGACTTCCCACCCTCTGTCGATTGCAATCATGGTGACGAGGGTTGGCAGCATGATATTAGCAATATTATTTCCGATTAATATAGTAGTGATCATCCGGTCCGGCTTCGCGATCAATTTTTGCAGGTTCTGTGCCTTTACATCCCCCTGCTCGGCGCGAAGATGGACCTTCATCCTATTAACCGCAGTCAATGCCGTTTCGCTTCCTGATAAGAAGAACGACATTATTAAAAATATTCCTAACGCTATAAACAAAATTGTTTCCTCCAGTGTCTAAAACACAAAATTTTTCGAGCTATTTCCGTACGTACAATTATATCACAGCGATTTTCCATCTGTCGAAAAGTAGAACTTCCTTGTGGTATACTTTTCCCATTGTAAAAATATAAAGAAAAGAGGTTTTCAGAATGGATGCACAGCAAATTGAACGTTATTTCCAGCAACACCGCGGAGATCATTTGGAAGAATTGGAATCATTTTTGCGGATTCCATCCGTCAGTTCGTTGTCAGAGCATAAAAAGGATATGCTGACAGCCGCTGAATGGCTGGTCAATTCTTTTGAAAAAGCTGGACTTGAGAATGTCAAAATTGATGAAACCGGTGGTCATCCGTTGGTTTATGCTGATTGGCTTCACGCTGAAGGCAAACCGACAGTTCTGGTTTATGGGCATTATGACG
Source organism: Planococcus sp. RAB007_Raresut (assembly GCF_057369535.1). Lineage (NCBI taxonomy): Bacteria > Bacillati > Bacillota > Bacilli > Caryophanales > Caryophanaceae > Planococcus > Planococcus sp. RAB007_Raresut. The sequence continues at coordinate 280,598 of NZ_JBXYIF010000004.1, forward strand.
TCCAGCCGGTCGACCCCCTTCACTTGTGGGAATCACCGCCCTTTGAGCCGCAGGTCCGCGACAATAAATTATATGCCCGCGGCGCAAGCGACGATAAAGGCCAGACCTTCATGCACATCAAAGCGGCGGAAGCTTTATTGCAATTGAATGGCGAACTTCCGGTCAACATGAAGTTCATCATTGAAGGCGAGGAGGAAATCGGCAGTCCAAGTCTTCCCGCATATGTAGAAAAAAATAAAGAGGCACTTGAAGCTGACCTGATCGTCATTTCCGATACAGGCATGCAAGGGCCTGGACGTCCGGCAGTCTGCTATGGCTTGCGCGGACTTGCCGGAATCCAGATTGATGTAAAAGGACCAAAAGGCGATCTGCATTCCGGACTATACGGCGGCGCTGTGCAAAACCCGCTGCATGCCATCGTTGAAATCCTTGAAAGTTTCCGTGACAAAGAAGGCGTCATCCAAGTCGAAGGCTTCTATGACGACGTGCTTCCGGTTTCCGATAAGGAACGCGCTGAATTCGCATCACTCGAGTTTAATCTGGAAAACGAAAAGAAAGAACTTGGCATCACAGAAGACTTCGGTGAAGCGGGTTATTCATTTGTTGAACGTACATGGATCCGCCCGACACTTGAAGTCAACGGCATTACAGGCGGCTTTTCCGGTGAAGGCATCAAAACTGTTCTTCCAGCGGAAGCGAGCAGCAAAATCACATGCCGCCTGGTTCCTGACCAGGACCCGGACGATATTGTCGCCAAACTGAAAGCGCATGTCGAGTCGCATAAACCGGCTGGCGTGTCTGTCGAAATTACAGAATTCGATAAAGGAAAACCGTTCCTGACGCCATTTGACCATCCTGCAATTCAGGCGGCTGGCCGTTCGTATGAGAAAGTCTACGGCGTACCGACTGCTTTCACCCGTATGGGCGGTTCGATTCCGATTGTCGCAGCCTTCGATGAAATCCTAGAGCGTCCTGTCGTTCTTATGGGATTCGGTCTTGCTTCCGAGAACTTCCATGCGCCAAACGAGCACTTCCATCTTGAAAACTTCGACAAAGGGCTGCGCGTCATTTGCGATTATCTGTTTGAAGCCTCTGCATTGAAATAAAATAAACTGACTTCCAACCTTCCTGCCTCCAATGACAGGAAGGTTTTTTTATCGTGCGGTTTCCTTCCTGTGGAAAAACTGCTTTACTATTAGTAATGGAAGGCTGGAAAGATGGTAAATTCAGATTAATAATTGGAATGCCGCTCCGTCGCTTAGGACCAGCTTCCCACAATAAGCCGAGAAGGACACTCGTCTTATTGCTCCAGCCGGTCCAGAGGCGCTCCTTCACTGGAATTGATTTCTATAGAGAACGTGAAGTACCAGCTGCCTACTCAAATTTTAATATCATCTTGAGCACCCACTCGGACGAAATGTCCGAGTGAGCTTCTTTGACGTCTATTGCATTTATAGAAGGATCTCCCGCGGTATGGAGCAAAACCGCGCAGACTCCCAGGCGACCCGGCGAAGGGCTGAGATCCACCCGGGCGAAGTGGAACGAGACCGGGTTAGCTCAGCGCGAGCCAAGCGCGGCCAGATTTTTTCGGCCTGCGCTTTGCGACGAAGCTAGCGTAGCGATGCAGGAGCACGGTTTTTGGAAAGCAAGCGGTTTTGCGGAATTAAGCGTTTATAAAAAAATAGAAATTCAATTAAGATCGTTAGAAAAAGATACATCCAATGGAGGCCGAAACATGTTTATTTATTTTCTTTTTTCTTATTTAATCGGCACCCTTATGACTGCCTGGCTCGTCGGCAAATGGAAGGGCGTCGATCTCAGCAAAGAACGCAGCGGCAATCTGGGAGCGCGCAATGCAGGGGCTGTCATTGGAAAACGGGCATTCCTGCTCACTTTTTTAGGTGACGCCGGAAAAGGTGTCTTACTGGTTTTTGCCGGATTCTACTTTAACTTCCCATTGTGGGCAATTGCCGTCTCTGGGTTATTGGCTGTACTCGGTCATCTCTTTCCTTTTTGGCTCCGTGGCCACGGCGGAAAAGGCATCGCCGTTTTTTTAGGGGTTACGTTCTTTCTGACGCCTGAACTTTTTCTCGCTATGTTTGTCATGTTCATCGCTTTTTATCCGTTCTTTAAAAGCGCAACTTTATGTATGCTGAGCGCATTCACCGCTTTTATTGTGCTGGCTGTGGTTCTGCAGGTCATCCCTGTCGTCTGGCCGTTAATATTGGCTATTATTATTATTGTCTATAAGCACCGATTCGATATTGAAGAGTCCTACACAAAGCGTTTTGTTAAGTCCTGACGCAGTTCTCAAGACAGCCTCCAATTTCGTGCGCCGCTCCTCTATCCGCATAAAACTATTCGTGTTATAGTTTTATTATTCAAAAAATTAAAAGATGGGATGTTGAGTTATGAAAAAACCGATTGCATGGGTAATGGACACCACAGGCTACGTCACTGAAGAAATGAAAGCGCATCCAGACGTCTATATTGTGCCTCTCAATATACACTTTGGTTCTGAAGAATTTATAGATGGAGTGGATTTGACTCAGGCTCAGCTATATGAACGTATTAAAGCTGCCCCTGAATTTCCGAAAACTTCCCAACCGTCCGCTGGTAAATTTGCGGAGCTGTACGACAAACTGAAAGAGGAGTATGAATGTGCTATCGCCGTCCATGCTTCCGCTAAATTGAGTGGAACTATCGCTTCTTCGACTGCCGGGGCGGATATGTCAGGTTTTAAAGTTTACGCAGTGGACTCGCTTGCCTTGTCATACGGTTTATCGGGTCTGGTCGAACGCGGCATTGAACTTGAGAAAGAAGGGCTCGGCGCCGAGCAAATTGCGAAGAAACTCGAAGAAGAAACGGCCAACTTCCGCAATTATATCCTGATCGGCAACTTGACCCAATTATACAAAGGCGGCCGCATGAGTGGAGCCCAATACTATATCGGAAGCCTGCTTCAAGTTAAGCCCATCGTTCAGATCAGTCCGGAAGGCGAATTAAAACCGATCGATAAGGTACGGTCCCATAAAAAAGCGGTAAAATATCTGATCGACCACGCTGTTGAAGACCATAAGGAATTTGGCGTGGATACATTCCAGATCATGCACGGCAATACACATGAAGAAGCTGAAAATTTAAAACGGGAAGTATTGAAAGTCATCCCTGAAGCTCAAATCGTCATCGGTGATTTAAGTTCATCTCTGGCAGTTCATGCGGGAGAAGGCACTCTGGCATTCATGTGGAGAAAAAGTCCTCAATAATCGAGTCTCTTCACAGAGGTCATAGAAGATATACCTTGTTTCTTCTGCTACAATGAAAGCAGAATGACGGCGAGGTGGTATATATGCAGCATGTTGAACGAGAGATTTTTAACACTGTAGAATTATGTGACGCGAAAGGCCAGTTAAATCCTGAAGCAATTGGATTTGCGCGCAAACCTTTAATCATCAGCAATCTTAAAGGCAATTTCATGCGCAAAAAAAAGTGGAATTATTGGTGCGTTTTTGGTGAAGAAATCATGTTTTCCGCAACCATCAGCCATTTGGATTACGCGACAGTCTGCTTTGTTTATTTCCTTAATTACGAAACTCAACGCTTCTATGAAAAAACAGTTGTCCTGCCATTTTCCAGAAAACGTGTCATCGCGGACGATTCCCTTGATACTTGTAAATTTGAACATCCGGACATGTCTATCGAATTTCTATACAACCAGGAGTCAACCCACATCACTGTTCAAATTGATGATTTTGATGGTGAAAAATTGAATGCCGACCTGAACATCAATTATCCTAACAACCACGAATCTTTGAACGTCGTGATCCCGTGGAACCGGCAAACTTTCCAATTTACCGGCAAGCACTTATGCCTGCCGGCAACCGGAACAGTGAAAGTCGGTTCGCATCAATATAATTTTGAACCGGTAGAAAGTTATGCCGTTCTGGATACTGGCCGAGGCGTCTGGCCGCGGGAATCTTCGTGGAATTGGGCGATGGCTTCCCAGAGGTCCCTTGGCAAAACCATCGGATTGAATTTCGGCGGCAAATGGACCGACGGCACCGGCATGACAGAAAATGCTTTTTTCGTAAATGGCAAAATGAATAAAATCCACGAAGATGTATTGTTCCATTATGACAATACGGATTATAAAGAGCCATGGAAGATTACCACCAAGTTTTCTGATGATGTGAAATTGGAATTCACTCCTTTTTTCGAGCGAGTCTCCAAAAGTGATATGAAATTGGTGAAATCTGAAGTACATCAGCTATTCGGTTATTATAACGGGTATGTGCGCTACGAGGATGGCAAAAAATTAAAAATCAGCCAATTGCTTGGCTCCATTGAAGAGCATTATGCGAAGTGGTAATAGAAAAGACGCCGGCGGGATGCCGGCGTCTCTTTTTGTATTCTACTGATTCACCGGGCTTTCCAGTTCCGCCAGCATCTTTTCCGGGAAATCGGTGAAGATGCCGTGTATGCCGATCTGCTGCAATTGCCGGGCGTACTCGAGTTCATTGACTGTATAGACGTAAACGATGGCGCCTTTGCGCAAGGCATCGGTAGCCATACGGCGAAAAGCAGCCGGCAAGGACATGTGGATACGGTCTGTTCCCACTACCCGTGCATAATCATAGACATCAACATAAACATCTAAAGTAAGAATCGCGGATTCAACTGATTTTTTTCGGCTTACCGTCTGGATGTCTTCATGGTTAAACGATGAAATCAGCACACGGTGCAGGAATCCGCGCTTTTCTGCGGCTTCAAGCACCTTGTCGACCAGACCTTCATACGGGAATACATCCGTTTTCAATTCAATATTCAAACGGTGGTTCGTTTTCTCGAATACATCGAACACCTCATCAAGTGTAGGTATTTTTTCGCCTGCAAATTCTTCTGAAAACCAGGACCCGGCGTCGAGCTTCCGCACTTCACTCAAAGTCATATCCTTGATATAACCTTTTCCGTCGGTTGTCCGGTTAACTTTTTCATCATGGATCACTACTATTTCTCTGTCTTTTGTGAGATGGACATCAATTTCCACCCCGGTGATCGGCAATTCCGCTGCCGCCTTGAAAGCAGCTGAAGTATTTTCAGGATGGGTTCCTGAACATCCCCTATGTGCGTAAATTCTCATATGACCCCTCCTAAATTTCTGTTCTGATATCCCAGAGTTCTGGGAAAAAATACTGATCCAGCACTTTTTTCAAATAATGGACACCGGAAGAACCGCCAGTCCCTTGTCTGAAACCAATGATGCGTTCAACCGTCTTCATGTGGCGGAAACGCCATTGCTGCAGCCAGTCTTCAATATCCACCAGTTTTTCCGCCAATTGATACAATTCCCAATGCGTATCCACATCACGGTAAACCGCTTTCCAGGCTTCCCTCACACTGTCGTGCGGCTCATAAACCGTTGTGATATCGCGTTCCAAAACTTCTTTATCAATGTGGAACCCGCTCCGCGCCAATTTCTGTATGGCAGCATCATAGAGGCCGGGCGCTTCAAAAGCCGCAGTCAACTCTTTTAAAAGAGCTGGGTCCTTCTCATATATTTTCAGCACATGCTTCGTTTTATATCCCAGCGCAAATTCAATCATCCGATATTGATAGGACTGGAAACCGCTGGCATTGCCAAGATCATCACGGAATTCCATATATTCCGCCGGTGTCATCGTTGCCAGCACATCCCACCCATTAATGATCTGGGATTGGATTTTCGATACACGGGCCATTTGCTTGAATGCGGGCTGAAGGTCATCCGCATCTATACTGCGGATGGCTGCGCGCAATTCATGAAGTATTAATTTCATCCATAATTCCGATACTTGATGGATGATGATGAACAATGTTTCATCATGATGCCCGCTGACTCCATCCTGCGCAGTCAAAAGCTGATCCAAATGCAAATAATCACCGTAAGTCATGCTTTCCTTAAAATCCGTTCTGATGTTTGTTTCGGAAGCTGCTGCAATATTTTGGCCGTTATTATATTTATCCACAAAAATAACCCCTTTATGCTCTGCTTTTCCTCTTCTCGGCTTTTGCATTAACTCCGCTGCTGTAAAATCATCCTTTATTGAAAAAAGCTTATGTCTTTGAAAATCGGGAATGCAATTTATAAATGGAAAACGAAAGGATGAGCGTAATGATCAATAAAAAATTTTCGGTTGTGGCAGGAATCCTTTTCTCCTCCAGCCTCGTACTCGGCGCGTGCGGCAACGATGAACAAGTGACAGAACCGGTTACAGATGAAGCTTCCCAAACAAAGGACGGAGTTGAAGACGCCAATCCTGAAGGCGGTCTTGCCGAGGAAAATGTCGGCGGTGAAGTGTTCGGTTTCACGGATTTTGAATTGGATGTCGATTATCCCGACCAGGATGATGCGTTAACCGTCTCCTATGAAGAAATTAAGGATTTGGTAGAAGCTGAATACGAAGACAAAGTCTCCAATGAAGTACTGGAAGGAAATGATGCCTTCGATAAAATAGAACCTTTATTGGCTGAACTCAAATTGACTGAAGATATGTCAGAAGAAGAAGTAATCAATAAGGTTACCGAGGTATTCAGCATCGAATCGAATTTTGAATCCATCGAAGTTGAAGTGACCTACCCCGAAGGAACCGATAAAGAATATCAGGCATCAGGAAATTGATGACAAGTGAGCCATCCATCAGCGGATGGCTTTTTCATGCTTTTTTCCAATATTCGATTGTATGCACCGGTTGAAATCCCGATTTGCGGTAGACAGCCAACGCATCGTTGGCAGTTTCAACTTCGAGAACCACCCGATTTTTCCCCTGCGACAAGGCGTAATGACGGCACCATAATAAGAAGGCCTTGCCGTAGCCTTTCCCTTGTTCAGCGGGGTCAACTGCAAATGCGGTAATCCACAAACCACCCTCTTCATCTAACAGCGATGCGCTCGCCACCAGCTCTCCTTCACGTTTCATGATGAATACTTCTCTGTCCGTTCTTTCAATATTATAGTGAACGACAGGAAGAACCTCATCATCAAATGCAGCGGCCATCAACTTTTCCAGCTTCTCTATTTCTCCATCGTAAGGAATGACGGCCACGTTTTCCGGCAATTCGAACTTGTCGAGTGGCTCTGCCTCCAGCTCTATTTCCTTAAAATCAGGTTGATAGTCCAAGCTTGCCACAAAGGCTTTAGCAACTTCATCTTCTATAAAGGCGGCCAGCCCTTCTACAGCCTGGCGCTGTTCTAATCCATATGCGACTCCACCGGCCAGCGCAGAACCAATGGTCATTCTTCTGTAGTCGGGATGCACAAAAGCAGACCATTCATACGAATCCAGACCGATAATATCCACAGCCACAGCAAAACCAAGCAATTCATTCTCTTCTGTATAGGCAAGCACAGCGAACCCGGGAATATCCGCCGCCCCCCAACCGGAATCAAACAAGGGCTTGCTGTAATCCACCTCCGCCATTCCCAATAATCCATGCATATCCTGAATCGTTTCGGAATCCAGAGGAAATGACGCAATCGAAAGAGACAATTCCATCTCAGCACCACCCGTCTTTTTTTATATTTATCGTATCATACCTGCCATAAGAGATGTTTGTGGAGAAAAAAATCCCGAAGGAGAATTTCTCTTCCTTCGGGATTCCTATTACAATTTTGCGTCAGCCAGCATCGTGGCGTATAAGCCGCCCTTTTCGAGGAGTTCATCCTGAGTTCCCGCTTCCACCAGTTTGCCGAGTTCCATCACGAATACCAGATCCGCCTGGCGCACTGTATTCAAACGGTGAGCTATGACAAAACTTGTTCTGCCGGCCATCAGCCGCTCAAGCGCTTCCTGAATTTTCAATTCGGTAACAGTATCGATGCTGCTCGTAGCTTCGTCGAGAAGCAGAATAACCGGATCCGCGATCAAAGCACGTGCAATGGACAGCAATTGCTTCTGTCCCTGCGAAATCATGGAACCGTCTCCTTCCAGAATTGTATCGTAGCCGTTCGGCAGTTTTTGGATGAAGTCATGGGCATTTGCTTTCTTCGCAGCTTCAATAACCTCTTCTTCGGTTGCATCGAGCTTGCCATAGCGGATATTGTCGTAAACAGACGTTTCGAATAAGAATGGATCCTGCAGTACAAAAGCGATCTGCTTCCGAAGCGTTTCACGCGGCATCGACGAAATTGGCGTGCCATCTATCCGGATTTCGCCTTCATTGGCATCATAAAACCTTGCCAGCAATTGCATGATAGTTGTTTTCCCTGCACCGGTTGCACCGACCAAAGCCGCAGTCTGTCCGACGGCGACCGAAAAGCTGACATCGCGGATCGTCCACTCTTCTTCAGCACCTTCATATTTGAAGGAAACATTATCAAATTCAACTTTGCCCGAAAACTCTTTGTCTACATTTTTCACCAAATCATCTTTTTCTTCTGTTTCATCCATGATGGCGAAAACCCGTTCCGCTCCGGCAATCGCCGAGAGCACGGTATTAAACTGGTTGGCCAGATCGTTCAGTGGTCTTGTGAATTGGCGGGAGTATTCCGTGAATATCACAATAACCCCGATCGACACCGCGCCATTCAGTGCCAGAATACCGCCTACTCCAGCCACAATGGCAAAGCTTCCGTTGTTTAAAAAGTTCATCACTTTCGGTATAAAACCGGCATATGTCCATGCCCAGAAACCGGCACGGCGGAGACGTTCGCTTTTCACGAGAAATTCATCCATCACCCGAGGTTCCTGCGAAAACGCCTTGACGATTTTCTGCCCGGAGATAGTTTCTTCGATCATGCCGTTCAAATCGCCGACTGCCCTTTGCTGTTCTTTATACAACCGCCCTGTCCGTTTTGTTATCCACTGCACAGATACATACATGAGCGGAATAATGATAAACGTCAATAAAGTCAGCAGTGGGCTCAGCAGGAACATGACAACCGCTGTACCCGTCAGCGTCAGGATACTCGAGAATACCTGGATGAATGATGTATTTAATGTAGTTGAAACGTTCTCGACATCGTTTGTCATGCGGCTCATCAATTCACCGTGCTGGCGTTTATCGAAGAAGGAAACAGGAAGTCTCTGGAAATGGCTGAACAAGCCTGTGCGCATCCGATAGATTACCTGCTGGGCGATTCCGACCATCCAATAATTCTGCAAATACAGCGATATGGAATGGCCGATATAGATTAATACAAGCCATGCTATAACAACACCCATCCCGTTAAATTGCTCAGGAATGATGTATTGGTCGATCAAGACCCGCCCGACCAGATAAGGTCCGAGAAGGGCTAAAGCCGAACTGACGAAAACAAGGGCAAGTACAATGATCAACAGGAAGCGCTGTTCATCGACCAGTTTCCATATTCGCAGCAAGGTGGATTTCCAATTATCAGCCCGCTCTGTTTTCTTATCTGCGTCTTTTTTCAAATCTTCTTTTTTGATCAGCGGTTCATACCCGAAAGGGCGACGAATGGCATCAAACATATTCATCCACCTCCTCTTCCTGTTGCGATAAGGCAATCTTTCTGTATAGCTCCGAGTCTTCGAGCAGTTCTTCATGCGTCCCGTAAGCGGAAATCTCCCCTTCTTCCAATAGAAGAATATGGTCCGCGCGCATTGCTGTACGGATTTTCTGTGTGACCACGAGCATCGTCGCTTTTTCCTGTTCCAACTCCTGCCATAATGCGGCTTCAGTTTTCACGTCCAATGCGCTTGTGCTGTCATCCAATATTAAAATAGATGGCTTGCGCACCAGAGCGCGCGCTATAGACAGACGCTGTTTCTGCCCGCCGGAAAGATTGACGCCTTTTTGGCCAACACGCGTGAAATAACCTTTCGGGAAACGTTCCACCGTGTCATGGATTTGGGCTTTGACAGCAGCATCCGACAGCTCTTCCTGTTGGGCTTTCTCTTTGCCCCAGGATAGATTATCTGAAATGGTCCCTGTAAATAACAGGGATTGCTGAGGAACTATACCGATTGTTTTTCTCAATGCACTAAGCGACCACTCTCTTACATCTCTCCCGTGAATCAATACCTGTCCGCCACTGACATCATAGAAGCGGGGGATCAGCTGAAGCAAAGAAGACTTCCCGGAGCCTGTAGCACCCATAATAGCCAATTTTTCATTGGGTTTAATATGGAACGACAGATTTTTCAACACCGGAATCGTTGTTCCCGGATAAGTGAATGAAACATTATCGAATACAATATCGCCTCGGCGCAGCAGCTTCTCCTCACCATCCGTATCTTTTTCACGTACGTCTTCAGCAAGCAGAATTTCCTCGATCCGTTCAGAAGAAGCTTTCGACCGGGCAAAAGCCATGATGATAAAAGAGAACATGGAGAAAGCGCCCGTCATTCGCATCGCGTAATTGACGATTGCAACCAATTCCCCGATTTGCGCATCACCGCTCCGGATCTCAAAAGCTCCAAACCATAATACCGCGAGCAGTGATAAGTTCATGCCAAACAATAAAATAGGCAGAATGATTTCCATGATCCGGAATGCTTTGACCGTATCGGTTTTTAATGAGCCGGCCACTTCCGAAAATCGATTGGCTTCATATTTGCCGCGTAAATAAGCTTTGATCAAACGGACAGCTTGCAGATTCTCCTGCACCATCCGGTTGACACGATCCAGCCTTTGCTGCACAAAGCTAAAATAAGTGACTCCTTTTTTCACCATTATATAGAGGAAAGCCAAAAGAATCGGAAAAACAACTACGAGATAAATCGCCAATTTTGGATTGACCACAAAAGCCATGATCATACTGCCGATGACTAACAGCGGAGCACGCAGCATGATGCGCAAACTCATGAACAGAATCTGCTGAACAAGCGTGACATCACTGGTAAGCCGCGTAATCAGACCGGATGCCGGGAATTTATTGAACATCGCAAGCGAAAACGATTGGATGCGGCCATATACCGACTGCCGCAGATCAAACGAGAAGCTCTGGGATACATGAGCTGCGAAATAGGAATTGGCCACACCTGAAGCAAAAGCGATCACAGAGAGCACCATCAGCAAAATACCGAGCTGGATAATCATGTCGCGATCGCCGGCTACTATGCCGTTATCGATGATGCCCGCGATAACCAGCGGCTGCATCAATTCCACAGCCAATTCCAATAACATGAGAATTAAAGCGATTACTATATAAAATGTATAGGGTTTAGCGTAGGAAAATACTGTTTTCAAGGGAATTGCCTCCTGAACATTTCGAAACTCGAATCTTTTATGTTGACTATTATTACATAATATTTTGATAACGGGTAGTTTTTTAAATCGATCCATCGGAAAATCCGGCTTGTTTTATTGAGTTTCCAAGAAAAACTTAAGAGAAATTTAAAAGAAAACCACTATTTAAACAGTCAAAGGTTAAATTTAGGTTAAAAAATTTAACCTTGAAAATATATATTTAAATATTCAATTTATTCAGATAAAATACTTTATTTTGAAATTTTCTGTGTTAATATGGTTAAAAAGATTTACATTATATTGTAATTCTTTAACTGGTTTAACCAGTAATTACTTTTGTCGCATGTCACAGTCAGTTAACTGCAGTTCCATCAAATTTTTAGGAGGATGAGTATGAAGAAGATTCTTTCTGTTTCCTTGGCAACAGTTCTGGTTGTATCCACTTTGCCTTCTCTGTCTTTCGCTGCCACGAATGTTGGCCAAGGGGAAGTCTCGAATGTCGTCCCAGCGGACAATGCAAAAAATGTTGACCGCAATGCAGTCCTCGAGGCTGTCATTAAAGATCCCAATGGCGCGTCTTTGAAAACCGTCGATTTCATGGAAGGTTTTACATATGACTATGCCAGCAGCAATAACGTAAATGGTTTCTTCGACACCTCTGAAGCCGACCCATTAACCTCTCCTCTCGGCGGCACCGCATTTACCGATTCCAATAAAGGAGATGCCGCTGCTGCTGATGGTAAATATGCAGTTACAGATGCCACAGGAGCCTACCCTTACCACCGGTTTGAAGTCGACGTTTCCAAACATCTGGCAACCGGCAACGAAATCGAATTGAATTGGCAAGGTAAAACTTCGGCAGAGGGTAAACTCATCCTTTCTGCATGGGATTATTCTGCAAGCAAATGGGTCGTGCTGGATGAGGAAACAGCTAATCAGGGCGGCAATATCGTATTTTCCAAAGTAGTGAGTGACAGCAAATTCTTCCAGAACGGCAAACTGCAGGCGATGGTGCATGATGCCGCTCCGTCTAAAGATGCTGTTGTTGACAATAGCAAATTCACAATGGCGTGGTTTACTGACACCCAATTCTACGCTGCTGAAAAACCCGAAGTATGGGCTTCAATGACAAATTGGATGATCGAAGAAAACAATAAAGGAAGATTTGGCTATGTCATCAATTCTGGTGACCTTGTCAACATCTCCACAGACATGGATCAATGGGCAGTCGCCGATGAAAACCTGACAAGAATGGATGAAGCGAATATTCCATATGGCGTCATGGCCGGAAACCGGGATGTCGTGAACCAGGATACGATGGAAATCGATTACACTAATTTCTGGACGTATGCCGGCAAAGACCGCTATAAGGACAGACCATGGTACGGTGAACAGATGGATAATAACCGGAACCATTATGACCTCTTCTCCTTTGGTGCACACGATTTCATCATCCTTTATCTTGGCTACGGAAAAGTGCAGGAAGCTGAAACAGTTCAATGGACCAATCAAATGCTTGCGAAACACTCAGATAAAAATGCGATTTTGGTCGTACACAACTACTTGTCCCCAGGCGGTTACAGATCAAAAGACGGGGATTACATCTTCGCTAATGTAGTAAGAAAAAGTCCAAACGTAAAAATGGTCTTGGGCGGCCATTATTTCGGTGCTGACCGTGAAATCCGAACAGTTACCGATCCTGATGGCACAACCCGCGAAGTATTGGAAGTCCTTTCGAATTACCAAGGGAAAGAAGGGGCAGAAGGCTATATGCGCCTACTGACTTTCGACCCTGCAACGGACACAGTGGATTTTGATACTTTTTCTCCTTACCATGACGATTATAATTACTTTGATGGCGACAGCGACGACTTTACCGAAGGCTATAAACTGGAGCCGACAGAACCTGTCGAAGTTCCAACAGTCCGACAGATTGCCACTGATTATATCGCAGTAAATGTCTTTACCGATGAAGTGATCGGTTCGGTCAGCAACCTGCCGTCTGGCAGCAAAGCGTCTGTTGAATGGAATGAATTGGATCCATTAACTCAATACTTCTGGTACATCAACATCACAAATTCTACTGACCAGAAGAAAACATCCGAAATTTACAGATTCACGACAAACGACGCAGCACTTCCTGAACCAGAAGAGCCAGGGGATCCTGATCCTGAAGAGCCAATCGAGCCTACTTTCCCTGATATTGTAGGAACCAACTATGAATGGGCTCTTGAAGAGATTGAAGCGATGGTTGCGCGCGGCATCATCACCGGCCACGAAAACGGCACTTTCCAGCCTGGCAACAGCATCGAAAGACAGCACGTTGCCTTGATGTTCACACGGGCGATGGATTTAAACAAAGTCGTTGCTCCGACACCATTCTCAGATGTACCGGAGTCGCTCCGTTACTATGATGAAATTATGGCTGTGCAACAAGCTGGCATCGTTGAAGGATATCAGAACAAGTTCCGTCCTTACGGAAAAATGACACGCGCTGAAATGGCCAAAGTACTGGTGGTGGCATTTGATCTTGATGAAGGCGGCACACATCCATTCACCGATGTCCCTGCAAACCACTGGGCAGCCCAGTACATTGGACCGCTTTATGAAGCTGGCATTACTGAAGGGACAGGCAAAAACAAATTCGACTTGGAAAGAGAAGTAAACAGAGCAGAGTTCGCTGCATTCATGTACCGGGCTTTGAAGTACAAAGAAAACAATTAATAATATCAATCTCGACAAATCAGCAGCTTACCGTTTAACTACGGTTAAGCTGCTGATTTTTATTCTACATTTAAATATTTTATAGTCATAAATTCACTATTTCCCTAAAATAAAACATGAATGTTTTGAAAAGGATGACTATACGTCTTTTCTCCCCTATAATGAGAGTAGACTTAGGAGAAGGAGCGTTATGGAATGAGTGAATTGCAAGAACTACTGGCTGATAATCTCGTTTTCAACCATATCCCTTTTCCCATAATAATTATGAACGAAAACGGCCAAACCGTTTGGTGCAGCCGCCATGCAGAAAGAGTTTTTCAAATAGAATCGGATTCAGCCAAAGGGCAGATCAACCCTTATATGAATCCCGATAAAGCTGCTCTATATAAGTGTTCATGGGAAAAGATTATAAACAGTAAAGATCCGATTCGCCTTGAAGACGTTGAAGTCGAACTGGGAAATGGGACACTGACATATACTACCGTTGTGACGAAAGTTTTTAAATCCGGAAAAGAAAAGTTTATACTTACTATTTTTGAAATGGATGAAGCTCAGCAAGCCGACTCCCCTGCAAGAGAACTTGAAAGCTTGCGAAGCGGCTTGGATGAATCATTTATGATGCTTTATTTTGATGAAGAATTCCTGATCACCTACGCTAATCCTTATTTCTTAAAGTTAAGTAAATGGACGCCCAAGCGGATTCTTGGAAAGCCTATTTGGCAAATGTTCGGAGATACGGAAGAAGATCATCAGATAATCGAAGAATTGATGGAAACCTTGAAAAAAGGTGACGTCTGGAACGGCGAAGCCAAAAAAGTAAAGAAAGACGGGGACTTCTACTGGGTGGATTTAACAGCCATTCCAATGATACTTACCGGTGCTGAAACTTACTACATATTCTTGGAGAAAGATATTACAGAAGCTAAGGAAACACAGCGTCATCTGGAACAAATCGCATTTATCGATTCGGTTACCGGTTTAGAGAATCGCCACCGCCTCGAGCAGGTGGTAAATGAATTTATCGAAGAGCGCAAACACTTTTCTTTTGTATTTTTTGACATCGACCATTTCTATACATTGCGCGACGTTTCCAATAGCGATACAGAAAAAGAATTATTGATTGAATTCACTAAAAGGCTCCGGATGTATTTTTCGGATTCCTTGATCACACGAACAGGGCTGCATGAGTTTGCATTAGTAACCCCTTTAAGCCATTGGTTCATTGAAGGGTTCCTCGCTTATTTGCAGCAGCATCCGATATACATTCAGGGAACCGCCATTCCATTGACAGTCAGCGGTGCTGTTACCCGTTACCCTGAGGATCAACAGACTTTCGTACATCTTATGAAGGCTTCAAACGCCACAATCAAGAAAATCAAAGAGCGCGGCGGCAGTGCCATTTCAGCTCTGACAGCCGATGACCATGAGCGATTGAACCGTAAAGCCCTTATCGAGCGCCGCCTCATCCACGCGCTCGACAAGAAAAATCTGGAGGTTCTATACCAGCCGCAGATCAATCTGAAAACCGGTGATGTCGAAGGTGTTGAAGCACTGGTCCGCTGGCAGGATACGGAAGCCGGGATTGTATCTCCCGATGAACTGATTCCGATTGCCGAGGAAAATGGCATGATACATGAAATCGGTAAATTCGTTATTGAAACTGTCTGCAAGCAGCTGAAAGACTGGAGCTCCCGTGATATTCCGATGAACGTCAGCATCAATTCTTCCATCCGCGAATTCCGCGATAAGGATATGGCCCGTTTGTTCATGGAGCATTTGACCATCAATGGCTGTGATGCCAACCGGCTGACTGTTGAAATCACAGAGAAGTTTGCTTTGGAAGCTGAAGCCGAACACTCGATTGTCCGCCAAATGAAACAATTGCACCAAAAAGGAATTTCATTCTCATTAGATGATTTCGGTACCGGCTATGCTTCATTCCGCTACATGCTGCTGCTGCCAATTTCCAGTCTGAAAATCGATAAAGATATTATCCAATCGATTACACAGCAGGAAAAAATGCAAAAGCTTATAAACGGAATGATCCAATTCGGCAAATCACTCGATTTACAGGTGGTCGCTGAGGGTGTTGAAACCAAAGAACAGCTTGAATTGCTGAGAGTAATGGATTGCGACAGCATACAAGGTTACATCACCGGTCATCCAATGACAGCAAATGAATTGGAGACCTGGTTAAAGAATTCTTAAGCAAATAAAAAAACGGTATGCCGCGGAATTTAATTCCGAGTCATACCGATTTTCTTTTGCATTCTTTTAGCCTGATAGTTGAAAACCATTTGCATCAGAACTTCCGCAAACACCAGCCCCATCGCAATTGCCCCTGAAATCATAAGAGCATCCGCAGCGAATGAGATGGCTTCCAGATAATTATTTTCCACTATGCTTCGCATCGAATTATAAGCCCGGCTTCCCGGAACCAAAGGAATGATTCCCGCGATACTGAAAACGATCATGGGCATTTTAAACTTTTTGGCCAGGATATGAGCGACCAACGCCACTGCAAATGCGCCTGCAAAAGTCGCCTGAACCGAATCATCAAAAACGAGGTAATACATCCGGTAGATCAGCCAGCCGCTCATGCCGACCAATCCACAACTGACGAGTGTCCTGCGCGGAGTATTGAAAACCACGCCGAATGCGCCTGCAGCCAGAAAACTCAAAAAGGCTTCAAGTGGCCAGTTCATCCAATTCCCCCTTTAAAATGAAAGTACGAGTGCAATTCCAGCACCGATGGCAAAAGCGGTGAGAAAAGCTTCCGCACCTTTGGACAGTCCTGACACAAAATGTCCTGCCATCAGATCCCTTACTGCGTTGGTTATTAACAAGCCCGGTACCAGCGGCATAACGGATCCGATAATTATTGTATCCAAATCCTGCCCGAGACCCGCGTATATCACCAGCGATGCCAGCAAACCGATTGCCAGGGCACCGACAAACTCCGCAAAAAATTTGACTCTTGTCTGTATCAAAATCATTTCCACTATATAGAAGGCCGTGCCTCCGATTATGAAAGCGAAAGGCAAATCTTCCCAGCCGCCGCCAAGCAGAATCAGGAAGCAGCCACTGGCTACAGCAGCAGCCAAGACCTGTATCTGTAACGGAAACATATAATCCGTTTGATCAATAATCAGCATTTCATCATATGCTTGTTGAAGCGTCAGTTCCCCGGATACCAGTCTCCTGGAAACCGCGTTCACCAAAGCCACCCTCTCCAAATCCGTCCGTCTGCTGTTGATGCGGACAAATCTGGTGGCCAGCTCATTGCTCGGAGAGAACATGATGCCTGTAGGCGTCACAAAACAATGGGAATCCATCATTTTCTGTGAAACCGCCATGCGGATCATCGTATCTTCGATTCGATACGTCTCAGCTCCGCTTTCCATCATGATTTTTCCCGCCAAAAGGAAACAATCAAGTGCCAATTCCCTTCTGGTTTCACCTGCCTGATTCACAAGAGTCCCCCCTTTCTCTCTACACTTGCCCTAATGATACAGTACCTGGGCAAAAAATAAAACGCTCCGCCTATGCGGAGCGTTCTAAGTCCACTTATATTCATTCGCTTAAGGCTTAAGTACGACTTTTGTACACTCATCTGTATGATCGTTGAAGATCTGGTAGGCGTCACTGGCCTGCTCCATAGGCATCACATGGGAAATGATTTCACGCGGATCGAGTTCTCCGCTGTTGATCATTTCGAAAATCCTCGGCATCAGGTGGACTACCGGCGCCTGCCCCATCTTCATCGTTACATTTCGTTCGAATATATTGCCAAGAGGGAACATATTATAAGTCATACCATATACTCCAGTCAGTTGAATGGTACCAAACTTGCTGACAGCGTCTTTTGCAATATCAATCGCGCTTAAAGTACCGCCTTGCAGCTTAAGTTTCTGCTGCGCAGCTTCCATTGGGGATTTCTTGCCATCCATACCAACACAATCGATGACGACGCGCGCTCCACCTTGTGTAAGGTCATGTATGAACGCACCTGTATTATCATGCTGGCTGAAGTCGACGATCTCAACATTGTTTATTCTCTTAGCCTTTTCCATACGGTATGGCAATTCATCAACTGCAATGACGCGTGAAGCACCTTTCATCCAGGCAAATTTCTGCGCCATCAATCCTACTGGCCCACAACCTAGAACGACGACAGTATCGCCTGGTTTAACGCCCGAGTTTTCTACACTCCAGTAGGCAGTCGGAAGAACATCAGACAGGAATAGCACCGATTCATCTTCGAGCTCAGATGATTCCGGAATGACAAACGGCATGAAGTTAGCATAAGGCACACGCAGATACTCTGCCTGGCCGCCAGGATAATTGCCGTAGCGTTCTGTGAATCCGATGTATCCGCCAGTGTCGAAGTGAGGATTGCTGTTCGAGTTGTCACATTGGCTCTCCATTTCATGATTGCAATAGAAACATTGCCCGCAGCTCACGTTAAAAGGAATGACGACACGGTCCCCTTTTTTCACTTTAGTGACTTCGGAACCGACTTCTTCCACAATCCCCATCGGCTCGTGGCCGATTACGTAATCTTTATGTGTCGGCAAAGCTCCTTGATAAATATGCAAGTCGGATCCGCAAATCGCTGTGGAAGTGACTTTAATGATGATATCGTCCTTTTTCTGGATTTCCGGATCTTTGACCTTTTTCACTTGAATATCTTTTGCTCCTTGAAAAGTTACACCCTTCATCTACTATCCCTCCAGTGAATTTTCAGAATACTATTCTTCTTCCCTTTTCTGGCAATAAAAAAACGTGCCAGTGAAAATTTCCTGGCACGTTTCTCCGTTATTCAATATTCAATGGTGTCCTTTATCTCAAAAGTATTCAGATCGTAGCTTTTTATTTCGCTGTTGGCGATTGTAAATAATGTATCCTCAATATAAATGATGCGCTGAATGCTGCTGTGCCAGTCCTCATATTGGGCTGAACTTTCCTTCACGAGGTTTGCTGTCTGTTCGATGCCATCCGGTGTAATGGTATAGACCATCGCCCCTTCTCCCTCAAACTCGATGTAATCACCGTTGGTTTCGCTGTAAAGAGAAATCGGGAAACCAAAGAGACTCTTTTCCTGATGGGTGAACAATGCTTTATGGTCGTATTGCAGGGCGGAACTCGTTCCTTGCCCGCCAATCACTTCTGTGTCTTTTTCAACCGGATTATTGAAATCACTGACATCGAATAAAGAGATTTTCATACCGCCCGTGACCACACGCGCTTCCCCTTCTTTCGAGGATTCCACTTTTGTATCGGAACCAAAACCGATAAGATGGTCTTCATTTAATGGATGCAAATAATTGGAGAAACCGGGTATTTTCAATTCTCCCAACACCTGCGGCGAAGAAGGCACTGCTACATCAATGACAAACAAAGGATCTGTTTCCTTGAATGTCACCATATAAGCTTTATCTCCCATAAAGCGGGCTGAATAGATTCTCTCGCCTTTCGCCAGGTCTTCTACTGACCCCACCTGCTCCATACCGCCATCCAGGATGAAAAGATGGTTTTTGGAAGGGGACGCTTCATCCCACGCTACCCCTTCAGTAGTTACAATCCTGAAGAAGCCGTTGTATTCGTCCATTGAAAATTGATTCAGCAAAGAGCCTTTCACTTCACTGGACGCAAGAAAAGTGATATTTGTTTTATCCAAAGCGAACTTAAAGATTTCAGTGTTCGCCAATTGTGGAATCCAAATGTCCATGGACATATTGTCGTCCGTTTCCTCTTCATCCATCGGCACATAGGCCGAAGCGGTCAGATAGAGGTTTTCCTTTGTCATATAGAGCTGCTCACTGCCGCCGAGGAAGCCTTCCGCCGTCACTTCATTTTCTTCCGGCTCAGACAGGTCTATTGCTGAAACAATACTGTAACTGCCTTCCATTGTGCCCGGCAGAATGGAAATCCGGTCATATGGCAAAGCGGAAAACTTCTTGCCGTTTTTCGAATCGAAGATCATCGGGCGAAGTTCGACGTTATCCTCATCCTCCATCATCCAAATATCCGGATAGTTATTGGTGACGTAGTAGAGGATACCATCAGTCAGTCTTGCTCCGTTCAAATTGCCTTCTGTTCCGACTTTTCGAAGAAACTCCGGTGAAGCCGGGTCGCTGATGTCATAGAGGAAAACGCTCGTCATCGATATATGCGGAGCTATTTCCGCGCTTACTTTCCCTTCCGTCGGCGCTGCGCTGTATTGGCTGCCCATTACCACTAAAATGTCGTCTGACAGGAATAATTGCTGCGGATACATTTCCGGTTCCAGCAATAATTCTGCTCCTTCTGTCAAATCATCGGGATTGCGAGCATCCGTTATCAGCACTCTAGAATCGCTGATGGAATAAATATATGAGCCATCCGTTTTTACGAGATCCGCTTCATCGACCCCTTCCACCTGGTTATTGGTCGAAGAGTGATTTCCACTTTCGCCTGATCCAGCTGAATCACTGGCAGCGGATTCTTCAGTTGCCATCCCTGAACCTTCACCGAAAGCTCCATAACGCTCATTATTCTTCTGCAATTCGAGCAATTGTTTGAAGTATGCCTTTAACTCTTCTTCACTCGACAATGCGGTTATTTCTTCCTGAACCGAGAATTCCACTTGATTGGTTGCCAGGCTTTTCAGGAATTTCCCTTTAATCGCGGACTTTTTAACGTGCAGAATATATTGCCCTGTTGAAATTTCCGGTATTTCAAGCGTTTTGCCATTTTCCTGCAATTCCATTTCCACGTCGACAGGCTCTTCTTCTGCATCCGTCAAATAGATATGCCCTTTTTCAATTGCATCAGAATGGAGTGGGGAAGAAAAATTGGCTCTCCACCCTTGTTCTGCCAATGCAATGGATGAGGCGCTTATCGACACTTTATCAATCATAAAAGCGAATCCGATTCCTATAGCCGCTATAAGTGCAGCCGCAACGAGCCATAAACTTCTTTTCTTCATGTATCATCCACATCCTTTCTGCCTGCTTTTACTCATTAGACAGATATATTACAGAAAAGTTACAGAATTTATGTAATTTCCTTGATTATATTCCGAAAGGCAGCGGAATAGGCGTCCAACCCGGCATTCTGCTTGATGCCCCCCTGTGCAAGACCTTCAGTTCCGCCCACGTTACCGCCTGCATCTTCTAGAATCTTGCCGAGCACATATTTCATATCTCCTTGCGCATCTTTTCCTTTTGCGCAAACAAAGCGCTCATTTCCTTCTTCAGAAATGAAGAAAAGCAGATAAAGAGATGGGTGAATTTCTGCCGTCAGTTTCGCCAATTGATGAACCTCCTTGAACGGTCGTCCACTGAAATCCCTGATTAACAAGTTCCCATCAGGTTTCATGTTTTCCGCTTCAAGCTTCGTGTACTCAAGCGAAATATTCCTCAATTGTTTTTCCTTGGCTTTCCTGTCGTCCAAAATAGCTTCAGCCGCTTCAGCAAGTTCAGCTGCAGGTGCATTCAAACTTTTTGTCAATCGATCAGTGACTGATTGCAGTACATTAAAATGCGCCATCGCGCGTTTGCCGCATAAAAAGTAAACGCGTGTGCCGCCTTTCGCTTTTTCAGTGCGGATGATTTTAAGTAAACCCAGTTCAGCGGTGTTCCGTAAATGTGTACCTCCGCAGGCATTGATATCAATATCCGCTATTTTCACCAACCGGATATCTCCCTCGACTGCCGGTTTTTTACGCAGCTTCATATCTGATGCTTGCTCCTGTGTAACCCATTCCGTCTCTACCGGCAGTTGGCTGTAAATCAATGAATTCACTTTCTGCTCAATAGTTTTTATTTGTTCTGTGCTTATTTTCGGTACATCCAGGTCAATTGAAACTCTTTCCGTTCCTAGATGGAAGCTTTTCGTTGCCATGCCCAGTTCATCTTCGAATACGGCGCTCAGCAAATGCTGGCCTGTATGCTGCTGCATATGGTCGAAGCGGCGTTCCCAGTCGATTGCAATTCCATATTCGCCCACTTCCAGTTTAGCGGCGGTATAATGACGGATTTCCCCATCGACTGCCTGGACATCCGTGACTTCAGTTTGTCCGATCACTCCTGTATCTGCCGGCTGGCCCCCGCCCTCCGGATAGAAACAGCTGCGGTCAAGCACTGCATAATTCCCTTTATCATCTAATCCATTATCTATTACATTTACCGTTATCGTCTTTACAGCCGCATCCTGATAATAAATCTTTTCCGTCATCCCATCAGCCTCCTATACTATTTTCGTCAGTATCATTCTGTATTGTTTATTGGTAAGCTACCAGTGAAAATATATTTAATAAGAGCAGTTTTAAGGAGGATTTACCGTGCCGAAATTCAAGCGTTCAGTTTTATTGTATAACGGACTAGCAGGGGCGTCCACGGCAGACTCGGTCATCGCTATGACTGTACCTGCTTTGGCGGCAGTTTCCGAAAAATTGGAACTTGTCCAGACGAACAGCCCTGAAGAATTGACAGCTGCGTGCAGAACATTGGCTGTTGACGCTGACGCGCTTTTTGTCGCCGGAGGAGACGGCACTATCCATGATGCTGTGCAGGCTTTGTCCGATGTGCCCTCGCCTCCTCCCCTCGGCATAATTCCGAGTGGCACATGCAACGATTTCGCACGGACACTCGATATTCCGATGGACTTGACCCTGGCTGCGGAAGAACTGGCTGACGGGATGATAAAAGGAATTGATGCTGCCAGTATAAACGGCCATTCTTTCTTGAACTTCGCAGGCATCGGAATCATCACAGATGCTTCAACTAATATTGATGTCCAATTCAAAGAACGGTATGGCAAATTGAGTTATTTCATGAGCGGGCTTCAGTCAATGCGGCAAACCGAACCATTTCCCATCCATTTGACCGTTGACGGTGTTGAACACGAAGAAAATGGTGTACTTGCACTTATCATGAACGGAAAATCCATTGGAACCCACTCTTTTCCGATGGATTCAATTGATCCTTCCGATGGGCTTCTGGATATTTTCATCGTTCAAACTTCATCCATTGCGGCTATCTTGGAATGGTTTTCATTATCAAAACCTGATGTGCCCATTGAAGAATTAGCCCATATCCGCCATTATCAAGGCAAACGTGTGAGCATCGCGACAGATGAGCCGATGGACATCGACACGGATGGGGAAATTTATTTGAAAACTCCCGCGGACATTGAAGTCCTTCCTCAAAAGCTGAAAATGTTTGTACCAAAACCCTTGGAAAGCATTGAATGACCGAATAAAAAAAGGCCGCAAAGAAGAATTTTCTTCTCTTTGCGGTCTTTTTCATATAACTTCAAAACCATTTCCTATTCCTCAAATGGCCATTTTGGAAGCATTTTATTTAAATTTTTATCTTCTCTCATACCCAATACATATTCCGCCTGCATAATTGTATGAATCTCACGGGTGCCTTCATAAATTACGGGCGCTTTCGAGTTTCGCAAAAAACGGGCTACGGGGTATTCATCAGAATAGCCATAAGCACCGTGTATTTGGACTGCGTCATCAGCTGCCTTATTGGCGAAATCACAAGCCTGCCATTTCGCGAGAGATGTCTCTCTGGTGTTCCTGATTCCCTGGTTTTTCATCTCCCCTGCGCGGTATACCAATAAGCGGCTCATCTGATAGCCCGCCTCCATGCGCGCAATCATTTGCTGCACCAGCTGATGTTCACCGATCAATTTTCCAAAAGTCGAGCGGGTGCGGCAGTAATTCACACTTTCTTCGATGCACGCGCTGATCAAACCACATGCTCCGGCCGCTACTGTAAATCGCCCGTTATCCAGGGAGGCCATTGCTATCTTAAAACCTTCCCCTTCTTCCCCCAATCTATTGCCCACTGGTATACGAAGGTCTTCAAAAAATATCTCTCCTGTATTCCCTGCACGAATTCCGTGCTTACCCTTGATTGCTTTGGATGAAAATCCTTCACGGTCACGCTCTACGATAAACGCGCTGATGCCCTGATGTTTTTTAACTTTATCCGTATAGGCGAAAACGATAAAATGATCAGCCGAATCACATAACGATATCCACGTTTTTTGGCCGTTCAAAATATACTCTTCACCATCGCGGACCGCTGTACTGGAAAGTGCGGCTACATCTGAACCAGCTCCAGGCTCTGTCAATCCGAAAGCACCGATTTTCTCACCTTTCGCCTGCGGCAATAAAAATTTCTGCTTCTGTTCTTCCGTCCCCCATTGAAGAATCGTCATCGAATTCAATCCGGTATGGACTGACACAGCTGTCCGAAACGTCGTGTCCCCTCTTTCCAATTCTTCACAGACAATCGCAAGCGAATTATAATCCATCCCGCTGCCGCCATATTTTTCAGGAATACAAACTCCCATCAGTCCGAGCTCGGCAAGCCGCTTCCAAATTACCGGATCAAAGCCGCCTTTACTGTCCCATTCCCCTATATGAGGAAGGATTTCATTATCCACAAATTGCCTGACCGTCTTTCTTAACAGTGATTGTTCCTCTGAAAAACTGAAGTCCATTTCAAAACCTCCCGACGCCTTATTTCTTATTGCTGAAATGCTGTCCGCTGCACCGTCTCTTTGATTTCAACTCCGCGCTTCGCCATTTCCTTGATGTATTCATCCCCTGGCACAATAAGTTCCGGGGGATATGAACCCCGCTTATCGATCAAGCCTGTGCCAATCATCTGTGCAACTGCGGAAATCGTATAGGCAGTCGCCCGGGCCATTGCAGTCACTCCTGACTTGCGATCTTTTTTTGTTACCATATTGTAAGTGTAAGTTAAATCCTCGTTATCTTTTGAACCCGATACCGTTATTCTAAGGACGACCGCATCTTCTTTATCCCCCAGTTCTGTTATCGGGGTTAATACTTCCCGAAGAATGTCACGAATTTTAACTTGTTGTCCGTCTATCGTGACCGTTTTCTCACGATCTGTGAAACCAAGATCAACAAGCAATTGGAATTTTTCCGCATGCCCTTTATAACGAAGCGTTTTATATTCAAGATTTTCAATATCACTGAATGTATCCGTCATTGTAGATGTGCCGCCGGAAGTATGGAAAGCTTCCAGTTCGCCGAATTCTTCAAATTCAACATGCTCAACTTCAGAGAGTGAAGGAACTTCCAACAGCTTCCCTTCCCGCAGAACATGTGATGGATCTGTGTAATGATCAAAAACACCTTCCAGGGAAAAAACGTGATTGTATTGAAGCGGAGGTTCCGGATGGACAGGAATACCGCCGACCAATATTTTGATATCGCTGACACGGTCAAGCTTGCCTGCACCATAGCCGGTGATGATATTGATCATTCCCGGAGCCACGCCAAGATCCGGAATGAGTGTCACTCCTTTTTCAAGAGCCTTTTCATGGAGATTCAATACGGCATCTGTAGCGCCTCCAATGTGGCCGCCGAGATCAACAGCATGTACGCCGCATTCAAGCGCAATTTCCGCTGCTTTGACATTAAAAGTGTAAAACAGAGCATTGATTGCAACATCCGCTTTGGATATAACCGATTTCAACGATTCATCATCATTTGCATCCAGATGGAGTACTTCCAGTTTGTCAGTGTTCAATGTTTGCCTAAAGGCTTCTGCTTTAACGGTGTCGACATCCGCCAGATAAACTTTTTCCACGTTTTCATTTTGGATCAGATCGCCTGCAGCCTGTTTGCCCATGAGTCCCGCACCTAATACCGCCACTTTCATCTTAAATTATCCCCTTTCCAATTTATATTTCGTTGTCTATTTGCGCCCGCTGCAATTTTCCGCTGAAATCTACATAAACAGATTTCCATTCCGTAAAGACATCGAGTGCTGCAACGCCTGAATCCCGGTGGCCATTGCCAGTCCCTTTTGTTCCACCGAATGGCAAATGGATTTCCGCTCCGCTCGTCCCCGCATTAATATAGACGATTCCCGTATCCAAATCCCGTTGTGCTTTAAATGCCCGATTCACGTCTTGTGTATAAATCGAACTGGAAAGTCCATAAATGACTCCGTTATTCACTTCGATTGCCGCTTCAAAAGAGTCTACTTCAATAACAGAAATGACAGGACCGAAGATTTCTTCCTGAGCTATGCGCATGGAGGCTGTAACATCCGTAAACAATGTCGGTGCGTAATAGTTTCCTTTATCGTAATGACTGCCTGTAAGGATTTCCCCCCCAGCAAGGAGCACAGCGCCTTCCTGTTTTCCCACTTCAATATAGGAATGGATTTTTTCTAGTGCTTTTTTATTGATGACCGGTCCGACTTTAATGCTTTCATCCGTACCATCGCCAATCGTCAGGCTTTCCATTTTTTTCAGAAGCCTGTTCTGGAGCTCTTCTTTCACTTCCTTATGGACAATAACCCGGCTGCAAGCAGTGCAGCGCTGGCCTGCAGTTCCAAAAGCACTCCATAATATCCCTTCAACTGCCAAATCCAAATCCGCGTCTTCCATGACAATCACCGCATTCTTGCCGCCCATTTCCAATGAAACTTTTTTAAGATTCCGGCCACCGAGTTCGGCCACTTTCCTGCCCGTATCCGTAGAGCCCGTAAACGAAATGACTCTTATATCGGGATGCTCGATCATGGCGGTGCCGACTTCCGATCCTGTCCCGAAAACGATATTTGCGACACCTGCCGGAAGACCGGCTTCAGCAAATATCTTGCTCATCTCATAAGCCATCATCGGTGTCTCTGTTGCCGGTTTCCATAAGAAAGTGTTGCCGGCCACAATAGCGGGGAAAGATTTCCACGTGGCGATTGCCACCGGAAAGTTCCATGGAGTTATCAATCCGACAACCCCAATTGGCGAACGGATACTCATTGCAAATTTATCCGCCAGCTCGGAAGGCGTCGTTTCTCCAAATAGCCTGCGCCCCTCACCTGCCATGTAAAAAGCCATATCAATCCCTTCTTGTACTTCCCCTCGCCCTTCTTCAATCACTTTGCCCATTTCTTTTGTCAGAACTTGCGCCAGATGCTCTTTTCTTTCCTTCATAATTCGTCCGATTTCATATAAATACGACGCCCGTTTTGGCGCCGGTACTTTCGCCCATGTTTTTTGAGCCGCTTTGGCTGCCTTTGCCGCTTTATCGACATCTGAGGCAGTTGACAGCTGAACTTGAGCCAATTCTTTACCGGTTGCCGGATTTAATACGGCAGTAAACTGAAGATTTTTAGCATCCTGCCATTTGCCGTCCACATAATTAGTCAACTTCATTTTCATTCCTCCTCCATAAATGGTCCACATTAAAGAAAGCGCTTACAAAACCATTATTTCACATTTAACTGCAAAATCACAGATGGATTGAAAAATTTCATGAATTTTCTAATTTTTATTATCAGTTTCATTCTCTTTCAGTAAATCGGGTTAATTTCCATGCATAAAGTATCATTTTCTTAAGCAATCCAGAAAAGGTATTGACACTTACGGAACGTCATAGTCTAATCAAATGGAAGAGGTGATTAATTATGTACAAAGTACAGGAAGTAGCTACAATAGCCGGAGTTAGTGTCCGCACTCTCCATCATTACGACAGCATCGGTTTGATGAAACCATCGAATATTGGATCCAACCGATACCGTTACTATAATGACGATGATTTGAAACTGCTCCAGCACATCTTGTTTTTCAAAGAATTAGGATTTTCACTGAAAAAAATTCAGGAACTGGTAGCTGAAGGTTTCGATGCCACTTTTGCCTTGACCCAACACGCGGAGTTATTGCGCCAGAAAAAACAGCGAATCGAAAAATTGATAGAAAACGCTGAGCTTACTCAGCTGGAATATGCCGGAGTGCAGGAATTGACCAATGAACAGCGGTTTTCCGCCTTCAGTATCAAGAAAACAGACGATAATATCAAGTTATATCTTGATTCACCTGCTCAAGCCGAAACTGTTGAAGTTGAAACAGCAGAAATCGAAACAGTAGAAGAAGATTTTTCCGGACAGGATGAAATTCTGGAAGATGTTAATTTCACTGAACCTGAGCCAACGAAGGAAAATGCAACGGAAGAGTCAGAGACTGCAGTTGCCACAGCAACTGAAAAACCGGAAAAAGAAGAAGAGGATCTCGAAGAAATCAACCGGGAAGGCGATCGGATTTACAATGCTGTCTCCAACTTGATGCATCTGCCTCCGGAAGCGCCTGAAGTCCAAGTCGAAATGCAGGCTTATTATACGCTGCTGGACCGTTTCTACAACTGTTCGCCAAAAATGTTCCGCGGTCTTGCTGATCTATATGCCAACGACAGCCGTTTCGCCAAGAATATCGATCGGCATGGAGCTGGCTTATCCAAATACCTGCGTGAAGCAATGTACATATTTGCTGAAGGTTTGGCTGATGCTTGAGTTGATTGGAACTTGTGTGAATTGCGGGAAAGAAGTATATTGCCGCGACGGATTTCTCGACGGAGTTTACATCGAAGGCAGACTTTTCTGTTTCAATTGCGCTGAAAAAAAAATAATCTGAAATATAAAAGTACCGGGCATCACTGTGCCCGGTACTTTTATATTTATCGAACATCCTCTTCTGTCATGTTCCCCGCAGTTTCTTTTCGGCTATATTCGAGTATCATTTCGATGGTCTGTATATAGCACAATTCCGTCATTATCGAGAATATCGTGAAATTCATCGATTTCCGTTTGGCTTAAATCCAGTTTAGTTAACTCATCCCGCACCGCGTCTTTCCCGGTGAAGACTGATTTGAATTTATCTGTAATGGTTTCTGTTTCGTGAGTGTGAACTCCTTGCTGCTTTTCAACAGAGTTAAGAATATCCGCATTATTCGCCAAAACATGAATATCATTTTTGTTATATCCCCACGACTTCATTTCTTCCACTTTTCCTTCAAGTTCCCTTTCCGTATAAACAACTTCAAATTCACGGTTTGTTGATTTCAAACTAATCAACCTCCTGTTTATCGTCTTGCTTATATTTACCCGAACAACCAAAAAGATAAAACATGCCTCATACTATGATTCCATAAAGAAAAACACCTCCATATAGTCGTGATTACTACACACGGCTTTGGGGGTGCTTTTCCATATCTCTTTTTATTGGGTCATTCTTGAGAGCTCTTTTGTTTTTCTGCTATTAAACTTCAGATGTTTCTTTCAAAGCGTCCAGTCTTGCCTGTACTTCCGGTCCTGTCAAACCGTGTTCGAATGCATAACGGTTGCGCGGATGTTCGCGGCATTCGTCACTGCATGAACGCATATACTTATGCTCGTTTTCTTCAGAACTAAGAATTTTTTTATTGCATTCCGGATTTGCGCAGTTCACATAGCGTTCACATGGTTCACCTGTGAAATGGTCTTTTCCGACTACTGTATGTTCCACTTGGTTGACAGGCACTGCGATGCGCTCATCAAAGACGTACATCTGCCCGTCCCAAAGCTGCCCTTTCACTTCAGGGTCTTTGCCGTAAGTAGCGATTCCGCCATGAAGCTGCGCCACATCTTCAAAGCCTTCTCTTTTCAGCCATCCGGAGAATTTTTCACAACGGATTCCGCCTGTGCAATACGTCAAAATTTTCTTGCCTTCAAACATTTCTTTATTTTCTTTTACCCATTCCGGCAAATCGCGGAAGTTTTCAATATCCGGACGGATAGCGCCGCGGAAATGGCCAAGATCATATTCGTAATCATTGCGGGCATCAAGAACGATTGTGTCCTGATCCTGCATGCGTTTATAGAATTCAGCAGGCTCCAGGTAAGTGCCAGTCAATTCATTGGGATTGATGTCATCTTCCAGACCCAAGTGAACGATTTCTTTTTTCGCGCGAACGTGCATCTTTTTGAATGCATGGCCGTCAGCTTCGTCGATTTTAAAGACGATATCTGAAAAACGCTCATCTTTTTTCATCATATCCATATATGCTTCCGTTTGTTCGATTGTTCCGGAGCATGTGCCGTTGATGCCTTCTTCAGACACCAGGATACGTCCTTTTAATCCAAGTTCCTTACATGCCGCCAAATGCTCAGCCGCAAAAACTTCAGGATCTTCGATCGGTGTATATAGGTAATAAAGTAAAACATTGTGCGTATGATTTTGCATGAATCATACCCCCTATTCTTCTATTTGCTTCATCAGTCGTCGAGACTTCAAAACCTCAACCATTTTACAATAAAACTGGGTTTTATTCAACTTAAGCAAAATAAAACAGCCGCAGAAACGGCTGTTTTTAAATCACTTCAAGTTTCCAACAAATTACTTATTCATTAACAAACCCTGTTCTTTATTGATTGTTCCTCTAAACATGCCGCAATCGCTTCGGCATTCAATGCCATCATTTCCAGTCTCGTCCGTATACCGGCACTCCCGATATGCGGAAGTACGGTCAAATTATCAAGCTCCAGCAGTTTATCGTCGAGCGGAAGCGGCTCCTGTTCGAAGACATCCAATCCCGCCGCCCAGACTTTGCGTTCTTTCAAAGCGTTATATAAGGCGTCTTCATCTACGATACCGCCTCTGGCGACATTGATCAGGCAAGCCGTGTTTTTCATCAAATCCAATTCCCGTTTGCCGATCATCCCTTTGGTTTCTTCCGTCAAAGGTGTAAGGATCATAACAAAATCAGATTTTGAAAGGAGCTCATCAAGTTCCGCATATTCAACATCTTCCAGGCTTCTCCGGGTGCGGTTGTGATACATCACTTTCATATCAAAGCCCCCGGCTCTTCTGCAGACGCCTTCTCCAATTCGTCCCATGCCAATGATTCCAAGCGTTGCACCGTAGACATCCTGCCCGGTCATGCCCATCGGCGTCCATGACTTCCACTCACCCGAACGAACAGTTTTTTCCGCTTGGATCAGTCGTCTAGCAGTTGCCAGCAACAAACCAAAAGCTAAATCCGCCGTCGTTTCGGTCAGAACTTCGGGAGTATTTGTCACAGCAATCCCCCGTTCCCTCGCCGCATCCAAATCGATATTGTTATAACCCACCGCAAGATTGGAAATAATTTTTAAATCCGTCGCTGCTTCTATCAATTCCCTGTCAATCTGATCGGAAAGCATCGTCCATAATGCAGATGCTTTCTTGGCTTCTTCCATCAGAACTTCACGCGGCACGGGTTTTTCTTCCTCTTGCCACATCCGCACTTCATAGGAATTTTCAAGGCCCTTTATTGCCTCCTCCGGCAATTTCCGGGTAATATAAACAATCGGCTTCATAAAACATCCTCCAATCTAATTGTCTAATTATTATAACAACTTATGTAGCCAGCTTCAATTTCAAGCCGTCCCCGCCTATTTCTTATGCCTTTTCCGGATAAAGTACCAGATGCCCACAACCGCTCCCACTGCCAATAAAATATAAACCACATTCGAGTAGATGTTCAGCTGCCGCATAATCGCTTCCCTGTTTTCACCTACTGCAGCTCCAACAACGACAAGAATGGTATTCCATATCAGCGTGCCGGCAATTGTGAACAGCAAAAACATATTCACTTTCATACCTGACATGCCTGCGGGAACCGATATAAGGCTTCGCACCACAGGAACCAGCCGGCCAAAGAAAACAGCCCAAATGCCGTAGCGGTCAAACCAGGCATCCGCTTTGTAAAGGTCATCTTTTTTAATACGGAGCCATTTGCCGTATTTTTCAACCAGCCCTTCTAAGCGCTCTACGCTCAGCCACCTGCCGATATAATACAGAATTACAGCTCCCGCAACCGAGCCTGCAGTCGATGCGATGACGACTCCCGCTACGCTCAACTCAGCGGTAGTCGTCATAAAGCCTCCTACAGTCAGCACGATTTCAGAAGGGATCGGCGGAAAAATGTTTTCTATTAAAATCAGAAAAAATATTCCCACATAGCCGTAGTCCTCCATTACAGCGGTAATCCATGCTTCCATCCAAACCAACTCTTTCAATTAAATATTTTCGAATTTTATCCGCACCGCCCATAGCTCCGACCGGCTGCCAATGCGAATGGGCGGACCCCAAAAGCCGAAGCCCGATGATACGAGAAAATGGGTGTCTTCTTTTAAACGGTACCCATAATCGAGCTCGAATACTCTTTTGGTAATCAAGTGATTGGGCCACATCTGCCCCTTATGTGTATGTCCGGAAATATGAAAATCAACGCCCAGTGCGACCGGTGTTTTCAAATCAGACGGCGTATGGTCCATAACAATCCACGGAAGTGTTCCTGCGGGTTGTAAGTTTTCGAGCGGCTCTCTTTTTCCGTTGGTCCGTTCTTCCCGCCCGGACAGATTGAATTTCCCTGCAATTTCAACCGTTTCATCCCTTAATATTGTTACGCCAGATTCTTCCATGACACGCACAAGCAATGGGATTTTCTTTCCGTAATACTCGTGGTTGCCTAATACTCCAAACACCCCGTATTTCGACTTAAGCTTCCGCATCACTTCTGACATGCCATATCTGGCATACCAGATCGGATCGTCATCCACTAAATCCCCGGCTAGCAATATCAGATCCGGTTCGTGTTTATTGCTCAAATTCACAAAGCGCTTCAGATGGCGTTTGCCTGATAGAACGCCGAGATGAAAATCAGAAGCAATAATGATATTCAAATCTTCTCCGCTGCCCTTTACAATAAATTCTTTCTTTCGCACAACTGGACTGTAAGCCAGAAAAGTACCGATGATAAAAATCAGTAAAAAGAGAGTTGCCGCCAACGAACCTATAAATTGTACGTCCAGAGGATGGTTTATAGCGATAACCGCCAGATTTGCCAGTGGGACAATAAGCAAGGCGTATTGAAAAAAAGCCAGCCAATACGAGCCGGCGATTGTGAAGCCCAGCCACTTATGGCCAAGCATTCCGATAAAATAACTAAATGCCAAAACTGTCCAGAGAAGTATGAAGAACGCTAAGTTAACAGGCACTGAAACACTGATCATCCAGGTAAAAACGGCCCATCCTATGTATCCTGCGAGAGCGCAATAAATCAGCAGCATCAACAGCCCTGCAGTGATCTGTTTCAAAAATCCCACCTCTTTTCCGGTTTCTTTCCATTATACCCTTCCCGCTGCTTCCGCTAACTACCCGGTCTCAACTAAGCCTCAGGTCTGAGTAAAAGATGCAGTGACAGACCGTGTTGCGATTTTCCGCGGGTTGATAAGATTAAGTTAGAAATTGAGAGGAGGAAACAACTTGAACAAATTTTGGATGACAGTCATCGGCATCATCGCCGGAATTATCGCCCTTTCGAATCTCGGGCCCATCATCGGCCTCGCTTTTTCAGGAGTCATCATCTATATCGGTGTCCATTATTACCTGAAAAGCATTTCAACAGGCGCCAAAATCTGGTGGGGCTTAGTTGCAGCAATGGGAGCGCTATCCGCAGTTTCCAATGTGCCCGCGATTATAGGGGTCTTGGCTATTGCAGTACTTTGGTACATCTATAAAAAATGGAACGAAGAGGAAGTTTCAACTTCAGTTAAAAATGATCCTTTCACCAATTTTGAAAGGGAATGGCACAAACTAAACAAATAAGGAGGAAATTACATGACAACATTATGGCAGCGTTTAAAATTCGCGGTGGCAACGGACATGGATGCGATACTCGACAAGAAAGAGGAAAAAAATCCGATCAGTTTATTGAATAAATATATTCAGGAAGCGGAGAAAGAAACAGAAACTGCAGGCAAATGGCTTGAGCGCCAAACAAGCCTGGGCAATAAACTGGAAAAAGAATTGCAGGAAGCTGAAAGTCTCCTAGAAAAACGCCGGTCACAGGCCGAACTTGCCCAAGCTGCCAGCGAAAGCGACTTATCCGCATTTGCTGAACAGGAAGTTGACGCCTATAGCGCCCGCGTCGATGAGCTGCGCAAGACCCTTGACGAGAATGCAGCTGAAAGTGTTGCACTTGAGCAGCGCTACGAAGAAATGAAACATAAAGTAAAAGATATGAAAGTGCGCCAGCTTCAATTGATGGGCAAGGAAAATGCAACCCGCGCGCACTACCAGATGGATAAAATCCTGAGTCCTGAACTGGTTGCTGAACGGATCGGTTCGTTCGACGACATGGCAAGTTATATTAAATCTCTCGGCAATAAAGTCGAAGAGCGCCATGAGCGTTCGACAATGGAACGCCGTCTTGAAGCGCTGGAAAAAAACAGCGCTAAATCCAAAGAAATTGTGTAAGCTAGAGTAAGAGGGGCAGACTTCCCTCTTACTTTTCTGCTGCAAAGAAGGAGGCAAAAACTGCGATGAATTATTTTTCTACCAACAGACAGGCATTTTTTGCCTTGAGTGCATTATTTCTCATATTCGTAGAAGCTGCTTTTTTTGGAAATGGCAGTGTGTTTTTGGTTCTTCTTGGCATCGGACTCATCTATTATGGCAATAAGACCAGTCCAAAACACCGGCAGTCCTATTTTTGGCCCGGCTTTATCCTGATCGGCATTTCGATCCTCTCTATGTGGAGTCTTCGCCTGTTCATTTTAGCCGCAGCACTATACCTTTTAATCCGTCTGTGGAAAGGTGAAGAATGGCAGCAGGAAGTGCCGCTGAAAGGTCAGGTTGATAAAGGCCTGATCCAAAATAAATTCTTTTCAGCACAGGCTACGCCCATTGAATCCTACGAATGGAAAGATATCCATGTGCAAGGATTCGTCGGCGACCTCTTGATCGATGCAACGCAAACCGTCTTACCGAAGAAAACATCCCTGATTTCAATTCGGCAGGGATTCGGCCGGGTTCGCCTGATTGTTCCCTATGAAGTGCCGGTACGCGTCTATTACTCGACTGTTTTTGGAGACGCCCGCTTTTTCAACGGTGACAAGCAGCGGATCTGGTACGGCTCTGTCCACACTAAAGACGGCTATGAAAATATGGATGACGTGAAAACAGAATTGATCGTTTCGGTCACCACCTGGATGGGGGATGTCGAGGTGATTCGCCGATGAGACAGATTCTGCCGCGCAGTTTATTTTTCATGGCTTTATTCGCCGCAATCATATTCAGTATTCTACTGGCTCTCTTAGGTCTGCCTGCCGTAAATACCTGGTCCGTTTTATGGGAAGATTTTGTAGCCGGCCTTCCATTCGGTGTCTGGCTGTTTGTTTTAATGGTGGCTCTGTCTGCCGGAATTTCCTGGTGGACCGAGTCTTTATCGCGTTCAAAGGTTCAGGATATCGAAGAGATTTTCCAGGCTCTCCTGCGCAATGAAGATCAAACCGTCATCGAAGCTGCGCAAATGAAAACATTGCCGTCCCAACTTTCTGTATCGATACTTAAACTCCAAAAATTATTGGAATCTCAGCGCAAAAGCCTGACACGCATTGCCAACGAGCGAGCCGAAACTCAGGATCAGATCATCCAGGAACGGCTCGTCATGGAACGCCAGCGCCTCGCAAGGGAATTGCACGATTCCGTCTCCCAGCAATTGTTCGCGGCTTCGATGCTTCTTTCATCCATGACCGAAGGAAAAGAAGTCTCAGCCGGATTATTGCAGACCGAAAAAATGGTTCAGCAGGCACAATTGGAAATGCGGGCTTTATTGCTTCATCTGCGGCCAGCGGCTTTGCATGACAAAAGTTTGCGGCAAGGTTTATTTGAATTAGTGTCCGAATTGAAGGAAAAAGTCTATTTTACAATTGAACATAAACTCGAAGAAGTGCCTTTGCAAAAAGGGGCGGAAGACCATCTGTTCCGCATTGCCCAGGAAACATTGTCGAACACATTGCGCCATTCCAAAGCCACCGAAGTCCATATTCTTTTTATCGAACGGGATAATTTCGCCATTTTACGCATACAGGACAACGGCGTCGGTTTTGAAAGCGAACAGTCAAAGTCGACTTCCTACGGGTTAAAGCACATTGAAGAACGTGCCATTGAAATTGGTGCCACAAGCAAAATCGTTTCAGTTCCTTCCGAAG
This sequence comes from Planococcus sp. RAB007_Raresut, assembly GCF_057369535.1. Lineage (NCBI taxonomy): Bacteria > Bacillati > Bacillota > Bacilli > Caryophanales > Caryophanaceae > Planococcus > Planococcus sp. RAB007_Raresut. The sequence goes on from NZ_JBXYIF010000004.1 coordinate 316,345, forward strand.
GAACCATTGTTGAAGTGAAAGTACCTATTGAAAGGAAGATACCGGATGATACGAATTCTGTTAGTTGATGACCATGAAATGGTCCGGATCGGTGTATCCGCTTATCTGCAGGCACAGGAAGATATGGAAGTTGCCGGTGAAGCGGCGAATGGTGAGGAAGCTGTCAAAATGGCGCTTGAACTGCGGCCTGATGTCATCCTGATGGATATGGTCATGCCGGTCATGAACGGCGCAGAGGCGACCGAACAGATCATCAACGAATGGCCGGAAGCGAAAATCATGATCGTCACCAGTTTTTTGGATGACGACAAAGTATATCCTGCACTGAAGGCGGGTGCCGTCAGCTACATTTTAAAAACATCCAAAGCTTCTCGCATCGCTGATTCAATCCGGGAAACGATGAACGGCACTCCGGTGCTGGAGCCTGAAGTGATGAGTAAAATGATGAAGCAGATGCGCCATGAACGCGTACCCCATGAAGAATTGACCGAACGCGAAATGGAGATTCTTCTGCTGCTCGCACATGGCTATACAAATCAAGAAATTGCCGATGAGCTTTACATAGCCGTAAAAACGGTGAAATCCCACGTGAGCAACCTGCTTTCGAAATTGGAGGTCCACGACCGGACGCAAGCGGTCATCTATGCCTTCCAGCATAAATTGGTGGCTCCGCCTGAATAAAGAAAAGCGACTGCGCCCGGTAAGCTCTGAAAGGCATAAGACAGAACAGCAGAGTGGCGTTCTTTGCCACGGCAGCTGGACTGGCTTATGACCCGAAGAGCTGGGCCGCTGGAGTCTGGACAACGAAAAGCAACAGACCATCAAAAATATAATCAAATAAACACAAAAAAAGGCGGCCTCAGCCGCCTTTTTTTGTGTTTATTTATCGTTGAACGGGTCGTCCATATTACGGTTTCGTCCGTTCCAGCTATCATGTGCGTCTTTATTGAAATTCTTCGGTAAATCAGTTGACGGACCTTTTGTATCTCTTGTTCCTTCATAAGGATGTCTCTCGTCAGGAGAAGTTTTTTCTACGATTGGATCGGTCGCTGCTTTTGCTTCTTTTGCCAATCCAACTTTCTTGGCTTCCTGCTCTCTCTTTTTCTCTTCCCATTGTTCCTTGTCGACTTCCGTCTCTTTCAAGCTGTTTTCCATTCGATCCAAATAACGGGAAGCATGTTCTTTGCCGCCCAGTCCGAACGCAAGACCGAATGCTAGGGCTGCTCCGCCAAGAATCAGGATAAATGCAGAATTGATAATGGATGCCGCAATCCCCAATTGGTCAAGCGCCATGAAGAACGCGAATGCCAGAATCGCATATTTGGCAACATAGCGTAAGACGTGAGGACCACCGGAAGATTTCTTGAATACACTGCCGATGAAATCTTCAGCCAGGTTCGCCAGCCAAAAGCCGATTGCCAGAATAACCAATGCCGCAATAACGGCAGGAATATAGGCAAAGATCCCGGTTGCCAGAGATACCATGAATTCCAGGTTCAATAATTGCAAAGCTTCAACTGTAAATAACAGGATGATTAATACCTGTGCCACTACACCGATAATTTTGGCCAGTGAATAAGCAGAAGGATCTGTATCTGGATCTGCGGTTTTATTCATGCCCATTTTTTCAGTAAGTGAATCCACTCCAAGGTTTTTCATCAATTGGACAACAAAATCTTTGACCCAGCGGCCAATGATTATTCCGGCAAGAATCAGCAGGATCGCTACGATAATATTCGGGATCATGGCCAGAATATCATTCAGCATCGCGATTGCGGGACCGGAAATTCCACGAAGCGCAAGCACTTCAAGTGCTGCTATCGTCACTGGCAGCATAATCAGGATGAATGCAATGATGCCAATGACATTCGATACGCTTGTGCCACTAAAGAATTGTGAAATCTTCAGTTTTGACGCCAAACGATCTGTTCCAATCGATTCCAGGAATTTGGAAAGGATTTTTTTAACGATGGTAGCTGCAATCCATCCGATTGCAAAGATGATTGCCGCAGCAATAAGTTTCGGTATGAAATTCAATACACTTGCAAGCATGTTTGAAAATGGTTCGCTAAGACCGTCGATATTCAATGCACTCAATACTGCCGGCAAGAACAACAGCAGGATCAGATAGAATGCAATATTCGCTGCCGTTTCTGTCCATTTCACCGTGTCTTTTTTGGATGCCCCTGTCTTTTTAGTGACTTTTCCAAAATCGAATTTTCTGCCTGCCACTAAGATCAGGCGTTTTACAACCGTAGCTAGGATCCAAGCCAATAAAAGAATCAGTGCAGCCTTCAAAATGCTGAGGAATGCACCTGATAAATTATCGAAGATGCCGAGGAATGGCGCGCCGATTGCTCCAAGATTCAAGATATTGAAGAATAAGGCCACAGCGAAAAGTAAAATCAGTACAAATACAATTTTACTGATGATTTTCGACAGGCTGTATTTCTGCTGTGACATCCCCGCTTTTTCATCGAGCTTAGTTTTGTCCAATAATTTGTAAACCGCTTTCTCCACCAACTTGGCTACAATATAACCGATAATAAGTACAAGAATCGCCAAGAGAATTTCAGGAAGCGCGTTCATGAAATTATTGAAATAACTTCTAGTGTCCATATGCCGACCTCCATTCAAAATTATTGTGTTCATAACTTCTATCCCCTAGCTCCACTTTTTCAAAACCTGACCTCTTGTTATATAGATGAAATAGCAAAAGGCCATGCCCATTCGGACACAGCCTTTCCATCTGTTTTTATAAACTTCTCAATGACACAGTGACTTTGAATAAATCGCCGTCCACTTCGATTTTCATCATGCCGCCGTGGAGATCGACAATCGACTGGGCAATAGCCAGTCCGAGACCGGAGCCCTCTGTCTGCCTAGCCACATCCCCCCGTTTGAAGCGCTCAAATAATTCATCTGTATTCTCACCCAACTCAAAGCGGGTGACATTTTTCATTATAAATTCCGCTTGGCCATTCGTTTCTTTTAAATTTGCGAAAACCCTGGTTCCAGGCAACGCGTATTTAATGGCATTCATTATCAAATTGTCCAACACCCGCCACCACTTTTGGCCGTCCGCCATAATGTAAACCGGCTGTTCCGGTGTTGAAATTCGAAAATCGAGCCCTGACGAAGAAATATCTTCCGCATGTTCGGCAAATGCCTGTGTCATCAGCTGCGTGAAATCGACACGCTGGCGGTGCAGCTCCATATTCCCACTGGCCATCTTGGAAACTTCGAACAGATCTTCAATCAATGTTTTTAACCGCTGAGATTTTCTGTCCAGAATATCGGCATACATCAATCGATCTTCAGCGGAAAGATCTGGTGTCTTCATCAAGTCCGTATAGGTAATGATGGAAGTCAAAGGTGTTCGGAGATCGTGGCTCACGTTCGTGATCAATTCCGTTTTCAGCCTTTCACTTTTCGCCTGCTCCGAGACGGACTCGCGCACGCCTTCTTTTAAGCGGTTCAACTGAATAGCATGCTGCGCTAAATGTGACTTGCCTTTAACAGGAATCTGTTCATTTAAACTTCCATTCGCAATTGCTTGTGTACTATCCATCAAAACATTTAAGTAACTGAACCGTTTCATCATGAACAGCAATACCGGCAGGCCGATGAAAAGAGTCGCCGGCACCCATACGATTATTACCGGCGGAAATATGAACAACAGCATTGTCCCTGCTCCCCAGAAGAATATTACGGTCAATAAAATCAACATTTGGACACCGATTGATTTCCTTAAAAATGCATATCGCGACATCTGCAGCGAACGCTGTAAATAACTGTTTCTAAAATCATCCACCAGCTTATCTGATTTATTGTAATAAGCGTAGAGCCAGATTCCTTGAAGAATGAGCAATCCCAGCACTACACCGTTAATCGCGAAATTCTTTACGGTATTCCAGATAAAAGAGGGCAGACCGCCGTATATGGTATATTCCATTATTCTTAGCGAGTTTGCCACTCCATAAGGCAAGGCAAAAAATAAGGTGATTCCGAAAAGACCAAGTTTCACTTCAAGCGGCCATGCCGACCATTTTCTGTATAGAGGTGTTTTCAAAAATGCATCTTGTTCAAATTTCAACTTTGTAAAAAGCAGCACAATGCCCGCAATCGCCAAAGCTCCCAAAAGATACAAAGTGTTCTTGATATATTCATGTCCTACGATATCAGCGCCCCGGTCGCTCGCAGCAAGAAGAGAACGATCAATCTGAACGATTCCTTTAAATTCGGCATCTGAGGCAGGAATCATCATATCAGTATTATTGTAATTGGAATAATACAGTTCTTCACCATTGAAATGAAGCGGCGCAGCGTTGGTATACTTCTTCTCATAAAACGGGCGGCTGCTCATCTCTCCTTTTTTGAAGTTTTCACCAGTCTCAATATTTGTTAAGTCGTAAACATAATAGGGAAACTGTGAATTGAAATTCCCTTCTTCGGTTAATACTCCATTGACGGCAACTTTAGCAGCCCGTTGTTTGTCTTCAAGGATCTTTTCCCTGATGGTGTCATCATCCGCAAAATTGTCGCGGATCGCCTTTATTTTGCCATCCCGTTCTTCTGTCAATATTTCCAGCAGGCTGTCATTTTCGCTTTCGCGCGCGGACTCTATATCTGGATTATATTGGTCCTGAATGCTTTGAATCTGCTCAGCCAATGTGCCGTATCTAGTCCGGTATTCCTCGATCTCTTCCATCGATACTGAGAACTCGGTTTCCGCTTGTGGCGGGTCCAACTCAGTAACAATCAGCCGGTTGACAAAGTGATTGTATTCTTCTTTAAAGTCAGTAGTCTCCAGATAAGATTTCCCGAAATATTTCGGGCCCAATTCCATTACGCTGAAAATACTGATCAATACGATTGATAAAGTTATCAGCCAAAGCCATTTCTTCATTTTAGATTTCCCCTTTGGACACCGTTCGAAGTGATGCCAGTAATTCTATCGCAGGACTATTAAAAACGGTTTCCACAAAGAAGGACAAACAATAAAGAAGTGTAAACAATGCTATCGTTACGGCAAAAATCGACCATAGGTCATTTTTCAATTTTGTAGCCAATGCCCCACACCACCTTCAAATATCTTGGATTCTTTGGATCAGCCTCAATTTTTTCGCGGATTTTCCGTATATGGACAGCGACAATATTTTCCGCATTATATGCAGGCTCATTCCATACTCTCTCGTAAATGTCGCGGATAGAGAAAACTCGTCCCGCATTCACCATCAACAGCTCAGTGATTTTGAATTCAATTGGAGTCAGTTTCACCGGATCTCCGTGAAGCAATACTTCTTTCGCATCAGAATCCAACACAAGACCATCGATTTCAATACGCTGTGATTTATCTTGGTAAGTCCCAAGACTCACGTAACGTCTCAGTTGTGACTTGACTCTTGCTACCAGTTCCATAGGATGGAAAGGTTTGGTTACATAATCGTCCGCACCCACTGATAAGCCATGTATCTTATCTGAATCCTCCGCTTTAGCGCTGAGCATAATGATTGGAATATTCCGCTGTTCCCGAATTTTGAATGTTGCTGATATCCCGTCCAGCGTCGGCATCATTATATCGAGAATGATGACATGCACTTCATTGGATTCCAGTAGCTCAATCGCCTTTTGACCATTTTCGGCCTTCAGCACTCGGTACCCTTCATTTTTTAAATAAATTTCAATGCCGTCACGGATATCCTGATCATCATCAGTCACTAATACAGTAAATTGACTCATACAATCTCCCTCTTTTCTCACTATATTTATGATAAAGGTAAAATCTTAAGTGGATACTAGGATAAAAGTGAAGAAATTCTTAAGAAAAGCGCAAGCGCCCGTTAAGCTCTGAAAGGCATAAGGCAGAACAGCAGAGTGGCGTCCTTTGCCACGGCAGCTGGGCTGACTTATGACCCGAAGAGCTGGGCAGCTGGAGTCTAGACAAAGAAAAACTTCTTTATAGCCTCATAAAATTAAAAAACGATAGCTTGTCATTCATTAAGAAAGCTCATATTTATCTTCAGCTTTTCTTTTCTTGCCCATCGTCAGCACTAAAATACCGCCAAGCAGTAAAACAACTCCAGTCCATGAAAGCCCGCTCAGGACTTCACCCACCACCAGCACACCGAGTATCGATGCAGTAAGCGGTTCTGCTAAAGATAAGGTGACGGCTGATGAAGAGGGTATGGTCTTCAAACCTCTTGAGAATAATATGTAAGCAAGGCTTGTAGTCGCAAACCCAAGATAGAATATAATCCCAGCATCTGCAGGAATCAGAATATAGGAAATATCAAAAAAGAATAAAGATGGTATCAGAAAAACAGCCGCAATAGAAAAAATAAGCGCCACTGCGGGCACAGCTTCCATCGATTCCAAAACGCTCTTACTGGCAATCGCATATAATGCAAATGCAAGTCCGGCACCCAGCGCCATTGCCACACCGAGCGTATTAACTTCTGTAGCGCTTTTATTGGCGAACAGTAAAATACAGCCGATGATCGACATCATCGTCGCCAAGGTCCATATCCGATCGGGTCGCCTCTTTAAAAATAGCCATTCGATCAGTCCCGCAAGCACCGGAGCACTGCCGATTGCCACAACTGTCCCGATTGCGATACCGGTCAACTGCACAGACGAAAAGAATAACGGCTGGAACAGCGCCATACTGGCTGCTGAAACAAGTACAGCGGGCCAAGAAACGCTGCGAACAATGAAACGTTTCGTTGTTAATGTAAAAAGAAGCAGGGAAAAACCGCCAATCATCAAACGGAATGCACCGATTGTCAACGGATGTGCCTCTCCTGAAATGAAATTTTGCGCTGTGCCCGTCGTGCCCCAAAGCATCGCAGCAAGCAGCACCATTATATACGGAGTCCCGTTCATATCCTGCACCTCGAATTTCCAGTTATATCAATTACCATACCATTATTTCAATCGTTTGAGATACTGCTCTTCAGCGATTATAATAAAAGAAAAAGAGGAGGCGATCGTATGTATATGACAGTCCCTGAAACTGCTGCTTATTTGTCCATGCCGCAAGAGCAGATTAACCGCTATATACTTGAAGGACGTATCAAAGCAGTCCACGATGGAGAACAATACATGGTCAACACCTCTCAATTCGAAACGCATTTTCAACAGCTGGAACTCGCCAAACAGCAGCTCGAAGAATGGAAAGCCACCCCTATTCCGGATGACGTGGATATTAAGGATGAGGATTAAGTAACGAAAAGCGACGGCGCCCGTTAAGCTCTGAAAGGCATAAGACGATTTGGCGAAGCGGCGTCTTTTCAGCCGCACAGCCAAAGTGGCTTATGACCCGAAGAGCTGGGCCGCCGGAGTCTGGACAAAGAAAACCCGAATCCCAAAACCTTAAGAACAAGAAAAAGCATCCCAAAGCGGGATGCTTTTTTCTTGTTCCAATTATTAACGAGCCGCCCTAATATGCTCTTCTTGTAAAAATTCACGGATGGAACCGCTCCACTTCTCGAACTCCACCAGAAATCCGTCATGTCCATAATCAGTTTCGATGATTTCCCAACGGGCCTCAGGCTGCTCTTTCAGCCAAGGAATCATTAATTCGGCGGGATAAAGCAAATCATATGTGTACGAAACGGAAAAAATCGGAACGCTTATTTTCCTTGTCCCCATGTCATGGCTGTTCATAGCTTTCAATAAAATCAGATAGCTATTGGCATCGAAGCGCTGCGCCAGTTTCCGTCCCTGATAATCCAAATAAGATTCTACTTCAAAATTCTTGCCATTGCTCGCGCGTCCGAAGCGATCGTTAAACAGTTTGCTGCTCCGGTAACTAATCATACCTGCAATTCTTGCCAAGTGGAATCCGTTGAAGTCAGAAGATCCATCGTAATTTCCACTTTGGTAATCAGGATCGTTTTGGATTGCCTGTATACCTATATGATTAAAAGCAAGTGCATAGCTGCTGAACGCTGGGGTGACAGCAAGCGGAACGATGGATTCGATAAAATCCGGATACAGCGCTCCCCATTCAAGGGCTTTCATGCCCCCGAGCGAACCACCAATCACTGACTTCAGTTTGGTGATGCCCAAAGTTTTTAACGCCCGATATTCGGCATGGACCAAATCTTTGATCGTCAGCAAAGGAAAATCCGACCGATACGGCTTGCCGGTTGCCGGGTTGAGTGACAATGGCCCCGTCGAACCATCGCAGCCCCCGAGTATATTAAATGTAATCACCTGGAACTTATCCGTATCCACAGCTTTTCCGGGACCCGCCAAGCCGCTCCACCATCCGGGTTTTTCTGAGCTCCCGACAGCATATTGATCCCCGGTCAGCGCATGGCAGATCAGGACGGTCGGAGCAGAAGGATCGCCGTTTCGTTCATACGCTAATTCCACTCCTTCCAGCACCTGACCCGATTCCAACGTTAAGTTCCCGATGGCTACTGTTCCCATTTTTTCTCCTCCTATACTTCCTGAACTGCTGCCGCTTTGATGGCTTGCTCCAAGTCAGCAATCAGATCTTCCGGATTTTCCAGTCCGACTGACAAACGGATCAGTTCTTCTGTGACGCCTGACTGCTTCAATCCCTCCGCGCTTAATTGCTGATGCGTTGTCGAAGCAGGGTGGATGATCAACGACTTGGCATCTCCGACATTCGCCACATGAGACCATAAGCCGACACCGTCGATTACTCGTCTACCCGCTTCCCTGCCACCTTTGATGCCGAAATTGACGATCGAACCGAATGTATCCTTCAAGTATTTTTTCGCTAAACCATGAGACGGGTGATCTTCAAAGCCGATGTAATTAACCCATTCAACCTGCGGATGGTTCTTCAGGTAGTCAGCGATAATTGCCGCATTGCTGCTGTGTTTTGGCAAACGCAAATGTAATGTTTCCAAGCCCTGCAAAAATGCATGGGCACTGTCGGGGCTAAGCGACGGTCCGAAATCACGTAATAACTGCACACGCAATTTTGTCGCGAAAGATGCGCCTTCCGCATCTATTCCGTAACGGATGCCGTGATAGCTGTCGTCAGGTTGTGTGTAATTCGGGAATCTTTCGTGGTTCCAATTGAACTTGCCGCCGTCAACCGCAATGCCGCCGATTGTTGTGCCGTGCCCGCCAATCCATTTTGTCGCTGAATGGATAACGACGTCTGCTCCAAACGCTATCGGATTGCTGCCGTAAGGAGAAGCGAATGTATTGTCGATCAATAAAGGGATATTATATTCATGCGCAATTTCCGCCACCTTCTCTATGTCGAAAACATTCAAACTCGGATTGCCGATCGTTTCACCGAAAAAAGCTTTCGTTTGATCTGTCACAGCAGAGCGGAAATTTTCCGGATCCGCGCCGTCGACGAATTTAACTTTGATGCCGTAGCGCGGCAGCGTATTCGCGAATAGATTGTAAGTGCCTCCGTAGAGATTGCTGTCAGCAACCACTTCATCACCAGCTTCCGCAATATTGAGGATTGAAAACGCGATAGCCGCCATTCCTGAAGACAAAGCGACTGCCGCTGTCCCGCCTTCCAGAAGCGCCACACGCTGCTCAAATACATCCACTGTCGGATTCATGATGCGCGAATAAATATTTCCCGCCTCTTTTAAACCAAACAGATTCTGCGCATGTTCTGTGTCACGGAATACATAGGAAGTCGTTTTATGGATGGGAACTGCCCGTGAACCCGTTACAGGATCTGGCTGCTGTCCACCGTGAAGTAAGTTTGTTTCTGCTTTGAAATTCGTCATTTTTCATTCCTCCAATAATTTTAGTAGATGGACCTTAAAGGAGATGAGGGAATAGAAAAAGGCCCCCTTCTAATTAGAAGAGGGCCGCTATACACGGAGTTTCCTCCTCTCATCTTCCAGACTGTCGTTCCAGTCTGTAGGAATTAGCACCTTTCCAAGCTGGGTTGCTTGGTGGTTGCCGGGCATCGCAGGGCCTATTCCCTCCGCCACTCTTGATAAGAGTATTCAGATTCAGTTTTCCATCTTGTTGAGAAGTATAAATAATGATACGATATTTTGTCAAGAAGACTGTCGGATAATTTTGAAACTTTCTCATCATTCATACGTTTAATATTATGAAAGGCAGGGGGCAATTTATGATTCTTTGGATTTTTTCCGCACTTATTTCAGGTTATTTAATCGGTTGCCTTCATGGCTCCCTTGTCGCCCAATTGTTGTCCGGCACTAATATCAAGTCAACAGGCGTCAAAAATTCGGGCGCCTCCAATGCGGCAATCGTCCTTGGCTGGAAATACGGCGCACTGGTCGCATTTCTTGATATCTTCAAGGGATTTGCCGCAGTGCTCGCAATGCAGCTGTTTTTGGGAAGCAGCAGTCTGCCTTCGGAAACAGTATGGGCGATTTTATTCTTTATCGCAGCCGGAGTCGTACTCGGCCATAACTTCCCCTTCTATATGAAGTTCAATGGCGGCAAAGGCACCGCGGCCGTCATCGGAGTAATGATCGCGCTGGACTGGCAGCTTGGTCTTCTTGGGCTCGCACTTCTTGTCATCATCGCACTTGCCACAGATTATCTGGTCATCGGCGTACTTGCATTATATGCCGTTTTTCTTCTGATCGCGTTCTGGCCGGCGGATGGCTTTTGGCCCTATGTCATCGCACTTTCTTTGATGGCGATGGCGTTTTTGAAGCATCTCGAAAATATCCGCCGCATAAAAGACGGCACCGAAAACAAGGTGTCAGCTGTATTGCGGAAGAAAGCTGCCGATCCCCAGTGAGGGCCGGCAGCTTTTTCAGATTTCCTCTATTCTTTTCATTCGTGGTAAAATAGAGCCAGTACATACTTCAGGAGGTCTCTATCCATGATTGAAACTTTGATCGAACGATTGATCCGCTATGCAAAAATCGATACACAATCCAATTTTGAAAACCATGAAACACCTTCCACTCCCGGCCAGTGGGACCTTCTGCATGAATTAGAAAAGGAAATGAAGGAAATTGGTCTGGAAGAAGTCCAAATGGACGATTACGGCTATCTTTTTGGCACACTTCCGGCAACTTCAGATAAAGAACTTCCAGTAGTCGGCTTTCTTGCCCATGTCGACACAGCTACTGACTTTACAGGCAAAAACGTCAATCCGCAGCGTATAGATGATTACGACGGAAAAGATATTCCATTGAGTGGTTCTGTTAGAATGACAGTCAAAGATTTTCCAGATCTGCAGAATTATATCGGCCATACACTGATTACCACGGATGGCACGACTCTTCTTGGCGCGGACAATAAAGCCGGGGTTGCTGAAATAATGACGGCGATGGAGTACCTCATCCAGCATCCAGAAATCGAACACGGCAAAATCCGTGTCGCCTTTACACCGGATGAAGAAATTGGACGCGGTCCCCATAAATTCGATGTTGAGCGCTTTGGCGCCGAATATGCCTATACAATGGATGGCGGCCCACTGGGTGAACTTCAATACGAAAGTTTTAATGCAGCTGCCGGGAAACTGACAGTCCAAGGGAAAAGCGTGCACCCTGGTTCAGCCAAGGATAAGATGGTCAATGCTTCAACAATCGCCATCAAATTCCAGAATGCCATGCCTGAAGATGAAGTTCCTGAAAAAACCGAAGGCTATGAAGGATTCATTCATCTGAACAGCTTTAAAGGTGACGTGGAACAAGCGGTTTTGAGTTATATCATCCGCGACTTCGACAAAGAAAAATTCGAAGCGAAAAAAGTGCATATGCAGCAGACAGCTGAGAAATTGCAGGAACAATATGGAGCTGACACACTGACACTGGAACTGGAAGACCAATATTACAATATGAGAGAAAAAATCGAGCCGGTCATGCAAATTGTGGATGCCGCTGAAAATGCGATGAAAACACTTGGTATTGAACCAAATATCGTACCTGTCCGCGGCGGCACCGATGGCTCCCAGCTTTCCTATATGGGAATGCCGACACCGAATATCTTTACTGGCGGAGAAAATTACCACGGGAAATACGAATTCATATCCGCTGAGAATATGGAAAAGGCAACTAAATTAATCGTCGAAATCATTAAAACACAAAAATAAAAAAGGAAAAGCGCCCTGAACTTTAGGGCGCTTTTCCTATATAATGCTTCTTCCGTTCTGTGCGAGCGCAAAATGAATGCCGTGCTGCAAGGTTTGGAAGCAATCGAATTTTGAAATACCAATTCCACTTTCAGAAATCACCATACTCATTTTCGGAGAAATTCCTACCAAGATTGTTTCTGTTCCAATGAGGCCGGCCGTTGCTCCAAGTTTCTCAATCAGCGCGGCAGCTTGCTGGGTAAAATTATTATTAAGTCCGGTCAGATCGAGAACCAGATATTTCGCTTTATAAGTCGGCAAGTTCTGCAGCGTCTTGATTAATAGTTCCTCAGCCCGTTCTTCATCATAAGTGCCCAGCAGCGGCACTACGACAATACCGTCCAATACTGGGATAATTGGCGAAGATAATTCTTTGACCAGTGTGGTCAGTTCCGCAGTCTTTTCTTCCACCAGGTTTTGCAGCTGTCTTATTTGCTGAGATTCTTTTGAACGCGCTAAGCGATGGATATTCTCTTAGATGGTTTCATCTGAAGGAAAGTAACGGATGACAGTTTCGCTGAAACCTTCCAATTGAAAATGATCTACTTCGTACCAGATATTTTCTCCAAAAAGCTTGGTGAAAATCCCTGCATAATGGGCAGGAAGAAATCTGCCGCCTGTCTTCTTCTGCTGAGCAATATTAATACTGTGCTCCCAGCTGTCTTTTAAATGGACTTCAACGGTTTTCTTTTCAACATCCAGTTTATGTGTTTCCGCAATCCCCCAGCCAGCTGAAGCATATGTATTGGTGATCAGTGCCGCCGCTTCTGCTATATTCACATTTTCCATCCGAGAAAAATACTCTGCGACTACTATCCCTTGGCGATAACCGGTAGTTTCCATTACTACCTCCGCTGCGTCTTCTCCTGCTATTTCTTCTATCGTGTCAAAAAACATTTTCATTGCTGTGGAAGTCCAAAACAGAACCGAATTTTGGCCTTCGAATAAAAACTCGCCTTTTTCAAGGTTCCATTCAAAGCTCAGTCCACCAACATTAATAGAAGCCTGTGTGCTCATGTAAAAACTCCTCTCGTCCAATGATTCTATTTTACCATATATTTAAACAGATTTTATCGCTAAGCATAAAGGTATAGGACTAGTTATTATAAACTTTCTATAGCAAATGCTCAATGTTTTAAATACCTGAATAACAGGAATACATTGATAAGACTAATTGAAAGAGGTGTTCCATTATGTCAGATAAAAAACATTTTACTGAAGATGACCGCGAAGAAAGAAAAGGCGCTCCAATGGACAATCCGGAACAATCGAAAACCGATAAAGAGTCACTTTCCGAAATGCACGAAGAAGAAATGAATGTCGATACCATTCCTTTGGAAGACCTTAAGCAGGAACAGCAGGAAGAAAAAAATCCGCGTCAAACGAAAAGCGATTCTTCCAGCGAAGACAAATTCTCTGGATCTTAATCCTTATTTTCAGGAAAAGTCCATGCACAACTTTTAAAAGCAAAAGATCCGTTGCAATAACGGATCTTTTTTATGTTTATTTGAAGTTTAAAAAGGAATAGGGAGTTTAAAAGGAGTGATTTCATGAATCAGCAAGAGTTGAGAGAAGCCGCTTTGAAGATTTTGAACGACAGTTATGTAGGAGTGCTTGCGACAATCACCGAAAACAAACCGCATTCCCGGTATATGACTTTTTTTAATGATGAATTCACATTGTACACCGCAACCAGCAAAAAAACGCAAAAGGTCGACGAACTCGAACAGAACCCCAACGCACACGTCCTTCTCGGTTACGAGGGCGAAGGTGTCGGCGACACATTTCTGGAAATTGAGGGAGAAATGTCCGAGCATGACGACCGCAGTATTTTAGAAAAATTGTGGAATGAACATCTTTCCGGCTGGTTCAGCGGTCCGGATGATCCCAACTTATTAATCATCGCCATTAAACCGACGAGAATGCGCCTGATGAATAAAAAAGGGGAAGAGCCGCAGAATATCGAACTTCAATAAGAAAAAGCGGCTCATATCTTTGAGCCGCTTTTTATATGGGCTGCAGAATTTCCCGCAGTCCTTCTCTATTGAACAAGAGATCTTCCAGTGTATATTCATCGAGGACCGCCAAATACGCGTGGAGCGCTTTGCCCAAGACTCCGCGAAGTCCGCAGACTGGCGCAATCGGGCAACGGTTGTGTTCCCTGTCAAAACATTCAACGATATGGAAGTCGTCTTCCATTTTGCGTACAACTGTCCCGACATTGATGTTCTGAGGAAGGTCTGCTAATCGAATGCCGCCTCCCCGTCCTCTGACGGTTTGGATAAAGCCGGCTTTTCCAAGCTCAAAAGTCACTTTCATCAAATGGTTTTTCGATATATTGTAAGCGTCCGAAATTTCCTGAATCGTCGTCAATTTATCCTGTTCTTTCGTACCAAGGTAAATCAATACACGCAATGAGAAATCGGTATACATTGTTAGCCTCATTATTTTCACCTTCCCTGCACATTTATTATACCCACTGTGTAAAGTTCAAGAAAGTAATTGGTTCTGAAGGAATATTAAATATTAGTTGCCTTTATAGATACTCGGCGATGCCGGGCTTTTTTCATGTGTCGTTTCTGTGAAGGCAAATGTGTCTAAAATATTAAAGAAGTATTTTTAATATATCTTTAATCTCCCTTTGGGTTTATAGTCAAATTATAGAAAACAAAAGGAGAGATTGAGATGTTATCACAAGAAACTAAAACAATCATCAAATCCACTGTCCCTGTATTGGAAGAACACGGCACCGCTATTACAACCGTATTCTACAAAAATATGTTTGAAGCACACCCGGAATTATTAAACATTTTTAACCATGCCAACCAGAAAAAAGGCCGCCAACAGGCAGCTTTGGCAAACACAGTCTATGCGGCAGCAGTGCATATCGATAACCTGGAAGCGATTCTTCCAGCAGTAGTCCAAATTGCAAATAAACACGTCAGCCTCGGCATCAGACCAGAGCATTATCCGATTGTCGGCGAATACTTGCTTAAAGCGATCAAGGAAGTTTTGGGAGATGCCGCAACCGACGAAATCATCAATGCGTGGGCTGAAGCATACGGCGTAATCGCCGATGCGTTTATCGGCGTAGAACAAGGAATGTATGAAAAAATGGAAAGCCAGGAAAATGGCTGGAAATTCTTTAAAAACTTCACTGTAGCGAGAAAAGAAAAAGAAAGCGACAACATCACTTCTTTCTATTTGAAACCTGCAGACGGATCGAACGTTCCGACTTACGAACCAGGCCAATACATTTCCGTTCGTTTGACTATTCCGGGCGAACAATATTTGTTCAACCGCCAATACAGCCTTTCTCAGGCTGCAAAACCGGATGAGTTCCGCATTTCTGTCAAACGCGAAAGTGACAACGATCCAAATGGACGGGTATCCGTTTACCTGCATGACGAAGTGAATGTTGGGGATGTTATTGAAGTAAGCGCGCCAGCAGGAGAATTCGTTCTGGATGCAGCGAAAAAATCGCCAGTTGCATTTGTCAGCGGCGGAGTCGGCATCACACCGATGATGAGCATGTTTGAAACTGTCGCAACAATGACGCCTGACCGTCCGACAGCTTTCCTTCACGCTGCCCGAAATGAAAGCTTCCATGCATTTGATAAAGATATCCAAAAATACGTGGATACTATGGACAACGCTAAATACAAAACACTTTACTCTGACCAGCCAGAAGGGTTCATCACTCGTGAAGTGCTCGCGGAAATGGTCGATGTTACAGGAGAAGTTTACGTCTGCGGCCCTGTTCCATTCATGGAAAGCATGATCAACGAATTGCGCTCACTTGGCATGACTGATGAGCAGATCCATTTCGAATTCTTTGGACCGGCAGTGGCTCTACAAAAATAAAATAATTCCATAATAAAAGGCCTGCCGACTTGGCAGGCCTTTTTGCTATTTCATTTTCTTCAATAAATATAATAGATACGGTGTCCCGATTAAAGCGACGATCAATCCGCTTGGAATATCATTTGGCGCAATCAGTGTACGGCCGATGAAATCCGCCGTCACGAGCAGCAGCCCTCCGATCAGACCGGAAGACAGCATCAGCGGCAAATGGCGGAAACCAACCAGACGCCGCGCAATATGCGGCGCCACCAGTCCGATAAAGCCGATTGTTCCGACAATCGAAACTGCGGCGGTGGATATTGCAACACCAACGACAAGCGCCCAAACGCGGGTTGAACGGATATTCAAACCGAGTCCTGCCGCGACATCATCTCCGAAGGTCAATGTATCCAGGCTGCGCGTAATGTAGACAGCCGGCCAGATAAATAATGCGAACAGGATCAGTGCGAATTGCACATCGTCCCAGCCTTTGGCGTATGTGCTGCCGGACAGCCACACTAACGCGCTTGCAACCGCAAGCTTCGCTTTGACAACGAGAATTTGTGTAGCTGCGGAACCGAATGCAGAAATGGCGATTCCCATCAAAGCGACAAGCATCGGCTGGAAATTGTTTTTCCAGGCCGTCAGCAATATGATGCCGAGCGCAAGCGATGCCCCTAGTGTTGCGCCGAGCGGAAGGAACGCCGGAGGAATTGCCGGAAATACGACCAATAAGAGCATCGCACCTGCTCCACCCATTGATGTTACGCCGAGTACGCTGGCATCCGCAAGCGGGTTTCTTAATACCCCTTGCAGGATCACACCGGTAATTGCCAGCATGACGCCAACGATGAAGGCAGTCAATACACGCGGCACCCGGAATTCCCACACAACCGGCGATAGCCAGTCAAAGTTCCAGGCACTGCCGTTGAAACTTAAAGCCAAAGTGGTGACGATGACAATCGTACCCATAAGAATGGGCACCAGCATTTTCAAACGTACCGGTTTGGTGGTGCCGCCCATCTGACGTTCACCGCGTTTCATGGACCTGGCCGTTTTCCATGCCAGATACAATAACCACGGACCGCCGATCAATGCTGTCATTGCACCAGCTGGCACCTCTTGGCCGGGCTGGATCAGGCGGCCAAGAACATCCGCACCGATGAGCATGACACTGCCCCACAGGAACGAGTGAATCAGTATTTGAAGATGCCCGCGGATGCCCATCATGCGAACAATATGCGGTGCCATCAATCCGATGAATCCGATTGGCCCGACGACACTTACAGTTGTTGCCGCTAAAACGATAGCCGTTCCCCATGCCGCCAGTTTTACCAGGCGGACATTTTGACCGAGTGAAGAAGCAATATCTTCACCCAGCGACAAAATATCCATGGGCTTGGCGAGCAGCAGGACAGCAGCAAATGTAACCAGTATCACAGGCGCTGCAAATTGCACGCCTCCCCAGTTCAATTGCACCAAGGTACCGGAACCCCATAAGAAGAGCCCATTGGTTTCATTTTCAAAAAGCAATTGCATCGTGCCGGTCATGGATGCGAAAAGCAGGGAAATGATCATTCCCGTCAATGCCACACGCACAGGATCCATTTGTTTGCCGGCAAGTCCG
Organism: Planococcus sp. RAB007_Raresut; assembly: GCF_057369535.1. Taxonomy (NCBI): domain Bacteria; kingdom Bacillati; phylum Bacillota; class Bacilli; order Caryophanales; family Caryophanaceae; genus Planococcus; species Planococcus sp. RAB007_Raresut. Next base: position 333,894 of record NZ_JBXYIF010000004.1, read on the forward strand.
ATGACCAGCAACGAAGATACGACGGCACCCACTAAAGCTGTCGCAAATGGAAAGCCGCCGACGAAACCAGGGAAAAAGATTGTGCTGAGCACAACAAAAAAGAATGCGCCGGCGTTTATGCCGAGTGTGCCTGGAGATGCAAGCGGATTATTCGTCAGCGTTTGCAAAACTGCACCGGATACCGCCAGCGCACCACCGGCTATAATGCCGACTGCCAGCCGCGGCAAGCGGAGACTGACGACAATATCCTGAATTCTTCCTTCAGTCCAAACACCTGACAGCAAATCTGAAATGGAATAATCCGCCTGACCCTGAGTCAAATGGATGACAGATAACGCGAAAAGCAGGAAAAAGCCCCCTGTCAAAGAGACAAAGGACTTCGCTTTCAGTTTGCCTTGCATTAATTATTCACCATCACATCTGTAATTTGGTTCATCAATGTTTCAGCAGATAAAGGACCGCCGTATAACCACGTGTCCGGCCCCAAATCATATGTGCGGCCTTCCTGGACGAAATTCAAATTTTCCCATACGGCATTTCCGGCAAGCTGGTTTTCGTAGATATTGTCTTCATCCGGAACAGTGTAGAGGTAATTGGCATCTTCGTACTGAACCAATCCTTCCACGTTGAATGTGCTAGAACCGAAAACCTCGAATTGATCCGGTTCGTGAACATTATTCAAACCAATGCGGTCAAGAATGATGGAAGCCATGGAATTCGGTGTGAATACACGAATCTCCGGCGCCTGAGGACCTGAATAAGCAAGCGTCAAAATGACGTCATTGGTTTCAAGATTGGCAGCTTCGATTTCAGCCGCACTTTCCTCATATTTTTCTTCAAGATCTGCAAGAACCTGATCGGCCTCTTCCGTTTTGTCCACGGCTTTGGCAATTTCAAGGAATGTCGTTTCCATTTCCTGATAAAGATCGATGCTTTCATCTTCCGGATACGGATTGAAAATGACAGTTGGCGCGATGCGTTCCAATTCTTCAAGCATCGCAGTATGGCGGAAGTCGACTCCGATAATCAGATCCGGGTCGATCTCTGCAATAGCTTCAAGGTTCGGTTCCTGGCGTCCGCCAACATCGATAACTGTATCATCCAATTGCGGTTCGATATTTACGTAATCACCATATGATTCAATATCAGCCATACCTGCAGGCTGCACGCCTACGGCCAATAAATCTTCAGCGTATGTCCATTCAAGAACCACCACTTTTTCAGCAGGTTCATCCAACGTCACTTCACCGTTTGTTCCTTGAATCGTAACGGGTTCGCCTCCGCTTTCTGTTTCAGTTGCTGTATCTTCTTCTCCCGACGAACATGCCGACAGGACAAGCATAATTGCTGCAAGTAAAAATAAAGTCCATTTTTTCATGATGTAACCTCCAAGGTTATTTGATAACGATTCTCAAGACGTCCTTATTTTAGGACTTCCTGTCACATTTGTAAAGGAAAAACTCAAGTTTATAGTGAAAATCGTTCTCACTTATCATTAATTTATGATATAGTATATGTATTGAGAAATTCTATCAGTTAGATTTATGGCTAAAGATGTGGAGGAATTGAACGATGACTATGGCTGTCAAAACCAATGACCTATCAATCGGATACAACGATAAACTTCTTTTTGAAAACTTGAACCTTTCTATACCTAAAGGCGAAATTTCTGTTTTTGTGGGAAGCAACGGCTGCGGCAAATCGACTCTTTTACGCTCGATTGCCCGATTGCTGAAACCGCAGGAAGGTTCGATTTTGCTTGAAGGCAAAGAAGTTCATAAGATGTCTTCACGGGAAGTCGCGAAGAAAATGGGGATCCTTCCCCAATCGCCGGTTTCACCGGAAGGATTGACTGTACACGATTTGGTCAAGCAAGGACGTTATCCACACCAATCATGGCTGAAACGCTGGACGGAAGAAGACACCGAAAAAGTGGAAGCTGCGATGAAAGCTACGCGTGTCGATGAATTTCGTGACAAACCGGTGGATGAACTATCTGGCGGCCAGCGCCAGCGCGCATGGATTGCGATGACACTTGCACAGGACACCGACGTTATACTCCTTGATGAACCAACCACATTTTTGGATATGACCCATCAAATAGAGATCTTGGATCTTTTATTCGAATTAAATGAAATGCATGGACGCACAATCATCATGGTGCTGCATGATCTGAATCTTGCATCACGCTACGCCCATAACATCATCGCCATCAAAGACGGTGAAGTATTCGGCCAGGGAACACCTGAAAATGTCATCAGCTGTGATTTGGTCCGTTCCGTTTTCGGAATGGAATGCCAGGTCTCAAAAGATCCGCTTTTCGGAACACCGCATTGCGTTCCATTTGGGAGAGGACGCTGCATCGTTCCTGAGATTCGTGAAGCGCTGGGGTCCTAATATGGAAGAACTTGAGCTTTTTCAGGTAAAAGTCCGAACTGGCGCACATGGTTTCATGGATCTAAGTGAAGCTATGGCAGCCCGCCATCCGGAGCTTATGAAAGAAATCGTTCACGCAACCGGAGCACCAACTGAAGCCGTAGCGACATCCGTCTTCATGAGGCGCTTCGGTTTTTTCATTACTGCACAATTCTATTTATTGGCACACGATAAAATGTGGGATGGTCCGCTGGATGAAATCCACCTGGAAAATACGGAAGGCAATATCAGTTTTACAGTCGATGAACGCTTTATCCGTGAACGACGCGAAGGCGATCTTGAAGCCGTATTGAAGACATTTGCATTTCCGGTGGTCGGTTCATTCAGCAAAACTGGCCATGTATCAAAAATCATTCTGTGGGAAAATCTTTGGGGTTATATGATCTGGATGTACGGCATGCTCGACAGCAAACAGGCGGAAGATGACGTTGCCGCCTTGATGACGGATGAACTCTGGCAGCCGGAAATGAAAAGATCCTTTTTCCGCCAGTTTTTAGGCGGCCGCAGTTTTGAAGAAGCGAAAGCCGAGTATAAGCGGATTACCTGCTGCTTGTATAAAGAATTGCCTGAAACCGATAAATGCCCTTACTGTCCCCTGCAAAAATAAACGCTCCGCGGCGATTGCCGCGGAGCGTTTTTTGATGGCTTGCTGCTTGGAAGTCTGTCGAGTGAACACAGCAAGGCTTAGAACACACATAGAAATTATTTCAAAAATTCAAGTCGGTTTCCGAATGGATCGGATACGAAAAACCGCTCGACTCCCGGGATGGTGTCATCGACAGTGACAGTGATGTTTTTCTCTTCCAAATGGCTCCGCAAACTATCGTAGCCGGAAACCTTGAAAGCAGGATGTGCTTTTTTCGCCGGATTAAACGGTTCTTCAATTCCGACATGCAATTGAAATTCATCAAATCCAAACCAGACTCCGCCCCTTGCTCTCAGCGGTTCGGGTTTTTCGATTTCCTCCATGCCCAGCAGCCCGCTGTAAAAAGCGATTGCTTCTGCTTCGCCCCCTTTTGGCGCTGCTACTTGAATGTGATCAATTTTGCCAATAGAAAATTCCATTTCTCCCACCTCTTTCTTCATTAGATTACCCAACAGGCGATTGAAATGAAATAAGCAGTTTTCTATCGACCTTTATAATCCCCGCTTATCACTTTGCATTTATACGCAGCTTTCAGTAGCATAATAAGAAAAAAGGAGTGCGGCTGCATGGAATTTCCCAACCAATTAAAAATAACGCTGGCATCTCAGTCGGTTGCGGTTGACCGGATGCCGGCGAATCCTCTTTCACGTGATATCGGAATGCGCATTGAAGAGTTGAAAAGCTGGAGCGGTTCAGAGAACAGTGGTGTCGCTGTTTCTTATTTCTTCAGGCAATACGCTCTATTCGTTTCAGCACAATTCCACATGCTCACCTACCACAATGGCTATTTCGAATATGGCGGTGAGGATCTGACTTTTAACCGAGTACATAATTACGGCTTCAATTTACTCGAGACCCATGTCTCTTCTGCACATTTTAAAAGAATCGATGCGACTGAAAGATTTTCCGCTTTTCACTACATATTGCATGAACAAACAGCAAGGCTGATTGAAGAGTTCCGCAGCCACGTAAAAATATCTCCCCTTATTCTATGGGATAACATTTTAGGTTCTGTCATCTGGTTTTATGCCAATATGGAACAACGCGACCCGAGACGCGCGGCGGCGGATCTGGATTGGCTTATGGATGCCGAGAACTGGTCCCCTATGCGGAAAACACAGTTAGCCCGGCTGCTCGGAGACGCTTCACTTGGACAAGCCGTATCCCGCCCTTTGAGAAAAACTTGTTGCCTTTACAAGGAACTGCCGCATTTTGACACGTGCACATTCTGTCCCCTGCTGAAATAGCGGATGAATTTTTTGATTGTCACTTTTATCGCCGATTTTTTATGGTTTATCAGCGATTTTCGATGATTTATCAGCGATTTTTCGTTGTTTATCAGCGATTCTCAATGAATCCATAAAAAAAGCCTCAGCATCCGCTGAGGCTTTACGTTTATTTTTCAAATACTTCGTGCAGTATGTTGCCTGGGGAACTGTTCATCAAGTTTTTATAGACACAGCTCTCCGGTTTTTTCGATAAGGATTTGGAGAACGATTTTGCATGCTCAGGATCTCCAACGACGTGGACCCCTTCCCATTTGCGTTCTTTTTTCAGTTTCTCGATTTTACTTCCCATATCCTTATAGAAGCGTTCGAGGTTTTCTTTTAAGCGATGGTCCAATTCATCTACCGGACTGCCTCCGCCGCTGCCGCCAATGACAGGGCTATTTCCTCCGGCTGCACCGCCGCCGACTGAACCTGCCCCTTGTCCTGCGGCACGCCCTTGAACACGGCTTGAGCTTCGAACTCCTTTTTGTTCAGTCCATACTTCAAGCCCTGAATCAAATTCATAAAAAATTTCCTCGTTGATGATTCCCATAGAGGTATCGAGAATCCGGATGCCTTTAAGACTCGGCAAGACGACTCCGGCATATGGATAAGCCTTATACATATATCTCAATTGATCCAATACAGGTTCCGTCTCCCAGTGGAAATTGGTTTTCACCGGTACTTGAACATAATGGACAGACCAAAGATCTTTATGCGGAGATGCAAAAATAACGACACCCTTTTGGAGGTCGTCCTGGTTATCATTTATTTCTCTTTCCACTTTTTTCTTCAACGACTTATAGCTTTTAATTTCGTTTTCATCGTTTGAAGCTTCCAGATATTCTTCGATTCGCTTAAGGCCATTCTTCAGATGAATTCGCCATGCTCCATTTTGCGCGTTTAAATCTGCAGGATTCGTATTCAAGTAAACACTTAAAACACAGCGGTCTTCACATTTGAAGTTCTTTAACTCCTGGATTTCATCGTATAATGTCATGCATTCATCATCCTCCCTATTTCCTTACTTCTTACCTGAATACCCGAACACTTCTGTTTTAAACTGACCTTTTTTTAAATTTAAAATTATCCAAAAGTTTATCTTTTTTGCAACGTGGTAAACAGAGACTAGCAACAAAAATTAAAAGGAGCGTGTTATAGAATGGAAAACGTAAATAAAAAAGTTGATGAAAAACTGAAGAATTTTGATGATGAAAAGAAGGAAGACATCCTTGCGAATTTTAATCAGTTCAAACAATATTTAAACGATAAAGTTGAGATCGGTGAAAAAATGGGCTTGAGTGAAGAGCGCCTTGCACAAATTACTGAAAAAGTTGCGGATTACCTTGCTAAAAATGAAGAGCCGAAAAACCGTGAAGAACATCTTCTTCAAGAACTATGGAAAGTCGGCGAAAAAGAAGAGAAGCACATGTTAGCTCATATGCTATTGCGCATGGTGCAAAAAGAAGGTTAATCACTTTCTCAATGAAAAAGGGCATCGGAAACTTATCCGATGCCCTTTTTGTATTGAAAATCTTCTTATTGATTCCACTATGCAGCAGTGCGTTTTTCAAAGGCTCGGAACATCACGAGATAAACGACCCCGCTGAGCATAGCAACTATGCCCAGTATTCCGAATGTCCAATTGAACCCGAACCAGGCCGTCATTGGAATCGCAATTGGGGCGATCATCCGGCCAATTGTATAGCGCATACTGGCAGCGGCAAAATACTGTCCGCGCATATCTTCCGGCGCCAGTTTCGAGATAAAGCTTTGCTGAATGCCGACCACCATCAATTCCGCGAGTGTGAAAATCCCCATGGCAATAACAAACACCCAAAAAATAGAAGTAACCGGGAATAATAACATGGCTACACCATATAATATTGCGGAAGTGAAAAATACCCATTTCTCGGGATATCGTGTCATCCAACGCGTGATGAACACTGTTAGTAAAGCAACCAGCAATCCGTTTTCAGCCAACAGGATGCCGAAGGAAGTTTCTCCAGTGACTTTCCAATCTATACTGAAAAATGAAGCGATGGCCTGGCTGTCGATTGTTTCCTTCAGGTAAACGGGAATCAGCAAATCCAGCTGCATGAAGGTTTGAGCCCCCAGCACGCCGGCAATAACAAACAGCAGGAATACCCGGTCTTTGAAAATAATGCCGTATTCCTTGAATTGTTTGGATACCGCACCGACCCAGCCGGTCGCTTCTTCTGTCGCCCATTTATCCACCATTTTTTGTGATAAGGTCTCGTCTGTAAACAACCGAAGAACCAAGCCGAGCAGCAATGAAATAACCGCAACGACAAGCAATAATTCAAAACGATAGGAAAAGAACAGTACGGCGCCAATCAGCGGTCCTACGACAACAGCAATATTCAATGTGGTATAAAAAATCGCAAACACATCGCTCCGGTATTTTTCCGGAATAACGTCAGCTATCATCGCCTGGCTCGCTGGCCAGTACAAGGACCCGCCCATTCCGGCAATTGTAAAGGCGATAAATCCGATTTCCGGTGATTCCAGCCATGGTGAGTTGGCGAAAGCGAAGAGCAGGAACGCAAAGCCCTGCCCAATTGACGCGATGATCAGCATTCGCCTTCTGCCATACCGGTCCGCAAGATACCCCCCCACCAGATTCGCTGCTACTGAAAAGACCTGTGAAATGACGAGCAGCAAGCCCGCCATCCCCTTTCCGAATTCCTCAGCAAAATAGATTGCAAGGAACGGGAAAACCATCCAATAACTTGTATTCATGAAAAACTCGCCTACAAGGCGCACTTTTAAACTTCTGTTCCAATCTTTGATTTTCATCTTCATTTCCCCGCGTTCTATACCCTTGAACGCCCCGATGTGCCAGTATTATCCGTTTATCAACTCCAACAACTTATAGCTGAGACAAATATCGATCATCAGGTCCTTTCTTTCTTTTGCAAACTGGATTGAAATCCGTTCGTGGTCCCGCTCCACTATTTCACCGACACCAAACACACGATGGCGCACTGTCGCCCCCTCGACCAGAGATTCCTGGTCGCCGACAGCGTTCGGATTATCGGGAACTTTCACTTTTACCGGCGTAGACGCGATCGCCCGTTTCGGCGCCCGCACTACTTTTTCAGGCAGAATAATATCATTTACTTCATCAATAAAACGGGATCCGCTGCCATAGCTGATCAATTCCAGCTGTTTTTTAGCGCGCGTCATGCCGACGTAAAAAAGACGGCGGGCTTCTTCCAGCGTATTGGGTTTTTCCGCATCTTCTTCTGTCGGGATGACTCCTTCCACCAGATCAATCATATAGACCCGTTCAAATTCGAGGCCTTTGGCACTGTGGAAAGTGGACAAAGTCAACATGTCATCGGTTTTTTCAACTTTCGCTTGCTGGGTCACCGCCTCCAATTCCTTCAATCGTTTCGCAAATTCCACCATTGAAGAAAGCGGCTCCGCAATTTGTTCGAGTGTGACAAGGATTTGGGAAAGGTAATTCAGCCGCATACCGAATTTTTCAGCCCGGCTTGCAAGCATCTGGTCGTAGCCGAGATCCGCCCGTATCGTACGGATGACTTTTAAAGGTTTCATCGTACGCATGGCTTCAAACCATTTTTTCTGTTCGGCGACTATTTTCAGCTGGTAATCCTTCATCGTGACGCTTCTCGGAATTTCATCCAGTGCATGCGTGCTTCCCGGTTTCATGCGGCTCAGAAAGCGCAATTGGCTGCCAGACCAATAGGCGTTCGTCTTGGAAGCAATCTTCGAATAGATATCGACTCGTTCCGGTTTCAGGCTGAAACGCATGAAATTAAGCATATCTTCCACAATCCAGTGGGAGAAAAAGCGATTGTCCGCATCTTTCATATAAAAAGGAATGCCAAGACGGTCAAGTTCACTCATTAAAAGAGTGGAAGATGAATTATTACGGTAAAGAATCGCCACATCGCCGTATTGGTCCAGTTGAGTGAGCTGCTTCATCAGATATTTCAGCTGGTCTTCTTCAGAAGACAGCCGTTTCACCAGAATTGGCGGCCCTTCCTCTTGTTTCGTGAACATGTTTTTGTCATGCCGCTTTTTATTGGCTTTGATGAAGAGGTTCGACGCATTGACGATAGTTCCGGAAGACCGGTAATTCCGTTCCATTTTCATAATGTACGCATTGGGATAAACATCTTTAAATTTCAGCAGATACGTCGGTTCCGCAGCCCGCCAAGTGTAAATCGACTGGTCATCATCCGCGACGACACAAAGGTTCTGGTGCCGCGCAACCAGCTTTTCAACAATCGAATGCTGGACCAGCGAAGTATCCTGGCTTTCATCGGTCATGACGTAATCCCATTTTTTCTGGTATTTGGACAAGATCGCTGCGTCTTTTTCCAGCGCTTCGTTGGCCAATGTCAGCATGTCATCAAAATCGACAAGGCGGGTATCATGGTTTTCCTTGAACGCTTCATAGGTTCTTAAAATTTCTGCTGCGCCGGTAAAAGGCTCCTTCAAAGCCGACCACCGTTCTCTTGGAAGCATCTTGTTTTTGACAAAACTGATGAAAGACATGAGCTCTTCCAATTGATCTTCTGTCGCCGGTTCATCATTCTCCGTTTGATACATTTCCTTCAGCAAGCGCTTCTTATGGAGTCCATTTGTTTCATTGCCTTCAATCATCATATAGCTGGAATCCGCCAGATATTCCCTGGTTATACGGAATGCAAGACTGTGGATGGTTGAAAAATCCACTGGTGCAAGTTCTGGAAAAAAGCGCTTGAATCGCTCGCGCATATCATTTGCGGACGCTTTGCTGAACGTGATCGCCTTGATCCGGTGAGGAGCAATGTTTTTCTCTTCAATCAGATAACCCGTGCGCATGATCATCGTTGTGGTCTTTCCTGATCCCGGACAGGCAAGCAGAAGGAGCGGCCCCTCTGTCCGCTCCACCGCTTTCCGCTGAATCTTATTCAATTCTACGCCAAGCTGCTGCTTTTTCCGTTCAAAAAAATCAGTCATATTTTGTGCCTCCGAATTTTTTCAATACTGCTATTCTACCACAAAGAAAAAACGATAGTGCCTGTTCAACTCCGGCTTATGTCGTAAAAAGCCAGACACTTGAATCCATACAAAAAAAGGATCCCACTGACCGGATCCTCTTACGCTATTCTCCTTCAATTACCTATTCGATTTGCTTTTCGGTTCAGAACTTAGTCTTTTTCACCCGCATAATGCTGATCATCCAATTCCACCTTTTCTTCTTGCTCGGCAGCCGCTGGTGATGCATTGTGCGTTTGCTTTTTCCTGTTCTGCAGTTCCGTTTTTTCTTTTTCACCCAATTTGAATGAATCGCCTCCGACTTCTTCGAAACGGGCTTCGTAATCTTTATTCACGTATAACAGCAATTTGCCGTCTTCCACTTCTTTGTGATAGGTTTCCGCTTCGTGTTCAGAAAGCTGCATATTTTCAAAAGCCATTTCCATTTGGTTATTGTCAGTCAGAAAAGAGGTGAATCGGTCCATCCAGTTTCCCTGTTCGGCATGGGCATCAATATTTGTCCGCCCTTTAACCATTGATAATTGACCATCTTTTTTAGCCATAATATACATGTCGCTTTCAGAATAACCTTCATCCTTCAGGTTTTCAACCTGACCCATAAGCTCATCTTCGGTTTCATACGTCTCAATAAAGTGCTTATTCAAAGTCACCACTCCTTGAAGCAGAATATCATTCAGTGTTTCATAATGCTGGCTGTCGATGCTTATTCGTTCTTCTTCATTTTCATCAAATAAATAACGCGCAGCAGGAGTATTGCTGTCAGTCAGAAACTGTTCCGGGTCTTCCCTATTGGTTTTATTGAAGAAAAACAAGAGCTCCCCTTCTGAGAGATGTCGATAGAGATCAGCTATTTCCATAGACTTTACATCATCCTCATTTATACAAGAAAAGACATACCTGCTACTGATCAACATGCCAAAACGTCCCATGCCTTTTCCTTCTGCAGCATGATGTCCGATATCGGTACGTGTACGTATTTTCGTTAATTGTTCACTCGACCGCGCAAGCACATACATATCGGATTCAGCATATCCCAATGCTTTCAGCTCTTCGATTCTGCGGAGCACTTCCCGTTCGTCTTGGTAGCTCTCTATGAAATGATGATCCATCTTTTCCACTCCACTCTATAGGGCTACTCTTTTTTACCCCGAGCCAAAAACCTGCAAACTCGCTGCTATTTCGTCTCTAAGATCTCACAGACACGACCAACCTGGCCGTCTTCCAAGCGAACTTTGATGCCATGAGGATGTGTCGCTGAGTTGGTTAAAAGATCTTTGACGACTCCGCTGGTTTTCTTGCCGCTCCGCTGGTCTTGTTTCAGAATCACATTTACCGCCATTCCTGGTTTGATATCGCTTCTTTTCTTACCGTCCATAAATAATCACGCCTTTCTTATCTCTATCATACTCTTTAATCGGGATAATTAAAAAAGGCGGGAATTTCCCGCCTCCTGAATTTTCATTTTTGATCATTGTCATCATTTCGGCGCGTACGGTCTGCGGCGTTTTGAGACAGATGCTCGGTAGAATCGGACATGCTTCGGTCAGCGTCCGGCACATCATTGATTGCCGGGTCTGCAGGAGGCACATCCGATTCCGCCTGATCGTTTGCCGGAAGGCCTTCATCAGAAACATCAATGCTCGCAAGATCATTCATGACAGAATCGGTTTTCCGGACATTTTCCCTTCGTTGTCCCGATTGTCCCATGTCCGCCGCCTCCGGATTGTTGGCATCTGAGTTAAATTCCTTTTCCTGCCAGTCGTTATTACTTTTTTTATCCGTCATCTTCCATTCCTCCAAACCTGTTGAAATTAAAAAACCGCTGAAACCATTATTTTCATCCCACTCCAAATAATTGAAGGCTAAAAGAAAAAGACGGAGAGTCTCCGTCTTTTTTTGTAGGTGCTAAATATTAGAAGCGGTCACGTTTGTCGCGATCACGTCTTCTTTCTTCATCAGTCAAGTTAACATCTTCATCAATGTCAGCTTCTTCACGGCGAACAGTGTCACGGACTGTCTCAGTGTCTTCGACTTTACGTTTTCCGACAACGATTTCTTCGCTGACTACATCATTTTTAGTGACATTGACTCGTTCCTCTGATACTGGAATATTGATATTTTCGTTTTCGTTAAAGCCTTTATCACTCGGATCCGTTGATTTTTCGTCCACTGGACGGCGTTCTACATAAACCTCTTCGCGTTCAACCGGAACATCGACTGAACGTTCTTCCTCAACGACGTGCTTGCCAACATTCACTTCTCCGGTTTTCACTTGTTCTTTGTCAACATGCAGACGTTCTTCGTGCAGACGAAGCTTTTCTTCTTCTGTATGATCTCTGCCCAAAGTTCTGTCATTATCTGTACGGTCACGGTCTAAGTCACGATCCGTATCCGAAAGGTTTGTTCCTGTTGTAGGAGAGCCAAGGCCGAAGCCTGTACCACTGTCGTGTCCAACACCAGCAGTTTCATCATCTCTAACTTTGCGGTCCATCGATTCGCCTTCACCAAGCGCACCGTCTCTTTTATTGTAATAAACATCATTTTCATCATTGGTATCTACAGTCAAACCATCACGTGCGACTGTCCCTGATTCAACATAGCCTGGAGATCTTGAATCTGTAACATCAGATTCTGTTCCAGTTCCAGTTCTGCCGTAAGCCTGATTATCGTATGGCGCTTTTCCTTCATAGTTTGCACCAAATTCACGGTCGACAAACAAGAGGATTTTGCCGTTTTGAACTTCATTGTAATAACGGTCTGACTCGTCTTTGTCGAGACCCATTCCTGAGAATGCTTCGCGAGTAGAATCATCTCCAGACAAGAAGCCCATGAACTTATCCATCCAATTGCCTTCCGATGATTTGTAATCGACGTCTGTACGTCCGCGGACCATTGAAATCTGGTCTTTGTCACGCGCCATTACATACATATCTTCTTCTCTCGATCCTGTTGCTTTCAATTCTTCGATTTTTTGAAGAACTTCTGATTCCGTGTCGAAAGTACCCATAAATTTATTGTTGGCCATTTTTTATTCCTCCAATTTTTATGTTTCTGCTGATAAGATGTATCTACTGTTAGATGTACCCGCACAGCTCATCCTGAAACCTCTTCAGACTTCAATAATACTTTCGACTCATTTCCGGTAGATTCATCCTACATTTCGTTTCCAATGCCTGTGTTCTCGAATTGCTCCTAAAAATTCATCCGTGAATTCTTCCATGTCATCTGTCGCCACTACGCCCGGTTCCTTCCTCATTTCTGCGTTATGCAGCCATTTCTGCCCTTCGTGAGTGGCACCAATTGGTTTATAATGATCAAATGCTTCAGCGATGTAACGCGCTCCTTCTTTTGCGAACTTCTTGCCGATAACAGGGCCGCCAACCGCGTAAATAGCGTCATATAGAACAGGATCAGTCGTCGAGAAAGTTTGATCTACTTTCATTTCAGTTCCATTTGCCCCTTTCAACAACCCTTGCATTTCACTGATGATTTCATGCTGAACGCCTTTTTCCTTAAATGAATCCAGCACATGTTTCAAATCCGTGTCATTGAAATCCGGAGCCAGCAAAATTCCCACTTTTCTGGTCATCGGTGTTTTAATGGTGTTTTCCTGGCTCAGTGCCGGTGAAGTTTTCTCCGGCAGGAAAGCTCCGCCCAGCGGAGCTTCCACTCCTATGTTTTTAGCGATCTGCTGGCTCATTTTTAAATCGGCATTTGCGAACATGTCAACGACTTGTTTGCGGATGGATACTTCTTTACATTTTCCAAGTTCGAAGCTGAATGCTTCAATAATATGTTTCTTTTCCGGCTCTGACATGCTGTTCCAGAACAATGCCGCCTGTGTAAAATGATCATCGAAGCTTTCACTCCGGGCACGGACTTTGCGACCTTCCACTTTTTCCTGGTAATGGCTGAATCCTCCGTCCCTTTCGCTGACCGGCGAAGGCGTATTATTTGCGAGGGAATTATTGTGATATGAAACTTGTCCTTTATTGATCGTCATACGGTTATAGCCGTCCCTCTGATTATTATGGAAAGGGCATACCGGCCGGTTTATCGGAAGTTCATGGAAATTTGGTCCCCCGAGACGGATCAATTGAGTATCGGTATAGGAAAATAATCTTCCCTGCAGTAATGGATCATTTGAAAAATCGATTCCTGGCACCACGTGTCCCGGATGAAATGCGACCTGCTCAGTCTCAGCAAATACATTATCGACATTTCGATTCAGCGTCATTTTTCCAATCACTTGAATCGGAATTTCCTCCTGCGGCCAAATTTTCGTAGCATCCAAAAGATCGAAATCGAATTTATGCTCGTCTTCTTCCGCTACAATTTGTACGCCAAGTTCAAATTCGGGGTAATCGCCATTTTCAATCGCTTCAAATAGGTCTCTGCGGTTGAAATCAGGATCTTTACCTGCGATTTTTTGGGCTTCATCCCAAACAAGCGAATGCACACCAAGAGTCGATTTCCAATTGAATTTAACAAAATGTGATTTGCCTTCCTCATTTACAAAACGGAATGCATGCACACCAAAACCGTCCATCATCCTAAAACTTCTCGGAACCGCTCTGTCTGACATGAGCCACATCACCATATGAGCAGACTCCTGATTATTCGCTACAAAATCCCAAAAAGTATCATGGGCTCCAGAAGCTTGCGGCATCTCGTTGTGCGGCTCTGGTTTAATGGAATGGACGAGGTCGGGAAATTTGATGGCATCCTGGATGAAGAATACAGGAATATTATTAGCCACTAAATCATAATTTCCTTCTTCGGTATAGAATTTAGTCGCAAATCCACGGGCGTCACGTACAGTTTCAGCTGAACCACGCATTCCGGCAACAGTGGAAAATCGGACAAACACCGGTGTTTTCTTACCTTTTTCAGATAAAAATTTCGCTTTGGTCAAATGAGATTGGGATTCATACACTTCGAATTCACCATGAGCTGCATACCCTCTGGCATGAACAACCCTTTCCGGAATACGCTCATGGTCAAAATGCGTCATCTTTTCGCGGAAATGAAAATCTTCCATCAAAGTGGGGCCTCTTACACCCGCTTTTAAGGAATGTTCATCATCCGACACTTTTAAGCCTTGGTTCGTTGTTAAATCCTTTCCTGAGTCATCAGTCCTGAACTCTTCCAACTGCCTGTTTTTCGAGTTTTCATTAACCGCAGGATTTTTCTTCATTTTCCCTCTCCTTTTGTTTTAGTTGTTCTTTTAAAATACCCTGATTACTATAAAGAAAAACGAATTTAACAGAAATATCAGTTAATTATGAATAAAAAATATCCACGGGCCTATTTCAGACCCGTGGATTTCATTAAAATATACTCAAATCCCATTCTTTTGAGATTTGGCGAAGCATCATTGTGCCAGCAGCACTGTTCCCTTGGACATCGATTGCCGGTCCGTAAACGCCGATTCCCGCGCCGGCACGGAATTCATAAGTCTGGGAATGCAATTTGGGCGGAACAGCAGCCATGATGCCGCCGGACACGCCACTTTTAGCCGGTATGCCGACATGCGCCGCAAAATTCCCTGAAGAATTGTACATCCCACAGGTCACCATGAGAACTTTGGCTACTTGTGCAATTTCATCGGAGAAATGCTTAACTTTGGTAATCGGATTGTAGCCGTCATAAGCTATGATCAGTCCGATTAATGCGAGGTCTTTCGTGGAGACTTTGATGGAGCATTGGCGGATGTAAATATCCAGCGCTTCTTCCACTTCGATTTCAAGGAACTTCGCTTCCTTTAGATAATAGGCTAAAGCACGGTTACGATGTGACGCTTTCCATTCAGAATCGTAAACCTCCCGATCCATATCAAGCGGATGTCCGACCAGTTCTTCAAGAAAATGCAGCAGGTATTCATATTTCTTCTGGCTTGTCTGGCCCGGCAGCAAAGCGGAAATAGTGATGGCTCCCGCGTTGATAAAGGGATTAAAAGGTTTGTTCGGACGATGGATTTCAAAAGGGATGATTGAGTTGAAAGCCTCTCCTGTCGGTTCGACGTCGACACGTTCCAATACAAAATCCAAACCATAATGGCAGCTTAACGCAATAAACGTCAAAGCTTTCGAAATGCTTTGCAGTGTAAATTCGATGTCAGTGTCTCCTGCGCAATAATAGTTTCCTTCTTCGTCGAGCATACAAATACCCAGTTTACTCGGATCGGCCTTGCCGAGTTCCGGTATATACTGGGCTGTCGTACCGAGTATCACGTGCCCTCTGTTTTCTTCAACCCATTTTTGTAGTTGCTGTTGTATTTTTGGATTTGTTTGCACACGATCCCTCCTCTATTTTCTACTGTGGTTTCATTGTGCCTGAAAATGGGCTGAAATGCTAAAGAAAAGCGTAAGCGCCCGTTAAGTTCTGAAAGGCATAAGACAGACCAGCGTAGTGGCCTTGGCCACGCAGTCTCGAAAAGCGGAAGTGCCTGTTCAGCTCTGACAGGTATAAGGCGAACCAGCGAAGTGGCGCTCTTTGCCACGCAGCTGGTTTAACTTATATCCCGAAGAGCTAGGCGCTGGAGACTAGACAAAAAAATCCCCCTGCACCCTGCAGGGGGATAGTTTCCCTAAATTTTGCTGTACCAAACTTTGGCCGCTTCGACTTCGGGCATCGTCAGCTGATGGCCTTGGTTTTCCCAGTGGAGCTCTACATCTGCGCCTGCATCCTGCAACAGTTTCTTAAGATCTTCTGATTCCTGGGCCGGGCAGATTGGATCATTTGTTCCAGCAGCGATGAAGACAGGCGTTCCGTTTAACGCAGGCAATTCCGTCTCCCGGTTCGGCACCATTGGATGATGGAGAACCGCCGCTTTCAATGCGTCATCATAAGTGAACAGCAGGTTAGCAGCGATATTCGCTCCGTTCGAGTAGCCGACCGCCACGACGTTCGAGCGGTCAAAACCATATTGTTCGGCGGAATCCGCGATGAATTGATAAAGCTCTTCTGTACGGAGTTTCAAATCCTCCATATCAAAAACGCCTTCAGACAGCCGTTTGAAAAATCTTGGCATGCCGTTTTCCGAGACATTTCCCCGTACACTTAATACAGATGCCTCCGGGTCAATATGTGCAGCAAGCGGCAGCAAATCATTTTCAGTGCCACCTGTTCCGTGCAACAGCAGCAGTACCGGTTTTTCCGGATTGGTGCCGGCTTTAAAGATGTG
Source organism: Planococcus sp. RAB007_Raresut (assembly GCF_057369535.1). NCBI lineage: Bacteria > Bacillati > Bacillota > Bacilli > Caryophanales > Caryophanaceae > Planococcus > Planococcus sp. RAB007_Raresut. Next base: position 350,467 of record NZ_JBXYIF010000004.1, read on the forward strand.
TTTCATACTAATTACCTCCCGTACGATTTCGTCTTTTAATAAGTTCCCACCTTAAGGGTAAATGAAACTTATCTCGAATTCAAGATATTAACCTTAAGAAAAAACCACTCGCTTTTTTTTTGCGAGTGGCCTTTTCATTACTTCGCTTGTTCCAAAAGGTTTTCCAGATTTTCTTTGGAGAAATGATATTTTTCATTGCAGAAATGGCATTCCGCTTCTGCTTGGCCATCTGTTTCGATCATATCAACAATTTCTTCAGAACCAAGGCTGGTGATGGCATTCGTTATCCGTTCACGTGAACATTGGCAAGTGAATGTGACCGGCATTTCATCCAGTATCTTCACGTTCTCTTTTCCAAGAACTTCATGAAGAATATCTTCCGGCGTCATTCCTTCACTGATCATTTTCGAAATTGTCGGTATCGCAGACAACCGCTCTTCTATCTTCACAATAATATCCTCGGAAGTTCCCGGCATCAATTGAATGATAAAGCCGCCTGAAGCCAAAATCGTATTGTCCGGATTGACGATGACACCTACCCCAACCGATGAAGGCACCTGCTCGGATGTAACGATATAATGCGTAAAGTCTTCACCGATTTCACCAGACACGATCGGCACCTGGCCGATGAACGGCTGAAGCAATCCGATGTCTTTGGAAACAGATAACGTTCCTTCTGTTCCGACTGCCCGGCGTACGTCGAGTTTGCCGATTTCATTCAAGTCGAAATGAGTCTGTGGTTTGGATACATAGCCTCTCACTTCGCCTTTAGCGTTGGCATCAACCAGAATGTTTCCGATTGGACCGCCGCCGTTGATGCTGATCGTCAATTTTTCTTCGCCTTTCATCATGGCGCCCATCATGACACTTGCTGTCATCGAGCGGCCAAGTGCTGCCGAGGCGGTTGGCCATGTATAATGACGTCGCTGTGCTTCACTTACCGTTTCTGTCGTTTTTGCTGCATATGCGCGAACCTGGCCATCGAAGGCCAGGGCTTTAATTAGATAATCTCCCATTTTTTCTCCCTCTCATCTAAAGTATCCTGCTCTCTTACTGCACCGGACACTATGTTGATTCATTTAACAATACAAGCGTAAAGTTTTGCTTCATATAGATTAAAACCTCTGCAAATAAAAGTAAATAAATCTGCTTGCAAGAAAAGCGACGGCACCCGTTTAGCCCCGACAAGCGCTGGAGGGCTTGCCGGTAATGGCGTTCTTTGCCATTGTTGGCAAGACCGAAGCGACTCGAGGGGCTGGGCCGCTGGAGTCTGGACACTAGAAAAGCGAGAGCGCCCGTTAAGCTCTGAAAGGCATAAGACGGAACAGCGTAGTGGCCTTGTCCACGCAGCTGGGCTGGCTTATGACCCGAAGAGCTGGGTCGCTGGAGTCTGGACAAAGAAAAGCGCACAAAAAGCCATCCGCACATTGCGGATGGCTTCACTTTAAAAGAAACCTGTCAGCGCGCCGTAAGCAAGCGCCATCAGAATTACATAAGCCGGATGCATTTTCCGGATTTCCAGCAGCCAATAACTGATGACAACCAGCACAATCGTCTGGATGCTGCCGGAAGTATCATAAGAGGTCATAAAGAATTGAAGTGCCATGGCTCCAAGCAGCACCGCTATAACGGGTCGTATCATCTTGGTGATATTCTTCACTTTAGGTGAATCCTTGTATTTCAGCAGGGTCACCATCAGGGCAATCATCAAAATCAATGAAGGCGCGACCGAAGCGAAAAGCGCAACTGCCGATCCGAGAATGCCGCCTTCCGTATAACCGATATAACCGGCCATTTTGGTCGCAACGGGTCCGGGAAGCGCATTGCCCAGCGCCAATACCTCTCCAAATTCCTGTGTAGTCATCCAGCCATAACGGTCCACCACTTCTTTTTCCACCAATGGAATCGAAGCAGGGCCGCCGCCGTATCCCAATATCCCTGGAATAAAGAAGGCCATAAATATTTGCCAATAAATCATTTCGGCTCACCAGCCTTCTTCAAAGGGAGAAATACCAGCACAAGGATTACAATAATGAGAATTGCCGGATGGATGCCAAGCACTTCCATCAGTATTATGGAAACGACCGTATAAATTACGGCTCGCAGCCAGCCGAGGGAATCTTTTGATTTCTTCAGAAAATCCAGTGTAAGAATTGCAAGCATTACACCCACCACCGGCACAACAGCCTCTGACATGCCATCAACCCATGCCACATCTTTGTATTGCTGCAAGACTCCTAAAAGGACGATCATCAGAATCACTGTCGGCACAACAGAAGCAAACAAAGATACAAGACAGCCCCAAATGCCGTTTACACGATAACCGATATATCCAGCCATTTTTGTAGCAAGCGGCCCCGGCATCGTATTTGCCAAAGCCAGGGTATCTCCGAATTCATCACTGGTCATCCATTTATATTTTTTTACAGCTTCCTGTTCGAATAATGGAATAGCTGAAGGGCCTCCGCCGAAACCCAACATACCTACACGAAAAAAAGCAGCGAACAGATCGGCATTCTTACTCACAAACAAGACCCTCCTTTCTTTATATTACTTCTACCAAACTGCAATGGCGCCGTCTGTCCGTGATTCCGTTCCTCCTGCTAAAACACCGGTTTCCGGATTGCGCCAGATAATCTGGCCACGTCCGAAACTGCCGCCATCTGCCGCAACTTGAATTGTATGCCCTTTTCTGGCTAAAGCCTGAGCCAAATAATTCGGAAATTCCGGTTCAACCAAAACAATTTTGCCTTCCATCCATTGCCAGCGAGGCGCATCGAGTGCGGCCTGCGGATTCAACAAGTAATCGATGGTGTTCGTCACAACCTGGAAATGTCCCTGTGGCTGCATATATCCGCCCATAACGCCAAAAGGTCCGACCGCTTTGCCGTCTTTTGTCAGGAAACCGGGAATGATTGTATGGAACGTCTTTTTGCCGCCCTTCAAAACATTCGGATGGCTCTCATCCAATGAAAAATCTGCTCCTCGATTTTGCATGCCGATGCCTGTTCCCGGAATCACGATGCCGGAACCGAAGCCCATATAATTGCTTTGGATATACGAAATCATATTGCCTTCTTCATCCGCCGCAGCCAAATACACCGTGCCGCCTTTCGGCAATTCGTAAGGTTCGGGATCTGATGCCGTTTCACCAATTGTCTGACTGCGTGTTTCCGCATATTCTTCGGATAACAGATGTTCGGCGCTGACCGGCATAGCTTCAGGTTCAGTGATAAATGCTTTGCCGTCCGTAAACGCCAGTTTCATCGATTCGATTTGCTCATGCATCGTTTCAGCTGATTGCCACTTTGGCTCCTTCATTTTTTTAAAGATATTCAAAGCCATCAATGCAACCATGCCTTGTCCATTCGGTGGAATCTCCCAAACATCGTAGCCTTTATAATGTGCGGAAATCGGTTCAACCCATTCAGGCTGATAGGCTGCGAGATCCTCTTTCGTCAAAAAGCCGCCATGCTGTTTCATATATGTATCGATTTTTTCAGCAATCGCTCCTTCATAAAAAGAACGTGCATCAGTTTCTCCTATTTCTTTTAACGTAGATGCATGACCCGGCGACGACCACATCTCACCAATTGCAGGAATTTTGCCGCCAGGCGCAAATGTATCGAACCATGCCTGATATTCTTCCGAAGTGAAGTTTTTCTTGAAACTCGTATAAGCAGCTTTCCAATACTTCCCGAGAATCGGTGTCAGCGGATAACCGTCTTCTGCATAACGGATTGCCGGTTTCAATGTTTCCGCGAGCGAGATTTTGCCGAACTTCTGTGATAATTCCGCCCAAGCTGCAGGGACTCCCGGAACCGTAATCGGCACCACTCCATGCACAGGCATCTTTTTATGGCCCATCGCTTTTACTGCTTCTGCAGAAATGCTTTTAGGCGCAGGTCCTGAACTGTTCAGGCCGTGGAGTTTATCTTTTACCCATACCAGCGCAAACGCGTCCCCACCTATGCCATTTGAAGTCGGTTCCACAACCGTCAATGCCGCAGCTGCCGCAATGGCCGCGTCAATCGCATTGCCGCCTTTTTGCATAATCTCCAATCCTGCTTGGGCTGCCAGCGGCTGAGAAGTGGCCACCATTCCTTTTTTCGAAAATACGGTATGCCTTTTGGATGCAAACGGATGATTCAGATAATCCACAATTATTCCTCCAGTTCTATGTTTGAATTTCGTTTTTTAAGAGTTGTACAGAAAATGCCCGGCGCAACTTCAAAATCCTCTGTCTCAATGAAGCCGAAACTGGTATAAAGATTTTTTGCCGGTTTATTCATCTTCCCGGTGCTGACGATGAATTCCAGTCCTTCAAATTTATTCATCAAAGACCCCAAAAGTTGTCTTCCGATTCCTCTTCGAAATTGCTTTGGATCCACTACCAGGCGATGGATATCTATTATATTGCCTTCTTCTTTGTAAGAAATGAAACCCATTAGCCGGTCTTGTTCGATATAACCCCAAAAAGTCTCCCCGCTATTCTGAATTTCCAAGATGGATTCATTCAGCTGCGGAATCCCTCTGAACCCCATTAAATCCGCTTCCACCAGATAAGCGGGACGCTGAATTCGCTGGATTGACTTAGCTGTATATTCATTGCGGTGATTTACTTCACGAATCAATTACTGTCACCTCTTTAATAGTAGCATAATTCAAAAAAATGGAGAGAGGGCATATTCCTTTCCCTCTCTCAATCGTTTTGTCCGCTCGAAGGGTTCAACCTATTTTGCGGATGAGCTCCGCTTTATTATTCTTAGGCGAATTCACTTCTTCCGACACCTGATAGGCTTCCAATTCCCCATCATCATATGGCTTCAGTACACTTTCCAGCAATTCAATGTCCTGAACATTGGGGTCCAGCCAGATTTTTTCCGCTTCCTTGGATAAAATGACCGGCATGCGATCATGGATTGATGCCATCACATCATTCGGTTTGGTAGTCAAAATCGAACAGGTATGGATAGGCTCTCCTTCGGGAGATTGCCAAGATTCCCAAAGGCCGGCGAATGCAAAAGGTTCATCTGACTTCATCTTAATCAGCATAGGCGTCTTGCCTGTTTCTTCTTTTCTCCATTCATAAAAAGAATCGGCAATAATAAGGCATCGTTTTTTCTTAAAAGCATTGCGGTAACTCGGCTTTTCTGCTGCAGTTTCCGCCCTTGCATTAATCATCTTATATCCTATCTTCGCATCTTTTGCCCATGGTGGAATTAGCCCCCACTTCAGTTTGCCCAAGCGGTTTTTATTTCCGTCGCTGACAACTGCCGCAATTTGCTGGGAGGGTGCAATATTATAACTTGGTTCATATTCATCTTCATCAAACGATGCCTGTTCGATATCAAAACGTTCCAGTATAACCTTGTAATCTGCATATAATGCAAATCTTCCGCACATGATTCTCACCCTTTCGCCATTATTGTATCTTGTTTTCTGACAAATTGACAAATCCCTGTACCTGAAGGGTTTAAGCGCCTATCAATAGACATTTACACCATCGGACAGCAGCTATATTTCTTTATAAAACCATTGAAGATTTCAGCATAATTTTATCACAGAATCACTTATGCATTATGAAAATTCAGATTATTTTACATTAATTGTTAATGTTCTGCTGATTTTTTCTTGAATGCTTTCAATATAGAGGGTTCTAAACCCTTTCCTAAGGAAAGAGTGTTATAATAGGTATACAAAGATTTTTGTAAGGAGGAATAACATGGCTACTGCACGAGAAATGAGTCTGGTCAATAAAGATTTTTTGGTAGAAGAACTCGGGCTGAAGCAACAAGGCAATTCGGCTGTATTTACAAATGAGGATACATTTGTATTATCCCCGTCAGTCCAGCGATATGAAAAAGGATTTGACGTCAGCGATTTTACATTGGCGAAATACGATCCGGAAAAACAACAGGGATTTCTGATAGTCCGCTATATGGATACCTTTCTCATGGCCAAGCTTGAAAGCTTCATTGATAAAATGATGCCTCCTGAGCTGAAAATCACGAAGAAAAACACAAAACCGCATTGGAAATTTACTGTAGCCGAAAATCCGGCTTACCATATTGTCAATACACAGAATAAAGAATTGCGCTACCGTTTACAGGAACCATCGAAAAAGCAAATCATCTCTTTCTTCAAAAAAATGTAAAAAGACAGTTCCCGGCTTTAACGGGGACTGTCTTTATTTTTATTCTTTTTCATTTTCGCGGATAGGAACCTTTTCATCGCCTATGCCGGTATTGCTGTGAGCCCCTTCTTTCCGAAGCTCTTCCCCGTCACGCTTTTCAGAATCTTTGCCGCCAAAACTCCCATGGTTCTGACCGCCTCTTCGCGTGCTTCTGTTCTCCTGTTCACGATCGGAAAATTCCTGCTTGCTCATGCTGATTCCTCCTTAGAAGATTGTCTTACCTACCTCTTTCCCTATTCGCATCAAAGAAAACACAAAGCTCTTTGAAGATTGACGATTAATTCAGCTCAATAGAATTATTGCTGTTTTTTCAATAGTAAAAGCCAAAAGCCGCCATTCCGAAATAGACTGAAAACAACGACAAGACTGCGAAAATGACAGATTCCGCTGCGCTTCCGGTTTTGGTGGTCAGTGGCAGACGCACTGTGATTTTAAAAGGGAAAAATAATTTGATGCCTTTTTTGGTGGCCATATCCAATAAAAGATGGCTCGCCATCCCTGCCAATAGACCGGCTGAGATTGCTTCATTCGGCAAAAAGGCATTAAACAGTACCGCCGCCAGCAGGAGAAACATGAGGCTGTGGGTGAATGTCCGATGGCCGAAAAGTGTATTGACGATTTTCGAAACAACTGGAAAAGTTCGGCCGATTTTGCTCCCTCCATGGCAGATATCCGGTATCACCGCTCCTACCGCTCCCGCACCAATAAGGAGCACCGGTTCATAGTTTGTGATTTGTGCGAATGCAAGACTTGCTGCGATGCCGCCAATGATGTGTGTTTTACCTGTCATGCTGACTCCCCTTCTCTATATGTACTCTTTTATTATACTGAAAATAGGGTATGGTGAAGATATAGAATTATAGAAAAAGGAGTTTTAGTTATGGGAATCCACGCATTTTTTAACTCATTAAACGATTTGGAACGTATCATCCGGGCTCCCGGAAGATTTAAATTTGAAGAACATAATGTTGCCGCTCACTCGTGGAAGGTCAGCCAGTATGCCATGTTCTTCGCCACGATCGAAGAACGCGCCGGACGCGAGATTGATTGGAAATCACTTTACGAAAAAACAATCAATCACGACTTCGCTGAAGTCTTTATCGGTGACATTAAAACACCGGTTAAACACTCTTCCCCTGAGCTTAAGGAAATGATTGCCAAGGTTGAAGAAGGAATGATGGAAAAATTCATCACCCGTGAGATTCCGGAAGAATTTCAGCAGGTATTTTTCGATCGCATGAAAGAAGGCAAAGATGAAACAATTGAAGGCCGGCTGCTTGAACTTGCGGATAAACTGGATCAATTCTATGAATCCTTCAATGAAATGAAGCGCGGCAATGCCGACCCTGAATTCGCTAAAATGTATCGCATTGCTTTGACAAAACTGCTTAATATCCCGCTCGAAGCCAGCGTCAGCTATTTTAAAAATATCCTTCTTGAAGATGTCATCAACGAAGACAGCGTGATGGATGTTAAATCGATTACGCTGCAGGTACTTGAGCGCCACAAGCATTCACCATATATTTCATAATCACACTGTGGTAAATTAGATATAGAAAAGCGACAGCGCCCGTTCAGCTCTGAAAGGCATAAGATGGAACAGCGAAGTGGCGCCAGCCACACAGCTGGACCGGCTTATGACCCGAAGAGCTGGGCCGCTGGAGTCTGGACAACAGAAAAGCGACAGCGCCCGTTCAGCTCTGAAAGGCATAAGATGGAACAGTGAAGTGGCGCCAGCCACACAGCTGGACCGGCTTATGACCCGAAGAGCTGGGCCGCTGGAGTCTGGACAGCTACTCACATATTCAAAAAAGATGCAGGCTAAAAATCTTTATTTTTTTAAACATGTACAAATTAACCCGGAGGTGAATCCCTTAGTTAAGGGAATTTATTGGACCCCATACTTTTAGTGAATTCAGCGTTATTCGTTTTATTAATTTTATTTACTGCCGTATTTGTAGGAGCAGAATTTGCCGTAGTGAAAGTCCGGATGTCGCGCATCGACCAGCTGATTGATGAAGGAAATAAGCGGGCCGGGATTGCGAAAAAAATTTTGGACGATCTCGACTATTACCTGTCTGCATGCCAGCTCGGGATTACGATGACGGCGCTTGGACTTGGCTGGCTCGGCAAACCGGCTGTTGAACAGCTGATTCTCCCATTATTCAGGGATTTCGGTTTGGCTTCTACATCCGCTTTGATCATCTCCTTTATCCTGGCTTTCTCATTAGTGACTTTTCTCCATGTAGTCATCGGTGAAATGACGCCAAAATCACTCGCACTGCATTCAGCTGAGCGCATGACACTCACGCTTGCGCCTGTACTTTATGCATTCGGAAAAGTGATGGCGCCATTCATCTTCGTGATGACGGGTGCTTCAAGGCTGCTGCTTCGCATTTTCGGCATACAGCCGGCTCAGGCGGAGCAAGGACATTCCGAAGAAGAATTAAAGATCATTATGGCGCAAAGTTTTCAAAGCGGCGAGATCAATCAAACAGAGCTCTCCTATATGCAGAATATCTTTGCTTTTGATGAACGCAGTGCAAAAGATGTAATGGTGCCGCGTACCCAAATGATCGCTTTTCCCGATTCTCTGAGTTCAGAGGAATTATTGGAAGAAATACGCGAGCACCGTTTTACGCGTTACCCGATTGCCCGCGACGGGGATAAAGATGATCTGATCGGCTTCATCAATGCCAAGGAAGTCCTCACTCATTATGCAGTCAATGGATCAGTCCAAATGACAGAGCTTATTCATGGCTTACCGTATTTTCATGAAACGACTCCTCTTCAGACAGCTTTAGTGAAGATGCAGAAAGACCGTACACACATCGCTCTCGTAATCGACGAATATGGCGGAACTTCCGGTTTGATTACAATGGAAGATATTCTGGAAGAAATCGTCGGGGAGATCAGGGACGAGTTTGATGAGGATGAGGAAGCGGATATTATTAAAGAAAACGACAACCGCTATTTATTGAACGGCAGGGTACTGCTGAAAGATCTTGAGGAACGCTTCGGCATTGAGTTTGACGACAGTGAGGATATTGATACGATTGCCGGCTGGGTTCAGCATCAGCTGATTGAAGCTGAAACCGGCAGCACATTCGAAATCAATGGCTTCCGCTGGTCCATATTAAAAATGGAAAACCATCATATCCTGAAGATTTCGCTTGATATTTTAGGTGATTGATGAAAGAAAACAGATAAAGCAGTGAAAGGAAGCAGCCCGCTTTCCTTTTACTGCTTTTTTGCACGGATAATATCTTCCTGTCGATTTATACTGTATTCAACATCCATATTAGTGAACCCGACCGTGGTTTTTCTTCCTCATTCTTCTTAATTATACTTCTTTAGGATTAAACTATAGTTCCAGCGGGCATACAAAAGATAAGGAAATTAAAAAATTGGAGGTTGAAGATATGGGAAAAGCTAAATCCTACGGCAAAGAATTCGGGGCAAAGTTTAAAGAAGACAACGCCACGATCCTTGCAGCAGCACAGGCTTATTATTATTTACTAGCTATCGTGCCATTATTGATCCTGCTGCTGGCAATTCTGCCGTATCTGCAAATCGAACCGCAGCGCGTCATGGACTTTATGGGAACAATTCTTCCCGGCGAAGTAGCATCTACATTTGAAGAGCAAATCGTCAGTGTTGTCACGACACCATCAGGTGGTCTATTGACATTCGGTATTTTGGGTACGTTATGGTCTGCCTCAAACGCAGTCAGCGCATTTATCAAAGCGACCAACGAAGCATACGACGTTGAAGAGACAAGATCATTCTTCGCACAGAAAGGCATCGCAATCCTTCTGACTTTGTTCATGCTGGTTGCTGTCATCATAGCGCTGGTATTGCCGATTTTTGGCGGAACAATTATTGACATGATCAGTTCATTCATGAACTTGCCGTCGCAAACTGAAATAATATTCCAGGTTCTTCGCTGGGTTATTTCCATTGCGGTAATGAGTATCGTATTGGCGATTATGTACAAAATCGCACCGAATAAACACTTCCCGTTCAAAGAGGTTATTATCGGTGCATTGATAGCCACGATTTTATGGCAGCTTGTATCTCTTGCATTCTCATTCTACGTATCTAATTTCGGCAGTTACAGCGCCACATATGGCAGTCTGGGCGGTTTGATCGTCTTGATCCTGTGGTTCTTCCTGACTGGTCTGATCCTGGTGATCGGCGCTGAAATCAACGCCATCATCCATAAACACAAAAATACGAAGAATGCTCCTGCTAAAGTAAATTGATAGTAAGAAAGCGCACTGCCGTATGCAATTGCATACGGCAGTGCGCTTTTCTGTGTCCTGTACTTTTAGTCAATCCGGCAAATGCGCAATAAAGTTCCGGTAAGCAAAACCTTCCACTTCTGTTTCCGAATAATGCTTCTGCAGTTCATTGATCAGTGTCGGATAGTCGCCGGCGTTTTTCAAACCGTCCGTAAACAGTTTAATGCCATCGAAATCCGAGCCGAAACCAATGTGTTCCGCTCCACCCAGGGAACAAAAATGATCGATATGACGGATTAAATCCGAAATTTTAGCCTGCTCACTGTTTGCATTGATAAACGAAGGGAAGAAGACGACGCTTATCATCGCTTTTCTATTAAACATGGCCATAGCCTGCTCATCAGTCAAATTTCTCGCATGGTCGCATAAGGCGCGAGCATTCGAATGGCTGGCAACCGGGAAATCCGCCAGTTCCATTACATCCCAGAAAGCCTTCTCCGACAAATGCGAGACATCCGTAAGAATCCTGTTTTCATTATTTGTGCGCACAACATCTTTACCGAGCAATGTTAGTCCAGCGCCTCTTGGTTCACCGGCACCATCTGCGCAGAGATTTGCATAATTCCACGTCAGACCGACAGACAAGACGCCTAAGCGAAAGAGATGGCGCAGCTTGGCAAGATCATTGCCGATTGGCTCTGCGCCTTCAAGCGTCAGCACCGCACCGATTTCATCAGCTTCAAGCTTGTGGATGTCCTGCCACCTTTGTATGTGGCGCATCTGCGGGTTCTTGCCGATTACTTCTGAATGGAAGAGATCGACCTGCTCGAGTGCATGCTGCCACTTTTCATCAGAAGGCAATTCCGGATGAAGAAAAATCGCAAAGAACTGGACTTTAACGCCTCCTGCCTGCAGCCGATGGAAATTGGCATCCAACTCTTCTGCATCGGTGAAATCTAAAAGCGGCTTGCGGTAAAGTGAATCTCTTTTCGCCACTTGCATCTTAAACAAAGCATCGCAGTGCATATCTATGATTTTCACTTTACCCACTCCTCTCTTTTTAAAATTAGAATTTCACCCTTCCCAAGCGATTTCCGTTGAATAAATGAGACTGTCCCCCACAAAAATTCGGCATTTTGTATAAAAGCAGCTTAATCCCAATGAAACCTTTATTTCCTGAAATTCTCCGTTCTCATCCCGCAGTTTCCCAAATAAGCGGGAACTGAACGTAAACCCGGGCTGATCATCCTGGAGAACACCATCGACCCATAATTTTTTCTGATCCCAGGTACTTTCTATCCGAATACGATGTGAAGAATGTTTGATTTCCCATATATCTTTCATCGTAACGCCTCCGTTTCATCTGATAGTGACAGTATAGCAAATAATCGGAATCGTTTCTTCATTGGAACAGCCGGCGTCGTCAGAATGAAATCGTTTAAAAACGAAAAAAAACAACCCTCCAATTAAAAAGGGTTGCTTTTCCTGTCCAGACTCCGGCGACCCAGCTCTTCGAGTCATAAGCCATATCAGCTGCCGTGGCTAACGACGCCACTCTGCTGATCCGTCTTATGCTTGTCAGAGCTAAACGGGTGCCGTCGCTTTTCAGCCTAAATCGACATTATGGTAAACCTGTTGGACATCTTCCAAATCCTCGATGGCATCAATCATTTTTTCAAATTGCGCCTGCGCGTCTTCTGGCAATTCCACATCATTCTGCGCCATCATCGTCAGCTCCGCTACAGTGAAATCAGTAATGCCTGCTTGCTTGAAGGCTTCCTGCACCAAATGGAACTGGTCCGGCTCAGCATAAACGATGACCGCGTCTTCTTCTTCGATGACATCGCGAACATCAATATCCGCTTCCATCATCATTTCGAGCACTTCATCAGCCGTCTTCTGTCCTTCAATTCCGATAACCGCCGTAGGATCGAACATATAAGCGACAGAACCGCTGACACCCATATTGCCTCCGTTTTTACCGAAAGCTGCACGTACATCCGATGCTGTACGGTTAACATTATTCGTCAATGTATCGACGATGACCATTGAACCGTTCGGCCCGAATCCTTCATAGCGAAGTTCGTCGTAACTTTCTTCCGATCCGCCTTTGGCTTTTTCAATCGCCCGGTCAATGATCGCTTTTGGCACACTGTATGTTTTAGCACGCTCCAATACGACTTTCAACGCCTGGTTCGATTCCGGATCCGGCTCGCCCTGTTTGGCGGCTACATAAATTTCCCGTCCGAATTTCGCATAAATACGGCTTGTGTTGGCGTCTTTTGATGCTTTTTTCTCTTTAATATTATTCCACTTGCGTCCCATACTGTTTCCCACTTTCTTTCAACTTGGAATGTGAAGAACGTTCACTCCTTCTATTATATAATAAAACCCGCCGTATATTCGAGCTATACAGCAGGAAAGCTGCAAAAAGAAAAAGTGCCGGAAATCAAACCGGCACTTTTCATGGTATTGTTTTATCGACGCGGTGATATTCTGAAATTTGCGTAACTCTTACTTTACCCGTGTCCAATTCATGATAAATCCCTCTGCTGTCGGTGAATGAAATATATTGGTCCCGCTCACTTTGTACAAGCGCTTCCGCCTTTTCCTGTGACTCCACAAAAATAAATCGGCGAATATAATGTTCTTCATCAAAAAAATAAGTGATTTTGAATTCTTTCATTAGTTTTGCCCCTCTCAAGAATGATAAGGTGCTTTTTGGTAAAAGAAGTTCGGCTTGACGATGTCATTTTTATAAGGCTTATGGAAGATATGCGTGGTGGCTGGCGACATCGGCGGAATAAGCCATGCCCAATTCCCGGTGACATTTCGCCCGGCTGTCTCTTCCTTCCTTTCAAAACTCTTGAACTGTTTGGCTGCTGTATGGTGATCGACGATTGTAACGCCAGCTTCCGCAAAGGATTCCAATACAGCTATATTCAATTCAACAAGCGCTTTATCCTTCCAAAGCGACCGGTTGGATTTGGTATCGAGCCCCATCTTCTCAGCGACTGCCGGCAGAAGATCATAACGATCTTCATCGGTAAGGTTGCGCGCTCCGATTTCAGTGCCCATGTACCAGCCGTTGAAAGGCGCCATCGTATAATGGATGCCACCGATCTCCATCTTCATATCCGATATGATCGGCACTCCATACCATTTGGCTTCAAGATCGGCGATACCCTCAAATTCAGGGTGTTTTATATCCACTTCTATCACTTCATGTTCCGGAAGTTCAAAGTATTGAACACCTTTTCCTGTTTCTTCAATGACAATTGGAAGAATATCGAAGGCCGTCCCTTGTCCTCTCCAGCCTAGCTCCATGCATTGCTTCGTAAATGTGACAGAAGAAGAGTCGCCGACAATCGCTCCATCTATTTCATAGCCTGCGTAACGCAGAAGCTGGTGATTCCAGATGCGCAGTTTTTCTGTACCATTTTGCTGCGCAGAGAATACGGTCAATGCCGGACGGATTTTTCCACCGTTCGTTGCATATTCAATGTGTTCAACCAAAGCATTGAATGCATCTACCGCTGTCTCCAGATGCCTGGCGTCAAAAACAGTCAGTGTATTCCAAAACAACCGCCCGATGCAGCGGTTATTATTGCGCCACGCCATGCGGGCCCCGTGTTCCAGCTCCTCGAAAGTATGTGTGTAGGTGCCCGTTTCTTCCACTTCTTCTATAATAATGTTCATCCGATTATGAATTTCTGATTTGTTCTTTCCCAATTCGTCGTAGCAAGTTTGAATAAAATAACCTGCTTCTTCGATTAAAGGTCGATTGGCCATGGCAATTTTCATGAACTTCACTCCTTCTCCCAACATAATAGCATCTTCCAAATGCTTCAGCTGAATCAATTGTGTCGACTCTATGATTTCCGGTGAAGGTGCAGTACACTTGAAAAAAGCCTTTCAGGAGTTGAGATGTTTGATTAAAACCATCATATTCGATTTGGACGACACTTTATTATGGGATAAAAAAAGCGTTGAAACGGCGTTGCAGATGACTTGCTTATATGCTGAAAAGGAATGTGGAGCAGACGCCGGCGAACTTGAACAGGCTATCCGCTCCGAAGCGGCTGCCGCTTACGCTGAAACGGAAGTTTATGAGTTCACCAAGTCGATTGGCATCAACCCGTTCGAAGGATTATGGGGTGAATTCGACGATGCAGGTGAACAGTTCCAAAACATGAAAAGGCTTATGCCGGCATACCGGCGGACAGCCTGGACAAACGCGCTTAAAAAGTCGGGTATCGAGAATGATCGACTGGCAGAACAATTGAGTGAATATTTTCCTGCGATGCGGCGCAGAAATCCTTTTATATACGAAGAGACATTCCAAGTACTCGATCAATTGAAAGGCCACTACCAATTAGCACTCCTGACAAACGGTTCACCCAGCCTCCAGCAGACGAAACTGACTATGTCACCGGACATTGCTCCTTATTTCGACGATGTCATCGTCTCCGGTGACTTCGGTATCGGCAAGCCGGACGTGTCCATTTTTGAATACGCCTTAACCAAAACCGGCTCTCAGAAATCAGAGGTTGTGATGGTTGGCGACAACCTGCTGACCGATATTCTCGGCGCTAACCGAGCCGGCATCAAGTCCGTTTGGGTAAACCGGGAGCAAAAAGCAGCGCATGAATCCATTTTTCCCGATTTTGAAATTCGTCATTTACAGGAACTGATACCGTTACTGGAAAACTTTAAATCAGAGAAGAAGCAACTACTATAAATCCACCGCTTTCACCTTATCGATCTCCGCCAATTCCTCTAATTGGCGGAGGCTTTTTTCTTCAGCCGGCTTATCTATCGACAGCATCATGATGGCGGCTCCACCTTCCGTTGAACGTCCTACCTGCATTGTTGCTATATTGACTCCTTCCTGTCCGAGAAGCGTCCCTACACGGCCGATGACGCCTGGACGGTCATGGTGACGAATAAACAATAGATGCCCTTCAGGAACGACATCTACGATATAATCATCAACTTTGACGATACGTGGGCCTTGACCATTCAATAAGGCACCCGCCGTTTTCCGTCTGCCTGTTGCCGTCAAAACTTCCACAGAAATAAGATTGGTGAAACCTTTTGATGAGGCAGATTTGCTTTCATTTACGGTAATGCCTTTTTGATGGGCAAGAAACATGGCATTCACGTCATTCACCCGATTTCCTAAATGGCGTTTAAGCAGCCCTTTCAGGACATTGCGTGTCAGCGGACCAACTTCAAAATCAGCCAATTCTCCTGAATAACTGATATTCACTTCAGTTGCAGTGCTGTCCGAAAGATCCGTCAAAAAGGCGCCCAACCGCTCCGAAAGATCAAAATATGGTTCGATTTTCTTCATAATTTCACTTGGCACAGATGGCAGATTTACCGAATTCCTAACCGTTCCTGTGTTGAAATAACTTACCACATCATGGCTGACATCAATTGCCACGTTTTCCTGCGCTTCAAAAGTACTGGCGCCAAGATGAGGAGTCGCAACGACCTCCGGCAAATCGAGCAGCCGGAAATCCACCATCGGCTCCTGTTCAAATACATCGAGTGCCGCGCCTGCTACCTTGCCGGATTTAATGGCATCGTATAAGGAATTTTCATCGATGATACCGCCTCTGGCACAATTGATGATCTGCACCCCCGGCTTCATTATTTTAAAAGCATCTGCATTTATCAGATGCCGTGTTTCCTTCAATAACGGGGTATGCACCGTGATGAAATCCGATGCCTTCAGAACTTCCTCCACTGTCCCGAAATCGATGCCGAGTTCATCAGCCCGCTCTTGCGTCAAAAAAGGATCATAGGCGATGATTTTCATCCGCTGCCCTTTTGCCCTGGCAGCTACCTCTGCTCCGATACGCCCCAATCCCACGACACCCAAAGTCTTCCCTTTCAACTCTACACCCACAAACGATTTGCGATCCCATTCTCTGTTGCGCAGCGCTGTAAAAGCCTGTGGAATCTTGCGGGCCATCGACATCAGCATTGCAATGGTATGTTCCGCAGCGGAATTCGTATTGCCATCCGGTGCGTTCACCACAATGATTCCTTTTTCAGTTGCCGCCTCCAAATCGATGTTATCCACTCCGACTCCTGCGCGCCCGATAATTTTCAGCCGGTCCGCTTTTTCAATCAGCTCCCGTGTCACCTGCGTTTTACTGCGCACCAGCAATGCATCAAAACCGCCAATTTTTTCCACCAGCTCCTGCGGTGTGAGATCTGTATCAAATACGACGGTTAACCCTTCTGCATCGCGGAGAGGAAAGATCCCTTCTTCGCTCAATGGGTCACTTACCAAAATTTTATATTCCTTCATTGTCTGTTCGCCCCTTTCAGATATTCCTGTTGAGCTGCCCCTACACCTATGCCAAGTTGAATCTCTTTTCCCGCTTTAACAATGGCGATTTCAATCGCGGCTATCGCCTGTAAGAGATCTGCCGGTGAACAATAGCCCATATGCCCGATGCGGAATATTTTATTCGCTAGTATCTTCTGGCCGCCCGCCACTTCCATTGCAAACTCTCTTTTCAACACTTCCCGCAAAACTTCAGCATCAAAGTCTGCCGGCTTAACAGCCGTTACAGTAGGAGAAGCATCTTCGTCCACTGTCAGAAGCGGGATTTCCAGTGCTTTGAAGGCTGACCTCGTCATCTTCATCAACAATTCATGTCTTCCATAAACATTTTCAAGCCCTTCTTCTTCCATCAGCTCAAGTGACCGCTGCAGGCCAAAAAGGAGTGACAGCGCCGGCGTATAAGGAGTGGTGTCTTTTATCAGATTATCCCGATGCTTTTTCAGATCCAGGTAAAACCGTGGCTGCGGATTCCTTTCGATTTTATTCCATGCACGGCCGCTTACCGCAATAAAAGCAAGACCCGCCGGCAGCATAAAAGCTTTTTGGGAGCCGCTTACCACAATATCAAGTCCCCACTCATCCATTTTCGTTTCCACACCGCCAATGCAGGAAACACCGTCCACAATAATCAACGCTTCGGATTTGCTTCGAATTTCACTGGCTATTTTTTCTACCGGATTCAAAACACCCGTGGAAGTTTCACAATAAGTCATGAAGACAGCCTTGATATTGGGATGTGCCTCAAGCGCTTCGGTGATATCGGAAACAGCAGCTGCTTTTCCCCATTCTGTTTCGATAATATGCGTTTGAATTTTATAGGTCCGGCAGATATCGGCGAAGCGTTCACCAAACGCCCCGCTCACAATGACCAATACTTCATCTTCCTGCGAGACCGCATTGACCACGGCCGCTTCCAGTCCCGCGGTGCCACTTGCCGTTAAAATCAGGACTTCCTGCGCCGTTCCAAAAACGTGTTTCAATTTTGGACGGATCTCAGCCAGCATATCCGACGTACTCTGTCCCCTGTGGCCAATCATGGGCTGTGCCATTGCACGGCTTACACTTGGCGGTATCGGGCTCGGCCCCGGTATCCTTAGAATCTGCTGATCAGTCAACATACAATCTCCTTCTTCCTTTTTGCATTTGGAATTACAATTTCAGAAATGAACGAAAAAAAGGCCCTTCACTCCTCACATATAGATGCAAGGGGCGAAAAGCCTTTATTCGCGGTGCCACCCTATTTCGCTGCAGCTGCACAGCCTCATTGGTTCAAATGCTTAACGCGCACGATACGGAAAGACCTACTGTGATTCGGCCCATCTATTCAGGAGTGCTGATCCGGGAAGAAAACGCTGATTTTCACCATCCATCAGCTCTCTGCAGATTTCCATGCCCAAAACTTATCTCCGTCTAAATAATTGTCTGTATTGGAATTTAATCCATCATATACAGACAAAAAACGATTGTCAATAAAATCTTATTATTCAGACATTTAAGGAAGCGTTTTCATTCCTCCTGAAGCCGTGTCTCTATTGATTTAAAAATTTTTGTATTCTAAGCATAAAAAACCGCTCCTCAAAAGAGGAACGGTTTTGAATCAGTTTATGCCAAACCGAAATCGTTGACAAGTGCAGCAAGTCCGCCCTGGTAGCCGCTTCCGATTGCGTTGAATTTCCATTCGCCGCCGTGGCGGTATAATTCACCGACTACAAGCGCTGTTTCGATGGAAAAGTCTTCGCCAAGGTCATAGCGCAGAATTTCTTCGTTATTGCTTTCGTTCATGACACGGATGAAAGCATTGGACACCTGACCAAAATTCTGGCCGCGGCTGTCCGCTTCATGGATCGTAACAGTGAAAACAACTTTATGGATTTCAGCAGGCACATTCGGCAAGTCGACGATTACTTGTTCATCGTCCCCTTCACCTTCACCTGTAAGATTATCTCCTGTATGCGTAACAGAACCGTTTCCGCCAACAAGGTTGTTATAGAAAACGAAGTCTTCCGGTCCGCGGGATTTGCCGTTTTCGCCCACAAGGAAAATGGAAGCGTCAAGGTCGAAATCTCCGCCGCCGCTATACTTGTTCGTATCCCAGCCGAGCCCGACTGTTACTTTTGTAAGTCCCGGATTTGTTTTTGTTAAGTCGATTTTTTGGCCTTTTGATAGGTTGATTGATGACATTAATAATCTCCTCCGATAAAGTTATTTTATAAGAAAGCCCAACATTTTTAGCTTGAGATGGCTTCGAAAGAAGTGTTTCCTTGTCCAGACTCCAGCGCCCAGCCCCTCGGGACATAAGCCAGACCAGCTATGCGGCAAAGAACACCGCTCCGCTGTTCCGTAAAACCTTATTGCTCCTGCATCGCTGCGCTAGCTTCGTCGCAAAGATATATGCCAAATTCCATTTGGCATATATCTTGCCTGTCGGAGCTGAACGGGCGCTTCCGCTTTTCTTACTTTCTTTGCGTATCTTCGTATTTCTTCTGTAATTCTTCGATGCGCAGACGACCCTCTTCCCGCATTTTGCGGTTTTCGTCTTCAATGGCACGCGTATCATTCATGCCTTGCATAATAGTCTCCCATGTCTGCTCGATGGTTTCAATCTTGATGCTCGGCTGGCCGGACATCCGCGCGATATCAACCGATTGCCGTGAAATATCATTCGCGTTGTTCAACAGCATTTCGTTTGTGCGGCGGTCCAGTTCGCTCATCGATTCAGCAACCAAATTCTGGCGTTTTGCAGCGATGGCATTAATCAGACCGGTTTTAAAAATCGGAATCGTTGTGACGAAAGCCGAATTGATCTTCCCGATCAGCTTCGTATTTCCGCGCTGCAGCATGCGGATTTGCGGAGCTGCCTGATAGGAAACCTGCTTCGCCATTTCCAAATCGTAGACGCGCTGTTCCAAAAGTTCGATGGCATTCTGCAATGAATTCAATTCCATCAGCGCCATCTGATCCCCTGATTCCGCTTTCTTTTTCACTTCAGGCTCCATCGCTTTCAATTCTTCGACTTTGATGTCACCTGCTGCTATATATTTCTCCAACTCCATGAAATACTGGAAGTTCTGGTCGTAGAGGTTTTCCAGCGTCGTCGTCGATTTTTTCATTTCAGATTCATATTTTGTAATTTCCACGTACACTTTATCAATTTCAGTACCCATCGTCTGGTACTTATTGAAAAGCTGTTCAATCATTTTATTGCCTTTATTGAAGATTTTGTTTAAGAAACCTTTCTTCTCAACAAAGTCTTTTTTATCGAACTTATCCATGATTCTGCCCAGCTGCTTCAACAGTTCACTGGATTCCTCCATACTGTTAGCCTGAACAGAATTCAGGACTTTCCCAGTAAAGGCTGATATTTCATTTGCAGGTTCGCGTCCGAATTCCAATAAGGCAATCTGGTTTTTCGGATCGATTTTTGAAGCCAATTGCAATACTTCCGGATCTTTTTTCAATTGCACTTTCAATTGATTTTCGTCTTTCATGACGAGTTCCTGCTGTTCAATCTGGTCTGGCATCGTATTCATCATTAACCCCTCCTTTATTATTATAAGAACCTTCCGAGGAATTTCCTGACTGCTGAAGGTTCCTGGAACGGCTCATTGAAACTGCGTTCATCGAGCCAATGCACATCGAATGACTCTGTATCCACCCAACGCTCGATATCCTGATGCCCCTGCGGATTGATGATAATATTATCAAGTCCAAAGCTGTGGACCAGCGCTATGGCATTCGCATCCGCCCGGCTCAGTTCGCCATCCTTCTCTTCATTATAGAACAAAAGTGTCGGCACAAACTGGGGATAATCAAATAATTGGATCAATTGGATGACAGAATCCGGAATTGTCATTGATTGGGAGAACGCGTACAATTGCAGATCTTCAAATGATTCGCCGTTCTGCGGCAGTAAAATCGGCTTCTCCACATGTCTTGCGATGGCTGCGCCAATCGCCGTCTGGACTCCATCCGGCAGCTTGCTGTAGCGCCACCAATTGGATTTCTTCATTTTTTCAGGATCCAGCTTGCCGTTTTTATCCAGCGCCGCGCGGTAATGAAACTGCTGATTGCCTTTACGCTCTTCGATAAACGGGAAGCTTCGCACTAATTTTGTGTCTTCACGTTCCGTCAATTTGTGGATATTGTCCCAGAATCGTTTCCGGTCCTTTTCAATACCCATCACTTTGGCAAATACGACTGGAATATGAACGACGCCGCGTTCCACCGAAAAAGACGGGCGAACCATGGCGCGTTCTTTCGCCAGCATAAAAGCTTCATCTATTGTCGTTTTTAAGCGGATTGAATGAGTGACATAGGATTTAAATTGAAACGGCTTGTATAGGCCTGAGTCGTCGTGATGCAAAAGCCGGTCCACTTCCTGCGTCGCACGGTAAGCCACTGTTCCGACACGCTTCGGTTTTTCTTCCGGAAAAGGCGGCGGTGTTTCGGCATTCATTTGAAAACTGTGGCTGTGCAGCTTTTCTTCACCAGCCATTTCCGCGAACCATTTCTCACCTGTCGGATCGTAAACCACGATATGGAAGCCATACGCAGCTGCCAGCTTCAAAAACCACTTTTCACTTTCTGTCGCATCGCCGTACCAAAGAAAACCTGGAAGCCCTTTTTCGAGATTCAATTTTAAAAGCTCCGGCTCTATATGATTGAAAGTCCATTTCACCAGGTCAGTCGCCACTCTTCTGAAAGAAGACTGCACCGTGCTGCCGCCCGATTGTTCTTGAAACGCTTTCAGCACATCGATCATGACCACTCGAATACGACGGTTCAAACCGGCATCTTTCAAGCGGGGCAATAACCCTTTGCCATCCAGGAACGCGACGATCCGGCTGGCGGATAATCCGTTTTCTTTCCGGTTCATTTCAAATAGATCCTGAAGCGCTTTCAGCCGGTCCTGTTCAATATGCTTATTCATCCGCCCAGACAGGCGAATCAGCCTTCCATCCGCTTCTTCCATCGTTTCATAGATAGACGCGAAATAATCATCCTCATCCAGCGGCAATCCGGTGAACTCGCCGAGAAGCTGCGGATAGGTGATGTCTTCCTCTTCCACTTTTGTTTCTGTGTGATTGACGATCGGCTTATTCAGCCATTCGCCAACCTTCTCCGGATCCCATGTTCTTACACGGACCGGATGCAATTGAACCATGGGTTTCCCCCCTTGCTATTTGCTATGCATGGATATATCCGCAACTTTCGCCAATATTTCCTCGCCTGCTTTTATTCCTTGTTCTTCTGTCACAATAATATGCCCGGAAACATCAGCATCCCTTTTGACTGCTTCTCCGTGGGCAGCCAGCAAACCGGTATCCGCGCTTTCCAAGAGATCCAAGTCGAGCAGTGAATCTCCTGCTGCTATTACATAATCCGCTTTGATGCGGTCTCTTACATATTCCATCGCTGCCGCTTTTGTTATACTTTCAGGCATCAAGTAAAGCTTTCTGCCCTGCAGCGATATTCCCCATCCAATTTCATGGAAAATCTCTGTATAATAGGCAAGTTTTTCTTCAGGAAAACGCACCCTGTCGACAATCAGATACACAAACCAGTCTTCTGCCTGCCTCACGCGCAACACCCATTCTTCATTGAAATGCTGTTTGATCACCGGCAATACCTCTGCAATGACCGTTTTCCTGTCGACACATTGGCGCCTAATACCAGTCGACCATTCCTTAATGGGTTCACCGTTTTCAAGAATGACTGCGCCATTTGAAATAATGGCGAATTGCGGCGGTTCGCTGCCTTCATAGATGCCGGTCACGCGTTCGTATTGTTCACGCGTCCTGGTTGTTACTGGAACAAAAATAGTATTTTCTTCCAGTTCCCATAACGCGGCCTGGCTCTGTTCGGTCATAAATGATTGCGGCTTTCCTTCAAAGCGTTCGACTTCGATCAATTCTTCCGGCTTCACTTCATTGCCCATGGATCTCCGTGAATAAATCAGTGTCTGGTCGAGATCGCTCGCAAATAATACCGTCATATTTCTTTCCCCGATTTGATCAGTCCGATCGACCGATAGAATAAATTCGGCACCTCTTCAACGGGCACATCTTTTTCTTCCGCAAGAATCAGGATATGTTTTACATCCGGATGTTCGAGATCTCTCACCAGAACTTTCCACGGGTTTCTTCTAAGCAGCACACGTGTAGTTTCACCAACACCAGGCTTTACCAGATGGTAATCCGTTTCGCTGTACATGCTGCGGCCTATCTCTTCGACTTCTTTCATGCCTTCCCAAGTACGGTCGGCAGTAATCGGTGTGCTGTAAGCTTCCTCTTCGGATGCTTTGCTGGTTTCAGCGAAACAGCTTGTCACCTGATCCACGAAATCATTCGAGAGATCTTCTTCAATTAACTCGCCATAAAATTTAGCGCCGTGATAATCCTCGGGTCCGATATAGCGGTCGTTCAGAATCGTTCGGCTGACAAGACCCGAAACTGTGGAATTCAGGCACGCGCTCGGAATCAGGAAATCTTCTCTCGTGCCAAACAATACGGCACATGCCCCTGGATCAGCAAGAACAGCCATATCATCTTTTAGGTCCGTGTCATGGTCACGATTGAACGACTGGAGTGATTTTGTCAATTCCTTCTGAATTGCACCTTTCCCTGTCCAGCCGTCTATAAATTGAATACGGCTGCCGGGATGCGCTTTCTGAATCGTACCAATCGCTTTTTCGTCTATGCCCTTATCGCGCAGAATTGAGACGCTGTAATGCGGCCAAGCCATACCCATCATCTGTTCCGCATAGCGTTTGATCAAAATGCCGATGGGGCTGCCTGCACGCGCAAGTGAAACCAGCACAACATCTTCTGTTCCAGCGTTCAAATGAATCTTTCTTGCCACGACGCCCACAAGATGGCTCAATTGCTTCTTCGTTTGTTCAACCGATTGATGGTAAAGTTTTGTGTATTCCTCGGATGGACGATATTCGACCGGCAGCCGTTCAGCATAATGGCCACCTGTCTGCACCGCTTTTTCACGTTCTTCCAATGAGCTTTCTTCAAAATCATCTGTAACATCTTTCAATAGGAACGTAATATCATTTTCGGGATAGCTTGTTTTCACTAAACCAGCAGTAATCATCAGGCCACCTCTTTTATTTTTTATCTGTCAGTACAAGCCACTCAACAGGCGCTTTTTGTTCAAGATATGAAATCAAAGGCTGCCAGCTTGCTTTGTCCGCAACCGATTCAGCTAATAAATAGATTCTATCTGCATCGACTTTGCTTATATTATAAAGGAATTGATTGACATCCTCAGCATCCGGCAACTTAAAACAAACTTTCTCTTTAATGGGATATCCTTCTACATCAGCAGCAAAAATAGGGCTTCTGGTAGTTGTCTGCACCAAAGCATCCCCACTAAGTGCTAAAGCGAATCGAAGGGGTAAATACATATTTTCCCCAACTCCGATCACCAGCGGTTTTTTGCTGACCGGCACTGCCCCTGCCAATTGTTCAGCCCATTTCCCGATTTCCAAATGACTGCTGCTCGACAATCCGAACCGGCCGGTTAAAGGAAGATAACGCTGCCCCGTTGCCGATTGCAGATCCATTGCCTCAATTTGCATTGAACGGTCAGGCGTCTTTTCACCCGAACCATTAAGCTCTGAGACTTCTGTTTCGCTAGGGGATTCACTGTGCTTCAAATCGAATCCACCTGTAAGCAATGCCAGGACATCGACAGTCAAATTACGAGCTGCCGCCATGTCATCAAGCTTTCGCTTTTGGTTTTCGCTGCGCCAGTCCAGAATGGAGAGGGATATGTAGTTTTTGCCTGGAAATTGGGAATCCAATGCGGTGATCAAATTCAATAACGTATTGCCTGTCGAAATTTCATCATCAATCAGGACGATGGCTTCTGCTTCCTCCAGCATTTCTGCAGGCGCGTAAACTTTGTGGGAAGTGGCATGAGAGTGCTCTTCCTCAAATACAAAAGCTGGAGATGCGCCAATAATGTCTTCCCGGGTCGTGTGGATATATGCTGCTTCATCGAAATGATGAAAAACAGCATGGCCGAGACCAGTGGCTGTTTCCGCCATTCCGATAAAAACAGTTTTCTCAGGCAAAGCCGTTCGGTATGCAAGCGATTCACGGCTTGTTTCAAGACAGGCTGTTCCTGATTCAATCATTCCAACGATTTGTTTAGCCTGCGGAATTGGCTTCAAGCCTGACTTTTCCATTAATAATGAAGCAAGCAAACTCCCGGTTCCCAGCGCTATTGCTGGATGAACCGCCAAATGCTTCGCAATTAATTTGCTGACAAATAGAAATTGCCGTTTTTTGTTGACCCGAAGTGCCATGGAGAATAAGGATTCCATTGGCAAATCCCCGTAGCTGTCTGTTACAGACACCTCTATGTCCATTTTATCCCAGTATTTATACCTGGTTTGCAAGTTGTTTTGCTCGTATATGATTGAGGACGTCGATTGGTTTGTAGTATTCATTCAGCACCCCATATATTTCCGCTTGAGCAGCCACTTTCTTCGCCCAGCTCAGGTGCGGTTTTACTTCATTCATTTTATTGCGCTGCGGGCTTTGCAGGATTCCATTGAACGTATCGCTTTTCGCCAATATGAGCATCGCATCTTCATAAGTCTCATGAGAAATGATATGTCCAGCGTTCACTATGGCAATTTGAGAAGGGTGTATACACGTTTTCCCTTTAAAACCGTTCAGGACATCAAGCTGCACTTCCTCCCAGAGAATTTTCTCCGGTTTTGAAGAAAGCCATGCGTCAGTTTCGGCCGTGAAATACTCATAAACAGGTCCTGAGACAATAAAACCGTCTTCTGCTTTCGTGAATTTATTGAGTATTGAAATCAGGCAATCCCTGATCAGGTGAACATCGTAAATTGTTCGTTCCACTGGACGCCGCAGCCCGTAAAGGCTTGAGAAATCAGTGGCGCCGACTCTGATCGTCAGGATCCGATCTTTTTCACGCCGTAATTTGCTGTAAATATCCATTAATGCCTGTTCCCGCGTTTCAGCGAATAGCACTTCTTGCGTTTCAAGAAGAGGCAAAGCATACAATTTTCTGCCTGCACTTTCACTGGCGCGGTCAAGAGCCAGGAAAAAAGGTTCAAGATCCGCAGCCTGCACTTTAGGAAGCACAATGCCAGTCAGCATGCCGAGCGAACTGCCCGCCAGTTTTGTTAATTTATCCAATTGATCAGAATTGCGGATACGCAAAAACAGCAAGGGGCTTCCCGCAATATGTGATGCAGAAGCTTGCTCAAGCTCTTTCAGTTGTGAAACAACATTCGCTTCGGCTGATTCCAGTTCGGTATCAGCCACTGCGTCTTCCAGGCAAATCATCAATGTCGCCAATCCCGAAAATGTGTCCCGCCGATAACTTCCGGCTATAATCTTAGCTGCGAAATCAGGTCTTGAACCCGGTGTATAGAGCGCTGCCCCCAACGCCAGCCCAAGTTTTTCCCGATCCGTATCTCGATTAAATTCTGCCGGGGGGTATTTAAAAAACGTTTTTAACTCAGAATCATCTAATGCATTGAAATGTCTCATTATGAAATCCTCCCGGCACAATTATAAAGAAAAGCGTAAGCGCCCGTTTAGATTCGAAAGGCATAAGACGCTCTGGCGAAGCGGCGTGTTTTCAGCCGCACAGTCTCGAAAAGCGGATGTGCCTGTACAGCTCTGACAGGCATAAGTCGAAAAAGCGTAGCGGCGTTCTTTGCCGCATAGCTGGTTCGGCTTATGTCCGGAAGAGCTAGGCACTGGAGACTAGACACAGAGTGGCTTATGATCCCGAGAATCTGGGCGCTGGAGTCTAGACACCGCATCTCTGCTTATCAAGACCTCTCAGAAAACAAGTTCTTACTTATAATCAATTGCTCATTTCCATCAGAATTGAGAAAAAAAGCAAGGAGCCCAGCCCCTTGCTTTTTCAACTTGCCAAATCAGCTGTCGAGTCCAAAGTCTTTAACAAGCGAACCTAGGCCGCCTTGATAGCCGCTTCCGATCGCATTGAATTTCCACTCTCCGCCGTGACGGTATAGTTCCCCTACGACGATAGCAGTTTCGATAGAGAAATCTTCTCCCAAATCGTAGCGGATCAGCTCTTCATTTGTCTCCTCGTTGAGAATGCGTACATAGGAATTGCTTACCTGCCCAAAATTCTGGGCTCTCGCTTCTCCGTCATGGATAGTGATGGCAAAAGTGACTTTTTCAATAGAAGAAGGAACGGCTGAAAGATCGACTTTCACTTGCTCGTCATCGCCTTCTCCTTCGCCTGTTCGGTTATCGCCTGTATGCTCTACAGCACCGCCGGCACCTTTTGTATTATTATAGAAAACAAAATCAGCCTCTGATGAAGCTTTGCTTTCCGCATTCAACAGGAAAACCGAAGAATCAAGGTCAAAATCTTTGCCGCCGTCATATTTATTCGTATCCCAGCCAAGTCCTACTACTACTTTTGACAAGCCCGGATTGCTTTTAGTCAAATCGACTTTTTGTCCCTTTGATAAGTTAATTGCCATTCAAAATCACTCCTTAAGCATATTTATTGGCGATTGAGCCAATATCAGAATCTGTAGTTCCTTCACCTACTGCAGAGAATTTCCATTCGCTGCCCTGGCGATACAATTCGCCTGGGATCAAGGAAGTTTTACCAGAGTAGTTCTCTGTCAGGTTATAATGGATAAGTTCTTCTTTGTTCTGGTTATCAACCAGACGGATAAAGGCGTTTTCAATCATCCCGAAATCCTGTTTTTTCTGTTTTGCATTATAAATATTCACCACGAAAACCAAACGATGGATTGACGGGGAAATGCGTTTAAGATCGATGTTGATTGTTTCATCATCGCCTTCGCCTTCGCCAGTAAGATTGTCACCCGAATGTACAACACTGCCGTCACGGCTTTGCTTGTTTCCGAAATAAATAAGATTTTCCTTGCCTTTAAGTTTTCCATTTTCATCAAGCATGATGACTGAAGCGTCACAGTCGATATCAGAACCGCCGCCTCCGCCCCCAAGAATTGCACTCAGGAATCCACCGCTCTTTTTCGTTTCTACAGGATCCCATCCAAGTCCGACCATAATGCTTGAAAGAGATGAACGTCCTTTTGTTAAATCGATCTTTTGACCTTTTACTAAATTGATAGCCACTATTAACACTCTCCATTCATCTTTATGTATTCTATTGTTAATACTATTGATAGTTGCGGAAAATTTCAATTCTAAGGGTCGAGTCGTCCATTTAAGGCAAACTGTCTCCAAGCTTAAACCTAGCATTTTCCATTTTATGTGTCAATCGGTTTAAGCGGAATTTTCAGAATTATTAAGTGCTGTTTTCAATTTCCGCGATCATTATAGTTATACGTCCCACTTCAAGGAAAGTTTCATCTTTTATAGTTCAAAAGATAGGATAAATATAAAATCCCCTGCTCTTTTGCACATACTTTACCTCTAAATCGGGTATACATCGCAAGGAGCTACTATCATATAAAATTTAGGAGGAGAGTCCAGATATGAAGCTGATCTCTATTATAGTTCCAGCCTACAACGAAGAAGAAAACATCTCTCCCATCTACGAAAAATTAGTTAAGGAACTTACCGCTGTTCCTTATAGATATGAAATTTTATTCGTTAATGACGGCAGCAGGGACGGCACGTTGAAAGAAATACTCAAGCTCGCTGAACAGCAGAACAGTGTAAAATATATATCCTTTACCCGCAACTTCGGCAAGGAAGCCGCCATTCTCGCTGGACTGAAAAGAGTCAAAGGAGACGCCGCGATTTTAATGGACAGCGATATGCAGCATCCACCTACTCTTATCTCAGAATTGCTTCAGGGATTTGAAGAAGGCTTCCATCAGGTCGTTGCAAAACGGACTCGGACTGGCGATCCGAAAGTTCGCACCTTCTTATCCAGTTTGTATTATAAATTGATCAACTCCATTACCGATGTCGACCTGGCGGATGGTGAAGGAGATTTCCGCTTAATGAGCAGAAAGGCAATTGACTCATTGCTCCTGCTGAGTGAAAATAACCGTTTTTCTAAAGGCTTATTTTCCTGGATAGGCCTCAGCAAAAAGACCATTTGCTACGAGAACGTTCTTCGAGAAGGCGGCAGCTCTAAATGGTCATTCGCCAGCCTGATCAATTACGGTATCGATGGAATTATATCTTTCAACACAAAACCGCTGCGTATTTGTTTTTACACAGGATTTATCGTCCTTATTCTTTCCCTCGCTTATATTGCTTATACTTTATACGGCATTTCTCAAAGAGGGATTACCGCTCCCGGCTATTTCACCACCATCACTGCAATCCTGGTGCTCGGCGGAATCCAATTGATCAGCCTCGGCGTAATCGGGGAATATATTGGACGCATCTATAATGAAACAAAACGGCGCCCGAACTTCCTGGTGGATATCAGCAATGTGGATGAATACGATGAATCTTAAATCGCTGAATACCGAGTTCACCCGTTTCCTGTTCGTTGGTGTCATCAATACGTTAAGTTATTATTCCATCTACCTGATTCTCCATAATCTTTTCTCGCTGCCTTATATGCTCGCACATATAATTGGTTTTCTAATCAGCTTGAATGTGTCTTTTTTCTTGAACACTTACGTTACGTATAGAGTAAAACCCACTCTCAAGAAATACCTGTTCTTCCCTTTGACGCAAGTCGTCAATATGACGGTCTCAACCATTCTAATTTTCATATTTGTTGAATACTTGAATTTAAACAGCAATATTGCGCCTTTTGCCGCTGTGATTTTTACGGTGCCTATCACTTTCATCGTTTCCAGCAAAATCATGAAAGATCCCGTACGGCAGAAATAAATTAAAGTCGGTGAATTCATGTTAAAAAAACATCCCTATTGGTCGCTGCTGGCAATCAGCTTTGCGCTTGCCACCCTGTCCCACGGTGTCTTTCTTTATCAATGGTCACAGGGACAGTATATGGCTGGCGTCAATGATGGCCTGTCACAGATGATGCCATTCAAACATCTTCTATATGAACAATATACAAACGGAGAATTTTTCTATTCCTTCGATTTTGGATTAGGCGCAGGCACTTTCAGTGAATTGGCGTATTATTTTTCCACATCCATTGTCTTTCTCATAACCGTTCCCTTTGTCTGGCTGTTGGACGTCACCGGCATCGTCCAGGAACCCGACGTCCTGTTCTGGGCAAACGCGGCGGTTTTCATCAGTGTAATCCGTATGAGTTTTGTTCTGTTCATTACATCCCGCGTTTTCATGTACATGAAAATCCCGTATTGGCCGTCTTTGATCGGCGCTTCCGTTTACGGGATATCAGGAATGTTTTTCCGGCACACCGTGTACTGGGAATTTTTTGCTGATGCTTTTTTATGGCTTCCACTGCTTATATTGGGGATCGAGAAAATACTCAGGGAACAAAAACCCGGCTGGTTTCTTGTGGCTGTTTCCATATCGTTCTTTGATAATTTTTATTTTGCCTATATCAATTTCCTATTGGCCGCCATCTATATCCTTTTCCGTCTGTTCATCCCACTGACTGCAGATGAAAAGGATAAAAAGAAAAAACTGCTGACATTCATGGGAACCGGCATCATCGGATTCGGCATCGGCGCGGTAGCATTCATCCCTGCAGTTTATGCGTATCTGAATAATCACCGTCCGCCATTCCAACAGGAAATCCCGATTTTCGACCCTTTTGATAATATCCTTTATACTAGTCGCTATATTATATTGCCGGCGCTGTTTGTGCTGTTCTTATTTATGTTCCGTTTTTACGGCAATAAAACCTTCCGCCTTTTTGCTTTAATGGGGATTGCGGGAATAGTGATGCATTTGAGCCCGCTTGTAAGCAGCGTATTCAACGGATTTTCCGCTCCTCAATACCGCTGGGAATATTTCATTTCTTTCGCAGCTGGCGGAGCGATCGCCAGCGGTCTCGGGATGCTCACTAAAATTTCACGACGCAATTTCTTCATTGCAACGAGGCTGACGGGTTTCATCTATATCATTTATGCGTTACTGGATCCTGCGCTGGAATTCGACTTCGTGGAAACAGGAGTTGTTCTCGGCGGTCTATTGCTGACGATTTCCGCTGTTTGGGCAGCACTCTATTTCAAGAAATCCAGTACTCTGATTATTGTTGGACCTGCTTTATTGGCGTGGCTGATCGTCTTCGCGAATTTCTATCAGTCGGACAAAATACTGGAGATGGGCAACGTCGATCAAGTCAGCAAAGAACTGATTACAGGCAAAGATTATGACGATCCTGAAGTCCGCGGCCTGCTCGAACAGATCCATAGCCGCGACAATGACGAAATGTATCGCATCGAATGGATGCAGGGCGTTCGCAATAACACACCGATTGTCCAGGATTTCCAGGGGCTGAGTGCGTATTCCAGCATTTTGAATAAAAACCTGCTGTATTTTTATCTGTATGATATGGAAATCGATATGGGCCGCGAGAGTGTCAGCCGCTATGCGACACTCGGCAATCGCGCGAACCTCTTCAGCATGGCGCGCGGGAAATACATCATCCGTCCAGCTGATGACCGTAACATTCCATACGGATTCAATGAAATTCTTGAATCAGAAAATTATAAGGTATACGAAAACGAAAATGTCCTGCCCTTTGCCCGGGGCGCAACCGAATTCTATTCAGAAGATAAACTGTCAATGCATCCGCCTTTGGTCCGCGAACACGCTATGCTTAACGGCATTGTCCTGAATACGGAAGAAGAAGGCAGTCCTATCCAAGTAACAGGCGATATAACATCAAAATTCACCATCGAAGAGAAAGAGGCACGCTATGACGATGGAATTTTGGAGGTTACAGGTGAAACTGGCGGCATCGATCTCGTTTGGGAAAATCCCGCTGCAAGCCAGGGTGACCTCTATGTGTCATTCAATTTGGTGAACACCGCTGAAGATGAAGGTTTCAATCTGACAGTCAACGATTATGTCACTTCCCGAAAATCAAATCAATCGGTATACAAAACCTACGTGGATGATCTGACAATCCGGGTGCCTTATCAGGAGCGTGCAGAGATCCGCGTACCGGAAGGGCGATACTTTTTGACGGAAATCCAATTATTCGAAGAAGATTATGACACTCTGGAAAGAGAAGCAGATGAGGCTGCGGGGCTGAAGAAGCTCGAAATAGACGGCAGCCGTGTTGAAATTCTGTATGACAACACGGCTGGTGACGATTACCTGTCTGCTGTCATCCCTTATGAAAGAGGATGGAGTGCAACGGTAAACGGTGTCGACACTGATGTACTGAAAGCCAATTACGCTTTTGTCGGCGTTCCGATTGAAGCGGGTGAAAACCACATCGTCTTTACTTATCGCCCTCCGTTTTTCGTCCCTTCACTGATACTGAGTGTTCTGTCGCTCTTATTTGCGATGTTTTGGCTATTCAGAAAAAAACATGCTGATTCTGAATAGCGTCAGAGCGTTTAGCTGAATGAGCAGCGGGAATAGGAAAGTCATGGAATCCACTTTCAGGAGGAGATAATATGGCTAAAGATAAATACGAAAAAATTGATGAAGCAATTGACCCGCAGGAACAAGGCAAGCAGCCGGGAGTTGAAAAACAGATGGACCCGGAGCCCATCTATGATGATAAGGATTATAAAGGCGCCGATAAGCTGAAAGGCAAGACTGCTTTGATCACTGGCGGCGACAGCGGCATCGGACGGGCAGTTGCCGTCGCATTCGCCAAAGAAGGCGCCAACATTGCGATTGCATATCTTGATGAACACGATGACGCTGATGAAACGGTTAAAGCTGTGGAGTCCTATGATGTCAAATGCATGAAGTTTGCGACGGACATCAGCAAAGTCGAAAATTGCAATCAGCTGGTCGTTGATGTCATCGGAGAGTTCGGCCAATTGAATGTTCTTGTGAACAATGCCGGGAAGCAGTTTCCGCAAGATGATTTCCTGAACATTTCAGAGGATCAGCTCCGCGAAACTTTCGAGACGAATATCTTTTCGATGTTCTTTTTGACGCAAGCGGCTATTCCGCACATGCAAAAAGGAGATTCGATCATCAACACCTCATCAGTGACAGCTTACCGCGGATCTCCGACATTAATCGATTACTCAGCGACCAAAGGAGCCATTACAGCGTTTACCAGATCCCTTTCCGCTAATCTTATCGATGACGGCATCCGCGTAAATTCTGTCGCTCCAGGACCGATTTGGACACCGTTGATCCCGGCTACTTTCGATGCCGAAAAAGTCGGCGAACACGGAGGCGATACACCAATGGAGCGCCGCGGCCAGCCTGCAGAATTAGCACCGGCTTACGTATATCTGGCATCTAAAGATTCCACCTACGTAACTGGCGAGACCATCCACGTAAACGGTGGAGACTTCATCAGTTCCTAACAAAAAAACCCTCTCTTGAGGGTCTTTTTTTGTCTATTCACGATTCTATTGTAAAAAAACTGGGTATACAGCGGATAACTATAAAATATTCCAGGAGGAATATCAGATGAAGTATATTGAAGCTTTGCTTATCAAATTCGCTATGATTTTCTCCGTCCTCTTTGTTATTCTGGGCCTGGCTTTTGGCGTTGAACTTTATGAAATATTCATTATAAGCCTTATCATTACAGCAGTTGGATTTGTCGGAGACTTGATCATCTATCCGAAAACATCGAATAAGATCGCGACTGGCGGAGATTTTGTCCTCGTCTTTCTCGCAGTATGGCTGCTGGGATTATGGCTGATTGCGAATCCTGATTTTTCATTGGTCATGGCCGCTCTTTTCTCTGCTTTGCTTATTGCAGCCGGCGAATGGTTCTTCCATATTTACCTGACAAAGCGTGTTTGGGAGCACAAGGAAACTTCCCATACTACTGAGCATGACGAGCCGAGACAGTCATGACTAATAAAAGCGACAGCGCCCGTTAAGCTCTGAAAGGCATAAGACGGATCAGCAGAGTGGCGTTCTTTGCCACGGCAGCTGAGTTGGCTTATGACCCGAAGAGCTGGGCGGCTGGAGTCTGGACAAAGAAAAGCGGCGGTATCCTCAAAAACCCCAAAACTTTAAAGTTTCGGGGTTTTTTACTTTTCAAT
Source organism: Planococcus sp. RAB007_Raresut (assembly GCF_057369535.1). NCBI lineage: Bacteria > Bacillati > Bacillota > Bacilli > Caryophanales > Caryophanaceae > Planococcus > Planococcus sp. RAB007_Raresut. The sequence continues at coordinate 384,348 of NZ_JBXYIF010000004.1, forward strand.
TACAGGTGGAAAAAAACGCACTTTTTTCATTTCTGCATAATGGGCCATCGGTTTTTCGTATTTGAAGTTTATGCCCAGGTATGGTGCCATCGTATTTTCAACAGTTTCCCCTTGCACGTATTTCAATTTCCAGGAAGCATGGGCTATATCAAGACGCAGCAATCTATCACCCGGTTTTGTCCATAGGCAATAACGTTCGGTCAGCCACTTTTCGAGCTCAGTTGAAGCCGCTGGCTGCGGTAATATTTGATATTGTAAAGCAATTTTTTCCTGTGGATTTTCTTTGGTTACACTTTTGAAATTGATTTGTCCCTTTTTCTTGCCAAATGACATTTTGGCACTTCGATAAGGAAGAAAGCCTCCAAAAGAAGCAGTCTCTGCCGCCAACTTGCTGTTTGCATCCAAGCTGAAAAAATAAACACCAGTTTTATTCTTATATTTGACGTATGTCCGTACGTTCACTTCCAGAAAGTTTGCAGCACCAGGCACAGGAGGCATGAATCGCGGCCGCGTGCAGCGTGCTTTGAAGAGGACGATGCCAATCCACGCTTTGTCATCATAAAGATCCAGCTCCAATTCCTCCGGTACATACTTACGGATTGTCGGCGGATCAACTGGCCAATGGAGAAACAAAAGATCACGCCATGTCTGTGTCATCAACCACATATTTCTTGCCATCTTCACCACACTCCATTAAAAGAAGCCTCTTTCGCAAAAGAGGCTCCGTCCATTATTAATCGTTTTCACCAGGCAATGTATCGTGTGCTTGAGGCGGTGCTGGCTTTAACTCAGGAACCCCACCGAAAGCCTTGCTTTCTTCTTCTTTGAATGCCGCGCCATCAGGTGCAGGCTGTTTCAGGAAATCCAGCTGAGAAGCAGTGCTGTCCGCATTCGTGTACAAGGTATGGGAGAACTCTGTCGCTTCCCATTCAGGCGGCACTGTAGAAGGAACAATGACACCTTCTTTTGCTTCCATTTCTTTGATTGCTGCCAGCCATTGGTTCTGGTGCATGGTATCCCGAGCAATCAGGAATGAAAGGAGGTCTTTCACACCTCTGTCGTCTGTCATGCTGTAAAGACGAGCCACTTGCAGCCGCCCTTGCGATTCTGCGTTGACATTGGCCCGGAAGTCAGCCAGCAAGTTGCCGCTGGCGATAATGTAGCCCGAATTCCATGGCACACCGTTGCTGTCTTTAGGAGATGCCCCCAAACCATGTACGATTGCATGCTGTGGATTCATGCCGCCCATGATTGCACCCACTACAGGGTCTTTAGCGGCTTTTTCCTGCTCGTAGACAGGCGCCCCTTCCAATAATCTTGCAACCATTGTTGCAAGCATTTCAATATGTCCGAGTTCCTGAGTCCCAGTGTCCATCAGAAGGTCACGATATTTGTCATTGCCGCGCGTCCCCCAGCTTTGGAATAAGTATTGAAGCGCTACAGTCATTTCACCGAATTGACCACCAATCAGTTCCTGGACCTGTTTTGCAAAAACTGCATCCGGTGCATCCGGTTTCGCGTGATACTGCAATTCTTTTCTATGGAAAAACATACACACACTCTCCAGTCAGTTTTTTATTTTTTATCGGAATCGACCTTTCCTTCGCTATTGCCTGAACTGTCTTCCGGGTGGCCGCCATCATAATCCGACGCGTTTCCGCCGGAATTATATGAATCGTTGTCAATTTCATCCACGCCTTCTTGGCGTCTGGCGTATTCTTCACCATTCTTTATGCGTCCTTCGCTTTCCGGCTCCGTGTCTTTCGGGTGCCCACCATCGTAGTCGGAAGCGTTTCCTCCCGCATTAAAATCTTTATCATTTGAGCTTCCATCATCGTGGTTCTGTTCCATTCTTTCAGGATCGAGATTATGGTCATTCTTTTTTTCAGTCATAACGGCCTCCTCCTTCAAAAATTTTACATACATACTTTGAATACCCCGGTCATTTCAAACAAAACATACTTTTTTGATAATTAAACACAAAATTGCGCCGATTCATTTCTTTGCCCTTTTGTCTTTATTCCTTTCATGCATAGGCTCCATCCGAGTTTGTGTTTCAGTATTGCGGTGAAGGGTAAATGAAGAAATAGAGATTCTATAATGTTGAGGAGGAAAAAGCATGGCAAAAGTTTTGGCTGTTTTATCAGGCGGTTATGCAGATGAAGAAAACAATTACGTAACAGGATGGTGGGCCGAAGAGTTATTCGCACCGGCTATGGAACTTGAAAAAGAAGGCCATACAGTAGGTATTGCATCACTGCTTGGCGGCAAACCCGTTGTAGATCCGTTAAGTATTTCAAAAGATTATGACCCCGAAGGCAAATACAAAAAATTATATGAATCCGGACTCGCTGATAAGACCACTCCGCTTGTCGATGTAAAAGCGAGCGACTATGACGCTATATTCATCGTAGGCGGCCACGGAGCGATGTTCGACCTCGCCCACAGCGAAGAACTTCATAATATGATCAATATAGTATATGAACTTGGCGGCATTGTGTCAGCTGTCTGCCATGGTCCCGCTCCGTTGGTTTACACGAAAACAAAAGAAGGCCGTCCATTCTTAGAGGGACTGGATGTGACAGGTTATCCCAACGACAAAGAACCTGAAGAAGTACGTGACTTGCTGCCATTCAGTCTTGAAGATGAATTGAACAGAGTCGCCAATTATTCTAAAGCAGAAGACCAGGATCAATATGCGGTTTGGGCTAACGAACGCATTCTGACCGGCCGTGATCCCCATTCTTCTGAACTGTTCGGGAAAGAGTTGGCCAAAGCCTTAACGCGCCGGGAACTGGAACAGGAAGAGAAGTATTTTGATTAACACCCCTCTTCTTAGGGTATATATACAGAAATAAACAGAACGGGGAGGTAGTATTTGTGAGTGATAAAAACAATAACGAACCTGAGGAACGAAAAGATTACATGAGAGACAGCACAGACAATATGGACCATCCTCCTGAAAGAAAAGAAGGGCTGGAAGAACCCAATGTAAAGGAAATGCCTAAGATCAAAATCGGTGTTGCCATCTTCGTAGTCATCGTCCTGATTATTCTAGCTATAGGAATCGGTTTCGATCTGTTCGGCCTTATGGATTGACGGTTTCCACCAATATATTCTGCGAAACCAAAAGAACTCTCCCATTTAAAAAGGGAGAGTTCTTTTGGTTGAAAAGATTATATACCTTCTGTCAAATCCACTTTCGCTTCCATCAGTTCAGATCCGCGATAGAATTTAATATCCAAAGTATCGCCAACTTCCGCTTTTGTGTAGAGGTATTGTCGAAGTTCAAGTACAGAGGTGATATCATCTCCGCCCATCCCGACAATTACATCGCTTTGCTGCAGACCGGCAGTTTCTGCGCCAGAGCCTTTAGCGACCGATTCAACGACTACACCTTTTTCCAATTCAGCAGGTAAGTTCAGTTCATTTTGCCGAATCGGGGCAGGTACATTCTGAAGATCCAAAATGCTTACACCAAGCGCCGGCCTTTCAACTTCGCCTTTCGTTTCTAAATCTTCAATGATCGGAATTGCTGAATTGATCGGGATAGCCAAGCCGATTCCTTCAACTGAAGCTTGTGCAATTTTCATCGAGTTGATTCCGATCAATTGGCCTTGGCTGTTGATCAAAGCGCCTCCGCTGTTACCAGGGTTGATGGCTGCATCAGTTTGAAGCACTTCTGCCTGCCAGTCTTCTGTTCCGTCCTTATTGATGTCTATCGGTATCGAACGTTCAGTTCCTGAAATCACGCCCGTTGTCACTGATCCAGAAAATTGGAGCCCCAGTGGATTACCGATTGCGATAACCGGTTCGCCTGCTTTAAGGACGGAAGAATCACCGAATTCCGCCACATCTTTGATTTCTGCGGAATCAGTTTTCAATACAGCCAGGTCTGTCCAGATATCTGTCCCCAACACTTCGGCATCTATTTCTGTGCCATCGGACAATGTCACTTTAACTTGTTCAGCGCCTTCGACCACATGGTTGTTTGTAACGATATAAGCTGAATCCCCTTCTTTTTTATAGATGACACCAGAACCGGCTCCCGCTTCCTGCGGCTCACCGCCGTTGTTCTGTGTGAAAGGGTTTTGCTGGGCACTTTGCAAATTCGTTACACCGACAACTGCTGCCGAAGTGGCGTCAACGACTTCTGTAACATCAGAAGTGACAATCGAAGAAACATTCTCCACTCCGCTGACATTTTCCACTTGCTGAGTATCTTCACCTATCCCTATTCCCTGTTCAGTATCTGTAAATCCAGGCAATACGATGCCGGCCAATACAGCACCCGCCAATATACCCGTAAACCCTGAAGCGAAGTTCCCTCTATTTCTTCTTTTTGGTTCTGTCGAATTATAGTATCCCAATTTAAATTCCTCCTGAGTTATAATTTTCTTCACCTATCGTGTTTTGGCCATAAATAACAGTGCCGGCAATTACTGTTTGCCGCATTACTTATGCCGATGTATAAACAATAACAAGCAAATATGAATAAACTATGACCGAAGCTTTAAATAATATGGAAACTTTCAACACATTTTGAAGACATAAAAAAGCACAAGCAAAATTCGCTTGTGCTTCATTTTTCATCAGGGAGACGAATTATGAATTTCGTACCTTTTTCCAGTTCACTCTCTACCCTTACGTCTCCGCCATGAAGTTCCACTAATTGTTTGACGATGGATAGTCCCAGGCCGAATTGACCGCTTCCACGGGAAACATCGGATTTGAAGAACCTGCGCCAAATCAGATCGATCTCTTCTACATCGATTCCGCTCCCTGTGTCTTCCACTTCAATAATCGCATAGCCGGGTTCAGAATAAGAAGTGATGCGGATCTCCCCATTTTCGGTAAACTGGATACTGTTTTTCACAATATTAGTAAGCACCTGAATGATGCGGTCCATATCCACATATACTTTCTGGTCTTCAGGGGCATCAATGATGATGGAATTTCCTTTTTCAGCTGCCAGAAACTCCATCTGCTCCTGGATGATTTCAAGTAATTCTTTTGTTTCCACCGATTCTTTCAACAACGAAACCTGGTTTGACCGGATTTTTTCGTAATCCAGATTCTCATTGACCAGCCGCATCAGCCTTTTCGTTTCTTCGCTGACAAGCCGAATGCCCTTTTCCCGCTGTTCTTCTTTGATCATATAGCTGCGGAGACCTTCAATGACTCCTGCAATCGTCGTCAGCGGCGTCCTCATTTCGTGCGATACATCCGCCATGAACTGGCGCCGTCTATTTTCAAGTCGTTCAATTTCTTCATTGGATTTATGGAGCTTGGCTGTCATGTCATTAAAATCTTTCGCTAAATCCCCGAATTCATCATATCCGGACTCCGGTAATTTCACGTCATAATTTCCTTCACTGACCATCGCTGTCGCTTTCCGCATCCGCTGCAGCCGGCTGACATGCAGTTTCGACAACAAATAGCTGAGCAGAAGGGCTATGGCCAATGCCGCCAGCATCGCTGTCAGTAAGGTTCGGTTCAGTTCGAAGATCATTTCGCTTGTTCCGCTTACTGGTGCTGCAAGCAGCACCCCGCCCACCAGCTGGTTGCTTTCTACATAAGGTAAGGCCACAAATGTCACCGTGTCTTCAAAGCGCTGAACATCCCGATTGACGACAAGTGTTTCACCGCGTTCAATCGTATCCCATTCCTCCACAGTCAATTCGACTGGCGGGAATGCTTCCGAAATCGGATAGAGGATTCTGCTTTGCTGGTTAAAAACAATGAAGTTGATATTCTGAGCCTGTAAAATGGAAACATACGGCTCCAGATTTACGCCGGGACGCGGACCTTCCAATTCAGTCAAAATTTGCTCACCGTAGTTCTCCAATTCCTCCGCTTTATCCTGATAGGCAAAATCTTCGACGAATCGCACGAATAAAAGACTGAGAATCAGGAAAGATATCAGCAGGATGCTCAGATGGCTGCCCATCAATTGATAGAAATAATTAATCCGCCTGTTCTTCAAATTTATAGCCAACTCCCCAAATGGTGTGGAAGTACTGTTCACCGCCGCTTATTTTTTTGCGGATCCTTTTAATATGGACATCGACTGTCCGTTCATCACCGTAGAACTGATAGCCCCATACCCGCTCAAGCAGCTGTTCACGGCTGAATACCTGTTTAGGATGCTGCAATAGAAAGACGAGCAAGTCGTATTCCTTCGGTGTGAGATTCTCTACAACAGCACCATCCTTCAGTACTTCCCTCGTTGTTTTATTGATCGTGAAATGCTTTGTTTGTATCCGGTCTTCAACAGACTCCCCTTTTTGCGAACGCCTAGCCACAGCTTTTATCCTTGCCATTAACGTAAGCGGACTGAAGGGTTTTGTGACATAATCATCTGCCCCCATCTCAAAACCGATCACTTGGTCCGATTCGCTGTCTTTTGCTGTCAGCATGATAATCGGAATCTGATCTCCCTGCTCCCTGATTTTTCTGCACACAGAAATGCCATCCATTCCCGGCAGCATCCAATCAAGCACTAGCAAGTCATAATCGTTTTGCTGATATTTTTCGAATCCTTCGATGCCATCAGAGGCAAAATCACCGGTTATACCTTCTTTCGAAAAAAATAATTCGAGCATTGAACTGACGCTCGGATTATCTTCGACAACTAAAATATGCATTCCGAACCTCCTCTGCTTCTATGTACTAAAGTTAAACCAATACTGTTTTTAAGGCAATTGAACAAAAGCCACTCAAAGTTGAGTGGCTGGGATTGTCAGGCTTTGTCAGCCTTTTGTTTATATTTATCGAATATATTGCCGATCATATCATAATCGATGGCCATATTATTTTCATAGGCGTATTTCACTCCGTAGCCAAGCGCGACTGTCATGGCAGTTGCTACAGTGCCGCCAATAATCGATCCTGCCCCCGGAATGAATTTCAAAGCCTGCCTGTAGATTGTATGGCCGACTGTCCGGGTCGCGGTGATTACAATCATGTCTTTCGCAGCTTTTTTGGATAAAGGCTTATCGTATAGTTTTGAAAGCTTGATAATGAGACCTACTTGAAGGGATGTCAGTGGTACAACGTCCGATCCCGGAATCGGTGATGCCCCGATAATCCCGGCTGAGACACCGGCGCCGACAATCCATCTGGTAGCTGCGGCTGATTTCTCTTTCATGCTTTTTGCAAAAAGCAGGTCCTTACCTTTTTTTTCGAGCATCACAAGAATTTCCCTTTTCAGATCCTCAAAATTTTCACCCGTTTTTGAAGAAACCGGTATGACTTTGTATTTATGATTAGTGTGCTTTTTAACAAATTGGATTAAGGAAGGAATATTCTCCGCGGCATCGATTTTATTTAAAACAATGATAATATCCTTATTATTCTTCTCAATGGCCGTAAATTTCTCTTTTTCGCTGTCTGAGAACACAGTTCCCGCAGCATTCAGGAAAAATAGGACGACGTCGGATTTCTGAACGAATTCAAGCGTCTTTTTTGGATTTTCATCGTTCGGGTCATTCAAACCAGGCGTGTCCATAAATTTGATGTTTTCGAGCCCACGCATATTGTAAGGATCGACACTGACCGTTTCGCCCGGCATCGGGTTCGTACTGGCAATGTCTTCACCAATGATTCTGTTGACAGTTGAAGATTTTCCGGCGTTGACTTCGCCAATCATCGAGATCAGCAAATCCTGCTCCAATGTATCGTTGACTTTCTTCATCTCATTTTCGAACATCTTATTCATCGTCTGCATAACTTCATCTTCAAACTTCTTCACCAAATCCAGTCGCCTCCTTAAAGAATATCTATCTCTATTATAATCGTTTCATCCTTTTCTAACTATTCTAACGCCATGAATAAAAAATAGCACAAAGGGAATAACAAGGAAGACTAGAAGAAAAGGAGTGTTTAGATGCAAAATTTGAAAGCTTTATTCCTTAATACTTCACTGAAAAGCACCTCAGACCCTTCCCATACGGAAGGCTTTATGGAAGATGTGAAAGTCCATTTCAATCAGCTTGGAGTTGAATCGGAAATTGTCCGTATGGCGGATTATAACATTGCCTACGGGGTTCAGGAAGACATGGGAGAAGGCGATGAATGGCCGAAAATACTGGAAAAAGTGCTGGCCGCAGATATTTTGATCATCGGGACACCCATCTGGCTCGGCGAGAAAAGTTCGCTGTGCACACAGGCAATCGAGCGTCTTTATGGCAGCAGCAGCGTAACCAATGATAAAGGACAAGCCGTTTTCTACAATAAAGTCGGCGGGGCTATTGTTACCGGAAATGAGGATGGCGCCAAGCATTCCGCTGCCTCGATTCTATATGGACTGTCGCATATCGGCTTTACGATCCCGCCAAATGTTGATGCGTATTGGGTAGGCGAAGCGGGACCGGGAGATTCATACATGGATGCCGGTCGCGATAATGACTTTACAAAATCAGCCATTGAACGCCTTGCTTATAATACGTATCATTTTGCGGGAATGCTTAAAAATAACCCGATACCAGCTGAAGGCAATACATTGGAATAGAAAAAAAGTCCGGAACACAGGTAGACTGACATAATTAAATGGGACAATATAAAACACCTTCGAGATGGTACACTTTACACAAGTACTGAAATCGGAGG